>DGQA01000050.1:8555-66014 GCA_002390705.1 Actinobacteria bacterium UBA4426 | reverse complement strand
ACCGAAATCATTGATGGTGCCGGTGGGCTCGGTAATTTCATGAACTGGCCCCTGCCCACATTTACTGACAGTGGAGGATTCCAAGTACTTTCATTGGGTGTCGGGTTCAAAAAAGTATTATCGATGGACAGCGCCAACACTGTCGAGAGCGACGTAATCGCTCCAGGAAAAGACCGGTTGGCCCACGTCGATGATGAGGGAGTGACTTTCAAATCACACCTAGATGGAAGCATGCACCGCTTTACGGCGGAGGTTTCCATGCAAGTCCAGCATGCTATTGGCGCGGACATAATTTTTGCATTCGATGAATGCACGACTTTGATGAATACGCGTGAGTATCAATTGACTGCAATGCGACGCACTCAACAGTGGGCTCAAAGGTGTATCGATGAACATCAGCGACTCACCATTGATCGAGCTGAAAAGCCGCGTCAGATGCTTTTCGGTGTGGTCCAAGGCGCACATTACGAAGATTTGCGCAGGCAGGCTGCTCGTGAAATAGGTGAATTGGATTTTGATGGATTTGGAATCGGTGGGGCTCTCGATAAGGAAACTCTTGGAACCATCATCGGTTGGGTCGTGGATGAATTGCCAGAGGGTAAACCCCGACACCTGCTAGGGATTGGCGAGCCCTTGGACCTTTTTGTTGGTGCTGAAAACGGGGCTGACACATTCGATTGTGTGGCTCCAACGCGCAATGCCCGTAATTCGGCTCTTTTGACCGTGGAAGGGCGTTTCAATGTGTCCAATGCATACAGCAGAGGCAATAGCGACCCGATTGATCACGAATGTGATTGCTATACCTGCGTGAATTATTCACAGGGTTATTTGCATCACGCCGATAAAGCCAATGAATTGATCTTTCCAACATTAGCGAGTATTCATAACCTGCGTTTCACGGTCCACTTGGTGGACCAAATTCGCGAGCACATGCAAGCGGGAACCTATTTTGATTTTAAGCAGGATTGGGTTTCACGCTTTACAACTGGTCGCTACGCGAAGACAACCTAGCTGCCAAAATACGTTGGTTCGCGTTTTTTGATTGCTTTGATAACGGGGTAGCTGACCGGGAGAAAAAATACCTCTAACAAAGTCTTGTAGAGGTATCCCACTAAGACATAATTAATGAAATCAGCGCCCGTGATTACACCGTAGAATGCGACGGTACAAAAAACTAGAGTGTCAGCAAATTCACCAACTATTGTGGAGCCGATCAGGCGGGCCCACAGGTGTTTTTCTTTTGTTCTTTGCTTGATCTTCACCAACACATAGGCGTTAAGTAATTGGCCCACTAGGTAACCCAAGACACTGGCAAGCACGATTCTGGGTACGAATCCAAGAACTGATTCGAAGGCACCTTGAAACTCATAAGCTTCTGCAGCAGGGGAAATTTGTACCAAATAGAAAGTAAATGCAGCCAGGACCGACATGGCAAATCCGGTAAAAATTGCTCTGCGCGCGGCTTTCCAGCCGTACACCTCACTGAGAATATCGCCAATAATGTAGGTGAGCGGGAAGAGAAAGACTCCACCGTCGGTGATGAAAGGGCCAAATGCAATCAATTTGGTTGCACCAATATTGGAGATCAAGAGGATGCCCACGAATGCTGCGACGATATACGGGTAAAGAGAGCCGGCAGGGTACGCGAAATTCACGACACGGCGAGGTGGCGTAGCTAGAGGGTCGACTGACGTGTGTGACATTGTGCCCCCGGCAGGAATCGAACCTGCGACCTACGGTACCGGAAACCGGCGCTCTATCCCCTGAGCTACGGAGGCAGGGGACCGCAAGGTTAGCAGCGCACCCAATATGTAAGCATGGAGTGGTGGCTGGCGTGCAAATGGTGCTGAATTCCTTTCGGAGTCGCCCGCTGGTGAGCGTGCCGATCTCATTTGGGCGCGACTTTGTCACGCGTTTTGGTGAATTTAACGTGTCAATAATTTCTGGGGGCTTGGCGTATTACGTGATTTTGGCTTTAGCGCCAATCGCTATTGCTGTGGGTGCGATCGCAGGGCTGTTCCTCGATCGCCAGCAGTTCATGGCCGGGTGGGACTCGTTCGTCAGCCGAGGACCGGACTCGCTCAGCGGGTTGGAACCCGCCGTTGATGCGCTGGCGACATTGGCACAAGCCGCCTCCACAAGTTCGGTTACGGTGACAACAATTGTCAGCATAATTCTGGCCGTATACGTGTCACAAAAAGTTGTTTACGGGTTTCTTCAGGTTCACGATCACATTTTCCACAATATCCGCAGGGCACCAGGATTGATGGCTCGAGCAAGATCTGCGTTATTTGCTCTCATCTTGATTGTCGGGATTGTGGCAACACTCTTAGCCGTCACGGTTGTTCCAGTGGTTTTGAGCGCTCTTAACATTGAAACGACTTTCTTGGAAATTTTCGATCAATTGGGGTGGCTCGCTCCTGGGGTATTCGTGTACCTCTTGGTGTGGTTTGTTATGCGCCGCGCGAGTGGGACATCTGGACTTATCACTTGGCGGTCTCCGGGACTGCTCGTCTCAACGAGCCTTATCATCTTGTCAGTTGGAGTCTTTGGGATCTACGCGCAACTATCGACGAGCGTGGCCTCGGCCTTAATTGTCTTTGGTGCACCCATCGCGGTTCTCATTTGGACGTATTTTGTATTTCTCGGATTTTTCACGGGATCGATTGTTCAAGACGTGATCCGTGATCGTGGACTAGCGCGAAAACCAACGTGGGGGTCCGCTGATGAGGGCGATCAAGAAGGCGCCAACAGCGGCACCAGCGCCAGTACTCATCATGGTGAGTCCGGGCAAAAGCAGGCCTGATGCCACTCCGCCAACACCCATGATGACGCCTCCAGTCACGGCGTAGGCGATCCGCCCACCGGAGCTAGATTCACGCTGTGGGGCAGGCAGGTCGGAGTCTTTGTGGCGAGCGGGTGCCGACTCCGGAGAATCTTGGGCAGCGATTTCACGCAGAAGTTTGTCAATCTCGTCTTCGGAAGCCATACGAGCACTCTATGTTAGGACATACGCGCAGGCAGATACGCTCACGCCGTGGCAATTAACGACACGCGCGAAAGTGTTCAACGGATAGTCGACGAATTATTTGCGCAGGGAATATTGACCACTCGCGTTGAAGTCACATTAGAGCGACCGAAGTCACGTGATCATGGCGATTACGCCACCAATATTGCGCTCGTGGCCGCAAAGAACTCGAGTCTTCCACCGAAGGAACTCGCCAACCAAATTGCCGAGCGGCTAAGTGCTGATCCGGCGTTTACCGATGTGAGTGTGGCGGGACCGGGCTTCGTGAACATCAGGCTTTCCGCTCAGACCCAAGGGGGAATTGCCGAGAGGGTAGTGCACCTGGGCTCGGGCTATGGTCGCAATGACGCGTTATTGGGCAAGAGTTTCAACGTTGAGTTTATCTCGGCCAATCCCACAGGACCCTTACATCTTGGACACACACGGTGGGCTGCAGTGGGGGACGCCTTGGCTCGAGTTTTAGCCGCGGCAGGTGCGGACGTAACCACCGAGTTTTATATCAATGATCGCGGGGTGCAGATGGATAAATTTGGAATATCCGTCATGGCGGCTGCATCAGGTGAGGCTGTTCCAGAAGACGGGTATCACGGTGGCTACATCTTAGATCTGGCCGCGCAGATAAATCGGGAACATCCGGAGTTTCGCCAACTTCCGGCTGAAGAACAAATGGTTGCTTTCCGTGAAGAGGCGTATGCATTGCAGTGGCAGCAGCAGAAAGACGTTCTTGAACTTTTTCGAACGCACTTTGATGTGTGGTATTCCGAGCGCAAACTTTATGACTCCGGTGCGGTTGAGCGGGCCCAAGCTCGCCTCGAGGCTCAGGGTCACGTGTTTGAATCTGAGGGCGCCCTCTGGTTACGGACTACGACATTTGGAGACGATAAAGATCGGGTCCTAATAAAGGAGAACGGCGAGAGAACTTATTTTGCCGCGGACACTGCTTATTACGTTGACAAGCGAATGCGCGGATTTGACACGGCAATTTATCTGCTGGGTGCGGACCACCATGGATACGTCAACCGCTTGCGAGCGGTGGCGGCATGCGCGGGTGACAATATGCATGAGAATATCGAGATTTTGATCGGTCAATTAGTGAAAATTACACGTGGTGGAGTGGAGGTCAAGCTGTCAAAGCGCTCGGGCCAAATCGTCACGTTGGAAGAACTCGTTGAAGAAGTTGGGGTAGATGCAGCGCGTTACACCCTAGCCAGGTACCCGGTTGAGACCCCGCTAGTTGTCGATCTTGAGGAAATCGCGCGCAAAGCAAATGATAATCCGGTGTTCTATGTGCAGTACGCGCACGCGCGCATCAGTTCGGTATTGCGTAACGCCCAGGACATCGGAGCGAAATGGCGCGAGAGTGCATTTATTCCCGAATTACTTGATATGGAACAGGAAAATGAGCTCCTTGGAGTCATCGAAAAGTTCCCGGCAGTTATTGCAGCGGCTGCGGAACTGCGCGAACCTCACCGGGTAGCTCGCTTTCTTGAGGAATTGGCCAGTGCCTACCATCGTTTCTATGATGCATGTCGAGTTTTGCCCCGCTCTGATGAAGAGCTTGGTTCCGTCCATATTGCTCGATTGTGGGTGTGTGCGGCAACCCAGCAGACGCTCGCAAACGGCCTGGAACTCCTTGGAGTCACCGCTCGTGAAAAGATGTAACGACCGGTAGACTCGCATCATGCAAGCACATCCCGCTGGGCCGCGTCATGCTCAGATGGCGCAGGAACCACATGCGCCTGTCTCAATTCTGGATCCGGTGCAAACCCATGTGTGGCCCGACAGTGCCGAAAGAACAGATAGCGGCGAACTGTGCATTGGTGGTCAGGGCGTTATTACCCTTGCGTCGGAGTTTGGCACACCACTTTTTATTTTTGATGAGCAAGATGTGCGTGAACGGGCGCGCGAATTTGCGCGCGCCTATCTTGCTGACAACGAAAGCGGGACTGTTTATTACGCCGCGAAGGCTTTTCTTAGCGTTGCCGCGGCACGTTGGGTGGCTGAAGAAGGACTGGGAATTGATGTCGCATCCGGTGGCGAGCTGGCTATCGTAATTCGCGCAGGAATCCCGGGTGACAAATTGCTCATGCATGGAAACAATAAGTCTGAGGGGGAAATTCGATCTGCGCTCGTTTATGGAGTGAGTCGAATTGTCATCGATTCATTTGACGAGATTGTGCGAGTGGCGGCAATCGCCGCGGATCTGAATGTAGTAGCGCACGTGTTGGTCCGGGCAACAGTGGGCGTTGAGGCTCACACACATGAATTTATTGCCACCGCCCATGAGGATCAAAAATTTGGACTTTCGGTGCAAGAAGGCGATGTGGAAGAGGCAGTTCGTCGCATTGCCAAACTGCCGTCATTGAATTTTGTCGGCTTGCATTCACATATTGGATCCCAAATTTTCGACTCTGCAGGGTTCGAAATCGCTGCTGCCCGTGTCGTGTCGGTTGCGCACGCGATTTACGACACCCAGGGAATTGTTTGCCAAGAATTTAACCTGGGTGGGGGAATGGGGATCGCTTACCTCCCAGAAGATGACCCGTTGTCAGTTGTGCTCATGGCAAACGAGATCAAAGACATCGTGAATCGGGAGTGCGAGAATGTGGGTATCGCTGTACCCGCTCTGTGCTTTGAGCCGGGGCGGGCCATCGTGGGCCGAGCCGGGATCACTCTTTATGAGGTAGGGACAGTTAAGAAAGTGAAACTCGATCACGGTGAGCGCACTTATGTTTCGGTTGACGGTGGTATGAGCGACAACATTCGAACTTCACTTTATGGGGCTCAATATTCGGTGGCTCTGGTCTCAAGGAACTCATCAAGTGAGCCGGTTCTTTGTCGGGTAGTCGGAAAGCATTGTGAATCAGGAGACATCGTGGTGCGTGATGCTTGGCTACCTGGAGACATTACGCCGGGTGACTTGATCGCTGTTGCGGCTACCGGCGCTTACTGCCGCTCTATGGCTTCCAATTACAACCAGGTTCCCCGGCCTCCTGTTGTGTCAGTTCGTGAGGGAGCAAGCCAACTAGTTTTACGACGAGAAACTTTTGATGACCTATTGGCACTTGATCCATTTGCCGGCTAATGCACCGGCGGTATTCTGCTTTGGCAGACTAAGCCTGCGGACCCCGGCAATTTTTATTTGAGGAGATTCATGTCAGAGCGTGATAAATCTGCTCCACCAGTACGCATCGCCATGTTGGGTGCGGGGACGGTGGGATCTTCCGTTGCCAAGCTCTTAGCCCGTCATCAACACGATTTGGCGCACAGAGTCGGGGCCGGCTTTGAGTTAGTCGCGGTTGGAGTCAAAGACATTAATAAGCCTCGGGTAGGAATTGCCCAGTCGCTACTCACCCAAGATTTAGAATCGGTGGCTTTGTCCGGGGCGGACATTCTGATCGAAGTAATGGGTGGGATTGAACCGGCGCGCTCGCTCATACTTTCAGCAATGGAAGCCGGGGCAAGTGTCGTAACCGCTAACAAAGCACTGATGGCAGAAGACGGCGCGGCATTGTACGCAGCGGCAGAGCGGTTTGACGTTGACCTATATTTTGAGGCTGCTGTTGCGGGAGCTATCCCACTAATTCGACCACTGCGTGAGTCCCTTGCAGGAGACCGAGTCACGAAAGTTATGGGAATAGTCAATGGAACTACCAATTTCATGCTTACCAAAATGGATGAGGAAGGAGCCAACTACGCCGAGGTTTTTGACCAGGCGAATGCGCTGGGTTACCTAGAGTCCGACCCCTCCCTCGATGTTGACGGAATTGATGCAGCGGCCAAAGCCGCCATTCTTGCTGAGTTGGCTTTTCACACCCGGGTCACTTTGGCCGATGTCTATTGTGAGGGAATCGGTAACGTCACCAAGGCCGATATCGCTGCTGCGCGCGACATGGGTTTTGTAATCAAGCTGCTTGCAATTGCTGAATTAGTCGGTACCCAGGAGAAAGAAGATGGAATTGTTGTGCGGGTGCACCCAGCGATGATTCCTCTGCACCATCCTTTGGCAAATGTGCGTGGTTCATTTAACGCCGTCTTTGTGCAGGCGGAAGCTGCTGGAGAAATGATGTTTTATGGGCGCGGCGCTGGCGGGGATCCAACCGCGAGCGCGGTTTTGGGTGATGTGGTAGCTGCTGCACGTCACCGGGTCCTAGGGGGCCGTGGCCCAGGCGAAAGTACTTATTTGGGTCTAGAAGTGCTCGATATCGGACGCGCTCACACACGATATTACGTGAACCTCGACGTACAGGATCGGCCCGGAGTTCTCGCACAAATTGCGCACGCATTTGCTTCGCATGGAGTGAGTATTCAGGTGGTGCGGCAAGAAGGACAAGGTTCAGAGGCCGGGCTAATTGTGAGAACGCATAGTGGAAGCGAAGCAGCGCTAAAAGCTACCGTTGATCAACTCGAATCAATGGATGAGGTCCGCAAAGTTGTCGGTGTCATGAGAGTTGAAGGTGAAGATTAAATGGCACATCAATGGCGTGGAGTAATCACGGAGTATCGCGACCGGATGCCGCTTGACAAATCCGCCCCAATTGTGAGTTTGGGCGAAGGGGGGACTCCGCTGGTCTACGCGTGCACTGTGAGCGAAGCGGTGGGTGGATCTGTTTGGCTAAAATATGAAGGCGCGAATCCGACCGGTTCGTTTAAAGATCGCGGCATGACCATGGCCATCTCGCATGCGGCGAGCGAAGGAGCCAAAGCCGTTATTTGTGCCTCAACGGGTAATACGTCTGCCAGTGCCGCGGCTTATGCGGTCAAGGCCGGCATGACCTGCGCAGTGCTGATCCCTAAAGGCAAGATCGCCATGGGAAAACTCGCCCAAGCTGTTGTTCATGGTGCGGTGCTGCTTCAGGTGGAAGGCAATTTCGATGATTGTCTGGTTCTCGCCCGTGAACTTTCCGAGAATTACCCGGTTGCTTTGGTCAATAGCGTCAATCCAGTTCGGATTGAGGGCCAGAAGTCGGCGGCATTTGAGATCATTGATCGGTTGGGTCAAGCGCCAGATATTCATTGCCTTCCGGTGGGGAATGCGGGCAACATCACGGCTTATTGGCAGGGTTTTCAGGAATACCAAAGCTCGGGAGTTACCAGCGCATCGCCGGCCATGTGGGGATTCCAGGCAGAAGGAGCCGCGCCTTTAGTGACCGGGGTCCGCGTATCAGAGCCTGAAACTATCGCCACGGCGATTCGCATTGGTAATCCGGCTTCATGGGATAGGGCAATTTCAGCGCGCGATGAATCCGGTGGGCACATTGATTCTGTGACGGATCAGGAGATTTTGGCTGCTTATCACCTCCTCGCTGAGAAAGAAGGTTTATTCTGCGAGCCATCTAGTGCTGCGAGTGTGGCTGGGCTGCTCAAAATGCATGCCGCAGGGCAGGTGCCGAAAGACTCGGTGATCACCTGCACGTTGACCGGTAACGGCCTCAAAGACCCACAATGGGCGCTTGAAGATGCTGCTGACCCGGTGAGCATCCCAGTTGATGTGGACCTTGCGGCACAAAAACTAGGCTTAGTGGGCTGATTCTATGACTTTTGTGTCGGGTGCCGTTCGAATTCTTGTGCCGGCATCCAGTGCCAATTTGGGTCCCGGGTTTGACTCGATGGGGCTGGCACTCGCGGTTCATGACGAATTAACGGCAATGGTAACGAACGACGAAGGCATCAAAATTGATGTGGAAGGCGAGGGGGCGGGCGCTGTTTCCACAGATGAGACGAATTTGGTCGTCCAAGCAATAAATCGTGGGTTTTCGGCAATGAATGCAGTTCCACCAGGGTTCATCCTTAAATGTCGCAATGCCATTCCCCATGGCCGAGGATTGGGTTCGTCAGCATCGGCTGTCATTGGCGGATTAGCTATGGCCCGCTCTCTCGTTGAGGGGGGCGAGGATCTCATGTCGAATCGACAAATTCTTAATATGGCACTTCAGTTTGAAAACCATCCGGACAACTTGTCGGCTGCCCTATACGGAGGTTTCAACGTGAGCTGGCTTGAAACTAGTAATGAAGCGGGCGCGGTGCAGCCTTCAGTTCATGAAGACGTAGTGCCGATAGTGCTGATTCCACCTCATGAATTAGCAACGAGCAAAGCTCGCGGAGTGTTGCCGCAGCAGGTTGACCGTTCGGCAGCGTGTCACAATCTTTCGCGAACCGGATTGCTGGTTTACGCGATTTCCCAAGACCCAGGTCTTCTGTGGGAGGCGACATCTGATCGTTTACATCAAGATGCTAGAGCGCAGATGTATCCCGAAACAACAAAGATTATTTCCGCACTTCGGGAACGCAAAATGGCTGCAATGACTTCCGGAGCTGGGCCTGCCGTTTTGCTGTTAATAAACCGCAATCACGTAAGTGAACTTGAAGAGGCGCTGTCAGTTGTTCCGCAGGATTGGACTCGCATCGCTGTTCCCGTCGATTTCGAAGGGGTTAGGGCTGTCCCACTCCCGGTTTAGGCCCTTGCACACAGGCCACTTCTCCTTGTGTTAGCCTTGGGTCCTCCACAGTCGTGGCGAGCACCCTTTAAGAATCACATTCATAAATATCTGCAGAAGCGATTTATGTGAATAGAAGCCTTAATGGGGGCACAGTTCCATTTTTTAACGGGTATCTCACAAACGTAATCATGTTTGGCCCAGGGCACTTTCGCCCTTACACACAAAGGAATTATTGAGTGTCAGAAACAACAGATTCAAAGCGTCGCACAGATGGGCTCTCCGGAATGCTGCTGCCCGAGTTGAAGCAACTTGCACAACAACTCGGTATTGCAGGATCGAGCGCCATGCGCAAATCAGATTTAGTCTCAGCGATTGGCGAACGTCAAAATCAAGCCAGTACCCGCCGAGCAGCGCCCAAGTCAGCGCCTGAAAAAGAGCCAAAAGAAAATACGGCCCACACACAAACGCAAGATGAGCCCGCTAAATCCGATTCAGGCGAGGATTCGCAGCAGGAACAGCGACGCGGAGATCGCAATAGCGGTAATAACAACAATCGCAATAGTCGAAATAACAATAACCGTGATCGCAATAACAATGATCGCAATAACAGTGATCGCAATTCCAATGACGGCGATGAGGATCGCAATAGCGGGTCTGAGGATCGCAATAGCCGCAGCCGCAATCGGAATAGAAGAGATCGTCGTGATCGGCAGGGAAACCGTCGCCCTAGCGGTCAGACCGGCATGAACGAATACGAGCCCGAACTCACCGAAGACGACGTACTGCTTCCAGTAGCCGGCATCTTGGATGTCTTAGACAACTACGCTTTCGTGCGCACCAGTGGCTATCTTCCAGGCCCGAATGATGTGTATGTCTCCCTCTCATTTGTTCGTAAATATGGACTCCGCAAGGGCGACGCGGTAATCGGTTCGGTGCGACAAGCTCGCGAGGGAGAACGTCGCGAAAAATTTAATCCCTTGGTCAAAGTCGAGTCCATAAACGGACTAGACATTGAAACTGCCAAGAACCGTCCAGATTTCTCGAAGTTGACTCCGCTCTATCCGCAGGAGCGACTGAGATTGGAGACAACCAGTTCAAACCTGACCACGCGGGTAATCGACCTCGTGTCACCAATTGGCAAGGGCCAGCGTGGGCTGATTGTGTCTCCGCCAAAAGCGGGAAAAACCATGGTGTTGCAAGCGATTGCTAACGCAATCACTACGAATGACCCCGATTGCCATCTTATGGTCGTGTTGGTTGACGAGCGCCCCGAGGAAGTTACTGACATGCAGCGCAGTGTCGAAGGTGAAGTTATCGCTTCGACATTTGATCGCCCGGCTGAAGACCACACGATTATTGCTGAGTTAGCCATCGAGCGGGCAAAGCGACTGGTCGAGTCTGGTCAGGACGTTGTTGTACTTCTCGACTCAATGACCCGGTTGGGACGGGCATACAACCTGGCAGCACCCGCCTCAGGTCGGATTCTCTCCGGAGGTGTGGACTCAACTGCTCTCTATCCGCCGAAGAAATTCTTTGGTGCTGCGCGAAATATCGAAAATGGTGGCTCGCTGACTATTTTGGCCACGGCACTGGTTGAGACTGGCTCTCGGATGGATGAAGTTATTTTTGAGGAGTTCAAAGGGACCGGCAATATGGAACTCAAACTTGATCGTCGATTGGCAGACAAGCGGATTTACCCGGCTGTAGACGTTGATCCATCCGGAACCCGCAAGGAAGAACTATTGCTCTCACCCGAAGAGCTCAAGATTGTGTGGACTCTGCGCAAAGTGCTGCACGCATTGGATCCACAGCAATCAATTGAGCTGCTGCTCAACAAGCTTCGTGAGACCGAAACCAACTACGAGTTTCTCAAGCAAGTTCAAAAGACCACGCCGTCGGTTTCAGGTGGCAGTGACAACGAGGACTAACTGTCAGGGGGACCAAAATCCGGCCTGTAATTGACATGGCATACTAAGAGCAACCGGTTCACGGGACTTCGATTGATACAAGGTTTTCTGCCCTCGCATGAAAATCGCGTCGAAAGTGTCGACCCGGGCAATGATGAAGGAGAAGGACATGAAGGCTGGTATTCATCCAGATTACGTCGAGACGACGGTGACCTGCACTTGTGGCAGTACCTTCCAGACACGTAGCACCTCCAAGAGCGGCACCATCCACGCTGATGTGTGCTCAAATTGCCACCCGTTTTACACGGGTAAGCAGAAGATTCTTGACACCGGTGGCCGGGTAGCGAAGTTCCAAAACCGCTACGGGACCGCTCCTGCCAAGGACGAAAAAGTAGAATCTGACTAGTTACTTCCCGGGCGCCGTTCTGGAATCGGCCGCGTGTCTCCCCCGTCGCGCGGTCGGTCCCTGAGCGGCGTCCGTTTTTTAGTCCACCGCTCAGTAACGAGCGCAAGTTCAGGAGCGAATCATGTTCGAATCATGTGCCCAGCTTGAAAGTGAACTCGACGAGGTCGAAGCAGGGTTGGCTGACCCGGCAATTCATGCCGACCAAGCACAGGCGCGCAAGTTTGGGCGCCGGTACGCAGCTCTGCGTCCGATAGTTGCCGCATATCGTGACTGGCTGGCGGTGACATCGGACCTGGAAGCCGCTCGGGAACTCGCTGATCAAGATGAGGCATTCGCAGCTGAAGCTGATGAGTTGCTCCCCAGACAAGCAGTCCTCGCGGAAAAACTGACGGAATTGCTCCTGCCACGTGATCCGATGGATGACAAAGATGTGATCGTAGAGATCAAGGCCGGTGAAGGTGGAGACGAATCGGCACTTTTTGCTTCGGACCTCATGCGCATGTATTTGCGTTACGCGGAGCGCCGTGGCTGGGCCACCGAAGTTCTCGATGCAGTCGAGTCGGACCTGGGCGGTTACAAGGATGTCTCAATTGCGGTGAAGTTTAAGGGAGCCCCAGGACCTGGTGAAGGACCCTATGCGCGTTTGCGTTTTGAAGGCGGCGTTCACCGCGTACAACGAGTTCCTGTCACCGAGTCTCAGGGCCGCATCCATACGTCGGCGGCCGGTGTCATGGTTGCGCCCGAGGCTGAAGATGTTGACGTCACGATTGACCCCAATGATTTACGGATTGACGTGTATAGGTCTTCTGGGCCTGGTGGTCAAAGTGTTAACACCACGGATTCTGCGGTTCGAATCACACATATCCCCACGGGTGTTGTGGTTTCTTGCCAGAATGAAAAGAGTCAATTACAAAACAGGGAACAAGCCTTGCGAATCTTGCGGGCGCGGCTTCTTGCAGTTGCCGAAGACACTGCAGCCAAGGAGGCTTCCGATATCCGACGGTCCCAAGTACGTACTGTAGACCGCAGTGAACGAATCCGAACCTACAATTTTCCCGAGAATCGGCTCAATGATCATCGGGTTGGCTTTAAGTCGCACAACTTGGATCAGATCCTTGATGGCGATCTGGACGCAGTGATTGAAGCCTGTATGAGCGCAGACCAACAAAGTCGGTTGGCAGAGCCCTCAGCGTGAGCACCATCCGCGACATTCTGGTTGACTCTCAGCGTCGACTCTCCAATGCGGAGATTGAGTCAGCGTCAACGGAGTCGGCCCAGTTGTTGGCTCATGTCCTTGGCGTTGCGCGAAATCGCCTGTTTATGCAGGACAATGTTAACGAGGAAGACCGCGTTGCCTTTGAAAGACTATTAGCTAAGCGCATTAGCCGAATTCCGCTGCAACACCTAACGGGCACTGCTCCATTTCGGCGAATTGAGCTCAACGTTGGACCGGGAGTTTTTGTTCCTAGGCCGGAAAGTGAATTGGTGGCCGAGGCGGCAATTCGTTTCTTACGTGAATGCCAAAATCCAATTGCAGTGGATCTGTGTTCGGGATCAGGGGCCATTGCGTTGTCACTGGCACTTGAGGTTCCCGGTGCCAGAGTAGTCGGGGTGGAAATGAGTCCTGATTCATTTGTGTGGCTGGAGCAAAATGTGAGCCGATTCGAGTGTGAAATTCCGGTCGAGATTCACCAAATGGATGCAACTGATTTTACTGCAAGTGTATTTTCGAAATTGGCGGGTAAGTGCGATGTTGTTACCTGCAACCCCCCGTATATCCCGATTGGTATGACTCCACGTGATCCTGAAGTCCGTATTCATGAGCCGACAGTGGCGCTTTATGGTGGCAGCGATGGGCTCGATGTCATTCGAGGAATTGCGAAAACTGCTGCCATGCTTCTCAAGTCCGGGGGACTACTTGTAGTGGAGCATGCTGATGTTCAAGGCACAGAGGCTGGCGATGCCAGCGTGGTGAACCTCCTCAAGCAAGTTCATCTTGATGAAGGGCTGGCGATTTATGTCCCGGGGAGCTTGGGGGAGCCCTTGTTTGCAGAGGTCACTGACCGGCTGGACTTCAACCAGCGACCTCGTTTCACCATGGCCACTCGGGTTTAGGCTCAGAGTGTGAGCGTTCGAATCGATGCAGGTGACCTGCACAATCGGGATAGAGCCATCTCAATGGCCTACTCGACGGTGCGGCGGGGCGGGCTCGTAATCGTTCCTACGGAGTCGCAGTATGCCGTGGTCACCGACGCCTTCTCTTTACGGGGAACCGCGCTCCTGCGCGAGTACCGTGGGCTGGGACCGCAGGTACCACTGACAGTTCTGGTGCCCAACGCGAATGCGGTCTCTGGGATCACCTCTTCTATTCCGCAAATCGCCCGCGAATTAATGGAGTGTTATTGGCCGGGCGAGTTGACCTTGCTCCTCTCGGCAGGGACAACATTGGCGTGGGATCACCCCGCCGATGCGCCAGTCGCGGTACGGATGCCTCGACACCCATTTTTGTTGGAATTGCTGGGAACGACCGGCCCATTGGCATCGTCAAGCGCTCAGCCGATAGGAATGCCGCAGATCACCCAAAATGTTGACCTTGATGCGTGTGATGTGGATCACGTGTCGGTACTGATCGCGGCTGGGGACCTGGCTAGCGGCAGTACAAGCACAATAATTGATTGCAGCGGCGGTGAGCCAAAAATCCTTCGAGAAGGGGTCATTGCGCACGAGGGCCTCATCGAGTTCATTAGCTCACGGGAATCGACCCTCGAGTAGGGGCGGGTTTCATGGTGAGCCCCTAGACTGAGGTGTGCTGGAGATTCAGTGTAGATATTGATTCTTATGTGTGAGAGGAATATGACCGCATGACTTTTTGGGGACCAGATTTTGTTGAGCTTGAGGCGCAAGACCCGCAGATCGCTGAAATCTTGCTTTCTGAGTTGGAACGAGCTCGCGGAGGTGTGCAACTTATTGCGAGCGAGAACTTCACCTCACCGGCGGTATTAGCGGCGCTTGGCTCAACGCTAAGTAATAAATACGCCGAAGGCTATCCGGGCAAGCGTTACTACGGCGGATGCTCAGAGGTTGACCGCGCGGAAACAATTGGCATCGAGCGGGCAAAACAGCTTTTTGGGGCCGACCATGCAAACCTTCAACCGCATTCTGGTGCAAGTGCCAATCTTGCGGCCTACGGTGCCTTTGTGAAACCAGGGGAGACCGTATTGGCCATGAGTTTGCCGCACGGCGGTCATCTCACTCATGGTTCTGCGGTGAGTTTTTCTGGGAAATGGTTCAATGTGGTGTCCTACGGTGTCGCCCCGGAGACCGATTTAATTAATATGGCGGAAGTGCGTCGGTTGGCTGTTGAGCATAAGCCCAAAATGATTATTTGTGGTGCGACCGCGTATACCAGACTCATTGACTTCGCTGGATTCCGTGAAATTGCTGATGAAGTGGGTGCCATCCTTATGGTTGATGCCGCGCACTTTATTGGTCTGGTTGCGGGGAAGGCCATTCCCAGCCCTGTGCCGTATGCAGATGTGGTGTGCTTTACCACCCACAAAGTTTTGCGTGGACCGCGTGGCGGAATGATTTTGTGCAAGGAGGAGCATGCGGCAACAATTGACAAGGCCGTTTTCCCAATGATGCAGGGCGGCCCGCTGATGCACGCGGTCGCCGCAAAAGCTGTGGCACTCAAAGAAGCAAGTACGCCCGAATATCAAAGGTACGCTCAGCAAGTTGTGCTTAACGCGCAGGCGTTGGCAGCGGGATTGGCAAAGCGGGGGATGCGTCCGGTGAGTGGTGGGACGGACACCCATCTGGCGCTCATCGACCTTTCTGGGATCGGAGTCAATGGCAGTGAAGCGGAGGTCCGTTGTGATGCTGGGCGGATCACTCTGAATAAGAATGCAATTCCATTTGACACTTTGCCTCCATCTGTTGCCTCAGGTATTCGAGTGGGAACTCCCTCAGTGACGACCCAGGGTATGGGTGTAGACCAAATGGATGTCATCGCCGATCTTATTGATCGTGCTGTGCGCCAGAGTGAACCTATTGAGGACATCGCTGCACGCGCAAATGAACTCGTATCCGCTTTCCCGGCGTATCCACGGGATTAAATCGAGAGGAGTAGGTCATGCGCGAATACATGCTGTGTCTTTTTGCAGCTGCCGCAGTGACCTATTTCTTGACTCCTCCCGTACGCGCTCTGGCAATTCGGTGGGGGATAATTGCGCCAGTTCGTGATCGTGACGTGCATGACACGCCCACCCCACGACTGGGTGGGCTGGCTATGGCAGGTGGACTGCTAGCTGGCCTCCTACTCGCGAGCAAACTTCCCATGATGAGCGCGGTTTTTGATGGATCGACCACGATCGTCGCGCTGCTCTCAGGGGCGGCCATTATCGTTATGTTGGGCATCGTCGATGACAAGTGGGGACTTGACGCACCCACCAAACTCGCCGGCCAAGTTCTCGCGGCAGGTGTCATGGCTTTTCAGGGGGTCGCCATAATTTGGTTACCCATTGGTGGAACATTCGTTCTTGACCCATTAACGAGTGTTCTACTCACGGTAATTGTTGTTGTAGTAAGTATTAATGCCATCAACTTTGTCGATGGTCTTGATGGGTTGGCTGCTGGTATCGTGGCGGTAGCCGCCGGAGCATTCTTTGTGTATGCGTATGTACTCTCGGTTGAACTTGGGCTACAGCGTGCGACTCTTGCGACTTTGGTGAGTGTGGTTTTGGTCGGCATGGGACTGGGCTTTTTGCCGAATAACTTGTTCCCAGCCCGAATATTCATGGGGGACACGGGCTCGATGCTCCTGGGCCTGCTCTTGGCTGCTGCAACAATCACGCTTTCTGGGCAAGTGGACCCGAGCGCCCTGTCTAGTGGCGTTTTCCTGCCAACGCTGCTGCCATTAATTTTGCCCTTTGCCGTTATGGCGCTGCCGTTAGTAGACCTGGTTCTTGCGGTGATCAGGCGTACAAGGGCCGGACGTAACCCGTTCGCACCGGATAAACGACACCTACATCACCGACTATTGGAAATGGGCCATTCGCAACGGCGAGCCGTCTCCCTGATGTATGCGTGGACTGCCTTGATTGCTGGAGCGGCGTTAGCTGTCGCATTTTTCCCGCTGATTTATGCAGGGGTTGGCACCGCAATCGGTGTGTTAATTGTGGTTTTTCTGGTCACACGTACGTCTGCGGTGTCGGGCGAGGGGAAGGTTGAACCGCAGAATCGACGAATTGGTCGAATCGGTTAGCCGGATCCTGTGGATATGCGATAGCGTAGGGGCCAAATGAGAGCGGGTCAGTAATCGCTCGTCTAACCAGCTGCGAGGTGTTTTTCAGTGCCTAGTGCACGCAGTATCGACTCACTGGTCCTGCGCAGAGCAGGTCTGGGTACGGCTGTGACTGGCGTGATTGTTGTGATTGTTGCCGGGTGGGTTGCTGGTGGCTCAGCCGCGTTGGGCGCCGCGTTAGGCACTGTGTTGGTCATAGCATTTTTCTCAATTGGCCAGTTTGCACTAGGAACCGTACTGCGCAATAACCCGCAAATGGCATTGACCATGGCTTTGACTTTGTATTTAATAAAAATCGGGGCCTTGATGGTAATTTTGGTATTGCTTGCGGACACTACAGCCTTTAATACCAAGGCTTTTGCCATTGCAATTTTGGTCTGCACTCTGACATGGACGGCTCTAGAAGTGTGGATATTTAGTACCACCAAAGTGCTTTACGTTGACCCGAATGCGGGTCAAACAACGAATTCTCACGAGAGTGGCACATGACAGGCAATCTTGATCAACCCGAAGGCTCCTTGGGTGATCCGCAATGGTACCGTTCGCGCGCACGTTCGATTACAGGGAATGCACCGGTACGTGAGTTCGCTGCGATGGACAATGCTGCGTGGATAATTTCAAGCCGACTGATAGCCGGCTTGATTTTATATACGGGGCTGGGATTTGTTCTCTCCTTGTGGTTAGGACACAGATCACTGTTTATGGCAGTCGGAGCATTAATTGGCCTCGGACTCTCGTATTACTTGATTTTCACCGGGTTATCCCGAGAAAATGAAGTGATCGAGCAGAGCCCAATGGGGCCGATGGGATCAACATTTGAAGGGGATCGTTAATGGCGTTTGGTGTTGTAGCCTCCGGCGGACCTGACTGTCACCTTTTCTCTGGCTGTGGGTTCCCCGCGCCAGGTGCTGAAATTTTCCAATTTGACGCGATCTTGAGTTTCACCATTGGAGGATTAGCCTTCAACATCTCGAAAGTAACCTTCCTGCTGTTTTTGGCGGTTGTTCTCATCCTCGGATTTTTTGGCTACGCATTTCGAAAGCCGAAACTTGTGCCCCGTGGCGCACAAAACGTGGGTGAGCTCGGTTACCTTTTCATTCGCGATGGAATCGTTCGCGAGACGATTGGAAAAAGTGGAGATAAATTCATTCCATTCCTGTTCTCTTTCTTCTTTCTCGTATGGATCCTTAACTTCTGGGGTGTTGTACCGGGAGCGCAGCTGCCCGTCACCTCTATTTTCGCAATTCCGGTCACTTTCGCAATAATTGTCTACGTCACGTGGGTGCCACTAGGGATTTACAAGCAAGGCTTCGTTGGCTTCTTCAAGAACATCATGTTTCCTCCCGGTGTGCCCAAAGCAATGTACATTCTGCTCACCCCGATCGAATTGATTTCAAACTTCCTCGTGCGTCCATTTACGCACGCAGTACGTCTATTTGCCAATATGTTCGCCGGCCATCTTCTCCTTGCCACATTTAGTGTGGCGGCCTTTTACCTGTTGAGCTTCAGCGTTATTGGGATTTTGGGTTCGGCCGCAAGTTTCAGTTTGGCCGTGCTGCTCACTGGCTTTGAGGCATTTATCCAGGCGCTTCAAGCCTATATCTTCACTTTGCTCGCTGCTGTCTACATTGGGAGTGCGCTACACGCGGAACACTAGAATAGATCAGGATCAGGCAAGACTTACAACTGAATATAAAATTGAAAAGTACACATCAACTCAGTTGATCTAAACCACCAGACCGGCAGATGCCGGTGCGCAATGAAAAGGAAACGATATGTCGCTTCTCGCGGAACTCACCGGTTCCATTGGCTCAATCGGTTACGGCCTTGCGGCCATTGGCCCAGGTATCGGTATTGGTATTATCTTCGGTCAGGGTGTGCAAGCAATTGCTCGCCAACCTGAGGCATACGGCATTATTCGCCAGAACATGCTGCTTGGTTTCGCACTTGCTGAAGCCTTGGCTCTCATCGGCTTCGTTGTTCCTTTCGTCTTCGGTACCTGATTCACACTTAAGCGCGAATCAGTCAACCTAGACAGGGAAAGAGGCTCATATGTTTGAATTTGCCACACTCCTCGCCGCTGAGAGCGAGGAAATGCCATCAGTGCTTGCAGTACCACTTGACGAACTGATCATTGGTCTCATCGCGTTTCTGATCGTATTCGGTGGACTAGCAAAGTTTGTCTTGCCAAAAATTAAGGTCACCCTGGACGAGCGGGCAAATTTGATTGAAGGTGGCCTCGAACGAGCTGGTAAGGCTGAAGAAGAAGCTGCCACGGTCCTCGCTGAGTACCAAAAACAGCTCGCCGGCGCGCGCGAGGAAGCGTCTGCAATTCGCACTGCTGCGCAGTCCGACCGCACAGCAATCATCGAGGAAGCACGGAACGAAGCCCGTAGCGCGGCCGCGGTTGTGACCGCTTCGGCAGAAGCAGCTATGGCTGCTGAGCGTGCACAAGCAGTCGCTGCTCTTACCCGCCAAGTGGGTGAACTCGCATTGACATTGGCTGACAAGGTCGTGGGGGAAGCATTGTCAGATGATGCACGGGTTGCCGCAACGGTGGACTCATTCATCGCAGACCTTGAGCGGACGGCCGCAAACTAATGCTGGGATCAAGTCGAGATGCACTGGCGCTATGCGGCGGGGCTTTGGAGCAGTTGTCGGGTGAGGTTAATCGCGCCGAAATTGGCAGCGAATTGTTCTCCATTGCGGCTCTACTTGACTCGGAAAATGTTTTGCGATTCGCTTTGGCCGATTCTGGGCAAGGAGTTGAGATTCGTAAAAGCCTTGCCGCTGAGGTTTTTGGCACGCGAGTGGGAATCGCAGCTACGGAACTACTCGTGATCGCGGTGGCGCAGCGCTGGTCAGAGGACGTGGATTTGGTTCTAGCACTGGAAGAACTCGGCGCACAAGCGATTCTCACGGCAGCGCAAAACGAGAACACCCTTGATGCAACCGAAGAAGAAATATTTCTGTTTGGGCGTGCTGTCGATCAATCGGCGGACCTCCAAATGGCGCTGACCAATCCGGCAACCGTGGGTAGTAGTAAGTCGGCGATTGTGGCGGAATTACTTCACACTAATGCGACTTCCGCGACAAGGGAGTTGCTCGAATACGCAGTCTCGCACCTGCATGGACGCCGGCTTGATTCAGTGATCAGTCGGTTGGGTGATTTAGCCGCAGCGCAACGTCAACGGATGGTCGCACAGGTGCGGGTGGCAAAACCCCTTTCGCAGGATCAAACCCAGCGGCTGGTCGCTGTACTGTCCAGCCTCAAAGGCAGCGAAGTCCGACTCAATGTCGGACTGGACCCGGAGGTTCTCGGCGGGATTCACGTTGTGATTGGTGACGAAGTAATAGATGGAACAGTTGCCTCGCGGCTTGAACAGGCCCACCGAGCAATTCTTGGTTAAAAATATGAAAGATTTTGGTCCGAACCACCACAACTAAAAACATCCAGCACAACACGATCAACAATTAAACCGCCGCACTGCGGCCTGATATAGAGAGCAGGACCCCATGACGGAGCTGACGATCCGACCGGAAGAAATCCGGGAAGCGATCGAGCGGAACGTCGCGGCGTACTCGCCGGCAACCGCCCGAGAAGAAGTTGGCCGTGTCCTTGAGACGGGCGATGGTATTGCCCGAGTTGAGGGACTTCACTCGGCTATGACCAATGAGCTGCTCGAGTTCGAGGGGGGGCTGCTGGGGATCGCACTCAACCTCGATATCCGTGAAATTGGTTGCGTGCTCCTGGGAGATGCATCCAAGATCGAAGAAGGGCAAGCAGTTCGCCGAACAGGCGAAGTGCTCTCAGTACCCGTGGGAGATGCCTTCCTAGGTCGGGTAGTGGACCCTCTGGCAAACCCAATTGATGGTTTGGGTCCGATCGAAGCAGAGACCAGGCGTCCACTTGAAGTTCAGGCCCCATCTGTAGTGGAACGCCAGCCGGTGACCGAGCCAATGCTCACGGGGATTAAGGCCATCGACTCGATGACCGCTATCGGCCGCGGACAACGCCAATTGATTATTGGTGACCGTCAAACGGGTAAAACTGCCGTATGCATTGACACAATTATTAACCAGAAGGAAAACTGGGAATCGGGTGACCCTGACAAGCAGGTGCGCTGCATCTACGTAGCAATTGGTCAAAAAGGCTCAACAATTGCCTCGGTCAAGGGTGCACTTGAAGAATACGGCGCAATGGAATACACCACGATTGTGGCAGCGCCCGCCTCTGATCCAGCAGGATTCAAATACCTTGCCCCCTACACCGGCTCCGCGATCGGCCAGCACTGGATGTACCAGGGTAAGCACGTTCTGATTGTGTTTGATGACCTTTCAAAGCAAGCAGATGCGTACCGCGCAGTGTCATTACTCCTTCGCCGCCCGCCCGGCCGCGAGGCCTACCCCGGAGACGTGTTCTATTTGCACTCTCGCCTGCTCGAGCGTTGTGCAAAACTCTCAGCAGAAATGGGAGGCGGTTCAATGACTGGTCTCCCCATTATTGAGACAAAAGCCAATGACGTGTCTGCATTTATTCCGACCAACGTTATTTCGATCACCGACGGTCAGTGCTTCCTCGAGTCTGACTTGTTCAACTCGGGAGTGCGCCCAGCAATCAACGTGGGCATCTCGGTTTCGCGTGTGGGTGGGGCAGCACAGCCCAAGGCCATGAAGAAGGTCGCGGGTCGTTTGCGGCTCTCCCTCGCACAATTCCGTGAGCTGGAAGCTTTTGCAGCTTTCGGTTCAGATCTCGATGCGGCATCTAAAGCACAACTTGAGCGTGGCTCACGCCTGGTGGAGCTGCTCAAGCAGCCTCAGTACCAGCCTCAGCCGATGGAACGCGAAGTTGTCTCAGTGTGGTCCGGTACGACTGGCCAGCTCGATGAGGTTCCATTGGAAGACATTCGTCGATTTGATTCAGAATTCTTGGCGTATTTGGATCGTTCAGCAGCTGAAATATTCGATGCGATTCGCACGACCTCTGACCTTTCCGATGACACCCAGAGCGTCCTCGAGAAGTCAATGGGCGAGTTCAAGAAGCAGTTCACCACTCGTACCGGGGAACTCCTCATCAAAGATGAACCGGTCGCAGTATTGACGGATGAAGAAATCGAT
This sequence comes from Actinobacteria bacterium UBA4426, assembly GCA_002390705.1. Lineage (GTDB taxonomy): Bacteria > Actinomycetota > Actinomycetes > S36-B12 > S36-B12 > UBA4592. The sequence goes on along the minus strand of DGQA01000050.1, from coordinate 43,813 downwards.
CCAACTCAAATCAAGCGAGCTGTTCGGGGCTGACATGGGTGCACAACTGCGGGTCTACCGGCGCCGAATTCGATCGGTGCAGGCGACCAAGAAAATTACGAAAGCAATGGAACTCATTGCTTCCGCGCGGATTATCCGGGCTCAAAATCACCTCAATGCGTCACTGCCGTACTTGACGCAACTAGTTGATGCTGTCTCGGCAGCGGCAAGTCACGCATCCGACGTGTCAAAGCATCCCCTGACCGCAAAATCTGTCAATCCTGTGCGAGCCGCGGTGTTAGTGATCACGGCGGACCGTGGACTGGCCGGTGCCTATTCATCCAATACCATCAAGGACACAGAAGCCCTCACACACAATCTCAACGAAAAGGGAATGGAAGTTGTCCCTTACGTTGTGGGTCGCAAGGGTGTCGCCTTTTATCGTTTCCGCAACCGTGCAACCGGTGGTGAATATACCGGATTTAGTGATCAACCCAGCTACGCTCATGCCAAGGAAATTGGCGAGGAACTGCTCAAGGCATTCATGACCCCCTCCGCAGAGGGCGGTGTCGACGAAATCCACGTGGTCTACACCAACTTCACCAATATGGCGATTCAACAAACCCGCGTCCGGCGGGTTCTCCCTCTCGAAGTAGTCGACGAAATTGTAGACACAACAACTGAAGGTGGGACAGAGACACCATTCCCGCTCTACGAGTTTGAGCCGAGCGCCGAAGAGGTCCTTGACGCGCTATTACCCCGATACATCGATCAAATGGTGTACCTGTCGCTGTTGAACTCTGCTGCTTCAGAGCATGCTGCCCGCAGGCGGGCCATGAAGTCGGCAACCGACAACGCAGAGGAATTGATCAAGTCCCTGAGCCGCGCAGCAAATGCTGCACGGCAAGCCGAAATCACCCAAGAAATCAGCGAAATTGTCGGCGGAGCCGACGCCCTGTCCGCATAGAGTCCCAAAGCACAAGATAAGGAATAGCCATGACCGCAACAGCAGAAATCACCACAGGTGTGGGGCGCGTAGCACGTGTAACCGGCCCCGTCGTGGACGTCGAGTTTCCCGTAGAGGCAATGCCGGCGCTATTTAATGCGCTCAATGTCGATGTGAGCTTCGATCAAGGTGATGGCGATGGTGAGTCACACACCTTGGTGCTAGAAGTTGCCCTGCATATTGGGGACAACATGGTGCGCACGATTTCGATGCAACCGACTGATGGTCTGGTTCGTGGCACCGAGGTGCGCGACACCGGCGACGCGATCATGGTTCCCGTCGGCGATGTCACCAAGGGCCACGTGTGGAACACCCTTGGCGTTCCCCTCGATGTCAAGGCCTCGGATCTGGACATTAAAGAGCGCTGGAGTATTCACCGCCAAGCACCTTCATTCGATCAGCTCGAATCAAAGACCGAGGTTTTCAATACCGGCATTAAGGTAATTGACCTGCTCACTCCTTATGTGAAGGGTGGAAAAATCGGCCTGTTCGGCGGAGCCGGTGTCGGTAAGACGGTTCTCATTCAGGAAATGATTTACCGGGTCGCTGAGAACTTCGGTGGCGTATCTGTGTTCGCCGGCGTGGGGGAGCGCACCCGTGAGGGAAACGACCTTTTCCTTGAAATGACCGAGTCAGGGGTTATCTCCAAGACCGCACTCGTATTCGGCCAGATGGATGAGCCACCCGGTACCCGTCTGCGGGTCGCCCTGACCGCACTCACCATGGCGGAGTACTTCCGCGACGTGCAAAAACAGGACGTGTTGCTCTTTATCGACAACATTTTCCGGTTCACTCAGGCAGGTTCGGAAGTGTCCACCCTGCTAGGCCGGATGCCATCAGCTGTGGGATACCAGCCCACGCTGGCTGACGAGATGGGTGTTTTGCAGGAGCGCATCACCTCAACTCGCGGTCACTCGATTACTTCACTGCAGGCAATTTACGTCCCTGCAGATGACCTGACCGACCCTGCTCCAGCAACAACTTTTGCTCACTTGGACGCAACCACAGTGTTGAGCCGTCCGATTTCGGAAAAAGGTATTTACCCCGCCGTCGATCCACTTGACTCTAACTCGCGAATTCTTGACCCGCGTTATGTGGGTGATGAGCATTACGCAGTTGCGGCAAGGGTTAAGGAAATTTTGCAGCGGTATAAGGATCTTCAAGACATCATTGCGATTCTCGGTATTGACGAACTCTCCGAAGAAGACCGCGTTCTCGTAGGTCGGGCACGTCGGATTGAGCGTTTCCTTTCTCAGAATATGTTCGTGGCCGAAGCCTTCACCGGCCAGCCCGGATCATTTGTTCCGGTCGAAGAAACCATTGCTTCCTTCCGCGCACTCGCAGATGGCGAATACGACCATGTTCCCGAGCAGGCCTTTTTCATGTGCGGTGGAATCGAAGACGTAGAGAAGAACGCGGCCGCATTAGCAAAGGAGAACTAAAGTGCCAGGCCCACTTGCTGTTGCTGTGGTTTCGGCTGAACGCTCGATCTGGAGTGGCACGGCAAAAAGTGTTGTCGCAAAAACACCTGAAGGTGACGTCGGAATTCTGCGAGGTCACGAACCCATGTTGGCGCTTCTGATGGAGGCTCCGCTGCGGATAGAGCTCGAAGACGGAAGTAAAGTTCTAGTAGCCGTGCACGGTGGATTCTTTTCCGTGGACAGTGACACGGTCAACGTGATCGCGGAAGTGGCTGAGCTTGCTCAGGATATTGATATTGATCGTGCGGCAGCAGCATTGTCACGCGCCCAAGCACAAGCTGATGCAGAGGATCTTTCGGCTGTGCGTCGGGCTGAGGCTCGGCTTCACGTGGCTAGGGCCTAGCGGGTTCACGGCCTACTACGAATTTGTTCCACCGGGCTTCCACAGTACGTCGCCGATACTGTCCTGATTTGCCACCCGGGAAAGAATGAACAGCAAATCGCTGACCCGATTCAAATACGTTGCCGCAATCGGGTTCATTCCGCCGTGGTAGGCATCGAGTGCTGCCCAGGTGGAACGCTCAGCGCGGCGGGAAACAGTACGTGCGACGTGCATGTAGGCCGCGGCTGGTGTTCCTCCCGGTAGGACGAAGGACCGTAATGACTCTAAGCCCTCGTTATATCGGTCGCAGGCGGTTTCGAGTCGCTCCACGTAGGCGTCGGTGATCCGCAGCGATCCACTCTCCTCATCCATGACCGGCGTGCACAAATCAGCGCCCACATCGAAAAGATCGTTTTGGATAGAGAGCAAAAGCGCCGCGATGTCTTCGCGCACCTCGCAGGTAGCTAAAATTACGCCGATTGCACAATTTGCTTCATCAACGTCGGCATAGGCTTTCAAGCGAGGATCGTTTTTGCCAGTCCTGCTCATATCGCCAAGGGATGTAGTTCCATCGTCGCCGGTTCGGGTATAGATCTTCGTCAAATTCACCACAAGTGCAGACTATCGGTAGTCTGCAGATTTGGCTCACCTACCATTGAGTGGTGTCGGTATTTAGAGTTGAGGGCGGAGCGCCGCTCACGGGAGCAGTTGCGGTCCCCGGTGCCAAGAATTCTGTTCTCAAACTTATGGCGGCCACATTGCTCGCGCCTGGTACTTCAGAGCTAAAGAACGTCCCCGACATTGAAGACGTCGCGATCATGTCAGAGTTGCTCCGCAGACTTGGCTGTGAAGTGAACCATGTCGGGAGCACAATCACCATCACTGTCCCGCACCGTCCCGATCACCGCGCTGACTACGACCTTGTGCGCAAGATGAGGGCTTCGATTTGTGTCCTGGGCCCACTTCTCGCCCGCTGCGGAGCTGCGGATGTCGCAGTTCCTGGTGGGGACAACATCGGATCCCGTGGGTTAGATATGCATGTTGATGCGCTGCGCCAAATGGGCGCTCACGTGAAAAACGAACACGGATATTTGCTGGCAGAGAGCGAAGGACTCTTAGGCACACAAGTTTTTCTAGATTTCCCTAGTGTGGGCGCAACCGAAACAATTTTAATGGCCGCTGTGACCGCAACGGGTGAATCCATTATTGAAAATGCAGCACGTGAGCCGGAAATCATTGATATCTGCATGATGCTGGTGAGCATGGGTGCCGATATTTCAGGAATCGGATCTTCCACACTAATAATTTCTGGTGTGAATTCACTCAAGCCGGTCAGCCATCGGGTTGTTTCTGATCGAATTGTGGCCGGCACATGGGCTATTGCCGCCGTCATGACCCAGGGCGACCTAACAATTTCCGGGGTTCCTCCGCAATATTTAGCCCTTCCATTGGAAAAACTACAGACCGCAGGTGCCCAAGTGGAAAGTGGTGGGGACACCATCCGGGTACGGATGAATGAGCGGGCGCAGTGCGTGGACATCGTGACCTTGCCCTACCCAGGATTTCCTACAGACCTGCAACCCCAATTTATTGCACTCAATGCAATTGGACAGGGAGCAGCATTGGTAACTGAGAATCTTTTTGAGGCTCGGTTTAGATTCGTTCAAGAACTTGCCCGGCTTGGGGCGGATGTGCGAACCGATGGTCACCACGCATTGATTCGAGGCCGGGAAGCACTCTCTGGCGCCCCTGTGGAGGCCACAGATATTAGGGCTGGGGCTGGTCTAGTTTTGGCCGGGCTCGTGGCCCAAGGAAGCACGACCGTTTATGGCGTGAGTCATATTGACCGTGGATATGCCGGATTTGTGGAGACACTTCAGGGTCTGGGCGCAAAAATTGAACGCGTTGAGGCGTGAGCAACTATTGGCGTAGGGCATCTCGAGCCCGGCTTGCATCCTTTGGCCAGACCATGATTTGGGGGCCGTCGGTTGTCTGGGCAAGGTTGGCCTTAATCCCGCGGTCTTCGAGCGCCCGACGGATCATTTCGCCCTCTGCATAGTTTGTGGCGCTAGCGACACACACCAACAACCCATAGGAGTCCGAAGGGCCAGATTTTCCTGGGGCGGCGACCACTGAACTTCCGCGGGAGTAGGCCCAACGCAGTACAAGCACCATTGCGCCGATCCCGACCAAAGCCACGATGGGACCGAAAGCATAGGAAAAGCTATTACTGATGACCACGTCCTTATTGTGACAAGGTTTGCAGACTTTGCAACAGATCGGCCAGATTAACACCTGTGAAAACCGCGTAAATTGGTTACGCTAGAGGTGTGGTTGACAAACCGTGGATCATGCGTACCTATGCAGGCCATTCCAGTGCGCGAGAGTCTAATGCGCTTTTCCGCACCAATCTAGCCAAAGGTCAAACCGGTTTGTCCATTGCCTTTGATTTGCCCACCCAGATCGGGTACGACCCCGAGGACCCCATGTCTAGCGGCGAGGTGGGCAAGGTGGGAGTCTCAATCGCAAGCTTGGCCGACCTGCGTGTGCTTTTTGAAGGTCTTCCCCTTTCAGAGATGAATACTTCGATGACGATTAATGCCACAGCGTTGTGGCTGTATTCGCTGTATCTTGCGCTGGCTGACGAACAGGGCGCACCCAGAGAACTACTTTCGGGAACAACTCAAAATGACATCATCAAGGAATACCTCTCGCGGGGCACCTATGCATTTCCGCCAGCGCCGTCCCTAGGACTCGCAACGGACTTGGTTGCATATTCGGTAGTACACACGCCGAAATGGAATCCGATTAATATTTGTAGTTATCACCTACAAGAGGCGGGGGCTACCGCTGTGCAAGAGGTGGCGTTCGCGCTGGCCGCGGCGATCAGTGTCTTGGACTCGGTCAAGGAAAAAATCGAAGATCAACACATTGATGTGGATTTTGATAAAGTTGTGTCGCGCATTTCATTTTTTGTGAACGGAAGTATCAGGTTCATCGAAGAGTTGTGCAAACTCAAGGCCTTTGGGCGACTGTGGAGTGATTTGGTTTACGAGCGTTACGGGGTCACCAGTGATGCTGCACGTCGTTTTCGTTACGGAGTCCAAGTTAACTCCTTGGGACTGACTGAGATACAACCAGAAAATAATGTTCAGCGCATAGTTCTGGAAATGCTGGGTGTGACTTTAGCCAAAGACTCGCGGGCTCGGGCAATTCAACTTCCAGCCTGGAATGAAGCCCTTGGATTGCCTCGCCCATGGGATCAGCAGTGGTCCCTTCGGATCCAGCAGGTACTCGCACTCGAATCGGACTTACTCGAATACGAAGATATTTTTGAAGGTTCAACGGTGATCGAGGCCAAAGTGGGTGAATTAATAAGTGAAATTGAGACAGAACTTGATCACATTATTGAGATGGGCGGCGCGATCGCAGCCCTTGAATCTGGCTATCTCAAAAGCGCGCTAGTCGCTTCGCATGCACAGCGGCGCTCTAAAATTGAATCAGTTGAGCTGGCCGTGGTGGGTGTGAACATTCATCAAAGTACCGAGCCAAGTCCCTTGTCTCAGAGCACAAATATTTTGGTAGTAGATCCGGAAGTGGAGACGCGTCGGATCGCAGAGGTACAAGCATTCAAGACCGAACGTGACCGCGCTGGCGTCGAGGGAGCTCTGGCCGAATTGGATGCAGCGGTGCAGCAAGGTCGCGGCGTGGTCGAGGCAAGCATCGCGGCAGCCAAGGTCGGGGTGACCACAGGCGAATGGTCCGCCATCCTGCGATCACATTTTGGCGAGTATCGATCACCCACCGGAGTCGTGGACTCGATCACACACCGAACGCCCGCAATCGAAGCTGTCCGAGCGCGAGTAGATGAATTGGCTGCACGAATTGGACATCGACCAAGAATTCTGATTGGAAAGCCTGGCCTTGATGGACACTCTAATGGCGCGGAGCAAATAGCGGTTCGAGCTAGGGATTGCGGTTTTGAAGTCATTTACCAAGGTATTAGATTGGGATCGGCAGAAATAGTTGCGGCTGCGGTCGCCGAAGATGTTGATGTTATTGGAATATCTATTCTTTCCGGTTCGCATCGCACTTTGGTGGGCGAGATCCTTGACTCCCTTGCGCGGGTAAAAGCCACGGATATCCCCGTGATCGTTGGCGGAATTATTCCCCCCGAAGACGCTCAGTGGCTTGCCTCGATTGGGGTAGCGGCGACTTTTACCCCAAAGGATTTTGATACCACAGACATTATGAGTTCAATAGTGGACATTCTGAGCCTATGAGGATACTGATCGCTGATTGCTCGGCCGTGTATCAAGGCAGGCTCTCAGTGCAATTGCCCCGAGCGATGCGGGTACTCATGTTCAAAGCCGATGGCTCTGTGTTAATTCATTCCGACGGGGGCTCGTATAAACCGTTGAACTGGATGAGCCCCCCTTGCTCCGTTTCTGAATCAACGGTAGCTGGTGTGACCGAGTTTGAAGTGGTGAACAAAGCTGGGGAGACGCTCTCCATCATAATTCACGAAGTCCATGCCGATTACGATCACGCACTAGGCGTTGATCCTGGAGTGATTAAAGATGGCGTCGAATCGCATCTGCAGAAATTACTCGCCGAGAATCTTGACACCTTGGGACGTGGGTTGACTCTGGTCCGCAGGGAGTACCCAACTGCGATCGGTCCGGTAGACCTGTTGTGCAAGGCTGCCGGCGGTGGCACGGTCGCCGTAGAAGTGAAGCGACGCGGCGAGATTGACGGAGTTGAGCAGCTCACACGATACTTAGAGTTATTAAATCGCGACCCCTTATTGTCCCCCGTTACGGGTGTTTACGCGGCCCAAGAAATAAAACCGCAAGCAAAAACTTTAGCCAACGATCGTGGAATTACCTGCGTAACCGTTGATTACGAGGCATTAAAGGGCCTTGACGACCCAAGTATGAGATTGTTTTAGGCATAGAAGATGAACCGGAGGTTAGCGTGGAACTGATAAAGATTGGGGTAGTTGGACTCGGAACCATGGGCTCTGGAATTGTGGAGGTGATTGCCCGCTCGGGATACTCGGTGATCGGAGTGGATCTCGCTCAAAAAGACACGAGTTATGCAGATTTACGGATTGCCAATTCTATTGGGCGTGGTGTGGCAGGTTCCAAGATTACCGAAAGTGAGGGTCAAGCGATCCTGTCCCGGATTGAGTTGACCACCGACCTCACCGAGGTCGCCTCATGCCAACTGGTGATCGAGGCAATCACTGAAGATCTGCTGACTAAATCAGAATTATTCGCGGACCTAGACTCAATTCTTGGCCCCGATGCGATTATGGCAACCAACACATCTTCGCTATCAGTAACCGAGATTTCGGTTGCGACCAGTCGGCCAAGTCGCGTCATTGGACTTCATTTTTTTAATCCTGCCATGGTGCAAAAATTTATTGAAATCGTTGGGACGGTAACTACTGATCAAGACGTAATCGATGCGGGTATGGAATTCGCTCGTTCCGTGGGCAAGGAACCCGTGCTTGTGAGTGACCGGGCAGGGTTTATCGCTAACTCTCTACTCTTCGGGTACTTAAATCAGGCCGTCGCAATGTACGAACAGAAGTATGCCTCGCGAGAAGATATCGACAGCGCCATGAGATTCGGGTGTGGTTTACCCATGGGCCCGTTGGCGCTACTGGATTTAATTGGATTGGATACGTCGTTACAGATTCTTGACACCATGTATCGAGAGAGTCGTGATCGACTGCACGCGCCGAGCGCATTACTCAAACAATTGGTTGCTGCAGGAAGAATGGGCCGTAAGTCCGGTGAGGGATTCTATTCGTATGCCGAACCGAATGTGCCCACCGTTGTTGCGGATTCACGCACTCCAGTCTCAAGCGAGTCGAGTGCGGATTCGGGCATCACTCGGGTCGCGGTGATCGGTTCGGGGACCATGGCAACGGGGATCGTGTCAGTGCTGGCAGCCGGTGGAGTATCAGCAATCGCGCTCACCAGGAGCGAGCAACGATCCACACAATTGCGCGAGTCACTAGAAAAATCGTGGTCCAAACTTGTGGAAAAGGGTCGAATTACTCGGGAGCAAAAAGACGAATATCTTGCACGAGTACAGACGTGTGTGAGCGCCGAGGAACTGGTCGGTCGAGTAGATTTAGTAATCGAAGCGATCGCTGAGGAATTGGGACCTAAGTGCGAAATATTCTCGCAACTCGATAAATTGCTTCCGGCGGACGTTATTTTTGCCACAACCACTTCGAGTTTATCTGTGATCGAGATTGCCGCCAGCACGTCACGAATGGAGCAATTCATCGGGATCCACTTTTTTAACCCGGCGCCGATCATGCCTCTTGTGGAGATTGTGAGCACCGTTGCTACAGATTCTGAGGTGGTTATCCGTTGTACGAACTTGATACACCAATTAGGAAAGAAGCCGGTGCAGTGTTCTGACCGGGCGGGTTTTATTGTCAATGCACTGCTCTTTCCTTATCTCAATAATGCGATCGCCATGGCATCTGCAAATTACGCCTCGATCGAAGACATTGACACCGCAATGAAGCTCGGTTGCGGTTACCCAATGGGCCCATTCGAGTTACTAGATGTTGTGGGCCTTGACGTTTCGCTTGCAATCATCAATACGTTGTACCGGGAGTTCCGCGAGCCAGGATTCGCCCCCCAGGCTCAATTGGAGCACTTGGTCACGGCTGGCTTCGTGGGGCGTAAAGTTGGCAGGGGTTTCAGAAAGTACTAGCCACAGGACAGCACGAGCAGACAGGGGAGTGAGCCGCGTGGGCCGCAAGAACCGAAGAGCGGTCAGTGAGCCGAGGCCTACTTCTGGCAGTTCAACGGTCACCGAGTCCCATCCAGATGGCGAATGGAATGTGCGTAAATTGACGGGGTCCTCTGCGACCAAGACATATCGATGTCCGGGATGTGACCATGAAATACGTCCAGCAACACCGCACGTAGTTGCCTGGCCCGCGGAAACGGACCAGGGGGCTGAAGAACGTCGTCATTGGCACACGCCATGCTGGAAAAACCGCGGCACGAGGGGTCCTGGAAGAAGATGGTGACGATCATTTCACCCAATACGGTTCTGCCGGCGACCCGTGAAATTATTCATTTGCATACAACTGATTCACTGAAATTAATTGGGGAGTTGGCAACACCCGAGCAGCCCGACGCAACAGTTATTTGTGTTCATCCGTTGCCCACTCATGGTGGAATGATGGACAGCCACATTCTGCGAAAAATGTCTTGGCGTCTTCCAGCAATGGCCAATATTGCCGTATTGCGATTCAACACGCGTGGCACGGGTAGCGCACTCGGTGCCAGTGAAGGCGCATTCGATGCTTCCGTGGGCGAGGGCGCAGATCTTGCCGCTGCCATTGAATTCGCGCGCGAACGAAAACTCCCCAATATTTGGGTGCTGGGATGGTCATTTGGTACCGATGTGATTCTGCGAAATCTTGACCCAACGGGGATTACGGGGGTGATTCTGCTCTCGCCACCTCTTCGCTACACCACAGAGGGTGAGCTGGAGCAATGGAATGGGACTGGAATGCCGATACATGCACTCATCCCCGAGCTCGACGACTACCTTAGGCCAGAAGAGGCTGCCAAGAGATTTGCAAGCGCTGGCGACATTGTCTTAGAGCCCGTGTCCGAGGCGAAGCATCTGTGGGTGGGCGAGAAATTTGTGTACTTGGTGCTCAATCGAATCACCGAATTGATGGTTCCGCAGCGCGCGCCGCTGCCCCTTGGATGGGATGGTCCCAGCGAACGGTGGAGTGACTTAACGTGAAACTATCCTGTTTCAAAACGATTGAGTTTTGACAGCACTTTCGCTCTCAGTTCGTGATTGGTCACGCCCAGTCCTTGCGTCGGAGCCAAAGTCAACACGCCAACTTTTCCTTGGTGCAAATTATGGTGGACTTCGTAGGCAGCATCGCCAGCCTGATCCAGTGGGAAAACTTTAGAGAGCGTCGGATGTATAACTCCCTTGGCAATCAAGCGGTTGGCTTCGAATGCTTCTCGGTAGTTGGCAAAGTGGGTTCCCACGATTCTTTTCAGGTTCATCCACAGGTACCTATTGTCGTATTCATGCATGAATCCAGATGTAGACGCGCACGTTACAATAGTGCCCCCACGCCGGGTGACATATACGCTGGCACCAAATGTTTCGCGCCCCGGATGCTCGAACACGATGTCTGGATCTTCACCGCCGGTAAGTTCGCGAATTTTCTTGCCCAATCGCTGCCATTCTTTAGGATCTTGGGTGATGGGATCTTTCCAGAACTTGTAATTCTCGGCACTGCGATCGATTACTAATTCGGCACCCATCGCGCGCACTATTTTGGCTTTTTCGGGACTGGAAACAACACACACGGGAATAGCGCCACCGTTGAGTGCGTACTGTGTCGCATAGGAGCCAAGTCCGCCTGAAGCCCCCCAGATCAGGACGATATCCCCCTGTTTCATGTCAGCACCGTTGCGAGAAACTAATTGACGGTAGGCGGTTGAATTAACCAGCCCGGGTACTGCCGCCTCTTCCCAAGTCAAGTGCTCGGGTTTGGGCATGAGCTGATTAGCTTTCACGATTGCAAGTTCAGCCAGACCGCCAAAGTTTGTTTCAAACCCCCAGATTCGTTGTTCGGGATCCATCATGGTGTCGTTGTGACCCGCAGGTGACTCGAGTTCAACACTGAGACAGTGAGCGACAACGCGGTCGCCAGGTGCGTAAGCATTTACGCCCGCACCGACTCGAAGAACCACACCGCTGGCATCCGAACCAATCACCTGGTGGGGGAGATCGTGTCGAACTCCATCGGGATGCGCCTTGGCATACCGTGCGAGAAACCCAAAGGTAGATACGGGTTCGAAGATGCTGGTCCACACGGTGTTGTAGTTGATACTTGACGCCATGACAGCGATCAGAGCTTCACCGGGTGCAAGTTCGGGGACCGCTACTTGATCAATTTTGATGCTGAGGCGCGGATCTTTTTCCTTTGACTCCATGCCGGCAAACATTTCGACATCCTCCTTGCGAATAACTGCCGCGCGGTAAGTCGTCGGTACGTTCAGGGCTTCAAACACTGCCCGGTCGCTGTGGGACTCAATGGCATTAAGAATTTCTTGCATGACCTCATTAAACCCAATAACGCGTGTCTAGGAACCCATTTTGACGACAAAAAACCCTACGGTAATTGTGATACCCAGCACACTGATAATGATCAGCTTTCGTGCCTTACGAAATAGGCCAATCAGAATGAGGGCTGCAAATGCCCCAATTGCGAGGGCCGCACCTGGATTGCTCAGAATGTCCAAATCAGCCATGTTGGACAAACTCAATCAGCACTCCGCCGCAATCTGCTGGGTGCGCAAAGTTGACCAAACTGCCTGCGGTGCCCACTCGAGCAGTGTCGTAGAGCATGCGAATTCCCTGGGCACGGATCTGGGCGGCCACAAGTTCAACGTCACTCACCCGCAGAGCGAGTTGTTGAATCCCGGGCCCACGGGTATTCAGAAATTTCCCAATTGGCGTATCTGGCCCAAGGGGGGCAAGAAGCTGGATCTCCGCGCCCTGATCAGGGAAGGCGATCATTGACTCGCTGACACCTTGGGTTTCATTAGTTTCGGCATGATGCTGACGTAGGCCGAGGACCCCTTCAAAAAGATTTCTACCAGTGTCAAGGTCAGGTACGGCTATGCCCACGTGATCAATCCCTAGTATTAAAGTTTCCCATTCGGGTCCGGTGTCATTGCCCATGGAAGTAATCTACCGAGTACATATTTCGTGAGCGAGGGAGCCAAGGAGTCCGTATGTCACAGCCGCGCATAACTATCGGTGATTTCGAGCCCAGTGTGATTATCGAGGGGGCTCGTACCCCGATTGGGCGGTTACAAGGCGCACTCAAGTCATATTCTGCCGCTCAGCTTGGTGGAATTGCGATTGCCGGAGCGCTTGAGCGTTCCGACGTTCCGGCATCGGAAGTGGATTACGTGGTCATGGGCCAGGTATTGCAAGCCGGGGCTGGGCAAATCGCGGCTCGACAGGCGGCGGTGCTGGGCGGTGTGAGCATGGATGTCCCGGCAATCACAATCAACAAAGTGTGCCTATCTGGACTTGACGCAATTGCGTTGGCAGACCAACTGATCCGAGCTGGTGAGGCCGAGTGCATCGTGGCTGGGGGAATGGAGTCAATGAGCCAAGCTCCTCATTTGCTCACCGGCTCACGCGACGGCGTTAAATTTGGTGATTGGAATTTAATCGATTCCATGGCCTTGGATGGACTCACCTGCGCCTTCGATCAGGAGGCCATGGGGGCAGCCACCGATCGTTTCAACGAGCGCTACAGCCTCACTCGAGAGGAGCAAGACGAAGTTGCGGCTCTCTCCCATCAACGCGCATATGGTGCGCGCACACTTTTGGAAAGCGAAATCGTCCCCGTGCACGTACCAGTACGCAGAGGGGATCCAATAAGTGTTGAGTGTGACGAAGGAATTCGCGGCGAAACCACCGCAGAGAGTTTGTCTGCACTTCGCCCAGCTTTTAACAAAGAAGGGACTGTTACAGCGGGAAACGCTTCACAGATTTCAGATGGTGCAGCTGCCGTAATCGTGATGAGTAAACGCAAGGCTACGGAATTAGGGCTCACCGCGATGGCAGAAATTGGGGCGCACGGCAATGTCGCCGGACCGGATGCCAGTCTGCACGAGCAACCAGCGAGAGCGATCCTGGCTGCGTGCCGTCGAGCCCGTCTGGATCCGGCTGACATTGACTTATTCGAGATAAATGAAGCTTTCGCCGCGGTTTCGGTTGTTTCCGGTCGGATCTTAATTGCCGAAGGTGCTCGAGCTGACCGAGAGCACGTGAATGTAAATGGTGGCGCGATTGCTCTTGGTCATCCGATTGGTGCTTCCGGTGCCCGGCTTGTTTTGCATTTAGCGTATGAATTGCGACGCCGCGGTGGAGGCATTGGAGCCGCAGCGCTGTGCGGAGGCGGTGGCCAAGGAGATGCATTGCTCATCGGTGTCCCATGAAGCGCAGGGATGCCATGGCAATAATCTAGGGACATGGACATGGACTCGGGCGAGGCAGTTAGCGCGCACATACGAGAGTTGGCCCAGCGGGTCACCCTCGTAGAAAACGCGGGGGCAGGCTCTGCTGAGTTGCTCGGATCCATGCTCACCCCAACCGCTCACATTGTCGGCCTTACCGGTCCGCCCGGGGTAGGGAAATCAACGTCAACATCAGCATTGATCTCCCAGTTCCGAGCGAACGGCGAGAGCGTTGCGGTGCTCGCCGTGGATCCGTCATCTACTTTTAGCAAGGGCGCGCTGCTGGGTGATCGGATTCGCATGCAAGAACACGCACGAGATCCCGGTGTCTTCATCCGGTCCCTCGCTACCCGCGGGCATCTCGGCGGTCTCAGCGAAAGTATCTACAGTGTCCTAAAAGTAATCTCCGCCGCTGGATTTGATGTAATAATTATTGAAACTGTCGGGGTCGGCCAATCTGAGATTGAAATTGCAAAAATGGCGGACACCTCCATTGTCATGGCGGCACCGGGTGCGGGCGATGGAATTCAAGCCGCCAAGGCTGGAATTTTGGAGATCGCAGATATCTTTGCCGTGAATAAGGCGGATCGCCCGGGCGTTGATTCAACGATGCGCGAGCTGCGCGCCATGTTGGCTATGGCCGCCAATGAGCCTGGCTGGATACCACCTGTGATTCCCACCATCGCAATCGATGGGTCAGGATTTACGGAATTGGCACAGGCAATTTCTGAGCATTACGCCTATTTGATCGATAACGGATTGCTTGAACTCAAGCGAATCGGTCGAATCCGAGAGTCGCTGCTAGCGCGGGTCATTAACAGGCTGGCGCAACAGGCGATAGCGGTGGAGGCCAGTGAGGAGTTGGCGGCCCGGTGCGCGTTAGGCGATTTGAGCGAAGATGAAGCGTGTGACCTGATCCGCTATGGCATTGATGCGCCTTGATGAGTCACAATAGGGCAATGAGCACCCCATCATTTGCCGGAGCAGTTGACCTTTCTTCATTGGGCGCCAAGAAAGCACCGGCACCAACGGGGGATTCACCCGTAATCAATGTCACCGCTGATCAGTTCGAGTCGCTGGTCATGAAGGCGTCGCAAAGCATTCCGGTCATTCTCGATGTGTGGGCGACTTGGTGCGAGCCGTGTAAACAACTCTCACCAATCCTTGAAGAGCTTGCCCGTGATTACACCGGACAATTACTTGTCGCCAAGGTAGATGCAGATGCAGAACCATCAATTTCCCAGGCTCTGGAAGTCCAGTCAATTCCATCTGTTTTCGCGGTCATTAAGGGGCAATTGATTCCACTGTTCCAAGGTGCGTACCCAAAAGACCAGGTCAAACAAATATTCGACAAACTATTGGAGCTTGCCGCCCAGCAGGGAATTGGTCCAACACCCGCGGGTCCTGGCCAGGAGGCAGTAGAAGTCGAAGTTGAACAGCTGGCTGATCCACGATTTGACGCTGCGGTCGATGCGGTCAATGCCGGGGATTGGGATGTTGCTAAGAGGGCCTATCAAGAAATTCTTAACACTGACCCGAGTGATCTGGATGCACAAGGTGGCTTGATCATGGCCGGAATATTTGAACGAACTGATGGTGTGACGTCACCACCGGGTGACTCATTTGACGAGTTGCTCGTTGTAGCTGATATAGCGGCGGCCAGTGGTGAGTGGAAGAACGCTTTTTCGGCAGTGGTACGTGCTGTTCAGGCTTCAGCTGGCCCCGAGCGAGAACTGGCCCGCACCCGAATTGTCGAATATTTTGTGTTGGCTGGGGAAGACCCTAGTGTTCCCGGGGCTCGCATCGCTCTGGCTAATGCACTTTTCTAACCCTTAAATTCAAAAAAAACCGCCGCTAAAGGTGGAACTGTTATCCGTGCCATGGCCGGTTTGCCTGACCACTGTTGAGGCTGCGCCAAGACCTGCCCGAGATTACCAACACCGCTTCCACCGTAATGGGTTGAATCAGTATTGAGAACCTCAGTCCATTTTCCTGGTCGAGGTAGAGCAAAGGGAAAGTCGTACCGAACCTCGGGTGAGAAATTTGCAATGAAAGCAACACATTCGTCGTGGTCAGACCATCGAATCCAACTGAAAATACTGGTGTCAACAGCTTCGCCGTCAATCCACTCAAATCCACGCGGATCACAGTCGCGCTCCCACAATGCTCGGTTGTTGGCATATAGATGATTGAGATCGGTGACCACGTTAAGGACCCCTTGGTGCTCTCTGGACAGAAAAAGATCCCAGTCCAGACCCCGCTCACTTGACCATTCGCTGGACTGGGCGAATTCAGAACCCATAAACAGGAGTTTTTTACCGGGATGTGCCCACATGAAGGCGAGGTAGGCGCGTAAGTTCGCAAATTGCTGCCAGCGGTCTCCGGGCATTCGAGAGATGAGTGAACCCTTTCCATGAACAACTTCATCATGTGAGAAAGGTAGGACAAAATTTTCACTGAAGGAGTACATCAAAGAGAAAGTCATCTCGCTATGGTGGAACTTACGATAGGGGTTCTCTTGTTGAACGTATCCGAGTGAGTCATGCATCCAGCCCATATTCCATTTGAATCCGAAACCAAGGCCACCGAGATCTGTTGGTCGCGTGACGCCAGGCCAGGTAGTTGACTCTTCGGCGATTGTGAAGACACCGGGGACCAGTTTGTACACGGTTGCGTTTAATTCCTGCAGGAAGGTCACCGCATCTAGGTTCTCGCGGCCGCCAAGTTGATTAGGCAGCCATTGGTCTTCTTCGCGGGAATAGTCGAGGTAGAGCATTGATGCAACGGCGTCAACCCTGAGCCCATCAATGTGAAACTCCTCAAGCCAATACAACGCATTAGCGACGAGGAAATTACGGACTTCATTACGCCCGAAATCAAAGATCAATGTTCCCCAATCAGGGTGTTCGCCCCGGCGCGGATCTTGGTGTTCATACAGGTGTGTGCCGTCAAAATTGGCCAGCGCCCAGGAGTCCTTGGGGAAATGAGCGGGAACCCAGTCAAGGATTACTCCGATGCCTTCCTGATGCAACGTGTCAATGAGATACCGGAATTGATCAGGTGTTCCAAACCGAGACGTGGGTGCGTAATAAGAAGTGACTTGATAACCCCAAGAAGGTCCATAAGGGTGCTCCGCGACGGGGAGGAACTCCACGTGGGTGAATCCCACCGCCTTTACATATTCCACTAGTTCGCGCGCCATGCCGAGGTAATCCAAACCTGGGCGCCATGAGCCCAAGTGCACTTCATAGGTGGTCATTGCCATGATGTGTGGATCTTGACGGGCTCGGTTATCTAGCCACACATTGTCGCGCCACACGTATTCGGATTCGAAAATTACGGAGGCGTTTGCCGGCGGCACTTCGGTCGCAGAAGCCATAGGATCTGCCTTCATTAACCAAGTTCCTTGGGAGCCCAAAATATTGAATTTATAGGTACTGCCCGCAATCACATCGGGGATAAAAAGTTCCCAGACGCCGGTTGACCCCAGTGAGCGCATCGGATGTGCCGAACCGTCCCAATAATTGAAGTCACCGATCACTTGAACGCCGTGAGCGTTTGGAGCCCACACTGAGAAAGCAGTTCCCAAGACAGGCTTTTGCCCGTGATACATGGTTCGAGGGTGGGCACCAAGTACCTGCCATAGCTGTTCGTGTCTGCCCTCACCGATCAAGTGCAAGTCCATGTCCCCTAGCGTGGGGGGAAAAGCAAATGGATCGTATGAGTGAAAATTTCCACTCTCGTAGCAGGTATCAAAGAAATAAGTGGATGTATCAATTTCCTTTTCTGACAAAAACAACACCCAGATTCCAGGCGTTTCCGGTGTCATGGGAAATGTCAACTCGCCAATCTGCACATCAACCGAAAGTGCATGTGGTTTAAGCGTTCGGATAGTTACTTTGTCGCCATTGCGGTGTCTCCCGAGCAGTGCATGGGGGTCAAAGTGAGACCCGGATAGAATTCGCTCGAGTTCAGAGTATGGCGCACTCACGACTTGGAAACCGTTTGGTAAGTCGGGCCCGGCTCCGAATAAATCGTGAGCGGTTTGACCGGTGAAATAATTTTCGCGATATGTGCTACGTCGCTATGCGGGCTCAATCGAGCAAAAGTGTGTTCATCCCAACGCCAGGTCGAGCCACTAATCAGGTCTGTAACGGCGAATTGGTCTCCCAATGAAACCCCTAAGTCCGGGAGATGCCAGTGAATGGTGGTTGAGTGGTCGTTGTACGGATCTGTATTGCATACAACCAGGATCACGTCTTCACCATTTTTTCCGCCCCGTTTCGAGAAAGCGATTATGTCCGGAGAATCACTCGGGTGAAAGCGCAGCGTGCGCAGTTCCTGTAGTGCGGGACTATTTCGGCGAATCTCATTGAGTAAGGTGAGATAGGGAGCAAGTGAGCGACCTTGTTCTTCGGCAAGTTTCCAATCACGCGGACGCAGTTGGAATTTTTCGGCATCGAGGTATTCCTCGCTGTCGGGACGAAGGCGCGCATGCTCATAGAGTTCGTACCCGCTATAAACCCCATATGTTGGCGACAATGTTGCCGCGAGCGTCGCTCGTATGGCGAAAGCGCTTGGTGTACCGGTTTGCAAGTAATTGCTCAAAATATCTGGGGTGTTCGTGAAAACGTTGGGCCGCATGAATGCGGCATTCAACCCGGAAAGTTGTTGAAAATATTCTTCGAGTTCAGACTTCGAGTTTTTCCAAGTGAAGTATGTGTAGGACTGTTGGAAGCCCACTTCGGCAAGTGCGCGCATCATGGGTTCCCGAGTAAATGCCTCGGCAAGGAAAATAACATCGGGGTGAGCCTCATTGATCTCAGTAATGAGCCGGTGCCAAAACCAGACAGGTTTCGTGTGAGGGTTATCGACCCGAAAGATTCGTACACCAGTCTTGATCCAAAAAATAACGATACGCTCAATTTCTTCGTATAGACCTTCTGGATCGTTATCGAAATTCAATGGATAGATGTCTTCATATTTCTTTGGCGGATTTTCGGCGTGGGCGATACTGCCGTCACCACGGTGGGAGAACCATTGGGGATTGCTTTTCACCCAGGGGTGGTCAGGGGCGCACTGGAGAGCCAAATCTAAGGCAATTTCCAGATTCAGCTTCTCCGCGGTGACAACAAATTCTGCAAAATCTTCGATCGTTCCCAAGTCCGGGTGCACGCTGTCGTGGCCACCGAGTGCCGAACCAATTGCCCATGGTGAACCGGGATCTTGTGGGCGCGCAGTAAGTGTGTTGTTGGGTCCTTTCCGGTTCACTTCGCCGATCGGGTGGATTGGTGGGAGGTAGACCACGTCAAATCCCATTTCCGCAATCCGAGTGAGGGACTTCGATGCACTGGCAAAAGACCCAGAGATCATGGGCTCAAGGGTTGCGCCTTCACTGCGTGGAAAAAATTCATACCATGATCCAACGAGGGCGCGACGCCGTTCGACCAAGAGCGGCCAAGGTCCGTGAACGACGCTATTTTCACGGATCGGATGTGATTCAAGAATTTGGACGATTGCTGAGTCTGCCATCACCCCGTATCTGGCTCGCTCTGTCAGCCCGGTGTCTCGCATGGTTGCCAACGCGTTTTCCAAAGTTGTGCGAAACTGTTGATCCAGACCACTAGTAACCCGCTCAATCAAGGCAGCACCTTCACGAAGCTCCAGATCAATGTCTTGCCCGGCAGGGATTTTTATCTCCGCTCTGCGCCGCCAAGTGGTGATTGGGTCGCCCCATGTAGAAATACTAAAGCTCCACTTTCCGTGCGTGGCTGCGACGAAATTTGCTTGGAAACTATCGGTGTTTCCCTGGGTGGACATGGGGAATGGGCCAAGTGTGTGACCTTGGGGATCGGTGAGAGTAAGTTCAACACCGAGGCAATCGTGTCCCTCTCGAAATGCGGTCGCGGCGATGGGAATGATCTCGCCAACGACGGCTTTTGCCGGATATGCCCCACATTCTACGACCGGTGAAGCGTCAAAGAGCGTGAACCGTGGGGCACCCGGCTTCTGGGGAGTTCTGCGCGCCATGGCCCAAGGTTACTGAAGCGCCATCTAAGAATTTTCGCTGCCTTAAATGCGCGTGACTGTTCACCTCTTATCTTTGCGCGGTGAGTACGTACGTAGATCGTGGCTGGCACAAGAAGACCTCACCGGCTTCGCGGGCATGTTTATTGGGTTGCCCATTCGTCGCATGTGTGTCGAGAATCGCGACATAAGTCTGTGCATATGGATGTGCGGGTAGCGTAAATTTCACCGGTTCACTTCCGACATGAAAAATGGCGAAAATGCTTTCCTCACCGCTTTCACGCGGGGTGAGAAACATTCCGATTGAGACATGTTCACTGTCATGCCAGTCAGTAATTTCTTGCGCATCCGGCCCAAACCAAGCGAGATCCTTGGGGCCATTTTCATACAGTGGCTCGCCGGAATAAAAATCAAGTGGGCAAAGCATGGGATGTGAGCGACGGATGTGCGCCACGGTTGCAACAAAGTCAATGAGATCCCAGTCCTGCTGCTCTAAGTTCCAGTTCAGCCAGGAGAGGTCATTATCTTGGCAATAGACATTGTTGTTACCGCGTTGTGTTTTGTGGAGTTCGTCTCCTGAAGCGATCATGGGGACACCGCCAGAAAGGAAAAGCGTTGCTAGGAAATTTCGCACCATTCGTGCCCGAATTTCGCCGATACCCGAGTCTAGGGTCGGGCCTTCGGTTCCAAAATTGTAGGAACGGTTGTTGTCGGTCCCATCGCGGCCTTCTTCACGGTTTACGTCATTGTGTTTGTGATTGAAGCTGACGAGGTCCAGCATGGTGAAACCATCATGGGCGGTAATGAAATTGATTGAGGAAAGGGGATCTGTCCCTGGGTCGCCATAGAGGTCCTGTGATCCCGAGAGGCGCCAGCCGATTGAGGCAATACCGCTTTCTCCGCGCCAAAAATCTCGGACGTCGTCGCGGTATTTGTCATTCCATTCACTCCACAGTGCCGGGAATGACCCCACCTGATAACCGCCGGGGCCGACGTCCCAGGGTTCGGCAATTAATTTTGAGCGGCGCAAAATTGGGTCCTGGGAAACAGTGGTCAGGAAATTTCCCAACATGTCGACTTTGTGAATAGACCGTGCCAAGGTTGAAGCAAGATCGAATCGAAAACCGTCCACGTGCATTTCAGTCACCCAGTACCGCAAGGAATCCATGATGAGTTGAAGAGCCTGTGGTTGCTCCGCATTAATCGCGTTCCCGCAACCGGCGAAATTCGCATAGTCACCGGTGTCGGTGAAATGGTAGAAATCTTTGTTGTTGATCCCCTTAAAGGACAGGCTAGGGCCGAGAGCCCCGCCCTCGGCGGTGTGGTTGTAAACGACATCAAGAATTATTTCAATTCCGGCGCCGTGTAAGGCCTTGACCATAAACTTAAAGTCGTCAATTTGATTTCCGGGGGTACTGGCGTAATCGGCATGTGGAGCAAAAAAACCCAGGGTGTTGTATCCCCAATAGTTGGAAAGTCCGGTATCCATCAAATGAGTCTCATTGACAAAGTGCTGTACGGGAAGTAGTTCAATTGCACTCACCCCGATGTGCACGAGATGGTCAATGACTTCTTTTCGAGCAATTCCTCTAAAGGTCCCTCGTTCATTTTCAGGCACTGACGGATGTAAGTAGGTGAGGCCCTTTACGTGGGCTTCATAGATGACGGTTTCATTCCAAGGACGTTCTAATGGTTCATCCCCATTCCAGTCGAACTCGGAATGAACAGTGAGTCCGTGGGGGACAAAATCTCGACTGTCCAGGGTGGACATGCTTGTCGGGTCGTTGACTTGGTAGTCGTAAATGGCGGGATGGTTGCGTAACTGACCGGTGATGGCCCGAGCGTAGGGATCGAGCAGGAATTTGTGTGGGTTAAACCGCATACCGGCGTCAGGATCCCACGGCCCGTGGACCCGAAAGCCATACCGGGTATTGGGTCCTATCTGCGGAATAGTTGAGAAGTGCACGTTCTGGACGCGGTGCTCGAGTTCGTACCGAGTCTCGGTAAATCCCTCCATTTCGTCGCCGGTCACCACGCAAAATTCGACCTGATCGGCGTGCGGCGCCCAGAGAGAGACTTTGGCACTGCCATCGGGGAGAAGTGTGACCCCGAATGGATCCCAATGTCCTGCCTTGGTGCGCACCAGGCCAATCTACCGCGGCCGGAAATATTCCGACTGATTGTCAGTCCGTCGGATGGGTAGGATTATTCACATGAGCATAGAAGCAGATCGTAAATTGGTGGGCGAGGAACTACTTGTCACAGAATTCATTCAAGTGGAGTTGCAGGAATCAACTGCAATTATTCATTTGCGTAGACCGCCAATGAATGCGCTTAATTTGCAAATGCAACGTGAGATTGAAACAGCGGCAATATTTGTTTCTGGGAGAGTCGGCATTGATGCCGTTGTGCTGTATGGAGGAGAGAAAGTATTTGCCGCGGGAGCCGACGTGAAAGAGATGGCCAACATGACCTACTCCGATATGTCTAGCGCGGCACATAGCCTGCAGAGCGCTTTTGACACCGTAGCCAAAATCTCCCAACCCACCATCGCCGCCGTGACTGGCTTCGCGCTCGGTGGCGGACTTGAACTTGCTATGTGCGCGGATTTTCGTGTTGCTGGCGACAATGCAAAACTCGGTCAGCCGGAAATCACACTAGGAATCATCCCTGGAGCGGGTGGAACGCAACGACTTCCCCGACTCATTGGCGGATCTAAGGCAAAGGAACTCATTTTCAATGGACACATGATCTCAGCTGGCCAAGCCCTAGAAATTGGGTTGGTCAATCAAGTGGTTGAGCCGACTCAGGTTCTTGGCGCAGCGCTAAAATGGGCGGGCAGATTTGCCGGAGGGCCCAAGATTGCACTGGCTGCGGCGAAACGAGCAATTGACAATGGTGCGAATGTAGATCTTCGCACTGGGCTTTCGATCGAAAGCACCGAGTTCGCTGCTCTGTTCGGAACAGAGGATCAGAAAAATGGCATGATGTCCTTTGTAAATGAGGGTCCAGGCAAAGCAACTTTTGTAGGTCGATAGTGGCTATCTCGCAGGCACAATTTGACCTCGCAAAGGCGGATCCGAAACTTGCAAATATCGTTTACCACGATTGGGAAGCCGAATCCTATGATGATAAGTGGAGTATTTCCTACGACCAGAGATGCGTGGACTACGCGCGTAACTGTTTTGATCATGTAGTACCGCGTGAGAGCCAAGGATCAGATCTAGCTGGGTCAAGAGTCGTCGAGTTGGGCTCAGGAACCGGTTTTTTCCTACTTAATCTGATGCAGTCAGGAATAGGAGGTTCCGGAATCGTCACCGATTTGAGCTCTGGCATGGTTTCGGTAGCAGTTCGCAACGGCAAGAACTTGGGCCTAGACGTTACAGGGCTGGTCGCTGACGCCGAGCTACTCCCGTTTGTGGACTCAAGTGTGGACCTGGTCGTGGGCCATGCGGTGTTACACCATGTTCCAGACCTTGACGCACTCTTCGCTGAAGTGAACCGCGTGCTGCGCCCCGGCGGGCGCTTTGTGTTTTGTGGTGAACCCACCCAGAAGGGGGATTTAGTGGCCCGGGCGTTGTCGCGGTTGACCTGGTGGACAAGCACGAGAGTCACCCAGTTACCTCTGCTCGTCGACAAGTGGGCTCGCCCAGCACATGAGCTCGCAGAATCATCGCGCGAAGCAGCCTTGGAAGCTGTCGTAGATGTCCATACTTTTGATCCGAACCAATTGGCTCGAGTTGCCCTTCGAAATGGCTGTGTTGATGTCAGTACGGTGACGCAAGAGTTGACTGCATCCTGGTTTGGTTGGCCGGTGCGTACTTTTGAGAGTTCGGTAAAGGCCGGGGCATTGGGCTTTGGTTGGGCAAACTTTGCATTTGGAACCTGGAAAAAACTTGACAGTCTTGATCGCAACGTGTTCTCAAAGATTGTTCCTGATCGGTATTTTTACAACGTGTGCATCACAGGGGTGGCCCCGTAGTGGGGTGAGATCATGAGAATTCTGCACTTTTCGTGGGAGTATCCTCCGGTCATGTACGGGGGATTGGGTGCACACGTTTTGGCGCTGACCCAAGAGCAGGTTCGACGTGGTCATGAAGTGACCGTGATCACTCAGGCTCCGATTGGAGTGCCCGCAGTAAATGAGTCCTGCAATGGTGTTCGGGTTATCCGGGTGGCCAATCATTATCCAGATGCTCGACTTGGACAAGATAATTTTGACTATTGGGTGCACGGATTTGCCCTGGCAAGTCTGAGTGCTATTGAGCACATAGATGCTGTGCCCGATATTGTTCACGGGCACGATTGGCTTGCCTGTGATCAACTCCTTGCTTCCTCGCGGGAGTTCTCGGTCCCGAGCGTTCTCACTGTCCACGCGACTGAATTTGGTCGACATAACGGTTGGCTCACGTCGAGGCTGTCCCGAATTGTCTACTCCAGTGAACACAGATCCATGACCTTAGCTAATTCGATAATTGTGTGCAGTGAGTCCATGCGGAAAGAAATTCGTACGGGTTACGGGTTGCAACCGGGGGCATTAAACGTAATCCCTAACGCGATTAGCACTAGTTACACCCAATGTGAGACATCGGCTGTAACGCGCAAGGGAACTGACCAAGAAATCGTGGTGGGCTTTATCGGTCGGTTGGAGTGGGAAAAAGGTATCCATCACATTATCGATGCGATTGAGTCAATCGATGATTACACCGTGAAGTTGGAAATTGTTGGCACGGGAAGTCAATGGGAAAGTCTTCAGGAAAAGGTCGCTAGGAAAGGTATGAGTGATCGTATTCAATTTCTCGGACATGTCGCCGATGAGCGTAAGGATGTGATCTTAGATTCTTGGGATCTTGCAGTTATTCCATCAAGCTACGAACCATTTGGAATTGTTGCACTGGAACTTGGGCAACATGGAGTTCCTGTCGTTTCCTCGAGAGTGGGTGGATTAGCAGACATAATCTCCACGCAGGAGTTCGGATATCCGCTGGATGAAGTCACAGGCGCTGACATCGCACAGGCGATTTTGTCCATTAAAAACGATCGAGAGCAGGCACGTGATCGGGCGGCTCGTCTACGCGAACGAATTGCCACTGAGTTTACCTGGGAACATGTGGGCAACTTGACCGACAAAATCTATGAAGAGGCGATGCAGAGTGCTCTGAAAGGGTACGCGCATGAAGCGGTTTAATCCTTGGCGCTTATCCAATCTGAATTGGATAGTTCGCAATCGAGCCTGGAATTGGTATTACCTTGTGCGGTATTTTCGGTTTTTGAGACTACATCATTTTGGCTCACGCTCGGTGAGTTGTACTGGCTTCGTGTTTTTGGGTAAGGGTGTTGAACTCAGCGCGCGAAAAGGGTACGGGAGAATTGTGTTAGGGAGCTGGGTGCATCTTGGTGACCAATGCCGGATTCGCGCACATGAAGGCAGTATCCGGATCGGATCAAAAACCGTGATGGGTCGTGACAACACCATTAATGCGTATCTTGACATCACGATCGGTGATGAGTGCGTTATATCCGACTCAATTTATATGTGTGATTTTGACCATCGATTCTCTGATCTAGACACGCCAATCCGCTTACAAGGAATCACGAAATCGCCGATTCGGATTGGGGCCAATGTGTGGCTCGGAACAAAGGTCAGTGTGCTGAAGGGTTCGCAAGTGGGCGCCGGTAGCGTGATCGGGGCCCACTCGGTCGTGCGAGGTGCGGTCGCCCCGATGTCAGTAGCGGCGGGGATCCCGGTCAGAGTTGTGAGATCCAGACTTGACGTTGGTGAGAAACAATTCCGGGTGCAGCGTCATGCTGAGTCCGTGCGCGTACGCACGCGGGACGCACTAAATGAAATGAGTGGGAACGGTGCATCTGGGTCGACCCCCGATTCAAGCTGACTCATGTGAGCGAGCACGCGATCACGGGCATATTGCGCAGCTGTTTCGCGGGTAATCATGAACGCCCAATCACTTGATAGCTGAAGCATCAATTGATTGAGATGAGCTGCTGTGCATGTGTTTCGATCGATCAGATCGAGCACATATTCTTGGCTTTGACTATTCATCATGGCAATGTCGCGAACTGGATTTCCAGTCCACACGGACCAGTCTTTGCCACTTCCCCAGGATGACGCTGACAGCTGGATTGATGTTCGTGCGGTTGAAGTCACCTGTTCCAAAGTTGATGTACTGATCTTTGATTCGGGGAGGAGCTCAATTACACGCTCAAACCAGGCGACGCCCTCATGCCACCAGTGTCCGAGGAGCTCGGCATCAACTCCGATTACGACGGTGGGAGATTCTGTACCCTGCTCACGTTGTACGTCAAAGGATGTTCTGAGTTCACGCACGAAATTTTGAGCATCAACTTCAATTTGGATCTGAGCTGATTGTGGATCGTACACAGGTTTGTCTTGCTGTGATTTCTCGCCCACAGCACTAAGTTTGAGTCCGTATGCATGATCTACTGCATGAAAATCACGGTAAGGGGCAGCCCCGGCGTAACCCCGCTCATGTGACCACAGCAAGTCACTGATTTGCGCATTCCGGGCCACAACTTTCACCATCGATTCACCCAGTCGGTACGGAACGCCAGCGTTTTTGCCGACCGCTACAACTGCTGGCTCATCGACCATGAAGTGTGTGATTCCTAATTGTTGGTACACACCTTCCTGGCCAGGGCGATAGGCACATTCGGGTACCCAGATTCCAATGGGTGAGGTGCCATAGCGCCGGGCGGAATCCTCAAGCCCTGCACGGATGGCTATCTCGTGGATGCGTTCATCTAGCCCGGGCGTAAAGGGGTGGGTGGCCGGGCCACCCAGGAATTGGACAACCTGATCATCGATAAGGGATCGGATTCGCGGAGCAGTTCCACGGGAATAGTGACCTCGAAATATTGCCAAAGCAGACTGGGCCCTCCCCAATTCGTAGTCGCGGACCGGGTGATTATTCGGCAGGCTTCCGGCTCGAAGTTGCCAATTGTGCAGCCAAGATTCCAGCCCCGTCACCGTTCTTGGATCGTCTAATTGAGCGGCCAAGATCGGAGTGATCCCTAGGCTGGCAATATTGCGAAAGCCCCGGGCACCCAAGTGCGCGAGGGCATCAAAAAGGGGGAGGTAGGAGTGTGCATAAGCCTGATAGAGCCACTCCTCACCAACTGGCCAACCACCGTGGCCTAGGACCCAGGGCAAATGGCTGTGCAGAACAAAAGCGACCGTGCCTCGTCGTTCTTGGTGATGATCATCTGTGGGATTGGCCACAATGTGCTGATGCGCTCCCACGATCTGACTCTAGAGTGTCATGAGCCTGCGGTGGCGTAAGTGGCCGATGATGTTACTCGCAGGTAATATAGAGTCATAAAGAAAATTTCCCAATTTATTGTGAGCAAGATTCTGGCAAAGGAGTTGCACCCGTGAAGATCGCTGTCTGTGTCAAACAGGTCCCCGATACGTGGGCGGAGAAGAAACTCAGAGTCGATACGTCCACTTTGGATCGTGAGAGTGCCGACGGCGTACTCAATGAGCTTGATGAGTACGCGGTTGAGCAGGCCTTGCAACTTGTTGAAGCACAAGGCGGCGAGGTCGTGATCGTGACCATGGGCCCAGAGCGTGCTTCTGAGACCCTTCGAAAGGCGATCAGCATGGGTGCGGACGCGGGAATCCATATCGTCGACGAAAATCTAGCCGGGTCTGATGCCGTAGCAACTTCAGCCGTGTTGGCGAAAGCGCTCACCGGACGCGACTTCGATTTAATTCTTTTTGGGTCAGAGTCAACTGATGCCCGCATGTCGGTTATCCCAGCGATGGTTGCTGAACGCTTAGACTTAGCGCAGGTCACTTTTGCCCAGAAAGTGGAAGTAGCTGGAACAACGCTGACCGCAGAGCGAGTGACGGACTACGGTTTTGACACTCTTACCGCTTCCTTACCGGCCGTGGTGAGCGTGGTTGAGAAAATTAATGAACCACGATACCCCTCATTCAAGGGAATCATGGCGGCCAAGAAAAAACCGGTCGAGATTTTTTCGGTGACCGATCTGGGACTTGACAACGCACTGGTGGGCACGGGTGCTGCGTGGTCCGTTGTCGCTGACTTTGCGGATCGGCCACCAAAAGCGGCTGGTGTGGTTGTTACCGATGATGGTGCAGGCGGAACCGCTATCGCCGACTATCTGACTTCTGCCAAATTCATCTAAAAATATTTAACCAAGACCGTAAAGGAGAGCGACATGGCTGATGTATTAGTACTGGCTGAGCACCATGAATCCGAGATTCGGAAAGTAACTTTTGAGTTAATTACTGCAGCTCGCGGACTTGGGTCCCCGGTAGTGCTGTGGCTGGGATCAGGGCTTGGTGACATTACAAGTGCGGCTCTGGCTAGTTTCGGTGCCACAAAAATCCTACTGGCGGATTCAGCAGACGTAATTGATCATCCGGTTGCACCCGGGGCCGAAATCGTCGCAAGTCTCATAGAATCCCTGCAACCAGCCGCGGTTTTGGTGGCATCCAGTGCCGACGGAAAAGAAATAGCTGCCCGCGCCGCAATCAAGTCTGGATGCGGAATCATCACCGATGCGGTGGAGATCGCGACGGACGGTACAGCCACTCAAAGTGTGTTCGGCGGCACCACAATTGTGCATTCCAAGGTGACCCATGGAACACCGATCATCACGATTCGGCCAAATTCGATTGCAGCAAGCGAGTCTGCGGCTACAGCAGTCACTGAAAAGATTTCAATGGGAATCTCTGACTCGGCGAAACGAGTGTCGGTCACGACCCGAAGTGTTGTCGAAAAAGGCGCTCGCCCCGAGCTGGCAGAAGCAGATGTTGTTGTCAGCGGCGGCCGGGGGGTCGGCGGAGCCGAAGGGTTCGAAGTGATTGAAGCGTTGGCGGACAGTTTGAGCGCTGCAGTGGGCGCCTCGCGTGCGGCAACAGATGCGGGCTGGTACCCACATCAATTCCAAGTCGGCCAGACGGGCAAAACGGTGTCGCCTGCTTTGTACATTGCAAGTGGGATTTCGGGTGCAATTCAACATCGGGCCGGCATGCAGACTTCCAAGGTGGTAATCGTCGTCAATAAGGATCCCGAGGCACCGATTTTCGAGCTGGCAGACTACGGAGTCGTGGGGGATCTGTTCACAGTTGTGCCCCAGTTAACCGAGGAAATCACTCAACGCAAATAACCGATATTGCACCGTTGGGTGCGTTAGGTAGTGTTCGTGACTGTGCAACGCGTCTACTTTGATCATGCAGCGACGACTTCGATGTTGCCGCAGGCACGAGCAGTCTGGCTAGACGCTTCCGATCAGGTGGGAAATGCGTCAAGTCTGCACACATCTGGGCGAGCGGTTCGGCGGGTCGTGGAGTCATCTCGGGAGTCAATTGCTGAGGATCTCGGCATTCGGCCGTCCGCTGTGATTTTTACTGGGGGTGGCACAGAGTCGGACAACCTCGCAATTAAGGGTATGTATTGGGCTCGCTGCGAACAATTGGAGAAGCAGTCACTAACCATCGTTACGAGCGGCATCGAGCACCACGCGGTGCTTGACCCCGTGCTGTGGTTGCGTGAACATGAGGGTGCGGATGTGAGATTTGTGGACGCCGACGCGCATGGACGAGTTAACCCGAGAGATATTGAAAGTGCGCTAGAAGCCGGTGATGTCGCATTGGTCTCAATCATGTGGGCGAATAATGAAATTGGTGCAATTCAACCTGTTGATGAGATTGCCCTCATCTGTAGGAAATTCGATGTACCATTTCACACCGACGCCGTTCAGGCTCTCGGTCAATTGCCACTGGATCTGCGTGACCTCGATGCCGCCGCGGTAACACTCAGCAGTCATAAAATTGGGGGACCGGTTGGCATCGGTGCGCTCATCATTGACCCCACTGTCAAATTCACGCCGGTTCAACATGGCGGCGGGCAGGAGCGAGAAATTCGTTCGGGAACGTTCGACCCTGCTTCAATCGCCGCCTTCGCCGCGGCGGTGCGGCACGCGATTTCCGGGTTAGATGAACATGCGACCCGATTGCGTGAATTGCAGGAATATCTCGTTTCTGCCGTCACGAGTGCGGTACCGGAAGCGATCTTTAATGGGCCGCCGCCCGGGGAGATGCGATTGCCCAATAACACACATTTTTCTTTTCCTGGCTGCGAGGGTGATTCATTACTGATGCTCCTCGATGCAGCCGGTATCGACTGCTCAACGGGATCTGCTTGTACGGCTGGAATCCCTGAACCCAGTCATGTTTTGCTGTCAATGGGGGTTGATGAAAAAACTGCCCGCGCATCGCTTCGCTTTAGTTTGGGTCGCGATAGTTCAAAAGAGGGGATTGATCATCTGGCACAGGCACTGCCAGGTGTCGTCGAGCGTGCCAAGCGTGCAGGATCGGTGTCCAAATGAGTAGGCTTCGCGTGATCGCAGCTATGAGCGGCGGAGTGGACTCATCTGTGGCAACGGCCCGCATGATTGATCAGGGCCACGAGGTTGTGGGAATCCACCTCGCATTGTCCCGAACGGATTCGAACGGGAAGGGTCGTGGATGTTGTACCCTCGATGACGCTCGCGATGCACGGCGAGTTGCCGACAAACTTGGAATCGCGTTTTACGTCTGGGACTTTTCCACGGAATTCGCCGAAAGCGTGATGGATAACTTTCACTCTGAATATGAGCAAGGAAGAACTCCAAACCCGTGTCTGCGCTGCAATGAGAAAATCAAGTTCAGTGCCGTCCTTGACCGCGCGCTCGCTTTGGGTTTTGACGCAGTGGCGACCGGGCACTACGCCCAGATCGAGCATGGACCAGGCGGGGTCGAGCTGCACCGCGCAGTTGATCCGCTCAAAGATCAGTCTTATGTTCTGGGAGTTCTGACGCAGGATCAACTCGTGCATTCGCTCTTCCCGCTGGGAGGGGAAACAAAAGTTGAGATCAGGGAAGAAGCCCTCGAACGTGGTTTGATCACGGCGAAAAAACCAGATAGTCACGATATTTGCTTTATCCCTGATGGTGATACCGCCGGGTACCTGGTGCGCAAGCTGGGTGAGCAGCCTGGTGACATAACCGATGCATCAACGGGTGCGGTGTTGGGCCAACACAGCGGCACGTTCACAGTGACTATTGGACAGCGGCGCGGACTCAATTTGACTGTGCCGGCTGAGGACGGTGCCCCGCGCTACGTTGTTGACATTGATCGAGAGAGTGGCACGGTTATGGTGGGTGCGCCAGAATTACTTGACGTCAACTACATCCGTGCCATCAATCCAATTTGGGCTGGTGGTCCCCTAGGAGCCGATCCAGTTGAAGTCAGTGCGCAAGTGCGCGCACATGCTGAGCCGGTTCCTGCCAGTGCGCGTGCCGTTGACGGTGAGCTTCTGATTGACTTGCATGAACCAATTCGAGGGCTGGCACCCGGACAAGCAGCGGTCATCTATGTGGGAACCAAGGTCTTGGGCTCTGCAACCGTTGCCAGCACAAATCGGGTGGGCCAGCACTTCTCCAAGACTGGTGTGTAATTTGGCTAATGCCCGCGCATCCGCGCTCGGGGTATTGCCGGGTGTGTCAGCCCAAGAGGCGGCACAGGTCGCAGCCGGTGAATTTCCAGAGGCACTCTTCCTTCCCATTTTGCCTCAGAGAGGACCGGGTGCTGACCCGGTTGGGCGCACTGCAGGAATACTCAGTTCCATAAGTAGTGATTTCTCCACAAGCGTGGTGCCTTCCGGTTGGCAGATTGCTCGCACGGCTGGTATCGATATGCAGCGGGCCCAGAATTTCCTGCGCCAGGACCAAGACGCCATGGAAGAACATGCACAGAACTTTGCCGGGGTCTTTACCTGCTCGGTGGTGGGTCCAATTAGTTGGTGCGCGAGCGTTGAAGCAGCGTCAGGTGAAAAACTTATCCGAGATCGGGGGGCCGTGTCTGAAGTCACGCACGTTCTCACCGAGGGGATTCGGGGGCATCTTGCCTTAATCGCGAGAATCTTCCCGCATGCCAAGTTGTCAGTGGTGCTGGAAGAACCCGACGCAGTCGCCGCTTGTAACGGCGCCATACCGACGGCGAGTGGACTCAACACTTATGTCAATGTCGATCGGGCACAAATCCTCGGATCATGGGAACCCCTGATTCACATGGCTGTTGCATGCGGGGCAAGTTTTGGGGTCGCGCTGGCACACTCGGATGAACTCTTTACCCAGGCTTTGATGGGCGCCGGCGCTACAGTATTTTTGGGATCCGGGTCGAGTAGTTTTCTGGGGGAGCAATTGGAGGCGCGTAACGCGGTCTACTGGCAAGTGAAACCCGAATGGTCACCGCGAAAAAATGCGCGAGACATCGCACAGCGGATTATGAGTTTAGGGTTTGAGCTAAGTGCCACCACCGGCTCGCTGGTCGTGGTGCCCACGACCGAATCGGTCTCGCAATCATGGGTCGCGGCGAGGTCTGCCATCACGGCGGTAAGGGAAGTTGTAGATTTACTAAATGACGAGGATCGGCTACTGGGAGAGTGATCGTGGTAGCAAACTCTAGTGATAGCACTGCGCCGAGCTCAGCTTCACAGCGCTGGCAAAAACTCGTTGATCTGATCAGTAGCGCTCGGATGCAGTATGCATTGCAAGTAAGCCAGACTCTTTCTGACTCAGGCTATGACGCACTCTTCCGCGAACTGCTGGAGCTCGAAACTCAGTACCCAATGTTGGTGACCGGCGACTCGCCAACACAGTCTGTGGGAGGGTTTCGCTCAGAACTATTCGAATCGGTGGTTCACCTTGAGCCAATGTACTCACTCGACAACGCGTTTAATGAAGGTGAACTGAAGGCTTGGTGTGAGCGGATTAGTACATCATTGGAACAAGAGCCGCAGTATCTGTGCGAACTGAAAATTGATGGGTTAGCGGTTGACGCTGTGTATCGTGATGGCACGTTGAAAACATTAGCCACGAGAGGTGATGGTGCAACAGGTGAAGACGTAACCCTGAACTCCATCCTGATCGCGTCAATCCCAAAGAAACTCACCGGAACCTCTGTCCCGAAACTCCTTGAGGTCCGGGGTGAGGTGTTTTACCCGCTGGCCGTATTTGATTCTATTAATGCTGAACAAACAAAAATGGGCAAACCTCTATTCGCGAACCCACGAAATGCCGCGGCAGGTGCTCTTCGCCAAAGAGTAGACAAACGTGAACGAGAGTTAGAGCAAGTGAAGGGGTCCAAGCGGGAAGCAAAAGTTGCTCAAGATTTGGAGGCGGCGATCCTTCGATTGTCAGGATTAGAATTCACGGTTCACGGGTTTGGGAAACACGATTCAAAAGTGCTGACCCGGGCTCGTTCCCAAAGTGAAGTGTACGAGCGGTTGGCCCACTGGGGCCTCCCCGTTACTAGTCATGCGCTAGTGCACGCAAGTTTTGCCAAGGTGGTCGAGTTCATTAATTATTTCAATGAGCATCGCGTCGAGGTTACATTTGATATTGACGGAGTGGTGGTCAAAGTAAATGACCTTGCCAATCAGGTGAGATTAGGTTTTACGTCGCGAGCACCCCGGTGGGCAATCGCTTACAAGTATCCACCCGAAGTTGTCCGGACCAGATTGATTGACATTGAAATCAGTGTTGGGCGTACCGGCCGAGTAACTCCCTACGCCGTCATGGAGCCGGTGCAGGTTGCTGGAACAACTGTGTCAATGGCGACACTTCACAACCCATTTGAAGTGTCGCGTAAAGGAGTATTAATTGGCGACACGGTGTATCTGCGCAAGGCGGGAGAGATTATTCCTGAGGTCCTTGGGCCGGTATTGGAAGAGCGAACCGGTAGTGAGATCCCATTTGTCATGCCAAAGTTTTGTCCCGAATGCGGCAGCGAACTCGGTCCTGAGAGTGAAGGTGACAAAGACATTCGTTGCCCCAATGTCCAGGACTGTCCGGCACAGTTGCGCGAGAGACTGTTTCATATTGGCTCACGCGGAGCACTCGATATTGAGGGACTGGGTGAAAAGGCAGCCCAAGCCCTTTTGGTCAGTGGGGTTCTCGCCAGTGAAGCAGAGCTGTTTGATTTGACCGCTGACAAGTTGCTAAATTGTGAATTCTTCGTTAATTCGCATCAAGAACACGAAAGCGTCGGCATCAATAAGGCTGGAGAGCTCTTATTGGCACAACTTGATCGGGCAAAAGGACAGCCTCTATGGAGATTCTTGGTTGCATTGAGCATTCGCCATGTGGGTCCAACGGCGGCAAAGAAGATTTCGCGCGCATTCGGTTCAGTTGAAGCTCTGCAAGAGGCCACCGTAGAGCAACTATCCAATGTGGACGGAGTAGGTGAACGGATCGCCGACAGTATCGTTGATTTTTTTGATACAGACTGGCGCTTGGACATTATTTCCCAGTGGCGCCGGGCAGGGGTGAATTTTGCGGATGAACACACAGACACAGATCCGGTTTCGAGCCCACTGACAGGCATAACAATTGTGATTACCGGTTCCATCCCAGGTTTCACTCGAGACGGTGCCCAAGACGCCATCGCGGCATTGGGCGCAACCGTGTCTGGCTCCGTCTCTCCCAAGACAGATTTGGTAGTGGTGGGTGACAAAGCGGGGTCAAAGGCAGAGAAGGCTCAAAAGCTGGGTGTTGCGCTCACCGATGCAGCCGGTTTTCACAAGTTGCTCAGTGGTGACCACCAAAGTGTGCTACCTCATTTGTAACTGGAGCAGCCCAATAGACTTAGGGCATGACGCAGGGTGGAATTGACGCTGAGCAAGTGAAGCATTTAGGGAAGTTGGCACGGCTAGAGCTCTCCCCAGAAGAAGTCGCGGATTACACACTGCAACTTGAGCAAATTTTGGGTGCGATCACCTCAATTAGTGCTGTTGCTGCTGACCATATTCCACCCACGTCTCACCCGATTCCGATGGAAAATGTGTACCGGGAAGATATCGCCGTTCGGGGACTTGAAATTAATGATTTTGCTCGCGCAGCACCGTCCTTTGAAGATGATCGCTTCAGGGTCCCAAGGATTTTGGGTGAACCCGGATGAGTGATTTGACCCGTCAAAGTGCGGCAACATTGGCTTCGGCAATTGCGCGCAAAGAGGTGTCGAGTGAAGACGTGACCAGGGCGCATCTTGATCGGATTGCCCAGGTTGACGAGCGCGTTCACGCATTTCTTCACGTTGATCGGGAATCATCAATTGCACGAGCGCGCGAAGTTGATCAGCAGTTGGCCAAAGGGGAGTTGTCGTCCCCGCTAGCGGGTGTCCCGATCGCTTTAAAAGATCTGCTCGCCACAAAGGGTGTTCCCACAACGTGTGGTTCGCGCATACTTGAGGGTTGGCGGCCCCCGTATAACGCAACGATTGTGGACAAGCTCAATGCCGCTGGCGTTGTGTCTTTGGGCAAAACGAATATGGATGAGTT
>DGQA01000050.1:0-8414 GCA_002390705.1 Actinobacteria bacterium UBA4426 | reverse complement strand
ATGGCGATTGGGACTGACACCGGTGGCTCCATTCGGCAGCCGGCGGCTCTTACGGGAACTGTGGGGGTGAAACCCACTTACGGAGGCGTCTCCCGTTACGGAATCGTGGCGTTGGCTTCTTCGCTGGATCAGGCAGGCCCATGTGCGCGCGACGTGATGGACACGGCTTTGCTGCATGCCGTCATCGGGGGCCATGATCCCCGCGACTCAACGTCAATTAACAAGCCGGTGCCTGATGTCGTTGCGGCGGCATTGAACGCTGATGTGCGTGGCATGAAAATCGGGGTAATTAAGCAATTAAAGGGTGAGGGTTTCCAAGCGGGCGTGCTTGAGCGTTTTAATCAGTCGATCGAGATTTTGATTGAGTTGGGCGCCGAAGTCATTGAAGTGTCGTGTCCCCATTTCGAGTATGCGCTTGGGGCCTACTACTTGATCCTGCCCTCGGAAGCTTCCAGCAACCTTGCGCGTTTTGACGGCATGCGGTTCGGTATTCGCGAAGACGACGGTAAGAATCGCAGTGTTGAAGAGGTGATGAGCGCAACCCGCGAGAAAGGCTTCGGCGCCGAGGTAAAGCGACGCATCATGTTAGGAACTTACGCCCTCTCTAGTGGATATTACGACGCTTACTATGGGCAAGCGCAACGGATTCGCACATTGATCACGCGTGATTTTGCCGACGCCTTTTCCCATGTTGACGTCTTGGTTTCACCTACAGCACCAACCACCGCCTTTAAGATCGGTGAAAAACTTGATGACCCACTTGCCATGTATCTCAACGATATTGCGACCATCCCGGTGAACTTGGCGGGAAATTGCGCCATGTCGCTCCCCATTGGTCGTGCCCCAGAAGATGGGTTACCGGTTGGGTTGCAGATAATCGCTCCCCCAATGGCAGATCATTTGTTGTACCAAGTGGGGTCCGCACTAGAAAGTGCCCTCGCCGATCGTTGGGGTGGACTCTTGATCTCGGAGGCTCCGACACTATGACAACGGAATATCAAGCTGTAATCGCCGAATTTGAGCCGATTATCGGGCTCGAAACGCATATTGAATTGGGAACCAACTCCAAAATGTTTTGCTCGTGTTCTGCGCAATTCGGTGGCGATCCCAACACTCACGTGTGCCCGGTGTGCCTGGGATTGCCAGGCAGCATGCCGGTTGTTAACCGGGTTGCTGTTGAATCAACGATCCGGATGGGCTTGGCCTTGAATTGCTCGATCGCACCATGGTGTCGATTCGCGAGAAAGAACTATTTTTATCCTGACATGCCAAAAAACTATCAAATTTCTCAGTACGACGAGCCCCTCTGCAGCGACGGTTATCTTGATGTCACTGTTCCTACCGAGAACGGCCCTGGAGTATTTCGAGTCGAGATCGAGCGCGTTCACATGGAAGAGGACACCGGCAAGCTATTACATGCCGGTGGCTCTGGCCGCATTCACGGTGCAACGCATTCGCTTGTCGACTACAACCGTGCAGGTATCCCTTTGATCGAGGTTGTCACCAAACCAATTTTGGGAACAGGAGAGTTGGCCCCGGAAATTGCCAAGGCCTATGTCTCCGAGTTGCGGGATCTGATGCGAGCGCTTGGTGTTTCTGACGTCCGCATGGAGGAAGGATCCCTTCGGTGTGATGTCAACGTGTCGTTAAATAGGCAAGGTGAGGGGTGGGGCACTCGCACCGAGACCAAGAACGTCAACTCCTTGCGATCTGTGGAACGCGCTGTTCGCACTGAGATGGTTCGCCAGGCAGAGCAGCTTCGACTCGGTGAACGGATCATCTTGGAAACCCGGCACTTTAATGAGGAGACCGGAGACACAACTTCAGGGCGTTCAAAGGAAGAAGCCGAGGACTACCGGTATTTTCCGGAGCCGGATCTGGTGCCCGTGGCACCGAGTGAATCGTGGATTAAACAATTGCGTGGAACTTTGCCCGAGATTCCATCGGTGAGACGTGCACGCTTACAAAATGATTGGGGAATTAGCGAGTTTGATATGCAGAGTCTGGTCAACGCGGGTGCCCTCGAGCTGATCATTGCCTCAATTGATGCTGGAGTTCAGCCCTCTGCCGCTCGAAAATGGTGGACTGGGGAGTTAACAAGGGTCGCCAATGAGCGCGATTGCGAATTGGAAGAGCTCACTGTTACTCCTGCCGATATTGCCCAGATCGAAGGTTTGATTTCTGAAGGTGTGCTCACCGATAAAATGGCGCGCTCGGTTTTTGAAGGCTTGCTTGACGGTGAAGGCAATGTGGCAGAAGTGATTGACTCTCGTGGACTCGTTGTCGTCAATGACGACGATTTGCTTGTGGAGGCCATAAATCAGGCTTTGAGTGAATCCCCCGATATAGCGGAGAAAATCAAAAGTGGCAAAGTGGCCGCCGCCGGCGCGATAGTTGGCGCGGTCATGAAATCGACAAAAGGTCAGGCAGATGCGGCGAAGGTTCGCACCTTGCTTTTGGAGCAACTTGGAGTAAAGGAATAACATCCTCACATGGCACACATGAAGCCCCGTAGTGGCGAAGTAACCGACGGATTAGAGCGTGCTGCGGCCCGTGGCATGCTGCGCGCAGTGGGCATGTCAGATGAAGACTTCCCTAAACCGCAGATTGGAATTGCATCGAGTTGGAATGAGATCACTCCATGCAATCTCTCTCTGGATCGCTTGTCGCTAGCGGCAAAAGAGGGTGTACACGCTGGCGGTGGATTCCCCATGCAATTCGGCACGATTTCCGTGTCAGACGGAATCTCAATGGGTCATGAGGGTATGCATTTTTCACTCCCGAGTCGAGAGATTATCGCGGATTCGGTCGAGGCAGTAATGCAAGCCGAACGCCTTGACGGCATGGTTACTTTTGCCGGATGTGACAAGTCGTTGCCGGGAATGCTGATGGGGGCTGCGCGAATTGATGTGGCCTCGGTTTTCGTTTACGCCGGATCAATTTTGCCAGGGCATGTGAAACTTTCCGACGGAACAGAAAAAGATGTCACCATTATTGATGCATTCGAAGCCGTTGGTGCGTGCGCACGTGGACTGATGTCGCGTGAAGATGTCGATCGAATCGAACGTGCAATTTGCCCGGGTGAAGGGGCATGTGGCGGCATGTTTACCGCCAATACGATGGCAAGTGCTGCCGAGGCCATGGGCATGTCACTACCAGGTTCGGCCGCGCCACCCGCGGTTGATCGTCGTCGTGACGGATTCGCTCGCCGCTCTGGTGAAGCTGTTGTTGAATTGATCCGACAGGGGATCACGACACGGGACATCATTACTCGGCAGTCTTTGGAAAATGCCATTGCAGTTGTGATGGCATTTGGCGGGTCCACAAATGCGGTTCTACATCTCTTGGCAATCGCTCACGAGGCTGAAGTTGACTTGCACTTGGAAGACTTTCACCGAATCGGCTCCAAAGTGCCGCTGCTCGCAGACGTAAAGCCATTTGGGAAGTACGTGATGAGTGATGTCGATCGTGTGGGAGGCGTCCCGGTAATCCTGCGGGCACTCTTTGATGCGGGATTAATTCACGGAGACACGCTCACGGTTACAGGGAAAACCATGGCTGAGAATTTGCGTGACATCAACCCACCGGACCCTGATGGAGAAATTTTGCATGCGTCCAAAAATGCCATAGCCTCGAGTGGCGGAATAACGATCTTGGGTGGATCGCTCGCCCCCGAAGGTGCTGTAGTGAAAAACGCCGGTGTACCTGTCGACAAATTTGAGGGAAAAGCGCGAGTTTTTGAGCGTGAACAATCAGCGATGGCGGCCCTAGAAGGCGGCACTATAAATGCCGGTGATGTAGTGGTTATTCGCTATGAAGGACCCAAAGGAGGTCCAGGCATGCGCGAAATGCTCATGATCACGGGTGCGATCAAGGGGGCGGGACTCGGCAAGGACGTACTCCTGATCACTGACGGTCGGTTCTCCGGCGGGACGACCGGGCTGTGCGTCGGTCACGTCGCTCCTGAGGCCGCAGACGGTGGACCGATCGGATTAGTGGCAGAGGGAGATCGTATTTCCATCGATTTGGTTGCTCGGAGCATTGAACTGCACGTGGACTCGGCCGAGCTTGAGCGTCGGCGGGCAGCCTTTACACCCTTGCCCAACAGATATACGCGTGGACTACTGGCCAAATATGCAAAATTGGTGGGTTCAGCGTCTCTCGGGGCGGTTCTCGACTAAACCTGCCCCATTGATCCCGCACGGCTGCGTCAAAGGTCGCAGGTGACAAAGGAGGGCTAACACGTTATGCTTCCCCCTGTGTTACATCGGTCACTCGCAGTTATTGGGCGCACGGGCTAAGCAGCAGCCAGAATCCGTGCGCAGCCCTCCGCAGCCCCTAGGGGACGGGGGGTTTTTTATTACCGAACAAGGAGAGGAGGCGCGGCGATCATGAGTACTTCGCAATCTGCGAGCCATGAGATGGGCTCGGAGCCGGCCTACATGACCGGAGCCCAGAGTTTAATCGCATCATTGGAGGCCTCAGACGTCGATGTTGTTTTCGGGATCCCTGGGGGAGCGATTCTGCCAGCCTATGACCCCATGATGGACTCAACCAAGGTCCGACACATTTTGGTGCGCCACGAACAGGGCGCCGGGCATGCTGCTGAAGGGTATGCAAGTGCAACCGGTCGGGTGGGAGTGTGCATGGCGACAAGTGGTCCAGGCGCAACCAACTTGGTCACCCCGATCGCTGACGCCTACATGGATTCGGTCCCCATGGTCGCAATCACTGGCCAGGTCCCCAGTGCGTCAATCGGCACTGATGCGTTCCAAGAAGCTGATATCCGGGGCATCACGATGCCGATCACCAAACATAGTTTTCTCATCACTGACCCTGCGCAGATTTCTCAGGCGATAGCCGAAGCATTTCATTTGGCATCAACGGGTCGGCCTGGTCCGGTGCTGGTCGACATAGCTAAAGACGCACTACAAGCGCAGACAATATTTAATTGGCC
This sequence comes from Actinobacteria bacterium UBA4426, assembly GCA_002390705.1. Classification (GTDB taxonomy): domain Bacteria; phylum Actinomycetota; class Actinomycetes; order S36-B12; family S36-B12; genus UBA4592. The sequence goes on along the minus strand of DGQA01000050.1, from coordinate 3,457 downwards.
AGAGTCGATTGATCTTCCCGGCTACAGCCCTCGCACCCGACCACACTCTAAACAAATCCGCGAGGCGGCGAAGTTAATTCTTTCCAGTCGGCAACCGGTGCTTTACGTCGGTGGCGGTGTTATTCGAGCTAATGCTTCGGCTTCCCTGCGGGTCTTGGCGGAATTGACTGGAATTCCCGTGGTGACAACACTGATGGCTCGAGGAGCTTTCCCAGATTCTCATACGCAACATTTGGGCATGCCCGGTATGCATGGAACGGTCGCGGCGGTCGGTGCATTGCAAAAGGCTGACCTGCTCATTACTTTGGGTGCTCGTTTTGATGACCGAGTTACAGGAAAGCTTTCTTCCTTTGCGCCCAACGCAGCAATCATTCATGCGGACATTGATCCGGCTGAGATTGGTAAGAATCGTGCAGCTGATATTCCAATTGTGGGCGATGTAGCTGAAGTCATTCCGGAACTTGTTGCTGCAATCAATGCCGAAATCGAACTGGGAAATATCGGGGACTACGCGGGTTGGTGGTTGCAGCTCAATCGGTTACGAGAGACATACCCATTGGGATACGACCTGCCCACTGATGGGAGCCTTTCTCCCCAGTTCGTAATCGAACGCCTGGGCATAATTTCCGATCCTGAATCGATCTATGCAGCGGGCGTGGGGCAGCACCAAATGTGGGCTGCTCAATTTATTGGTTACGAATATCCGGGTACATGGTTGAACTCGGGTGGGGCCGGAACCATGGGCTACTCGGTGCCCGCTGCGATGGGCGCAAAAGTGGGCTGCCCTGATAAGACCGTGTGGGCGATCGACGGAGATGGTTGCTTTCAAATGACAAATCAGGAACTTGCCACGTGCACTATTAACGACATTCCGATCAAGGTTGCGCTCATTAACAATTCAAGCCTTGGCATGGTTCGACAGTGGCAAACGCTTTTTTACAATGAGCGCTATTCAAATACGGATCTCGAATCGCACCGATTCCCCGATTTTGTGAAGTTGGCCGAGGCTTATGGTGCATATGGGCTTCAGTGTGACAACCACGAATCGGTTGACGCGACAATTGAAAAAGCGTTAAGTATCAACGATGCCCCAGTAGTAATTGACTTCGTAGTTCACCGGGATGCAATGGTGTGGCCCATGGTTGCGGCCGGCACCGGAAACGATGAAATCCTTTATGCACAAGCACTCGCGCCTGACTGGGGGAGTGACGACTAATGTCTCGACACACACTGTCCGTCCTCGTTCAAGATCAGCCTGGTGTCTTGGCTCGGGTTTCCAGCCTGTTCTCGCGCAGGGGCTTCAACATTGAGTCACTCGCCGTGGGACCAACGGAGTTGCCTGAGGTTTCTCGCATGACAATTGTGGTGAATGTAGAAGGTCTGCCACTCGAGCAAGTCACTAAGCAACTGAATAAATTAGTCAACGTGCTCAAAATTGTGGAACTTGAGGCGGAAGCATCCGTTCAGCGCGAGATTCTCTTGGTCAAAGTCAAAGCAGACCTTGAGTCGCGCAGCCATATTTTGGAAACGGTGCAGCTTTTTCGGGCAAAAGTGGTCGATGTTGCCCAAGATGCTGTCACTATTGAAGCAACAGGCGCGCACGATAAGTTAGTGGCTCTGCTAAAAATGCTTGAGCCGTTCGGAATTCGGGAATTGGTGCAGTCGGGTATGGTCGCAATGGGACGTGGTTCACGTTCTATCAGTGACCGTAGCGTGCGCCCGTCTGAAAAAGTTGCACAGCAAAACCAGTAAACCCAATACTCAAAAGGCAGAAAACCCAATAAGAAGGAGAACCCCCGTGGCCGAATTGTTCTACGAAGTTGATGCTGATCTTGATGTGATCAAAGGTCGCAAAGTTGCGGTAATTGGCTACGGTAGTCAAGGACATGCCCATGCGCTTTCCCTTAAGGATTCCGGGGTCGATGTGCGCGTGGGGCTGGCGGAGGGATCCAAGAGTCGAGCTAAGGCGCAGGCCGATGGATTGCGAGTAGTTGATCCGGCAACGGCGGCCAGCGAAGCCGATTTGATCATGATTCTGGTCCCTGACCCGGTCCAAAAGAAGGTTTTTAAGGACTCGATTGAACCGAATCTTAAGGAAGGAGATGCGCTCTTTTTCGCACATGGATTCAATATCCGTTTTGGCTACATTAAGCCTCCGACATTTGTTGATGTGGCCATGGTTGCTCCAAAAGGCCCAGGCCACTTGGTTCGTCGTGAATACTCGGCCGGACGCGGGGTGCCTGTCTTGGTCGCAGTTGAGCAAGATGCCAGTGGCAATGCATGGCCGTTGGTTCTGAGTTATGCCGCGGGGATCGGCGGTCTTAAGGCCGGCGGAATCAAGACCACTTTCACGGAAGAAACAGAGACTGACCTTTTTGGTGAGCAAGCTGTGCTTTGTGGCGGGGCTTCTCAACTGGTCATGTACGGCTTTGAAACGTTAATTGAGGCTGGGTACCAACCTGAGGTTGCCTACTTCGAGTGTCTTCATGAACTGAAACTGATCGTGGATCTGATGTACGAAGGTGGAATCGCTAAGCAGCGTTGGAGTGTCTCTGATACAGCCGAATTCGGTGACTATGTTTCTGGTCCCCGAGTGATTGATGCGAGGGTCAAAGAAAACATGCAGGCGGTCCTAGCAGACATTCAAAACGGCAGTTTTGCGGAACGTTTTGTGAACGATTACAACAGTGGTAGCACCGAGTTTCTTGAACTCCGCGAAAAAGGGGAAAAGCACCCAATTGAAGCGGTCGGTCGCAAATTGCGTGCCATGATGGCTTGGGTTTCTGGCGATGACACAGACTATGTAGAGGGTTCCGCCCAAAGGTAATTGTTCCTTGGGTAAAGGCTCAAGAGGAAGCTAATCGCTCGGTCATTAAGATTGTCCTGTGACTAAACCACGTGTACTCATTGCCGAGGAACTTTCACCCGCAACAGTCGAGGCCCTGGGTCCAGATTTTGAGATCATCACCTGTGACGGCGCGAACCGAGCAGAGTTGCTCGCTGCGATCGTTGACGTGGATGCGATTTTGGTTCGTTCGGCAACGATGGTTGATGCCGAGGCGCTCAATGTGGCAAAGAAGCTCAAAGTAGTTGCTCGTGCTGGAGTGGGCCTAGATAACGTTGATGTGAAGGCGGCGACTCTCGCGGGAGTCATGGTTGTCAATGCGCCCACCTCAAATATTGTGAGTGCCGCTGAATTGGCCGTGGGCCTGCTACTGGCCAGCGCCCGCAATATTGCTCCGGCCAATGAAGCCTTGCATAACGGTGAATGGAAACGTAGCAAGTACACGGGCGTGGAAGTTGCGGACAAAGTAATCGGAGTCGTGGGACTGGGGCGCATTGGCGTCCTAGTTGCGCAACGATTGAGCGCATTCGGAGTGCGTCTGATCGCTTACGACCCCTACGTGCAACCGGCTCGCGCGGCGCAGCTCGGAGTCCGAATGGTGACTTTAGACGA
>DGQA01000052.1 GCA_002390705.1 Actinobacteria bacterium UBA4426 | reverse complement strand
ATGGTGAAAGATCAATTAAAGAAGTCCAAAGTTCCGTCCTCTAAAGCCCTTTGGGACACGGAAGTGAACTACGGTATTAAAGGGCCAGGGAAAAAGATCAAAGGTAAATCAATTACCGGGGTGGACGCCGCTTCCTGGGTCGCTCAAACCTACTTGGACAACCTACGACTTGGCGTTGACCGCTCCTACTGGTACTTCTGGTCCCCAGCAACAAATCGGATCGGGATCACCATGCAAGATGGAACCACGGGTTCCATTGGTTACCAAACCGCATACAGCTGGATGAATGGGTCCTTCTATAGCTGCTCCAGTGGAAAACTCAACACGTGCAACTTTGGCGACAATATTAACGTTTCTGTAGTCGTGTGGGCCTCCAAAGGCTCCCAGGCTTATACTGTTCCGGCTAATGTGTCACTTTCTTGTAACGCGCTCAACCAGTGCAGCGCAGTGACCCCAGGACAGTCAATCGCGATAGGAAATATGCCCACATGGTTCGGGACCACCGCAACTCAAAAATAGTTGTACTCGCCGCGGGAATCTCGGCACTCGCGCTGACCTTGACCGCGTGCGGGTCAAGTACGGACAATGCCGATTCCACAACTACCGCTTCGGATGCGCCTGCAGATCAAGAAGTAGTTGATGGCGTACCAGCAACCTTGGTGGGCATGCACATTGAAGGCGCCGAGGGCGGAGCGTGGGCGGCTGCGCCATTTGGCGCACTTCGCATGTGGGACAACGGAACTGCGTGGAGCCAAATTGAAATCGCAAAAGGCGAATTCAAATGGGGCAACATTGATGGACTGATCGAAAACACGGCGTCAAAAGGCATGACCGACATCATGATGGTGCTCGGAACAACCCCGGAGTGGGCCGCCAAAGAAATCAATGATTCGGATTACCCGCAACCGGGAGCTGCAAGTGCACCAGCCAATATGGCGGACTGGGATGACTGGGTCACCGCCGTCGTCGATCGCTACTCCGATTCTTTTACCTCCTATCAGATCTGGAATGAAGCAAACCTTAAGGATTTCTTCAATGGCACACCGGCCGAAATGGCTGACATGACTAAACGGGCCTACGACATTATTAAGGCGAAAAACCCCGAAGCACTGGTAGTTGCTCCCTCACCCAGTACCCGACTCACCGCTTCATTCAGTAGGTTCTACCCAGCATATTTAGAGGAGCTCGGTAAACTCAATTGGCCGGTGGACGTGTTCGCCATTCACACCTATCCAAAAGCTGATGGCGATCCGGTGGCCCGTGGGGTGCTAATTGAGTCCGCACAGCAGGTTCTCGCCGCATCGGGTGCGCCCGACCTTCCACTGTGGGACACCGAGTTGAACTACGGGCTCGCTGGCCCAGGGGACCTCCCCAGACAAGAAATCGTGGGTGCTGAGGCAGCTGGGTTTGTGGTTCGGACCTACATTGATGATTTGCGGTACGGGATTGATCGTTCCTATTGGTATATCTGGTCCCTGGGTGCCTATGACCTTCTCGGTGTTCAAGCCTTCCCAGGCTCAGACGGTGAACAAGGCTTTTTCGCAATTGATAACTGGGTGGTGGGAGCCTCTTACGATGGCTGTGAAGAGTCGGGTAATTCGGTGATTTGCAATTTCAGTGCAGTTGACTCGAGTTGGGTGGTGGCCTGGGCGGAAACTGGAGAAGCGCCCTATACGACCCCTGAAAACTCCCAATTAGTGTGCGATCCCCTAGCAAATTGCCAAGAAACAGCCGGTGGCAGTAACATTACGCTCACTAAAATTCCTGTCCGCGTGTACTTGCAGTAGACCCAATGAAAGTATGCATGTCTCAGATTTGTAACCCAATCCCCCCCAGGATTGAAGGCGTGAGTACCGTCGGTCGAGTCATTGCGGGTGTAAAGTCCGCAGTCGCAGATCCCACTGAACGCCGCGCCTACGCAGCCAGAATCAAATGGCTCGCTCGCGGAAGTGGGCTTCAAGCGTGGAGTCTGGAGTATCGCCGTGGACTCACGGGTCGATTTGACCCACAAGTTCAGCGGATAGTCGAACAAGGTGAACAGTTACTGCACTGCCCAACAGGTTGCGGAGTAAATGCCCCGCTTAGCCACCTCTACGAACACCGGTTCACTTACCAGCTCACCGATACTGTTGTGAACACAACAACTGGAGCTACTCTTCTGTGCGGCACCAGCGAACCACCATTTTTTCTGCGGGAGTCGATCAGCTGGCCATTTGAAAGCATTCTGAGTCACGGGTTAGATGTGCCGCACCCGAAGTATGTCAAATCAAAATTCACACGGCCCGCTGTGGTTCTCCCGTCAACTTCCAATTACTACCACTGGTTGATTGAAGAGCTGCCACTCCTCAAACGGGTAGCCAACCTTTCCCGCGACATTGACGTAATTGTGAACCAAGACTCGATAACAGAGAAACACCAATTTGTTGCGCAACAGTTCGGTTTCACTCCAGTAACTGTTCCTCGGGTCGTGAATTTGACAGAACAGGTCATGCCAGGTCGGGCCAATGACTCGTGGTTCATTCACCCAGAAGATTACAAAATGCTCTCAGAGTTCGGCAAGGAAGCAACCCACGAGCGAGAACAATCGGCCCACGAAAAAATTTATGTGTCACGGCGGAACGCACATCGCTCACTTACCGACGAAGCTCAGCTCGAGGATATTTTACTCGCCCACGGATTCTTCGTTGTCAGTCTTGAAAAAATGTCGTGGCCCGAGCAAATCACACTTTTCCAAGGAGCAAAGACTGTAGCTGGGCCCCACGGCGCCGGGCTTTCAAACCTCGTCTTTTCACGTCCCGGAATCAATGTCGTGGAGCTTACTGCTGGATATCATTACAATCGTTGCTTCGAGTGGATTAGCCATGTCGCTGGACATACGTACAGCAAGATTGACGCAGACAGCCAGACGACACCGCTGCGAGTTGATCAACTAGCCAGCATGATCTTGGAGCGTTCGTGACCAATACGACGTGACGCGAGGAGTTGTGTACCCCGGTAGGTGACATTCCAACACGCGCACGATTTTCTTAGACTCCAAGATTGTCAGAGACAAGTCGGTTCTGTATTCTAATGTGATAGACGTACCAGCTTGGCAGCTCTCCCACCAGCTAGGGGACGGCGTGGAACGCGAAGATAACTGTAATTGCCTCCCTTCTCCTTGTGAAATCAATATTGCATTCTCGTAACTATCCGTGAACGAAAGCTAGGAGCGGCTATCCGGCATTAGAACCTGGCATTAGAACCTGGCATGAGAACCTGGGACTGGTAACCTAAGGTTGTGAGTCAAGTCGACGAAGGTGGAGCGGAGCAGGCAGCAGCTGCCCCTGATCCACTGTCAGATACGGGAACTTGGCGCAAGATTGCACGTGAAGCGCACACCAAAAATGGTTGGGCAACACCCAATAGTCACAATGATCGGCCGATCCGACTCCGCGATCCATTGCGGGTCTACGCAACCCGCGCGTTCGTGTGGGACTCAACTGCAATTGTTGCGGCCGCCACAATCGGTTTTGTACTTCGGTGGACGATCCCTTACAACCTGAATGTGTCAGATGGAACTTACGTCTTTTTCGCACTAGTGGTCGTGTTCTCATGGATTGTGGCGTTAGTGGTGCGTGGTGCTTACGACACCCGCGTCCTTGGCATTGGCTCTGAAGAATTTAAACGGGTTGTTACGGCCTCAGCTGGACTCTTCGGAGCGGTGGCGATTGTGGCCTTCGCTCTCAAATTGGATCTTTCACGCGGTTTCGTATTGATCACATTTGTGGCCGGCTTAATTTTTCTCGTGGCAACTCGTTGGATCTTGCGAGCGTGGTTACGCCATGAGCGGCGTTACGGAAACTACCTGCACCGCACCATGGTGATTGGTGTCGGTGAACGACAGAGTGAAATTGTGGACATGCTCGATCGTGACCCCGTCGCGGGCTTCACGGTGGTTGACGTTGCCCAAGAGGCAGATGTGCAGGCAACCCACGAGCAGGTTGACCAGTGGTTAGATCAAATAATGGCCCGCATTGGCCTCAATGACGTAGATACTGTGGCAATTGCCGGGACACCGGCACAAGGCCAGGAACTCATTAAGCGCCTTTCTTGGCGACTTGAAGGACCTCGAATCGATCTACTAGTGGCCCCAACCCTCGGTGACTTTGTGGGACCTCGCGTCACCATTCGTATGCAAGCTGACCTACCGTTAATTCACCTTGACGAGCCACACCTCACTGGACCGAAGCGGGCCATTAAACGGGCACTAGACATTTCTTTCGGCACCCTTCTTTTCTTCCTATTCACCCCATTCATGTTGATTGCGGCAGTGGGAACATTTTTTTCCAGTCGCGGCTCAATTTTTTACCGACATCAACGGATTGGTCGTGGTGGTGAAGTAATTAATATTGTGAAATTCCGGACCATGTATGTCGGATCCGATCAAAAACGCGAAGAAGTTATTGGTGTCCCGGACGAACGAATCAGCGAGCGCTACAAAAACGACCCGCGCATCACAGGATTCGGCAGGTTTCTCCGACGTTGGTCAATTGACGAGATGCCGCAGATCACCCACGTGATCAGTGGCAGCATGTCGTTGGTGGGTCCCCGACCGGTATTACTTGACGAAATCCAACTTTTTGGTGATGAGGATCACCGTCGGCACTTAACCAAGCCAGGATTAACCGGGTTGTGGCAGGTTTCTGGGCGCAAGGCGGTGGACTGGGATGAGCGAATGCGGATGGATCTGAATTACGTCGAGCATTGGTCCCCTGCCCTTGACTTGGTGATTGTGGCCAGGACCGTCAAAGTGGTACTCACCGGCAGTGGGGCGTACTAGCAATCCGAAGCTGATCCACACATTGCATATACTCAACTGGTGTCTTCCCGTAAACCCCTGATCTGGGGGGTAGCAGCCTTAGTTGCGATCGTGGGTGGATTTGTCTTCTGGCTACAAATGGGCCTACTTGCTTCCATTGGCGCATTGGCGTGGAGTGGGATCGGCCTACAGAACCACCTAGCAAATGCGGCCGACGGGCTCGTGAGTGGAGACTACGCAACCGGGCAAACGGAGTTCGAGCAAGCGAATCGCAGTACTGAAATAATTCTTAAATCAGTGGACACGTCCCAGGTTGCCCTCATTGAACACATTCCCGGGATTGATACCGCGGTACAAAACTGGCGCTTGTCCGTGGGCGCGGCCTATAACATCTCAATGGCGACCGGCGATCTCATCACCCTGTACGGCGATCTCTCCGGAAAATCTGGGGGCACAAAAATTTTCTCCGATGGCGCAGTCGATCTGGTCCGGCTGGGAACATTGCCAGCACAAAGCGCACAACTAAAAGGACAGATCGACGGGGCTGCTGCGAACTTAAAAAATATTGTTGCCACCACATTTTTCTCTGACCCATTGGCGCAGATTCGCGACCGTGCACTACGTGAAGTGATCCCCATTGCATCCGGTGTGGATACGCTTAACGAAATCACCCCGTCTTTACCGGAGGCTTTGGGTGCGAACGGGACCAAACGCTACCTGATTGCGATCGGGAATCAAGCGGAAATGCGAGCCTCCGGAGGAGCCCCACTCTCACTTGTCATGGTGGAGTTTGAGAGTGGACGGGTATCCATTCCGATTAAAGGTCAAACCAGTACCCAATTGTTCCCACCGATCAACGCCAAAGTAAATTGGTTTGGTCCCGCGTTAAACCCTTTCTTTCCTAAAAACCCTCGCAACAAACCTTTTGTAAATGCCAATACGCACCCCAACTTTCTTTACAGCGCCAAGGAAATGATGGCGGCCTGGTCCGGTAAGTGGGATGGTCCGAGCTACCCCGAAGTTGATGGCGTAGTGACCCTTGACCTCACTGCAATCGCCGCAGTGCTCGATGCGACGGGGCCGATCCAATCAGAAGTATTCGGTGAAGTTACCGGTGAGCGAATCGGTCAGATTCTCTTGATTGACGCGTATCAAGATTTTGGTCAAAAAGATGCCGCGATTCGACAAGAGGCAAATCAAGCACTACTTGATCAACTACTGGATCGGATCCTCTCCGGTGGCGACTTAATTAACGCGGGTCAAGCAATTTTAAGCACAGCACCCGGGCGACATTTTCAAATGTATATG
>DGQA01000031.1 GCA_002390705.1 Actinobacteria bacterium UBA4426 | reverse complement strand
CGTGCTGGCGTGGGATCCAATCTCGCAGGAATACAACCAAGACTTGGCCTGGGCCATGGCTGAGCGCGGCTGGGGTCACTGGTTTACCGTCGCTAACGAAGCCGCCATGAGTAGTTTGTACCGCGAAGTCATTAAGTCGGCGCAACAACGAAAAGTAGGGATCTGGAATCCAGACCTGTGCGGAGTGAATGAACAACCTGAGGCAAATATTCTGTTACGGATCAATCGTTCTGCCGAGTCGTTGAATGACGAATGGGTAACTGTTCGTAACCTTGGTGCCACTTCGATTGATCTGTCCGGTTGGCGGATTCGCGATACCGGTAACACTGCCATCTACCTTTTCCCGGGCGGCTCAATTTTGAGTCCCGGGGACTACCGGATCATTCGCTCGGGTGTTGGTGCTCCCGGTGGTACCGATGGACGGACACTTTTTATTGGCAAGAAAAAACACTTGATCTATAACGATCCCGGCACTGGCCCGTACTTGATGGGAGACGCTGCGTATCTGCTGGATCGATACGGTAACTACCGATTCACACGTGAATATCCGTGCCTTAATGGGTGCGAACTTGACGTCCTTGAAGGCAGTGTGGTCATCTCTGAACTTTTCCTTGGAAAGAAAAAAAGAAAAACCCGTGCCGCAACTCAATTTGTGCGCCTACTCAACAACGGTGCCACCACCCAGTGTCTTGACGGATACCGAATGGAGACAGGAAACACCACTTTTCGTTTTGATCCGGGTACCTGTTTGGCACCAGGAACCACTTGGACGCTTCGAAGTGGTGTCGGTAAAAACACATCAACTGATCATTTTCTTAACCGGAAAGTATCCATGTTGTGGCTGAATGGATCGCTGAGACTAATTTCAGATCGGGAGCAAGTCATGGATGCACGTGTCTGGTAACAGCCCCTGCTGTCGCCATTTTCGTCACACCTAAATTGTAGAAATCCGTATTTTTATCTATGTTCTGAGTTTTTTGCTAGACACGGGTGGGTGGTTCGTTCAATGGAAATTCGCCGACCAGGCAACAAGCGGCGCCACCTGCAACCGGCGCAGACGACCAGATCGCCCAATCAGAAAAATTAGGTAGCCTCAAAGCCGCAGGAGTACTCACTCATGATGATTGCAGGAAGCTAAAGAAGTGGGTCTACCTGGCTGTGGTGCGCGAGGGGGGAGTTGAACCCCCACACCCTTTCGAGTACACGGACCTGAACCGTGCGCGTCTGCCTATTCCGCCACTCGCGCGTGATGCTGGGAAAGGTTACCGCCACGCGTACAGATCGCGTCACGGCGGATCCAACCTTTACAGGTAATATCGCCATGTGGGAATATTAGAGCGATTTGAGGACTCACTAGACCGAATGGTCAGTGGCGCATTCGCTCGGGCTTTTAAAGCAGAAGTTCAACCGGTTGAGATCGCATCTGCTGTGCAACGGGAGATGGATGACCGGGCCGCTGTAATCGATCGGGAGCGAACCGTGGTTCCCAATATTTTTCATATTGAACTTTCTTCACACGATTACCGACGTTTGGCCGTGTTCAAAGATGCATTGAGCACTGAGCTGGGCACGCTAGTGACCGACTCCTCGGGTGAGCAACGCTACACACTGCTCGGGGCGCCAGTTGTCAGTTTGGGTGAGGATGACGAGTTGGAGACCGGGATCTTCCGGGTTCGCTCGGAGGCACGCGCTGAGGTCACCACTCAAGGTGGTGGGTCGGCTGTTGTTGGGCAGCCCCGGCTTGAAACAAGTGGTGGAACCTACCCACTTGTTCGGGCAATTACCCGCCTTGGTCGGGGAACTGATGTTGATATTCGGGTTGAGGATCCAGGGGCATCCCGTAATCACTGTGAGATTGTTTTAGGTTCACCTGCCTACCTGCGCGATTTAGATTCAACCAATGGAACATTTCATAATGGTGAGCAGATCACTGAAGTCGTACTTGTTGAAGGTTCGGTTGTTCAAATCGGGGCGACCTCGCTGGTTTTTCGGAGCGGTTGATTTATGTCCGAGCTCGCACTCACCTTGGTCCGACTCGCATTCCTGGGGCTTCTTTGGGCGTTTGTTCTTTTAACAGTGTGGGTATTACGTCGTGATATTCGCCAGCCAGAAGATTCAACCGGATCGGGGCGGGTTAAGAAAAAGTCACAAGGACGTCAGCCTAAGCCACCAAAGCCGCCGAAGATTTCTCGAAAACAAAAAGTTCGTGGTAATAGGCTTGTGGTAATTGACGGTCCACTCGTTGGGACAATTGTTGAACTTGCGGGTGCGCAGATAACTTTGGGTCGTGCGCCAGATTCCACAATCATTATTGACGATGATTACGCGTCGAGCCGGCATGCTCGTATTTATGAATCCGAGGGTTCATGGGTAGTTGAAGATTTGGGCTCAACGAATGGCACTTGGATTGATCGCTCCCGAATTACGACGCCAACCGTTTTACCAGTTGGCGCACCACTTCGTATTGGCCGCAGCACACTACAGATTCAGAACTAGTCGTAATGTCTCAATTGAGTTTGCGCTACGCGGCTAAATCAGATGTGGGTTTAGTGCGGCAGGGTAATGAAGATTCCGGCTATGTTGGTCCGCGGATGCTGTTGGTCGCCGACGGTATGGGTGGTCATGCTGCGGGTGAACTCGCATCGGCTTTAGCTGTTGCCACGGTTGCAGACCTTGATGTTCATCCTCCGACCGATGCCGACATTTTGACCTACCTGTCGGACTCAATCGACAAAGTGGGTGAGGCAATTGAGGAGTTGATCTCCGAAGACCCTGAACTCACTGGGATGGGAACGACTGTCACCGGCTTGTATTGGCTGGGTGGCCGGGTAGCGATAGTTCACGTGGGTGACTCTCGTGCCTACCTGCTACGTGACGGTGATTTACAGCAACTCACCCACGACCATACGTACGTACAAACACTCGTTGACTCTGGTCGAATCACTGAAGCCGAAGCGGCTGTGCATCCACGGCGCTCACTTTTGATGAGGGCATTAGATGGAATGAATCCAGTTGAGCCAGATCTTTCGATTCGTGAGGCCCGTAAGGGTGACCGGTTTCTGTTGTGCTCGGACGGGTTATCTGGTGTCTTGAGTGACATTGAGATCGCGTACTCACTGAGCTCAGGTGAGCCCACAGGTGTTGTTACTCGCCTCGTTGACTTGGCCCTTGAACGTGGTGCGCCCGACAACGTAACCGTCGTTGTCGCAGACGTTATTGAACGTGAATCCGATGACGAAATATCACTCACGCCTCCAGTGGTAGTGGGTGCAGCGGGTGAGCCGCGGGTGCGCTTGCAGTTGCCGAACACTCGTTTTCCCGACGATGCACAACCAGACCCTAATAAGCCCGATGCCCCTGCGCCATTTGATTTCGGTACCGAGACCGCGCCACAAGCATTAATTGATGCTGAACTAATTGTCCCTGCCGCCGAGCAGGCGCTTTACGACCGGGAACGTGAACAAGAAGCAAAAATTCGCCGACGTTCGAGGCGTAAGAAAAGATTTGGTTACACAGTTGGGGTGCTTGCGGTCGCAACTATTACGTTCGGTATTTTATTTGGCACTCAACAATGGTTGGCAGATCAATGGTACGTATCGGTCAACGGCAGTGCAGGAACCGGAACGGTAGCGATCTATAACGGTGTTCAAGGAAGCCTAGCTGGCTTTTCTCTCTCGAATATTGATTCGGACTCTGAGCTCATTGTTGGATCGCTACCTTTATTTGATCAAGAATTGGTGAGTAAAGGGATTCCCGCTGCAAGTTACGAGGATGCACAACGTATTTTTACCGAGCTTGAAACTCGAGCACAGGATTGTTTAGCCTTGATTCCCCCACAAGGGTGTCCGGGGAGTTTGCAGTGAAGAGTAGACGCACCACTGAATTAGTTCTTCTTGTGTGTGCGTGGGCGCTGGGAATTTTGGGGACATTGCAGGTTGGATGGGCAACCGGTGAAGGTACACCGCCTCGGTTGTGGATCACGATTAGTGCCGTTGCACTCATCGCTTTGGCAATGCATGTGGTAGTCCGAGTTCGAGCAAAATACGCAGATCCAATTATGCTTCCTGTGGGAACGTTGCTCACAATTTTGGGTTTGATCATGATTTACCGACTTGATGTTGCAGATGCACGTCGAGCTGAACTTAATAACGCTCCCCTCCCCACACCTGATGTGTATTCGCAACTCACCTGGTTCGCGATTGCGGGAATTTTGTTCTGTGGGGTGTTTGTACTTTTGCAAGATCACAGACGCCTCCAGCGCTACACCTTTACTTTCGGACTCATCGGCCTAGTTTTGATGGTGTTACCACTGGCACCCGTAATTGGCACAACGGTAAATGGTGCAACATTATGGATCAGGGTCGGAGACTTTTCATTCCAACCCGCGGAGATTGCAAAAATTCTGATCACGATCTTTTTCGCCGGTTATTTGGTCAAGACTCGGGACTCGCTTGCCTTGGTGCGCACCAAGGTTTTGGGAATCGGATTACCGAGGCCGAAAGATTTGGGTCCAATTGTGATCGCTTGGTTTATTTCCTTAGGTGTGTTGATTTTCCAACGCGACTTGGGCACCTCAGTTCTCTTCTTTGGCCTGTTTGTTTCAATGTTGTATATCGCAACACAACGCAGGTCTTGGTTAATTATTGGATTCTTCCTGTTTCTGGGTGGCGCGTATTTCGCCTACGAAAATTTTGGGCACGTACAGGCCCGAGTCACGGTCTGGCTTGACCCTTGGTCATACGCTGATACAACCGGATACCAAATTGTGCAATCAATTTATGGGCTGGCTAATGGTGGAATTTTAGGTGCGGGACTGGGTCAAGGGTTCCCGAACCTGGTCCCGTTTGCGAGCACCGATTTCATTGTTGCGGCCTTGGGTGAAGAATTGGGAGTAACTGGCATCTTTGTGATTTTGTTGCTTTACGCAATTTTGATTGAGCGTGGTCTACGAACCGCGATCACGTGCCGAGACGGTTTCGGCCAATTACTTGCCGCGGGATTGTCCATTACTTTTGCCTTGCAAGTATTCGTGATTATTGGTGGTGTGACCGGTTTGATCCCACTGACCGGATTGACCACACCATTTTTGTCTTATGGTGGATCGAGTTTGATTGCCAACTGGGTGATCTTGGCATTATTGCTGCGGATATCGGATCGTTCTCGACGACCTGATCTTTCGAAAGTCTCACCGGATGACGCGATGACGCAAGTTGTCCCACGGGTGAACCAATCATGACTCGACAGATCCGTAGGCTTTCATTTGTTTTTGGGTTACTTCTGCTGGCGTTGCTCGCCAATGCGACTTTGATTCAGGTGATTAACGCTGGCGATTACCGCTCACGTCCAGGGAATCAACGGGTGTTGTTGGCTGAATATGACCGAGAGCGTGGACCGATCCTGGTTGCTTCTGATCCGGTTGCGCGCTCACTGGAGACTGGTAACACCTTGACGTACCTGCGTAATTACAACAACGGCCCGTTGTTTGCGCCGATAACCGGTTTCTATTCCCTTGTCTATGGGGCGACGGGGCTTGAACGCACCGAGAATCGGATCTTAAATGGTAAAGCCGATATTTTCACAGTAGACCGGGTACAGCAGTTGGTCTCCGGGCGGCAACCCGTTGGTGGAGCGGTAACCACCACAATTAATGCTGCGGCGCAGAAGGCGGCATTTAAAGGCCTTAAAGGTAAGCGTGGTGCGGTGGTGGCGATTGAGCCGGCGACCGGAAGAATTTTAGCTTCGGTGCAAATGCCGTCATTTGATCCTAATCGTCTTTCCAGTCATAACCCATCGGATATTCGCGAGTACTACAACGAGCTCGAGTCCGACCCTGACAAGCCATTATTGAATCGCCCCATTGTGTCCCTCAACCCCCCAGGATCAACGTTTAAGGTTGTTGTCGCCTCGGCTGCACTCGCGTCTGGTCGGTTTACGGCCGATTCGTTGTTGCCTGGCCCGAAGACGTATCAGTTGCCTAACTCATCTAAGAAGTTGCGGAACTGGACGGGGAGAGAATGTGGTCCTGAGGGGAAAGTGACTTTACGTCAAGCTCTTGCGATCTCATGTAACACCGCATTCGCGTGGTTGGGAAATGAATTGGGTGCGGCCGCAATCCGCGATCAAGCCGAAGCGTTTGGGTTTAATTCTGGTTTTAACATTCCGTTGCGGGCAGCAACTTCCCTGTTCCCACAGGATCCTGACGCCCCGCAAACTGCACTCTCGGCAATTGGTCAGTTTGAGGTGAGGGCAACCGCTTTGCAGATGGCCATGGTGGCCGCATCAATTGGTAACAGTGGTCGAACAATGAACCCGTACTTGGTGCAGGAAATCCGTGGGCCGGATCTTTCTATTCTGCAAACAACTGAGCCAACTCAATTTGAAGATGCCCTTAAGCCCAGTAATTCCCTCTCGCTGACCGAAATGTTGGTGAACGTAGTGGAGAACGGTACGGGCAGTAATGCCCAAATTGCTGGAGTCCGGGTTGCCGGGAAGACTGGGACAGCTCAAACCGGCAATGACTCACCATCTGTTGCTTGGTTTATTTCATTTGCGCCAGCTGCAGCACCAAAAGTTGCGGTTGCGGTTGTGATTGAAGAAAGTGGGTTGGCCGAGGTGAGTGGAAATGGTTTGGCTGCCCCAATTGCTAAAGAGGTAATGAAAGCAGTCTTAGGAAGTTGAATGGAATTGTCACGTTTTCCGGTGAGTGCGTGAGAATGCTGGGTGACTTAGGTGTGACATGATCTACCGTAAGGAGGGCTTGTGAGCGAGTCAGAACATGGTCGAATGCTGGGTGACCGGTATGAAATCGGTGCCGTAATCGGTCGAGGTGGAATGGCTGAAGTCCACGAGGGCCGAGACTTGCGCCTGGGACGCCGCGTTGCAATTAAGATTTTGCGCCCAGATTTAGCCAAAGACCCAACATTTCAGGCTCGTTTTCGCAGGGAAGCACAAAGTGCCGCCGCCCTTAATCACCCAAATATTGTTGCGGTCTACGACACCGGCCAAGACACCCTGTCCCCTGAGGGTGACACTGGTGAACCGGTAGTTGTCGTTCCTTACATTGTTATGGAATATGTGGACGGGATGACCTTGCGGCAAATTGTTGCCAGTGGTCGCCGTCTGCTGCCGGAGCGGGCGCTGGAAATAACTGCCGGGATTCTGGCGGCTTTGGACTATGCGCACCGACACGGAATTGTGCACCGTGACATTAAGCCGGCAAACGTCATGCTGACTCGAACCGGCGATGTGAAGGTTATGGACTTCGGTATTGCTCGGGCGATCAATGACGTCGCGGCAACTATGACCTCGGCTTCAGCAGTCATGGGGACAGCTCAATACCTTTCACCAGAACAAGCTCGGGGTGAGGTTGTTGATGCACGGAGTGATTTGTATTCAACCGGCGTTGTACTTTTTGAATTACTTACGGGTAAGGCGCCGTTCACCGGTGACTCCGCTGTGGCGATCGCCTATCAACACGTAAGTGAAATGCCCGCGATCCCTTCCACGATTGATCCAGGAGTATCCCCTGAGGTGGACGCTGTCGTGATGCGCGCGTTAGCGAAGCGAGCCGATGACCGCTATCAAAGCGCGAGCGATTTTCGGGCTGATGTTGAACGGGGCATTGCGGGTGCTCCGGTAACTGCTGCCGTGCCAACAATTGTTGCCGACCAGACCGCCATGATGACGCCATTAGACGCTTCGGGGATAAGCCCTGAAGATCAGACAAATATTTCCACTGGGCGTAAGGGCCGAAGTAGTGTAATTTTTTGGGTACTTTCTTTGGTTGCTATTTCAGCGGCAATTATTGGTGCGATTGTGATCGGACGATTCTTAGTGGGAAGTGATAGTGGAACTGTCGTCACAGTTCCCAGTCTGGATGGTCTCACCATTGATCAGGCATCAGAAACATTAGCTGAATTTGAACTTCGGATTGGTGCACAAACTCCCGAGATTTCCGAACGCCCCCAAGGAACGATTATCGCGCAACAACCCGCACCTGGTGAGGCGATTGAACAGGGTCAGGCAGTGAATATCACTATCTCGACGGGTCGTGAGCAGTCAACGGTGCCGCAACTTGTTGGGCTCACATCACTTGATGACGTACGAATAGCACTTTCTGATTTTGGTTTGGTCCTTGGTGCAATTTCCGAGTCCGATTCAAATCAGCCCGGTGGCTACGTATTGGAACAAGATCCCGGTGAAGGAACCCAGGTTGCTGCTGGTAGCGCGGTTGATATCACGGTGTCCTCTGGTTTGGTCGAGGTTCCGGATGTGACTGGGGCAAATGAAGCCCAAGCGAGGAGTGATTTGGCACAGGCTGGATTTGAAGTTCAGGTTGTGGAACAGGAGTCTTCGATTTCGGCGCCAGGTGAAGTCCTTGCCCAATCACCCCAACCTGACACCCAACTGGCTCGTGGGTCTTTGGTGACGATTACCGTGGCGATTGCCGCGCCGGTACCTGATCCCACCGCCGTACCCGTACCCGTACCTGATCCCACCGCCGTACCCGTACCCGTACCTGATCCCACCGCCGTACCCGTACCTGTACCTGATCCCACCGCCGTACCCGTGCCCGTACCTGATCCGACAGATGTGCCGGTACCCACTGCTACTGCTGCTCCGTAACATATTGTGGATTAATTGTTACCGGGGCGATATTAGGTAACTTGTCTCGCACTTCTGGGAAGCCGCAGTCGGTCAGCCAATTGGCGAGCATCTCGTGCCCGCCTTCGGTGAGAACCGATTCAGGGTGAAATTGCACTCCTTCAATGGGTAGGGTTTTATGTGAAAGTCCCATGATCACGCCGGTTTCAGACATACCGGTGATTTCAAGTACTTCGGGGACAGTATTGGGGTCAAGGGTAAGTGAGTGATATCGCGTGGCTGTGAAGTTATTCGGCAGCGTGCTCATCACGCTTTTTCCGGTGTGTGAAATTTGTGATGTCTTACCGTGTAGGAGTTCTGGGGCGCGGATAATTTCGCCACCAAAAGCTTCGGCTATAACTTGGTGTCCTAGGCACACTCCAAAGATCGGGACTCGCCCATTGACGCCTTGTACAATTTCCAGACATGCCCCAGCGTTTTGTGGGGTGCCTGGTCCCGGTGAAATCAAAATTCCATCATAGGAAATTGCTTCTTCTAGGGTGACGTTTTGATTGCGTTTCACGGTGACGTCGGCCCCTAGTTGGGCGAGATATTGGACCAGATTGAACACAAAAGAGTCGTAGTTATCGATGACGAGGATTCGCGGCGTGCCCACGGGGAGGAGTATGGCAGGCTATGGTTACGCCAAAACGGCAGTGCGCGTGAATTAGGTTTAACTGAACGCGAAATAACCTTAGGGAGAGACCGGTGCCAGAGTCCAAACGACGTAAGAAGAACGCCTACACGCCCGAGCAGCCAATGGGTGAGCGTAAAGTCGCGCAGTTTGGGTCCCCTGCCTGGCTAGCTCCGACCATGGTTGCATCTTTCGTCATTGGATTGGCCTACCTGGTGGTCTTCTACGTCGCTGGACCTGACGTTCCGTTTATGAACTCGGTGGGCGGGGACCTCAACGCCCTGGTTAATGTAGGAATTGGGTTTGCTTTCATAATGGTTGGTTTTGGTTTAGCCACTCGCTGGAAGTAATTCCTGCACCACCCTTCACAGTTGTTACCAAATTTCTACCATCATATGTGGACAATCTGTGAGGGTTTTACGTGTTATGCACAGCCTGTCCCCATTTGGGGAAAAACTACATTGATGTAATTCAGACCGGAGTGTGCTTTCTAATTCACTCACGTCCCAAGGGTAACTCCTGATTACCCTCGGGTACTACGATTGTGTACATGGTGGGTAATCGGATGGATCCTTGGGTGGATTCCTATGCCCAACGGGCTCAGGGTTTAACCACTTCAGCTATCCGGGCGTTGTTCTCGGTTGCTGCACGACCAGAAGTTGTGTCCCTCGCCGGTGGGATGCCTTATGTTTCGGCACTAGATTCGGATCAATTTGCAGACATTGCAGCCCGGGTAGTCCGTGAGCAGGGGGCTGTAGCTTTGCAATATGGATCCGGTCAAGGTGACCAGATGTTGCGGGAGCAAATCCTTGAGATCTCTGGACTAGTGGGTGTTCGTTCCCACCCTGACGACGTCGTCGTTACTGCAGGTTCACAAATGGGGCTTGATTTGGTCACTAAGATTTTTTGTGATCCAGGAGACACGGTTATTGTTGAATCACCTTCCTACGTGGGTGCCCTTGGAGTTTTCCGTAGTTATCAGTGCAATGTTGTCCATATCGCAATGGATGAACAGGGGTTGAATCCGCAATCACTGCGTGAAGGGCTTTCGGAGAATCCTCGGGTTAAGTTTATTTACACGATCCCCTCGTTTCACAATCCCGCGGGTTTAACCCAAAGTTCTGAGCGACGTGCGGAGATTCTAGCGATCGCTCAAGAATTCAATGTCCCTATTTTGGAAGATGATCCTTATGGATTACTCGGGTTTGAGGGTGAGCCACCCAGAGCAATCCGATCCCTCGATGATCAAAGTGTGATCTATCTCGGATCTTTTTCGAAGATTATTGCTTCAGGTTTGCGGGTGGGTTGGGTGATTGCTCCACACGGTGTCCGAGAAAAACTGGTACTTGCTGCGGAGGCAGCAACTTTGTGTCCCAGTAACTTTTCTCAATTAGTTGTATCGCGGTACTTAGCAGAGCAACCCTGGCAGCAACAAATTAAAGTCTTCCAAGAGTTGTATCGCGAGCGTCGCGATGCCCTACTCCAATCCATGCAGGCATTAATGCCCTTGGGTGTAACTTGGACCGTCCCTCAAGGTGGCTTTTATTCGTGGCTCACCCTGCCCCAACAATTGAATGCAACGAACATGCTGCCTCGTGCAATTAGTTCGATGGTGGCCTACGTTCCTGGGAGTGGTTTTTATGCAAATGGACAAGGTGCACAAAATCTTCGACTGTCGTATTGCTACCCAGATCCTGCGCGAATCGAGGAGGGTGTGCGGCGACTCTCAGGAGTAATTGAGGCTGAGCTGGAACTTGTCGACACTTTCGGGGTAAATGGTGACTCTGGCCCGACGACTGGCTCAGCTCACACTCACATTCCTAAATCAGATCTCGTTTAAGGAAAATATGCGAATAGCAATTCTTTCTGGTGGCCTTAATGCTGAACGTGATGTCTCCCTACGCTCAGGTCGACGTGTTGCCGAGGCCTTGCGTTTCGAAATTCCTAAGGCTGAGATTTTTGAACTTGATCTTAATGCTGATTTTTTGGATTCACTATCTTCAGATTCTTTTGACGTAGTGATTCCACTCATTCATGGGGTCATTGGTGAAGATGCCACTCTGCGATCCATGTTGGAATTAAAAGGTATTCCTTATATTGGGAGTAGTGCGCAGAGTTCGGCCCGCGCTTTCGACAAGGGTATCTCCGCTGGATTAGTGCCCACGGGCAGTGCCCCACAGTTCGTTGTTTTCCCACAAAGTTTTTTTCGCGAAATGGGAGCTCCCCGAATCTTGAAAAGTGTGATTTCCGGAATCGGGCTACCTCTGATTGTTAAGCCAATCAATGGTGGATCTGCCTTTGGGGTGCGATTGTGTGCGAGCGTTGATCAGGTTGCGCCAGCACTTGTTGATGCGTTCGGCTACGGCGATCGAGTCATGTTGCAGAGTGCGGTGATTGGTACTGAACTTGCGGTCACTGTCATTGAAGTTGATGGGAAGTTGCAGGCCTTACCGCCGGTTGAAGTTGTCCCCATCAGTGGTGTGTACGACTTTGACGCTCGCTACACAGCGGGTGCCACCGAATTTTTTGTCCCTGCGCGACTTAATTCGAAACTTATCGAACAAGTGTGTGCCTACGCGATCCTTGTTCACGTAACTTTGGGGCTGCGTGATATTTCCCGAACAGATGTAATTGTCGACACGGACGGTGTGATCTGGTTCTTGGAGGTCAATGTCTCGCCCGGGATGACAGAAACGTCACTCGTGCCACAAGCAATTGACGCCGCCGGTATGAACGTCGGAGCCGTCTTTGGCTCCTTGGTCACCCAAGCCATCTCCCGGGATCACTAGTGATTTTGGTTAACTAAGTTCAAACAATTCGGTGATTCGACGGGCGTCTGCAATGTCCGCGCATTCAATGACAATTTTTCCTTGTGAGTTTTTTTTAGCAAACCCTTCGAAATTTACGCGGGTGTCCGTTGAATCAGAAATGCGTTCAACCAGTACTCTAATTGATTCGTCTAGTTCTTCGGAGCGGCCTTTTTTCTTTTTGGATTGACCGGGTTTTCCTGACTTCTTGCCACCGGAGCTGATTGCGATTATTTCTTCAACGCCACGAACACTTAAACCTTCTTTAATAATTCGCGTGGACATTTGATCCATTGCAAGTGGTGAGTCCAGACTGAGTAGAGCGCGTGCGTGCCCGGCACTGAGAACACCAGCCGCGACTTTTTGCTGGACACTAGTAGGAAGATTGAGGAGCCTGATCGTGTTTGTTACTTGAGGTCGCGAGCGTCCGATGCGTTGTGCGAGTTCTTCCTGGGTGCAATCAAAATCGGATAACATTTGAGAATAGGCGGCTGCTTCTTCGAGCGGATTGAGATTCGATCGGTGTAAGTTTTCCAATAGTGCATCGCGCAGCATATTGATGTCGTCAGTGTTGCGAATAATTGCGGGAATGTGTGTGACTCCGGCTAGTTTGCTGGCGCGTAATCGGCGTTCGCCCGCAATCAGTTCATAGGTGCCTGTTTTCGATTTACGCACCACAATTGGTTGTAGTAGTCCGATTTCTGTAATGGAAAATACGAGTTCATCAAGTGCTTCTTGATCAAAGACTGTTCGGGGCTGCACCGGGTTCGGTGCGATGGAATCGATGGGTAGTTCCCGATAAACCACGGGGTTGTGGGTCTGTGTACCCGAGGGATCGGCCAATAGGGAGCCAGATGTAGTTGAACTAGGTGCAGTTGAACTAGATGTAGTGGCTCCCGTAGGGATGAGTGCGCCTAGTCCTTTACCTAACCCGCGAGGTGCTGCTGCCATCATGACTCCTAACTCTGGATAATCTGTGTATAAATTGTGTATAAAATATGGATAACTTTGTTTTGACTACTGAATTTTATCGAGTTGAGCGGCGGCTTCTCGATAAGAGACCGCTCCCGATGACGCTGGGTCATAGGTCAAGACCGTCTGACCATAGGAAGGGGCCTCAGACACTCGCACATTACGCGGGATAATCGTCTCGAGTACTCGGGCGCCAAAATGATTTCGGACTTCATCGGCTACTTGGCTAGCAAGTCGGGTTCGACCGTCGTACATGGTCAAAATAATCGCTGTGACGTAGAGCTGTGGATTGAGGTGCTCTTTGATCATATCTACGGTTTTTAATAGCTGGGAGAGTCCTTCTAATGCGTAATACTCACACTGGATGGGGAGTAAAACCTCGCGAGCTGCCACCAAACCATTGAGGGTGAGTAGCCCTAGACTGGGCGGGCAGTCCAAGAAAATGTAGTCAAAATGCGCCGTGCGTAATAACTTCTCGATTTCCTCGCGTAATCGGTGTTCGCGATTCGGGGTGGACACAAGCTCAACTTCAGCACCAGCGAGATCTATTGTTGCTGGAATTCCAAATAGTTGGGGTACGTCTGGGCAGAGGGTGATCACATCAGCGAGAGTAATTTCTCCCATCAGGACGTTGTAGATACCGGGTGTGCCTTCGGAGTGCTCGATCCCAAGTGCAGTCGTCGCGTTCCCTTGTGGGTCCATGTCAATTACCAGGACCGTTTTGCCCATTTGGGCCATCGCTGCTGCGATATTGACCGTTGTTGTGGTTTTTCCTACTCCACCCTTTTGATTTGCAATGGTAATGATCCGGGTCATGTGGGCCACCCTAAACCAACTTTTGTTCCGATTTGATCGTCTTCAGTGGTCAATGTTTCCCGTGAAACATTGGTTGGCCAACCAAGGCCGGTGGGTTCGTCTCCGGATTTTGATTGTTGTGGCACCGGTCTATTGTGGCCTATTTGGCTAATTGATTCTACGCCGGGCCCGAACCACCGTAGTCTTAGGTTCCACCACCCCCGCGCCGCAGGTCAACACCTCGATCTCGGTGATCCCAAACTGAGTTAACGTGTGCACTGGAACCTGCGCGACTTCCTTCTGGGCAGTTAACCCCTTCAACGCAATCAGGTCCCCCACTGGTTTCAATAGCGGCATGGTCCATCCAAGTAGGCGTTCCATGGGAGCTACCGCCCGGGCCGTAACGATATCGACCCCTGTCCAGCCGGGCGTCGCTACAACTTTCTCCGCCCTCGCTCGAAGTACTGTCACCCGATCACTGAGCCCTAGCTCAATCACTGCCTCGGTGAGAAAGGTAGCTCGGCGTAAAAGTGGTTCGATGAGGACCATCGAAATATCGGGCCGGACAATTGCCCACACCAGGCCGGGGAGCCCGGCGCCTGATCCCACATCTGCTACTAGAGAATGGTTTGGGAGTAAGAGAAGCTCGGGGTTGGCGACCACCGCGCAGTTAAGGATATGTCGATCCCATAGTCGAGGCATCTCTCGTGGACCCATCAGGCCACGCTCGAGAGCAGGCCCTGCCAAAATTTCTTGGAAACGCTCCAATTGCTCGAGCGCCGGACTCAACCAAGGTGCGTTCTCCCCGGTTGTTTCACGGGAAACCATGCGTTAAGAAACTCGGATGACCACGCGGCGATTGGGCTCATCGCCTTCGGACTCACTCGATAGTCCGATGGTGGCCACGATGTCATGGACAACTTTACGCTCATACGGATTCATTGGAGCCATGTGCACTGGCGCTGAGGTTCGTTGAGCTTGGGCACATGCGGTCTTGGCTGACTCCTCAAGCACCTCTTTTTGCTTGACTCGGTAACCAGCGATATCGAGCATTAGCCGTGAACGCTCACCTGTTTCTCGCGCGGCGGCAAGTCGGGCGAGTTCCTGTAGTGACTGTAGGACTTCGCCGTCCGCCCCCACAAGGTAGGAAAGATCACCTTTTTCGCCCTCAACAATGGACACTCTGGCCCGACTACTGTCCACCTCAATGTCAATATCACCATCGAGGTCACAAATATCTAACAAGCCTTCCAGGTAGTCGGCCGCTACATCGCCTTCTTGATCAAGTTGCTTTGCATTAGTTGCGGTTACTTCACTCATAACACGTACTCGCTTTCTCAGTTAATTAAGTTAGTCGCACAGCCGATGATTCGGCTCACAGGTTATTTCTTCTTTTTGTTCGGGCTTCTTTTGCTCTTTGAGGTGCGTTTAGGTTGGACCCGTTCCGGGGTTACCGACACTATGTCGGTAACTTCGGTCTCGATCACTATTCCACCTTTACGAGCTATTTTTGCAGCCTTGCGTGCTTCTTGGGCCTCAAACGCTGGTGTCCCCGGTTGAGGATTATTGCGAATAACCCAGAACTGTTGTCCCATGGTCCACACGTTTGTGGTGAACCAGTAAATCAATACACCGATCGGGAAGTTGACGCCACCGACCGCGAACACAATCGGAAACACGTACAACAAGATTTTTTGTTGGCGCACCATTGGATTCCCTGGAGCTGTATTTTTCACAATCAACTGACGTTGGGTTAAAAACGTGGTCGAGCTCATCAAAATGATCAAGATAAATGCTAGGACCCGTGTTGATGTCGGGTTGAATCCATCAAGAGCGACTTCATCGGCACCGAGAAAAGTTCCATAAAGAGGTACACCAAAAATTGACGCATCGTGCGCAACTTGTAACAAGGGTGCGTATCGATCCCAGTTGAAAACTCCCTCCGGCCGCAACATTGCGATGCCTTGCAGGACACTGAAGAGCGCAAAAAATATGGGCGCTTGTAAAAGAATCGGTAAACATGATGCCAGCGGATTAGTACCAGTTTCCTTGTACAGCTTCATCATTTCTTGGGATTGACGCTCTTTATCCCCAGCGTATTTCTTCTGAATCTCTTTCATTTGAGGTTGAATAATTTGAAGATTCCGCTGCGCTTTTATCTGCTTCACAAACAGAGGAATGAGCGCTATTCGAATCACAATTACTAGACCGACAATGGACAATGCCCACGTCCAACCACTCGTTGGATCTATAAAATTGCTCAGTACATCGTAAAACTGGACTAAGACCCAGCTAACCCCGGTACGTAGCCAATCAAGAATGAACATGTTCTCCGTTCGCACTTATTCGTGGTTGACCATCCGGATAAACATCCGACAACCAGCGCCCTTTTTCGGGCACTGGATTAAAGCCACCATTGTTCCAAGGGTTGCACCGTATTAGACGAACCGTGGCCAAGGTTAAGCCCTTGGCAGATCCGTGATCACGGATACTCCCGTATGCGTACGCCGAGCAACTTGGATGGAAGCGGCAACTCGGTGGCAACAGTGGTGAGATAGTAATCTGGTAGCCCTTAATCAGCGCCAGAAAGACCAGGCGCACCGCCCAACCGACACTGTGGTCCCACACCCACACAATGGCATTCACCCACCGATTTAGATGGGTCATAATTTTATCTTGCTCAGTAACGACTCTGCGATCAGATGTGAATCCAGGCGCACCGCGTGAATATCGGGGAGGGCTTTGACAACCACACCGGTGCCCGGAGGCAACTGAGATACGATTGGGTTGAATGCAGCTCGGATCCGACGACTTGTACGGTGCCGCTGCACCGAGTTACCGCAATCCTTGCCAACTGTCAGGCCTACTTGAGTCGCGTGGCCTAGATACATACCCTCGTACACATGCACAATCAAGCCGGCTGTCACTATTTTTTTGCCATTCCGGCGCACCTTTTGAAAGTCAGCAGAACTTCGCATTCGGTGCTGGGCTGCCAACATGAACAACCTTTATCTCAGCGCCCCAACCATCAGAGCGAGTGAACTAAGCAGAAAGTCGAGTACGGCCCTTGGCGCGTCGAGTGGCCAAAATACTGCGACCAGCACGGGTGCTCATACGGGCCCGAAAGCCGTGGGTCTTTGCCCGCCGGCGGGTATTGGGCTGGAATGTGCGCTTCATGGGTCTCCTTGAGGTCTTGCTTCACCTGTTCTCGCTCAGTGATAAGCAGGCCAAGGTTACGCTATGACCTTTACGCGGTCAACTCCAGCCCTCATCAGCCGACCTTCATCCGTGTGTCCGTGATCAAGCACTTCCCCGCACTCACACCAACATATTGTGGCAATAAGGGGATTTCCCTTGCCATAACCCCTTCACTACTTATAGTATCGTTCCACTCATCCACATCTGTGGAAAAACGTGTGGATAAATTCAGGATAATTGGAGGTGTTAAGGGTTAATGGCTGGGGATAGCGAACTCACCGCCATGTGGAATGCTGCTTTGAACACCCTCTCCGATGGAACTTTAAGCCCTCAACAGAAAGCTTTTGTCTCACTCACGCGCCCGTTGGGCTTAGTTGAAGACACCGTCTTGATCGCCGCCCCGAATGAATTCACAAAGGATGTACTTGAGACCAGGCTTCGCCCTTTGGTGAGTAGTGCGCTCAGTGACATCGTGGGCCGCGAGATCCGTCTTGCCGTCACCGTTGACCCCTCGATCGCCCCGTCCCTTGATGAGGACTTGACCGACGAGGTCGCCGACTCTACTTATGCAAATAATGAACTTACTAGTGACCTCGGAAGCGGCGGTATCCGTGAAGCTGGTATCGACCGACCCGGTATGGGATCCCCGAGTAACAAAGAAGAGTTTGGTCGCCTCAATATCAAGTACACCTTCGATACTTTCGTTGCTGGCACGAGTAATCGCTTCGCACATGCTGCTGCAGTTGCCGTGGCCGAACAGCCCGCTAAGGCATACAACCCTTTATTTATCTACGGTGGTTCAGGATTAGGAAAGACCCACTTATTGCACGCTATTGGGCATTACACCAAGACCCTATTTAAGGGTACCCATGTTCGTTACATTAGTTCCGAAGAATTTACCAATGAATTTATTAACAGTATTCGCGATGACAAGGCAGCAAGTTTCCAACGCCGTTACCGCGACATTGATGTTCTCCTAGTCGACGACATTCAGTTTTTGAGTGGAAAAGTCCAGACACAGGAAGAGTTTTTCCACACTTTTAACACATTACACAACGCAAATAAGCAAATTGTGATCACAAGTGACCTGCCACCAAAACAACTCCCTGACTTTGAAGACCGAATGCGTTCTCGATTCGAATGGGGTTTGATCACTGACGTTCAACCACCCGACCTTGAAACGCGTATTGCTATTCTTCGGAAAAAGAGCACGCAAGAAAGACTCGTAGCTCCTGCAGAGGTACTCGAGTACATAGCTTCGAAGATCTCCACCAATATTCGTGAACTTGAAGGTGCTTTAATCCGGGTCACTGCTTTTGCGTCCTTGAATCAGCAACCGGTTGACCTTGCAATTACCGAGGCGGTGCTCAAAGACCTCTTACCCTCTGATGTTGGTCCGGAAATAACAGCCGCCCAAATTATGGGCGCATGCGCTTCCTATTTTGGTGTGAGCATCGAAGAACTCTGTGGCTCCAGCCGAAGTCGTACTCTTGTCACAGCCCGCCAGATCTCCATGTATTTATGCCGTGAACTCACCGATTTATCCCTGCCTAAGATTGGGCAAGCTTTTGGCGGCCGAGATCACACAACTGTAATGCACGCTGATCGTAAGATCCGTGGACTTATGGCGGAAAAACGCAGCCTCTATAACCAAGTCACTGACCTCACCAGTCGAATTAAGTCTCAACCACGACCAATGTAACTCCCTGTGGCATCAAGCCACAGTACTTACCAATATTCACACCGGTACCTTTCATCCCCACAATACCCACAGTTGTGGATAAGACATGTGGATAAATATGTTGATAAGTACCACAAAGCACCGCCACTGCGTTATTTCTCGCCTGTGTTGATACCCTGTGGACGACTTACATAGAATCCTTGAAAAACTACCTATCCTGTGGATAAATCTTCCTCTTTGTGGGGATACACCGATTATTTCCCTACTTCATCCACACCTATCCACAATTTTGACTTACCTATCCACAATTACTACCACCGGCGACACGCACAGATCCAACCATAAAAATACTTTATCCACCATATCCACACGACCTATGACTACTACTACTTCTTTATACATTGTTATTAAGGGACTACTCATAAAAGGGCGCGGTGGGGATAACTTTACTTTGATTCCCCTCAGTACGGTTGCTCTTACAAAAAATGGAGGGATAGGGCACACTATGGACTTACTCAATTTATCTTTCTAGACAGGGGCACGAACACATGCACATCCGAGTTGAACGCGACGCCCTAGCGCAAGCAGTTACGTGGGCTGCGCGAACCTTGCCCTCGCGCCCATCGATGCCAGTGCTTTCCGGTGTCATGTTGATTGCGGATCAAGACTCGCTCACCTTGTCGAGCTTTGACTATGAAGTATCAGCACGTGTTCAGTTGAACGTTGATGTGATTGAAATTGGAAAGGTTCTAGTGTCAGGTCGGCTGCTAGCCGATATCACTAAAGCACTACCAGCGGCACCGGTTGTGCTAAAGCTAGAGGGTAACCGAGTATTAATTGAGTGTGGAAGAAGTTCATTCACACTTCCTACACTTCCCGTGGAAGATTATCCAGCTTTACCGGACATGCCAACAACAGCAGGGAGTGTTGATGGTGATGTATTTTCTGAAGCCGTCGCCCAGGTTGCAATAGCTGCTGGAAAAGATGACACAATTCCGGTTCTCACAGGTATTAGGGTGGAAATTGATGGTTCACATGTGACTTTGGCAGCAACAGATCGTTATCGGTTAGCTGTACGAACATTTCCTTGGTCACCGACCAAAACTTCAATTGAACTCAACACCTTAGTGCCGGCTAGAATTCTAGCTGATGCTGCAAAAAGCATGGGGTCTGCTCAGGCGGTCGAATTGGCGATCGCACCAGACGGTGAAAAACTTATTGGTTTCGAAGCCGAAGGTATGAGAACAACCACCCGACTACTTGATGGCGAATTTCCCAAATATCGTTCACTATTACCGAATGAAAGTTCCACAACCGCGATTGTTGATACTACCGAACTTGTAAATGCGGTAAAACGAGTTGCACTTGTTGCAGAACGCAACACACCAATTCGGATGCACTTTGCACATGGTGAAATTAATATGCGTGCCGGTTCTGGTGATGATGCTCAAGCAAATGAAGTATTGGAAGTTGACGTTGATGGGGATCCAATCGAAATAGCATTCAACCCAGGCTATCTACTCGATGGTCTCCATGCTATCGACGCTCCAAAAGCTCGCTTTTCCTTTACTTTGGCAACAAAACCGGTGGTAATCACCGGGATGACTAATAACAACAACGATACTGAGGCGGACTACCGCTATCTTTTAATGCCAGTACGTTTGACGGGCTGACACATGTGGGTGCAAACCCTCCAGCTCAACGATTTCCGCTCGTACAAGGAAGCCCACGTTGAATTCTCTCCCGGAGTCAATGTGCTGGTGGGTTCAAATGGTCGAGGTAAAACCAATATTGTTGAAGCTATTTATTACCTAGCAACTCTAAATTCCCATCGAGTAGCAAGTGAAAATTCACTCGTTAAATTTGGAGCCGCATCGGCTGTAATTCGGTCGAAGATCAATCAAGATGAGCGCGCACTAACGATTGACATAGAGATCAGTCCTGGTAAAACAAATAGGGCGAAACTCAATCGTTCTCCCGTTCCCCGGGTCAGAGATATTTTAGGAATAGTCAGGGTGATCATGTTCGCACCGGAAGACTTAGCGTTGGTTAAAGGTGATCCCAGCGAACGACGAAATTTCATGGACCAAACTCTCATTCAACGAACACCAAAATTTTTAGGTGTTAAGTCAGATTACGAAAAAGTCTTACGGCAACGTAATGCTCTCTTGAAGTCGTCAAATCGGGAAAACATTGATAGCACATTGCAGGTGTGGAATGACCAACTCGCGCAACTTGGAGCAGAGATCACCTACTCGAGAATTCAATTTATTCGTGAATTAACACCATTTATCTGTACGCGGTACAACCTGATTAGTGGAGGTGAAAACGCTGTTAGTGCATCAGAAATATCACTTACATACCAATCGAAGTACCTCACCGGAGGCGATCTGGAATCACTCACCCGCGACGAAATCAAAGAACACATTCTTGAGCAGTTAGGTGTACGAAAAAAGGAAGAGGCACTTCGTGGGGTAACACTGGTAGGACCACACCGTGATGAACTGTTCATACAATTAGGCGCACTTCCACTCAAGGGTTACGCCTCACATGGTGAAAGTTGGTCTGCGGCATTAGCCCTCCGGGTTGCTAGCGCAGATGTTTTGAAGGCTGATGGAATCGATCCTATTTTAATACTCGACGACGTTTTTGCTGAGCTTGATGTACTTCGTCGCACGACAATTTTAGAGTTGACTCAACACGCCCCCCAAGTATTTATTACCGCAGCAGTGGAGTCTGATGTGCCAATTGAAATCGTCGGACCAAGGTTTCACATTTCTTCAGACTCGATAGTTGCTCACGGGGTGGTTCCTTTTGGTTGAGAAAGTAGACCCTGAACAAACTCCAGAAGTGACCCCGCAGGAGCAAGCCCAAGCTGCTGAACGACTCTTACGACGTGCCACTAAAGGAACGTCGGCTAAAAGGACTATTAAAGGCACCCAAGCCGGAAGAGACCCTGAACTTCTTGGGAGTGCATTGGACAAACTCGTGACCGAAAGTGGTTGGGAGAAAGAGACCGCCATGGCAAAAGTTCTGAACTCATGGGCTGAAATAGTAGGTGCTGAAATAGCGGATCACTGTGTCCCCGCAGGGTTTGACCAAGGAACCCTTCGTCTCACCGCGGAGTCCACCGCCTGGGCAACTCAATTACGGATACTCCAAAACCAAATCCTGGCAAAAATAGCGTCCGAAATCGGTGACGGACTGGTGCTAAAAATCTCAATTTATGGACCCCAAGGGCCGTCCTGGAAAAAGGGAGCGTGGCATGTTGCCGGCCGGGGACCCCGCGACACCTACGGATAGGCCTACGGCTACAACTACGGCCACGGCCACGAAGTTAACGCAGATGGCTTAATTTGGCCCCTAGGACGGAAATGGACGGATTTTACCCGTCATTTCGTACTGCAACTTGCAACTAGGGGGTCACTAGGCGCATTTAAGGCTCCGTAAGCCTTTACAGGCTAGGTGATGTCAGAACTTCGGGGTAGACTAAAGCCAGTTCACTTTCCTCAAAAGATTCACTCCCAGGAGGGGCCAATATGTCCTACGACGCCAGTGCGATCCAGGTGCTTGAAGGCCTTGACGCGGTGCGTAAGCGCCCCGGTATGTACATCGGCTCAACAGGTGAACGAGGCCTCCACCATTTGGTCTACGAAGTCGTGGACAACGCGGTCGATGAAGCCTTAGCTGGTTACGCCACCGAAATTTCAGTCACAATTATGCCCGACGGTGCAATCCGGGTAATAGACGATGGTCGAGGAATCCCCGTTGACGACCATCCGATTGAGAAAAGGCCAGCTGTTGAAGTTGTTTTAACCGTGTTACACGCGGGTGGGAAATTTGGGGGCAGCGGTTATTCGGTCTCTGGTGGCCTACACGGCGTGGGGGTCTCGGTTGTGAA
The DNA here is from genome assembly GCA_002390705.1 of Actinobacteria bacterium UBA4426. Classification (GTDB taxonomy): domain Bacteria; phylum Actinomycetota; class Actinomycetes; order S36-B12; family S36-B12; genus UBA4592. The sequence goes on along the minus strand of DGQA01000031.1, from coordinate 65,677 downwards.
CGCGCTCTCAACCGATCTAGCGGTTGAAATCCACCGAGACGGATTCGTTTACCGTCAGCATTACAAGTACGGCGCACCGGAGGCACCACTTGAAAAAGGTGAGAAAACCGATCGCACGGGAACCACGGTCACTTTTTGGGCTGACGGTGAGATTTTTGAAACCACCACCTACGATTTCACAACACTCGCCCGTCGTTTCCAAGAAATGGCCTTCCTTAACCGTGGACTGAAATTAGAACTTACTGACGAGCGACCAGGTTCGGTTGCAATAATTGACTCTGAAAACCCAACCGAAGTCACCGAAGCGGTACGCCATGTGTCTTACATGTATGAAGGCGGTATCTCTGACTTTGTTCGTCACATCAATGCGAGTAAAGGAATTGCCAACCCAACTGTTATTGATCTCACGACTGAGAATGAGGATAAGACGTTAAGTGCCGAAATTTCAATGCAGTGGAATAACTCTTATGCAGAGTCGGTGTACACGTTTGCAAATACAATTAACACCACAGAAGGTGGAACACACGAAGAAGGTTTCCGCACTGCCTTGACTTCACTTGTTAATAAATTCTCCCGCGAGTGGAATATTCTCAAAGAAAAAGACATTAATCTTTCCGGTGAGGATATCCGAGAGGGGCTTACCGCGATTGTCAGTGTGAAACTTGCTGAACCCCAGTTTGAAGGCCAAACAAAATCCAAACTAGGAAATACTGAAATGAAAGCCTTTGTCCAAAAGGTGGTCAACGACCAACTTGGTGCCTGGTTTGAACAGAATCCCGCCGAAGGCAAAGAAATTGCGCGTAAATCAGTCAATGCAGCAACTGCGCGGATAGCAGCACGTAAAGCACGCGACCTGGCACGTAACCGAAAAGGGCTACTGGGGGGAGCAGGAATGCCCGGTAAGCTCATTGACTGCTCTAGCCGGGAACCAGAAGATTGTGAAGTATTTATTGTTGAGGGCGACAGTGCTGGTGGTTCAGCGCGTCAAGGTCGCGATCCGCGCACCCAGGCAATTCTTCCGATCCGCGGAAAAATCATTAACGTGGAAAAAGCGAGAATTGACCGGGTACTACAAAATACTGAAGTCCAAGCGTTGATCTCGGCTTTCGGTACTGGTATCCAGGACGAATTCGACCTTAACAGGTTACGCTACCACAAAGTTGTCCTTATGGCTGACGCTGATGTTGACGGACAACATATTCGAACACTGTTGTTGACTTTCCTGTTCCGCTTTATGCGACCACTCGTTGAACATGGCCACGTTTTTTTAGCGCAACCACCGCTGTTCAAAATAAAGTGGTCACGTGAAGCTGCTGACTTCGCGTATTCAGATAGAGAAAAAGATGCTCTTATGGAAGCAGGGCTAGCAGCAGGTCGACGACTTCCGAAAGAAGAATCAATTCAACGTTACAAAGGTCTTGGTGAAATGAATGCGGATGAATTGTGGGAGACAACCATGAATCCCGCAGACCGCGTTTTACTCCAAGTAACGTTAGACGACGCAGCGCAAGCCGACGAAATGTTCAGTGTGCTTATGGGTGAAGACGTTGAGTCACGACGAAATTTTATTCAACAAAACGCCCGCGATGTTCGCTTCTTAGACATTTAATCAAGAAAATAGTTAACGGAGAACAACGTGCCAGAAGACATTGAAGTAGTAGAAGAAGTTAATAACCACGGTCGAATTGAACCGGTGGACCTACAGACCGAAATGCAGCGTTCTTATCTTGACTATTCCATGTCGGTGATCGTCTCTCGCGCATTACCCGACGTACGCGATGGGCTCAAGCCAGTTCACCGTCGCGTTTTATATGCAATGTACGACGGTGGTTACCGTCCGGATCGCAACTTCTCTAAGAGTGCCCGTGTCGTGGGCGACGTCATGGGTAACTTCCACCCACATGGTGACAGCGCGATCTACGACGCACTGGTACGCCTAGCCCAACCGTGGTCATTGCGGTACCCGCTTGTACAAGGCCAAGGAAACTTTGGTTCACCAGGCAATGATCCCCCCGCAGCACAGCGCTATACCGAGTGTCGCATGGCCTCACTCGCCATGGAGATGGTGCGCGATATCGACGAAGAAACCGTCAACTTTCAACCAAACTATGACGGTCGTACCCTGGAACCCTCGGTACTACCAAGTCGATTCCCCAACCTTTTGGTAAATGGGAGTTCAGGTATCGCAGTTGGTATGGCCACCAATATCCCCCCACACAATTTGCGTGAGATCGCAGCCGGTGCGCAGTGGTTGCTGTCCAACCCTGAGTCAACAGTTGAAGAGCGCCAAGCGGCATTGATGGATTTAGTCAAGGGTCCTGACTTTCCCACAGGGGCCTTGATTGTGGGGCGTAAAGGAATCGAGGACGCTCAACGGACCGGTCGTGGCTCAATCACCATGCGCGCAGTGGTTACCGTCGACGAGGATAAAAGAGGACGGCAAATCCTCGTTGTCACGGCACTTCCTTATCAGGTAAATCCAGATAATCTTCTCCTACGGATCGCTGAACTCGTCGGTGAAGCAAAACTCACCGGAATCTCTGACGTCCGTGATGATTCATCATCGCGTACGGGTATGCGTTTGATCATTGAACTTAAACGCGACGCGGTCGCCCAGGTAGTGTTAAATCAGCTGTACAAGCACACCCAGCTCCAAGACAACTTCGGTGCCAACATGCTGGCACTCGTAGATTCAGTGCCACGCACTTTGACGCTAGAGCAATTCCTGAGTTACTGGGTGTTACATCAAATTGAAGTAATTCAACGACGCACTCGTTTCCGCCTACGTAAAGCGGAGGAGCGTGCTCATATTCTCAGTGGCTACCTTAAAGCACTCGATGCGTTAGACGCGGTCATTGCCTTGATTCGCGCAAGTGCGACCGTTGAAGATGCCCGCGTCGGGCTAATCGACCTTCTTGAGATTAATGAGATTCAAGCAACAGCAATTCTTGATATGCAGCTACGCCGTCTAGCAGCACTTGAACGCAAAAAAATAGTTGACGAATATAACGATCTCATGGTTAAAGTGGCTGACTACAACGACATCTTGGCATCAGACCAGCGTCAACGCGCAATAGTGAGTGACGAACTCACCGAGATTTCTGACAAATTCGGTGACGACCGGAGAACCGAGATCGTGGCCTGGGACGGTGACGTCACTGACGAGGATCTCATTGCCGTCGAAGACGTCGTCGTCACGATAACTTCAGGTGGGTACGCAAAACGGACCCACAGTGATCTTTACCGAGCCCAACGCCGCGGCGGTCGTGGAGTTAAAGGGGCCAACCTACGCCAGGACGATGTAGTTGAACACATGTTCGTCAGCACTACCCACCATTGGATTTTGTTCTTCACAAACCTTGGTCGGGTGTATCGGGCAAAGGCCTACCAGCTTCCTGAAACAGGCCGGGACGCACGGGGACAACATGTTGCCAACCTGTTGGCGTTTCAAACAGATGAAACGATTGCGCAAGTGCTGGCAATTCCCAACTATGCCGAAAGTGATTACTTAGTGCTATCAACCCGCACCGGCATGGTGAAAAAAACACGCCTAAGTGAGTACGACACCAACCGTCAAGGAGGAATCATTGCGATCAACCTCCACGATGGTGATGAACTTAATGGGGCGCGTCTGGTGTCAGAAACCGATGACTTACTTCTTGTTTCCAAAAAAGGTCTCTCAGCGCGTTTCACAGCCAATGACGCGACTTTACGCCCCATGGGGCGAGCAACGGGCGGTGTGATCGGGATGCGTTTCCGCGAAGACGACGCCCTACTGTCAATGGATGTAGTCACCCCTGGAACCTTTGTGGTGACTATCACTGACGGTGGGTTTGCTAAAAGGACGTCAGTTGATGAGTGGGCCGCCAAAGGCCGAGGGATCAAGGGCGTGCGCGCCATGAAGCTCCCTGAGCAGCGCGGTGAATTAGTTGGCGCCATGGTGTGTTCGCACACAGATCAAATCTTCGCTATTGCCTCTAACGGTGTAGTGATCCGCACCAAAGTTGATGAAATCCGGGCTTCTGGTCGGGACACTATGGGTGTACGCATGATGCGATTAGGTGACGACACAACGGTTGTAGCCGTAGCTAAAGGCGCGGAAGACGATGACGATGACGAAGATGCTAACGAAGATGCTAACGAAGGAACCCAGTTAACCGACATCACTGAGGTAGCTGACGAAATCGATGCAGCCACGGGTCAGGCAACAGAGTGAGTGGGGGTCCGCGGCGGGTCCGTCTGTACGTGACCAGGTTCGATCCCTGGTCGGTGACCAAAGCGGCCTTCATCCTTTCACTAACAATCGCCATTGTTCTTGTGGTAGCTGTCACTGCCGTCTGGTTCATTTTGGATCGCACCGGGGTAATCGAATCTTTGTCAGGCACAGTTACCGACGTGGTGGGCAGCACCAGTGGGCTTGACCTCGTTACTTCATTAGGATTTAGTCAAGTGATCGGTTCTACCCTTATTCTTGCTTCAGTCGAGATAGTTTTAGTTTCCACATTTGCTGGGCTTTTCACAATCCTGTACAACTTAACGGTAGGAATTACCGGCGGTGTTGAAGTTGTGCTCTCTGAAGACGCTTAACCATAATTTTTTTAATTACTTATTGGCAAGTGCAACAAGATAGTCGCCGTATCCACTCTTGAGTAACGGTTGCGCTAAGGTCAAGAGCTGTTCGGAAGAGATCCAACCATTACGCCAAGAAATTTCTTCAACACAACCCACCTTGGTTCCAGTGCGGTCTTCCATCACCCGCACAAACTCTCCGGCGTCTTGCAGTGATCGAAACGTTCCCGTATCCAACCACGCAGTTCCCCGCTCCAAAACCGCCACTTTTAGTTTCCCAGCCTGTAAGTAATGGTCGTTAACGGTGGTAATTTCTAGTTCACCGCGATCAGAAGGCTTGATCGACTTGGCCACCGCAACAACAGTGTTGTCGTAAAAATACAAGCCAGGAACAGCATAAGAGCTCTGAGGGCTCTTTGGCTTTTCCTCGATCGAGAGCGCAACCCCGTTGTCATCAAATACGACAACACCATATTCACTGGGGTTGGCAACCTCGTAGGCGAACACATGTGCACCCTCAACTGATGTCAACTCTGCAAGTTTACGTCCTAAGGAAGCGCCATAGAAAAGATTGTCACCCAGGATCAACGCCACAGAGTCGCCGGCCAAGAATTCTTCACCGATTAAAAACGCTTGGGCAAGCCCTTCAGGCCGTGGCTGGGTTGCAAAAGTGATCGACATTCCCCACTCTGAACCGTTACCTAGAAGCCGGGAGAAGGACTCCGAGTCCTCAGGGGTCGTAATCACCAAGACTTCACGGATACCGGCTGCCATCAAGGTGGCCAAGGGGTAGTGCAGCATCGGTTTGTCGTAGACGGGGAGCAGTTGCTTACTCACACCCTTGGTAATGGGCCACAAACGGCTCCCGGTCCCACCAGCCAGAATTATTCCCTTCATCTGACAAGGTTACCGGGCTCCCTTTTCACTATCACGGCATAGGCATTAACGGGTGAAATCACATCCCCATGTATCCGGGGGTGAGTGGTCAGGTAGTCTCGGCACGCTATTTCGGGCCCATAGCTCAGCTTGGTTAGAGCGCTTCCCTGATAAGGAAGAGGTCGATGGTTCAAGTCCATCTGGGCCCACGAGAGGTAGGTGTGGAGCAACTTCGTTAAGCGTGTATCTTCACGGTATGAAGAAACTGCTTTTACTTGCCATCTTGGCTGGAGTTGGATACCTGGTATTCCGGCAGGTCACCGCAAATCAGAGTGACGACGATCTTTGGTCTGAAGTCGGAGCCGATCAGGACCTGCGCTAGCATTCGGCTCGCACTGAACACAGGTTCGGCGCAATCGATACGCAACCCGCAACATGAGGGGCTTTAGCTCAGTTGGTAGAGCGCTGCCTTTGCAAGGCAGATGTCAGGAGTTCGAGTCTCCTAAGCTCCACAATTCCTCGTTTCGCTTACTGGTGACCCGGAACACGGGCATTACGCCCGTGAAGCATTGCGTGGGCAAATTCACCGCCCGCGCGAGTACCCCTAACGGTAGCGTGAAAGTATCTGCACATGACACTACAAGCGATTATTCATACAAACCTCGGGGACATTAACTGCAATCTTTTCCCTGACCATGCCCCTAAAACGGTGGAAAACTTCACCGGGTTGTCCGAGGGAACCAAGGAATGGACTGACCCACGGGTGAGCGCGAAGTCGAGTGCACCTTTGTACAAAGACTTGGTCTTTCACCGGATTATCCCCGGTTTCATGATTCAGGGCGGAGACCCACTGGGTACCGGAACAGGCGGCCCCGGTTACCGATTCGAGGACGAAGCACACCCCGAACTCACATTTGATAAGCCTTACATTCTAGCCATGGCAAATGCAGGTCCAGGCACCAATGGATCCCAGTTCTTCGTCACCGTTGCAGCAACCACGTGGTTAAACTTCAAACACACAATCTTTGGGGAAGTCGCTGATCAAGCTAGCCGCGACGTTGTGGATGCGATCGCTGCAGTTGAAACCGGATCCCAGGATCGCCCCAAGGTTGACGTGGTGATGCAGTCGATTGAAATTATTCGCACCTAAATTAAGTGGAAGATTCCCCTTCGTGCTATCGGCACACAGATAGACCCACCCGCATCTCGTGTTCACGGTGTGAAAAACCAATTTGTACCAACTGCATGATCGCAGCACCCGTCGGCTACCGGTGCCCAGACTGCATGAAAGCCACTGCTCCGCCAGTAACAAGAACTGTCGCTGGTGGAGCAGTGATCACCACCCCGCGCGTGACATATTCACTCATTGGCATCAACGTTCTTTTTTTTGCGATCCAGTATCTAGAAGGAATCAATCAAGTCGCCGTGGAATACGGCATGTATCCGGTAGCAATCGCTCAAGGTGGCGAATCGTGGAGACTATTTACCAGTGCCTTCTTACATGGATCTTTTATTCACATCGCGTTCAACATGTACATATTGTTTTTTCTTGGATCAACACTTGAGCGCATCCTTGGTCACACTCGCTTCACTGTTCTCTACCTCTTAGCTGCTTTGGGAGGCTCAGTTGCTTCCTACTGGTTCTCCGACTTAAACACCGTCTCCGTCGGTGCTTCCGGTGCGATATTTGGACTGATGGGTGCGTTAATTGTCGCTGGGCGCAGATTGCGTTACGACATTAGCCAAGTGCTACTTCTACTCGCTATCAACGTGGCAATCGGCTTCTTCTCACCACTTGTTGATTGGCGTGCACATTTTGGTGGGCTAATTGTGGGTGCTGTAGTAGCCACAATCATGGTGTTTCCACCGAAAAGAATCCGAATACCGGTCCAAATTGCGGGTGTCTTGAGCCTGGTTTTTATGTTGATTGCACTTACCATGCTGCGTACAAACCAGATAAATGATCTGCTGGAACCTGTTACCCAACTTATTACCTAGAACTTACTCCGGATAAGGAATACTTAAACCATGAGAGACGCCGTAATTGTTGAAGCCGTTCGAACTCCGGTAGGGATTGGAAAACCAGGGAAAGGCGCCCTCAGCGAAATGCATCCGGTGGATGTCAGCGCGGCGATCCTGCGCGAGGTAATTAACCGTGCTGGGATTGAATCCCATCTAGTCGAAGACGTGTATTGGGGATGTGTGGGTCAAGTAGGCGAACAAAGCACCAATATTGGACGTAACGCCGCCTTGGCAGCCGGATTCCCACAAAGTGTCACCGGAACCACAATTGACCGTCAGTGCGGCTCAAGCCAACAGGCCGTTGCTTTCGCTGCCGCATCGGTCATCAGCGGCAATTCCGACATTGTTATCGCTGGTGGTGTTGAATCCATGTCGCGGGTACCGATGTTTAGCAATATGGCGGGTGGAGACGGACCATTTAGTCCCGAGATGTTGAAGCACTACCCACATCTGGTTCCCCAAGGCTTAAGTGCCGAAATGATTGCCGAGCAGTGGGCACTTTCGCGCGAGCAACTAGATGAGATCGCTGCTATTTCCCAGCAGCGTGCCGCCAAGGCGAGCAGTGACGGAATTTTTGACTCTGAGACGTTACCTATTGCGGGAGTGAGTGTCGATCAAGGAATTCGCCCCGGAACAACTACTGAAACCCTGTCAGTATTAAAACCCGCTTTTAACCCTAAGGGTGTTGTTACAGCTGGAAACGCTTCGCAAATCTCTGATGGATCCGCCGCACTACTTGTGATGACCAGTGAACGGGCCAAGGAGTTGGGGTTGCAGCCAATTGTTCGAGTGCACACCAATGCTATGGCGGGTGTTGATCCAGTGATCATGTTGACCGGGCCTATTCCTGCTACTGAGAAAGTGCTTACTAAATCAGGGCTTTCCCTCGGTGACATTGGGGTCTTCGAAGTCAATGAGGCATTCGCTTGCGTAGTAGGTGCCTGGTTGAAAGATACTGGCGCTGATCACGGGATTACCAATCCCAACGGTGGCGCGATTGCCCTCGGGCACCCATTAGGCGCCTCCGGTGCTCGCATTATGACAACTCTGGTTCATCACATGCGGCGCAACAACATCCGATACGGGTTACAAACCATGTGCGAAGGTGGCGGAATGGCCAATGCAACTATTCTGGAATTGTTGTAGCGAGAAACTCGCGGAACGCGATCGGGATCGGTACTGATTCCCTCGTCACCTGATCTACGTTGACATAGGTTATTTTTGCTGAAGTGACTAAATCAGTTCCTAGCGAACTACTTTCAGGATCTTGAATCCGAGCTTCAAAATCTAAATCAAAACTCGAATTTCCTAGCCGTGAACAAGTAATGCTGATGTGAATGATCTGATCGAGTTGAGCTGATCGGTGGTAGCGAAGATTGACTTCAACTAGGACCGGTTCCAATCCAGCAGACTGCATCAGGTCTGGGGGGTACCCGAAGAAGCGGAAGAACTCAATGCTTGCCGCGTCAAAAAACTCAAGGTAGCGGGAATTAAACACAATGCTCTGTGGGTCAACTTCGCTAAAGCGAACCCGGTGGGCGTAGCCACTCCAATTTGTCATGGGCGTATTCTTTCATGGATAGGAGGTGCGAGGTGAAACGATTCTTCTCGGCAGTGTTGTTAATTTCAATTGGTGTGGGATTGGGGTTCTTAGTGCGTCTGCTCTGGCCTACCGGGGAGAGCAAAATTTAGTAAGTGCTGCGACTACACCCTCAGCCACGGCGTCGTGGAACGCTTCTGAGGTGAGGCGCTTGGCGTCTCCAACATTAGACATGTAACCAAGCTCAATGCGAACCGTGGGCATCTGAGTAAAACGGAGAAGATCCCAAGTCCTAGGGTGAATTAGGCAGTCTTTCCGGTCTGTTCTGCTGGTGAGTTCCTCGTTGATCAACTCCGCGAGGATTCGCCCACCCGTTGATTGGTTCCCACCGCTAGGTGAACCAAAGTAGTAGACCGAAATTCCATTAGGTTTTGCGCTCTCGACGTGATCTAGGTGTAGCGAGATCACAATGTCGGCGTCCATATCGTTAGCAAACTTGGCATGCATTGACTGGGTTTTTCGTTCCAGAGGTGCCTCAGGTCGGGTAAGAAGTACCTGTGTACCAAGGGCTGCGAGCCGACCTTCAATGCGCACGCAAATCGCGTAGGTCAATTCAGGGTGCACACTTTCACCCGGATCAATCACAATAACCTTGTCAGCGATCCCAGTTCTCAATGAAGCAAGTGATGCATGCTCTCGTAATGCGCCCGAGTCACCACCGACAATTGATCGCGATAGACGCTCAAATGCGCGCAGGGTGTCAAGGGCGCAAGTACCGTCGGCACTCACCCCCACTCCACGTTGAAATTCACGTACGGCAAGGTCCGCTGCGGGACCAAAAATTCCGTCGGGTCTTCCTGCATCAAAACCAAGTTGGTTGAGCCGTCGTTGTAGCTCGGTGACGTCATCACCCACCATTAAGTGGCCCGCAGTAAATGAAAGGACACGGTCACCTAGTTGCCAGCGAGCTTCATCAAGCCTGCGAAAAGTCTCTGGTCCAACAAGACCGTCAACAGTAATGCCACGCTCTTGCTGAAATGTGCGCACAGCATCAACAACATGTTCATCGTAAATATTCGTTGCAACAGCAGTGCCACTGTTGTCGGCAAGTAGACCCAGGTGCGCGAGCCGTGCGCAGACCTCCGCTACGGCCGCCCCGGTTGACCCAAGGCGGAGCATTTCCTACAAGTACGGGGCGAGGTCAGCGAGTAAAGCAGCCTTTGGCTTAGCGCCAATGATCGTCTTCACAATTTCCCCGCCCTGGTACACGTTCATGGTGGGAATCGAAGTGATGCCATAGGAGGCTGGGGTTGACGGGTTTTCATCAACATTCATTTTGGCGATTACGAGCCCGTCGTTATTTGCCGCGATTTCCTCCAGGATCGGGGCCACCATTTTACATGGCCCACACCACTCAGCCCAGAAATCAACAAGTACCGGCTTTTCACTCACGAGTACTTCGTCTGCGAAGTTTGCGTCGGTGACGATCTTGGTTGCTCCCATGCCATTCTCCTTTGATTGGGGTCTAACTTAGCGAAAAGGCTTACGGTGATTACTACTGGTGGGCGAGATAACGCTCAGCGTCGAGCGCGGAGGCACAACCGGTCCCAGCCGCCGTGATCGCCTGTCGGTACGTGTGGTCGACCAGGTCGCCACAAGCGAACACGCCTGGGGCAGAGGTGCGGGTGGATCCGGACTCAACGAGTACATAGCCCTCAGGGTCAAGATCAACCTTCCCTGATAGCAGTTCTGAGCGTGGGTCGTGACCAATTGCAATAAACAAGCCAGTGATGGCAATTTCACGCTCGGTACCATTTTCAGTGTCGCGAAGTGTGACCCCGGAAAGTTTTGCCTCACCGTGAATGGCTGCTACTTCACTGTTCCAAGCAACGTGAATTTTCTCGTTGGCGAGAGCCCGCTCCTGCATGATTTTACTACCACGTAATTCTCCACGACGGTGAACCAGTGTTACAGACTTAGCAAATCGGGTTAGGAAGATCGCTTCTTCCAGTGCCGAGTCACCACCACCAACGACAGCAATATCTTGTTCACGGAAGAAGAAGCCATCACAAGTTGCGCACCAAGAAACTCCATGACCACTCAGGCGTTTTTCATTCGGTAAGCCAAGTTCGCGGTAACCCGAACCCATGGACAGGATTAAAGTGTGGGCTTGATACACGTTACCGGCGCCGTCCGTGACAGATTTAATGTCGCCATCAACGTTAATCTGAGTTACGTCGTCTGTAATTATTTCAGTGCCAAACCTCACCGCTTGCGCTCGCATATCTTCCATGAGTTGGGGACCCATGATTCCGTTTTCAAACCCAGGGAAATTCTCAACGTCGGTAGTGTTCATGAGTGCACCACCAGCGGTAACCGAACCCTCAAAAAGTAAGGGATTGATTTGGGCTCGCGCCGCATAAATCGCTGCTGTGTAGCCGGCTGGGCCAGATCCGATGATGATTACATTACGAACTTCACTCACGAAAAATCACTACTTTCATTTGGTGGTGCCAAGGAACGGATGTAAGATAGGAGTATACGCTTGGGGGACTTAATCGATTCTAGTTGAGTGAATGGCTTATGTGGGAGTACACATCGAGTGCGAGATTTCCACAGTCGGGACCGACAACCCACACGTCGAGTGCGCTCATGTCCGTCCCCAATGACTCAAGGGCGAGACCTAGCTGCGCGCGCTCATCACTCGTTGTCGCCGCATCCATTCCCGTGAACATGGTCATGGGGATCACAATCACCCCGGCGTCCATACCTTGGTAAGTAGCACGATCTACAAATAAGGCCTGGGAAGATTCGGAATTAGTGATCGCGGTGACGCATTTACGCAAGGAATCCACACTCCCAGTCATCCCAGTCCCGATTGACATTTTCTTGGCTTCCATGTTCTGAACCGGGGCCATAAACATGTCCATGGGCTTCTCAACCCCAATTTTACGCAGTATCCGGTCGATGATGTCCCTCAGATTTACAGAGTCGTAATCGTTACCGCTCTCCATGATTTCAATCGCGGGAGGCACAAAACCAGCCTGAATGATTTGGGGTGAGGCAGCACTGAGTGAACCTGAATTGGCAACTTGATCTTCGGGAATAGGGGCGTCAGCCACAACTGAGTTCTGGTCGCTGGAGTCTGAATTTACGACATTGACCCCAATCCCGACTGCGAAGAGGGTGACGCTGGCCGCAACCAGACCACCGGCCCACTTGCCACCAATCCGGCGCTTGCGGTAGCTATCGAGTTCTAAGACCGCAGGATCTGAGCCAAGGGCCGCAGGTGAATCAGGGACTACTCGGTCAGCAGATTCAAGTGAAAGGGTGGTTGCAATCTGCTCCCAAACATGTGAGGGCATTGCCTCAACCGGTTGGGCGTCCAAATATTCCCCAAATGCCCTCAGCTCACCCGTAAGTTCCGGGTATTCAAGCTCAGGTAATTCGGAGTCTCCGTCTGTGCTTTTCACGTTACTCCTCCTTCCGAGCGTCTGTGGGGTGTGAGGTTCGATCTGGTTCTATTGATGTGACGATCTCACCCTTGTCTTGGTTCCGCAAGTGTCCCAAAGACTCGGCCAGTTTGCTCCGGCCGCGACTACACCGACTCTTAATGGTCCCGGTGGGGCAATCAAGTTCTTTCGCGGCCGCGTCGACGGAATATCCCTGGACATCTACCAGAATAATGGCCTCTCTTTGGTCCTGCGGCAACTCAGCCAGCGCGGCCGAGATTTCAATCCAGTTTTCACGTTCGGCAATGGCATCTCGCGGTTCTATCATTTCGCGGCTGTTGTTCTCGTTGTGGTCGGGCAAGGTCGTGGTGGGGCGCACTGCCTTACGCCGCAATCTATCCAGACAAGCATTCACGACAATCCGGTGTAGCCAGGTGGTTACAGCGGCTTCCCCGCGATACTGATCGGCTCGCCGATACGCCGAGATAAGGGCATCTTGGAGTGCATCAGATGCCTCCTCCGGGTCACGGGTAGTGCGAAGCGCAACTGCCCAAAGGCGATCCCGGTGACGGGAGACCAATTCGCCGAACGAATGTGAATCACCGGCTATGTGCGCAGCGATCAACTCGCGATCACTAAATTCACGTAAGTCCGTCGCTGGCACGCATCAAGCCTAATGAGCATAAAGATGCGGCGTGGCTGTGCCCGGTCGTGAGTTTCGTGAGCTAGTTTCAGGATTCGGACACGGTGGCACCAAAAACCGAAGCACTCGCGATCCCAGCTTGGAAGCGATCACCAGTTTCTTTTGGTGGGATACCCGTGAGCCAAATCAAGACATAACGCCCCGTTACCGCTCGAGGGGCGCGTAAATCGATTTGCGGGCCAGCATCTTCAATACTGACCAGCCTGGTCCACAAATCCGGGTCAGGGAGGATTTCGTTGGCAACCCGGATCTGCAGGTCGGTCCCATAGCCCACCAGACCAAGCGAGACACCGGTCACATCTACTTCTTGGCCGAGATCCAAGATGAGCCCAACCCCACCTTTTTTACCTAAAGTAGAGGATTTATACGCCTTAGTGGTCCAGGCAGTGACCGCGTCCCCATCGATTGCTAACGGTGCGCCCTTTTCCCTTTCTTTCCCCAACACCCCGTTCGGGGCACCACCACGAGGGTCAAATGAACGCGCCGACGCAATTGGGACCACCTCGGCAATGTTGCCCACATCAACTTCAATAAAAGGGGTGGCCGGGCTGGTTAAGATTTCCAAAGGGTCTACAACGTTGTCATTCGAATCCAGTTGTGAACTGGATGTGGCGGATCTGTTGAGAAGTTGGAACCCAACAACAGCGGTAGCGAGTACAAGAGCCGCAGCCACTGCGACTGCGATCATGCGTTGAGCGACACTTGCGGGTGAGGCGCTTTGGGAAACTCCAGCCGGTGCTCGGACAGTGGTGGTACTCATCGGTGTGAAGTAGTCCTTCGCGGACGCAATTGCATTGGCAAAACCGAGTGAATCTTGGATTCGGGTAACACCACGCGATTTGCTCGCCCCGATCACACTTCTACTCACGAGATCATCTACCACACGCGGGATACTGGCCCGCACGCTTGATGGCAGCGGGATATCTCTACCCACTTTGGGTGAGAAGGGCACATGAACACTCAAAAAAGGGCCGGAATCATTTTCACTCGTGGACCAAGGATAGGGCCAAAGACCGGTTGTGAAGCAGTAAAGCAACGAACCCAAGCCGTTTACATCTTTATTTTCGGTTGCATCATAGGTGCTCTCATTCCCAAATAATGGGCCAAAAAGTGCGTGGTCCACGGCCAGACCACTGACCAATACTTCCGAGCTTTCAGTCAAGAACACACAACTGGGCCGTAACCGTCCATGCTCGAGATTAAATGTGAGGCAAGCATTTAACGCCCAGGCAAGATTGGAAACAGAATCCAGTGAGAACTCAGCATCAAAAGCGGACGTGCCCGCGTCCATAAGCGCTTCGTGAAGTGGCGTTCCCGTGCACCACTCACTAATAATTGCCGTGTAAGCGGGATGTTCCAACGTATTTCTAATATCAAGAATATCTAGGACTCGTAGCAGGCGACGGTCGTCAACCATTGCTGCTGCTTGGGCTGCTCCCAGCACCTTAGGCACACGCCGGTCTTCGGTCCTCACCAAACGAACCGCGACATTACGATCCAAAATCTCGTCTTGGCCGAGCCACAATTGGACTTCGAATTCACCTTTAACCCTAGGTTCGTGTTCGCTGACCACTTCTAAAAGTGTGTAGCGATCGAACTTGGTTCCTGATCTGATCACGACTTTACTTTAGAGCCTAGTTTTTTACGGATGACACGGTAGGCAAGGGTGATTTCCGGTACTCGAAAAATCCAAGCCGTGACAAGGTACGAAATTATCCCCACACAAACAACAACAGTTAAGCGAATCAGCACACTCATTTTGTCAGTCAGATCAACACTTTCACTTGATCCAAAAATCGCATTATTGATTTGGGTTTGGGCGAGGAGCATTGCGAATACCGAAAAAAGACCAGCAACCCCCATTCGGGTAATCGACGCAATTGTGGTCCCAGATTGCAATCCACCAAGTTTACGGGCCAACACAATCCAAGCGATGAGCAATCCAACCCAGTAGGACCCGCTGTAACAGGCCGCCATAAAGGAAATTTGTGTGCCTCCACCAGTGAAGTTATTAAAGAAAGGGACGAGCAACACCAAAAGAACAAGGGAGAAAATCACAGTGATGAAGAAGGGAGTTTTAGTGTCCTCTAGCGAGTAGTAACCACGCAACAACACATAAAAAAGTGTAAAAGGAATCATGCCGAGCATGAAGATTGAAATTACTTGACCCATGAGTTCAGCTTGCTGCGTTGTTGCCGCACCAAAGCCAAAGAGTAGGACCGCCACCGAAATCCCAACTACGAACAGGATGGCAGTGACGGGAATGATAAAAAATGACACGAGTCGCAAAGCGCCGGAAATATCACGACCAACCTGCGAAAGTTTCCCCGCGTGTGCTACTCGACTCAAAGCGGGAAGCAGAGCCGTAACGATAGAAACGGTGATGACACTGTGTGGGAGCATGAACACTAAGTGTGCTTTTTGGTAGGTGGTTAACCCGGCAGCAACAACTTCTTGGGCGGCCGCGTTGACATTCGCCTGGGCAGCAAGTCGGGTGATCACGATGTATGTCAATTGATTTACCAGTACGAGCCCGATTGTCCACACCGCAAGTTTCCCAGCTTTACCCAGACCGTGGCCACGCAAATCAAAACGTGGCCGCCACATGTAACCGGCTCGAATGAGAACAGGTATCAAAATTAGCGCTTGGGCAACAACACCCAAGGTTGTTCCCAATCCCAACAGCCACACCTGACCCGACGACAGGTTTCCTTCTGCGGCAGCAGCGGTTCCAGCGAAATAGATGAATAACAAGAAAGTAGAAATCGCGACAATATTGTTGGCGATCGGTGCGAACATTGGTGCACCGAATTTTCCCCTGGTGTTCAACACTTGACTGAACATTGTGTAAATTCCATAGAAAAATATTTGCGGTAAACATAAACGCGTAAACGCGACGGCCAAATCAAATTCATTTTTCGGGTAGTCACTTGGCGTGTAAACCGCGACAATAAGAGGGGCCATAACAATTGCTAAGACTGACAGGAAAAAAAGAGTAATTGCGGTGAGGGTGATCAAACGATCTGCGTAGGCGCGGCCGCCATCTGCGTCATCTTTCATTTTACGAACAAGTTGTGGGATGAATACCGCGTTAAGCGCACCACCAATCACCAGAATATAAATCATGTTAGGTAATGAGTTACCAAGTGAAAATGCATCAGATACCAGAAAGAACCCCAACGCGGCCGTCATGGTGATGTCGCGCGCCACCCCGGTGACTCGTGAGGTAACGGTTCCCACTGCCATAACGGTGCTGGGACCGAGTAACGCTCGCTCAGACATATGGGTCATTCTTCTGTGAATCCGACCGTGCATTGGTAGCCACCTTGTGAACTCGCCGGGTAATCCCTACGACAACGAAAAGCACAATGGCAACGAAAGCGGCGCCGATCACCCAGCCTGCAGCACGGGCATACGCGGTTGACACCAAATCGATCTGAGCCACACGCCCAAATTTTTGGCCTTCAGGCGTGAGTAATTGGACACCAGCACTCAAAGCGCGACCTCCAACAATCGTCGCTGCAAGTTCAACACTGACCTTTTTTCCCGGTTCGATAGTGATTTCGTAGAGTGGCTCACTTTTTAAACGAGCACGGGGATCTCCACGCAGTTGCACACCTATGGTGACGGAACGGTCAAGATCATTTGCGATAGTCACGGGCACGAGACCACTTTCACCCGAGAGGGTGATGGTTCCTTGTGAAAGCGCATAAACTTTGTCAGTTTGATCTTGTAAACTTGAGGTAATACTAGAAATTAATTCTTCACCTGTAGCAGGATCAACCCGCCAAGCACTTGATTGCGCTCGTAAAATTGCTTCTGCATATGGGCGCGTTATACCAAGGGGGTTATCAAGTACTGCCGTTAACGCGGCAAGTTCATCACTTGCCCTTTGGACTCTTTTCAAATAGGCAGACGGTAACTCGGCTTTTTGAGCTTTAGGGCCGTAGCCACCGCGTTTGCGGGCAATTGCGGTGCTGTTTTCGATCAGTAGGTCTGAAAGAGATGCAGATTGCAGCCAAGGAACAGACCCCGTTGCACTCAGGAGGGCGTTCAGGGCTTCGGGTGAAGGATTCCACCGAATGTCCCGTGGTCCGGCCACGATAATTCGTGAAGGTGCATCTTCACGAATAAGTTGACTCATTAATGCCGTTTCGGCAAGAAATCGCTGACGCATCAAAATCGCATTTGATTGAGAAGACTGATTAAGACTCAGTGTTGCGCTCAAACCTGGATCGACCAATACTGCGTTCATGCCATTGTAGGTTGTTCCCAGCACTCCGAGACCGGTTGAAATCGTATTTGGTTGTGATGGGGGCAGTGCGTTCGCGCGAAGGATTACTGTGCGAACACCACTTGATGCAAGTAGGTCACCAGTTTCCTTATTCAGCCTCCCACTTGGTGCCCAATACAAAGTTCCGCTGACGGCCTGTCCCAAAACATTAGATGCAACGCCTGTGGCCATGGTGGTGGAACGGACAACATTGGTTCCCATTCCGGCTGCGGTTACTGCTCCAGCATCAATATCAGCGTATGGGGTCACCCACAGTGGTAACCGATCATTCTTCCCCGATTTCACAGAATCAAAATCTTGACTAGCGAGGAGGGCCTCTGTCAACCGGGATATCCACTGACCCGATTGAGTAGAAAGATCACCAACCGAAAGTGACTGACCGTTACGGACTTGATAACCACGAGCCATATCCTGGGAGACTTGAAGCAGCTGCGGATCAGCGACCCAACTTACCTTGTCTACATTATCGGCGCCGACCGTGAGCAGGGAATCCAATCGACCACCGGGAGCCAATGATCGAGGGACCTCGTCATTTAATAAAACCTTGTTGGCTTCCTGGGCTGGGTAGTCGATAAGTGGCCACAGCCAGACTAAGTCGATGGGGTTTGAGTCCGGACCCATCCACGGTATAAAGGTGCGAAAACCACCCTGACGTCGCACGTTCCCCGAACCATCAGCACCGAGCACTTCCACCATTAGTGCGTACACCCCGTCTCGCCCAAGGGGTAGGTCGTTGACCGGGATGCTTACCTCAAAGTTTGCCCCATCACCCGGCTGAAGTGCATCACTGAGGAGGACTTTGGTTTTGTTCAAGAAGTAGTCAATCGGCTCGGCTTCCGGGTTGAGCTCAAGTTCTGATTGCTGTGCGATCTGGGCCCGCTTCTCAATGGGACTAGCTGAGATTCCTAAGCGGGCGGATATCTTGGTCAAGACCGAATCCGAAGAATTAAGCAACTTTCCCGAGATTCGTAATGTGTCACCGGGTTGCGGGGAAATGGGAGTAATACGATCGACCACAACGGCGAGTACTGACCCGGTGGGGTCAGCTGCTGCGGGAGACAACCCAAGGCCCATTAATCCAAAAGTTGACACTAAAAAAGAGATAACCAACGCAGACCTGTGCCAAGAGCGGGTTCGGTCGCTCAAAAACACCATGTAGTGAGGATAAACGCTCCGGGTGGGTAACCTTAGTTGCCGTGTCCACTTCCTTACAACGCCAAGCGCTCGAGAGCCTAGCCCCAGTCGCGGGCCTGCTCTATGAATTGGGCACCCTTTTCCACAATGCTGGCCATGAACTTGCCTTGGTTGGCGGCCCGGTTCGGGATGCTTTTTTAAGCCGAACCTCCCCGTTAGCCGATCTTGACTTCACCACGAGCGCGGAACCAAGCCAGATTCAACGCCTGTTGGATGGTTGGGCTGAAAAATCGTGGGACACCGGAATCGCATTTGGCACAATTAGTGCAAGTAAGGATGAACGCCAAATTGAGATCACTACCTACCGCAGTGAAAATTACAATGCAGATTCCCGCAAGCCCGATGTTGAGTTTGGATCTGAATTAGCGGCTGACCTTGGACGCCGTGACTTCACGGTAAATGCAATGGCATTAATACTTCCCACATTGGAGTTTGTGGATCTGTTTGAAGGTTTAAAAGATTTAGAAAAAAAGATCCTACGAACACCTTTCACACCAATACAGTCATTTTCAGACGATCCCCTACGAATGCTGCGGGCGGCACGTTTTGCCTCCCAACTACAGTTTTCTATTGCGGCTGACGTAATTGATGCAATGCGCGAGATGGCATCACGGCTTGACATTGTCTCGGCTGAGCGAATCCGTGAAGAGTTGATCAAGATCGTCATGTCTAATCACCCCCGAGTTGGTTTAACGGTCATGGTGGAAACAGGGTTGGCTGGATACGTACTACCGGAATTACCACTCTTACAATTGGAAGAAGATGAACACCACCACCACAAAGATGTGTATGAACACACACTCAAAGTTCTGGAGCAGGCAATTGATTTGGAAAATGGACACGAACCGCAACTGCCAGGTGACTTAATCCTGCGGATGGCAGCGCTGTTACACGACATAGGAAAACCTAAAACCCGCAAATTCGAGTCTGATGGCAGAGTTTCTTTTCACCACCATGAGGCGGTGGGCGCTCGCATGACAAAGAAGCGAATGAAAGCACTACGCTTTAGTAACGAACAAATTGACGCGGTCTCGCAACTGGTGGAATTACATCTACGTTTTCATGGATACGGCACCGGTGAATGGAGTGACTCAGCTGTTCGCCGGTACGTGCGTGACGCCGGGCCACTTCTGAGTCGACTCCACAAATTGACTCGAGCTGACTCAACTACCCGCAATAAACGCCGGGCTGAAGCGTTACAAAAAGCCTATGACGGCTTAGAGCAACGGATTGCTGACCTACAGGAACAAGAAGAACTCGACTCGATCAGACCTGACCTCAACGGTGCCCAGATTATGGAAATCCTAGGAATCGGACCCGGCCGTGAAGTGGGGGAAGCATACAAGTTTCTTTTGGAACTCAGGCTTGATCAGGGGCCTTTGGCACCTCAACTGGCTCAGGAACGGCTTCTTCTTTGGTGGTCCGAGCGCGGATAAGGATCTCCAACCCGGTCCATACTGCCGCGATAAGTAGTGTGAATAAAACCCCATTAAAGGTGCCAAGGAGCGTGCTACCGAGTAGCACGAACAACCAAGTACACACAATAACCCAGCGGATAATCGGGGCGTATGGCGAGAGCTTCACTCCCGTATCCCAACCAGTGTGATCGGCAATCCCCGTGAGGCCGCGTGTGAGGAGGCCGCGCACGTAATTTGCAGAGTTAGTTCGACCAGCCAGCCAACCGCCCGCAATCACGATCACACTAAGGGCGAGTAAGGCTTGTAATCCTGAAACAAGATAGTTCAGGAAGTTTTGGTAGACAACGACCACTGCACCCTCAAAGACACTACCCTCAAATTGATTAGTGACTATTCCTTCACCAAAAGTAATCATGGCGTACAGCACAAGGGATGAACCAAGAACTGCAATTCCCACGGCAACCGTTGTCCGCGCTCTCCGGCGAGCGAGCAAAATTGCGAGCACGAACATTGCTGCCACTATCACTAAGACCCAAGTGAGAATTGGTGCTGAGAACGAATAGAAAATTCGGGCCTGATTTAAAGCTGGAGCGGTCATCAACACAAATTGCTTGTCCGTGGGTGGAATAGTGATATTGGCAGCGAACGAAATCCCCTCATCGACTAATCTTTGTTGGGCAAGCTCAATGATTGTGTCGAGATTTAAGACCACGTCGTCGCCCTGAATCTCGATTGGACCACTTGGCTCATTTTTTAAGATCGCAACCAGGCCTTTTTGGGCTGCGGTGTTGAGTTTTATCCACGCGTTGGTGAATAAATCGGAAGAAACGAAAGAGTCAACGGCTTGACCGATCAAACCATTAATCCCGGTTGCTAAGGGTCCGGCAAGTCGATCGGTTAACGGGTTGCTCGGTAGAATTCCACCGAGGAAGTCACCCACCAGTGACTCAGTATCAATCTGGTCCACGATTGCGTCGGTGACAATACCGGCGAAAGCTTCTTGTACTTCAGGGCTACTAGCAATTGGACCAACGGTTTCGATGTACCGCTCGGTATCCAAAATTGTGGTGTGAGCCCAGTTCCCGGCAACAGCTACAGGAGTGAGAACCGTTGCGAGCACGAAAACTATGACCGAGAAAATAGTTCGCGGACGGACTCGATCCCGTGTCACTGGACTGCGCTGATACTGGTCTGTAGCTGTACTGGACATACAAAAATCCTACACGACCTTGTAGGAAGAAATAGGTGAGAACTTTAAAGTCACAGTTGCATGTGGCTTAGTGGGTGCGATCGGTGCGCCAGTACCAATAACTAGCCAACGCCAATCCGACACCAACACCCAGATAAAGGATCGGAGCAACACCATTTACGGGAGAGAGTACCGCCACCGTGATAATTCCTACAACCAATGCAACATTGACACTCATGTCGAATAGTGCAAATACCCGACCTAGGCTGGTATCTGGGATTTGTTTTTGAATCACTGTGTCCGAGCACACTTTGACCGCTTGACCTGCGAAACCGAGGCTAAATCCGGCGAGGAGCAGCAACGGAAAGTTTTGACCAG
This sequence comes from Actinobacteria bacterium UBA4426, assembly GCA_002390705.1. GTDB lineage: Bacteria > Actinomycetota > Actinomycetes > S36-B12 > S36-B12 > UBA4592. The sequence goes on along the minus strand of DGQA01000031.1, from coordinate 44,042 downwards.
AAGCACCGAAAGCGAATATCAGCATGCCAATTGAGGCCTGGCCTACGGTGATTGCCGACCAGTGGGGAATCCCAATCTTCCGGGTTACCCACGGTGTCAGAATCGCAGCGATGAGCGCTGCGGTCGCCGCGCAACCGGAGAGAACCACAAAGTCTGCGAGGGCTGCATTGGCGTTGATGCTCTGATGGAATGTGTTGCGCAGGAGCAAGAGTGATCCGCTGATTATTACCCCAAATGACACCCGGTTAATGACAACGAGCATTAAGGCCCTGGCAGCATTTGGGTGTGAGTGCAGGGTACGAGCCCCGGAAGCTAGATCACCGGTGACACTTCGAAGCGACTCCACCATTGTGTGGCTCAATCGGTGAGATGGCCCCAAAGCAAGGACACCAAACGTTCGGGAAATCAGAGCTGCCGAAACAAATGTGCCCATTGAAAATAGAAGGAGTGCGACACTTCCAGGATCACCACCACCAAATATTTCTCGGATTCCTAAACCAGTCGTTGCACCAATAACGAAAGCAATCGTTCCTGAAGTAGGTGTCAAAGCATTTGCAGTGATGAGTTCTTTCCCGGCCACAACGTGGGGCAGGGATGCGGATAAACCTGCCAAAATAAATCTGCCTACACCAAGAACCACCAAAACAGAAAACCCAAGAAAAACTGATTCATCACCAACAAGGACGGCGGCGATTACCGGAATCGTGAGTATAGCTTTGAGTAGGTTTGCTCGAACTAAAATATTACGGCGCGACCATCTGTCCAAAAAGACTCCGGCAAACGGACCGATCAAGGAATAAGGAAGTAGTAAAATACCGAATGCCACGGCGATTGCGGCGGCATTCGGTTCACGCTCTGGTGAAAAAAGAACGAATGAGGCAAGGGCTGCTTGGAAGAAACCGTCCCCGAACTGACCAACTAACCTGGTGCTGTAAAGCGCCCGAAAATCTTTCCTGTGAAGCAGCTCCCGAACAATCGGTAGCGCCTGCATGGTGCCGACGCTACCTGTTACGGAAAAACTATTTTTCGATGGTGCCGGCGATAAAGTCTTCGACGGCCTGCTTTGCATCTGAGTCGCTGTATTGGACAGGCGGTGATTTCATGAAATAGCTGGATGCCGAAAGAATCGGGCCACCAACCTTGCGATCCATAGCAATTTTCGCTGCACGGACAGCGTCAATGATTACGCCAGCACTGTTGGGTGAATCCCACACCTCGAGCTTGTACTCAAGATTCAAAGGGACGTCGCCGAATGCACGACCTTCAAGGCGAACAAATGCCCATTTACGGTCATCAAGCCAGGCAATGTAGTCCGAAGGACCGATATGAACATTTCTCTCACCTAGGTCATGTGAGAGCTGAGAAGTCACCGATTGGGTCTTCGAAATCTTCTTAGATTCAAGGCGATCACGCTCAAGCATGTTCTTAAAGTCCATGTTCCCACCAACATTGAGTTGGTAGGTGCGGTCGACAATCACTCCACGGTCTTCGAACAATTTAGCCAGTACGCGATGGGTAATTGTTGCTCCTACTTGGCTTTTAATGTCGTCACCAACAATCGGCAGACCGGCATCTTCAAACTTCTTAGCCCACTCGGGTGTGCCAGCAATAAAGACAGGTAGGGCGTTAACAAATCCGCAACCCGCATCAATTGCGCATTGTGCGTAGAACTTGGCCGCATCTTCTGAACCAACGGGTAGGTAACACACAACAATATCGACCTGTGCGTCTTTGAGAGCCTGAACCACGTCTACCTCGTCAGCGTCAGACTCGGTGATGGTTTCCCGGTAGTACTTACCAAGTCCATCCAGTGTGTGGCCACGTGACACTGTGACGCCGGTAGTGGGGACGTCACACAACTTAATTGTGTTGTTCTCAGATGCACCGATTGCATCGGCGAGGTCGAGGCCGACTTTTTTGGAGTCAACATCAAAGGCAACAACGAATTTAACGTCACTCACGTGGTAGGGGCCAAACTGAACGTGCATGAGTCCGGGGATAAACTCATCAGCCTTGGCATTCTTGTAGTACTCCACACCTTGGATCAAGGATGTAGCACAGTTTCCAACACCAACAATTGCTACACGGATCTCTCCGCCGGATTGTGCACTCATTTCTTACCTCTCCTGGGTTACTTTCTCTTGATCAATTAATTCGGTAAGCCAACGCACTTCGCGCTCAGCTCCTTCAAGTCCATGTTGCTGTAGTTGAAGTGTGTAGGCGTCAACCCGCTCTTTACTACGGGTGAGCGAGTCACGTAATACATCTACCCGTTCTTCAAGGCGCGAGCGGCGACCTTCAAGGATGCGAAGCCGGGTGCGTGCTTCGGTTGCAGAAAAGAAAGCAAGGTGCGCGGCGAATCCTTCGTCTTCCCACGCTTCAGGTCCAGGCTTATTTGCCCATTCACCAAAAACCTCTTTACCTTCAGCTGTGATGGCATACACGATTCGGGCACGTTTGCCGGAAAGTACTGGCGCGTTACTTTGCGTGGCGGGAGTCAGTGATTCCTCTTCAATTAATCTCGCGGTATACATTCGCTTGAGAGCGGGATACAGAGAGCCATAAGAAAGTGCCCGAAACGGGCCGAGGATGGTGGTCAAGCTTTTCCGTAATTCATAACCATGCTGGGGGCCATCGCCGAGTACACCAAGGATGGCAAAACTCAACACGTCGCGGCGGCTACTCATGTAGCGCAATATATCGGATCGATATATCTAATGTGCGGTTACCCCGAAGTGTTCAATGGGTTTACACTCAACCATGGCCCAGATGCGCAGGGAAAGTGTCCGTGGTCGAGTTGCCCGTGGCGATTCGAGCAAGAAAATACCCAAACGGGGGCCTTTACCATCACCTGAACCAGTCTCTGACCCAAAAAAACCACGCAATGTGGTGGATTATGGACTTTCCCGGGCCGCAGATATTACAAATCTGCATCGTGGTGGTGCTCTGAGCAGCGATTTTTGCGAAGCGGACCCCTATCTCCTCAAGGCCGCAAAGTTCCATGGAGAGAAAGCAACGGGCAACTGCCCAGCCTGCAAGGGAAAAAAACTTGTGGAATTGAACTACATCTACGGTGATGAACTTGGACCCTATGCCGGAAGAATCCGCAAAGCCAGCGAATTACCCGGCATGTGCAACAAATTTGGTGAGTTTCGTGTGTACGTTGTAGAAGTGTGTCCCGACTGCCATTGGAACTACCTTCTCCGAAAATTTTCACTCGGAGATGGAACTCCACGGCGCGCCGTGCCGTCTATTCCAGCAGAAGATCTGTTGGACTAGGACCTGGTAGACCGAAGCTGTCCCCTTCCCCGATAGGACACAAGTGAGCTCCCCTACACAGAAGGGCTCCGCGAGTAAGAAGACGGCAATAAAGAAGCCGACTAAGCGGAGCACATCAAGCGAGCAGCGCGCGCCTTTGTGGCGCCGTCGCTGGCTTCGGCGGATCTTGTGGACATTGATCTTCCTTACGGCCATTGGCGCAACATTTTTAGCCGTTGTCTTGGCACGCACCGAAGTACCAAGTCCGAATGACCTGGCCACAAGCGAAGCCACAGTGGTCTATTACTCAGGCGGGTCAAATGAAATCGGGCGACTGGGTGAGTCCACTCGGCGGTCAGTCCTCCTATCGGACATTCCGGAGGACATACAACAAGCGGTCCTTGCAGCTGAAGACCGAGACTTTTATAACCACGGTGGAATTTCACCGATTGGTATCGCCCGCGCTGCACTCAATAACTTGACCGGGGGCAGCACCCAAGGTGGGTCCACAATCACCCAACAGTACGCCAAGATCGCTTTCCTTACCCAAGACCGTACTTGGAAGCGGAAAATAAATGAAGCACTGCTTGCCTTCAAATTGGAAACAGTAATCTCCAAAGAACAAATTCTTCAGGACTACCTCAACACGATTTACTTCGGTAGAAATGCAAATGGAATCGAAGCAGCTGCGGTCGCATACTTTAACAAGTCAGTCAATGAACTTGATTACATAGAAGGAGCTGTGCTCGCATCAGTAATCAAATCACCATCCGGTCTCAACCCCGAAGACAATCTCAGTGGTCTCAAAGCACGGTGGTCCTACGTCCTGGACTCCATGTCGGTATTGGGGGACATCACCCAGGCTCAACGTGATGCGGCAATTTTTCCTGAGATTATTCCTTTCAAACAAAAAGATCGACTTGGGGGTCAGGTCGGATTCCTACTCACTGCTGTTGAGCAACAGTTGTTGGCCCAAGGCTATACGGAAACGGAAATTCAACGAGGTGGTCTGAAAATTGTAAGTTCTTTTAACCGTAAGGCTCAACGCTCCGCACAGCGCGCGGTAAAAAATCAAGGACCAACTTCAGGGACACAAGGATTACGAATCGGACTCGCGGCGGTAAGGCCTGGTAGCGGTGAGGTGCTCGCTATGTACGGCGGTACGGACTTCATCACCGATCAAATCAATAACGCAACGCGACAGTTCGCTCAGGCAGGTTCCACATTCAAACCATTCGCACTCGCATCAGCGCTCGAGCAGGGCTTACCTCTAAATTCACTTTGGAATGGAAACTCCCCAGCAACTGTAAATGATTACACCTTAAATAACTATGGAGATAATTCCTACGGTGTGGTGTCTCTATTACAAGCAACCGAACTAAGCATCAACTCTGCCTACGTTGAACTCACCTCCGAAATAGGAGTCCGTAATGTCGCGGACGCAGCACTTGCCGCAGGCATCCCAGAGACAACTCCCGGTCTCAACCTTGAATCACCTGACCTGACATTTGTTCTGGGGACCGGATCACCATCCGGCTTAGACATGGCAAATGCGTATGCGACATTTGCCAACGAAGGGGTTCGAAGCACTACCACATTCATTAAGCAAGTTTTCGGTCCCAATGGTGGATTGATTTATCAATACGAGCCATTACTCACTACAGCGTTTAGTACCGAAGTTGCTAATACAGTGAATTACAGTTTGAACAAAGTTGTCACAAGTGGGACGGCTAAAGCCGCTCTCGCCCTTGATCGTCCAGCAGCAGCTAAGACCGGAACGACTGACGACAACAAGAGTGCTTGGTTTGCCGGATACACACCACAAATCTCCGCAGCTGTCCTCATGGCGAAAGAGGACTCAAGTGGCATGCCAATCTCAATGTCGGGGACCGGTGGATTAGGCACTGTCACCGGTGGCTCTTTTCCGGCCGCAATCTGGACCGCGTTCATGAGGGGCTCACTCAAAAAACAGCCGGTGGTTAACTTCCAAGCACCACCGGATGAAGCACTGTCGCCGATTGACTGCCCAGACTTTATTGAGACAGATCTTGAAGAGATCCCTCTCGGCTGTCCAATCCCTGAAGTTGTGAACGAGTTTGGTCCCGAAAACACCGAATCTGACCCGGCAGCGGTAGATCCAGCACCGGTCGAGCAGCCGATAAACGAGTTTGGCCCCGAACCGGCTCCGACAGATCAACCGATTGATGAAGGCAGACCATAATTCACCCGTGAGCGACTCAAAAATCTCTGAACGTGTGGGCGGGCCATTTGGTCAGCTCGCGAATCGAGGCTACACACTTTTACCACCACTCTACGTGTTGATTTTTTTGGCGGCCGTCACCTATTCATTTGGCTATTTACTCGACTTTTCATGTGTTATGGACGGTTGGATAGATCCGCAGCGATACATGCACCTGTGCTACTCCGACATACCCGCTCTTTACGCTGACCGCGGGTTTATCGAGGGTATCTTTCCTTATCTTCAAGCCGGGTCAAACGGTATCTATCTGGAGTATCCAGTGGGTACTGGAATATTTATATATATCGCCGCCGTCCTCACCGGGTGGGTCACTTCATTTTACCCCGACGGCTACCGAGCATTTTTTGATGTAAATATCGTGTTGTTGTTTATTCCATTTGTGATCACAGTAATTGCAACCGCGTTAACCCAACCAAGATATCCGTGGCGGGCAGCGATGGTGGTTTTTGCACCCACCATGATCCTTGCGTCAACAATCAACTGGGACCTCGTCCCGATTGCTCTGGTTGCGCTTGCATTTTTGGCATGGTCCAAAGACAAAGCCTTTCTCACGGGTGTTTTCCTCGGCCTAGCGATTGTCTGCAAATTTTATCCGGTTTTCTTACTGGTAGCTTTCGTGTTTTTAGCGTGGCGAACAGCATCTTGGCGACCCACACTGATCATGATTGTGACGGCAATTGGGACCTTCCTTGCGATTAACATCCCGTTCGCAATCGCACACTTTGAAGGCTGGGCGGCTTTCTATACATTCAATTTCAATCGAGCAATTGACTTCGGATCTTTCTGGTACGCCATCACCCAAATTGGGTTGCCAACAGTTCCCGAGAACCTGCTCAATTTTGCTTCGACCGCAATATTTACGATTTTGCTGTTAGCGATAGCGATTTTGGTGAGGAAAGCGCCTACTGTTCCAACAATTGCGCAGGTTTCATTCCTCATTCTTGCGGCTTTTGTAATCACAAACAAGGTTTATTCGCCGCAATACGTTCTTTGGCTTGTTCCACTTGCCGTCTTGGCCCGACCAAATTGGCGGGACTTTCTGATCTGGCAGTTCGGCGAAGCTATCTACTTCGCAGCGATCTGGTGGTTCCTGGCTGGCTACGGAATCGATGATGCGAGAACTCTTACGCCAGAGTTATATGCCGCAGCAACCTTCGTGCACATTGGGGTAACTGTGTACTTTGCAATATGGATTGTTTTCGACATTTCCTCCCGGAATGATCAGTCAATAAAGACAGCGTCAAAACGTGAGGTTGTAAATCGAACCTCGGCGCTGACCTGAGACCCAACCTCCGGTAGGACAGATTCGCTGTTCATCCAGAGCATCGAAACATGTTGGTGTGGGGGTTCGGCGAACCACCTTTGCTTCCCTCCCAGACTAAATGGAGACATCGATCTTCCGGCCGCATCGAGTGCACCGACTCCAAATGAAGTAACTCGTTGGCGCAAGGATGTAGTGGGGGAAGGTGCACTCAAACCAATCCCGTTGGCGGTACCTCCACTCACCACAACCAATGTGGCATTTTTTCCGGATTTTCGTTGACGGTAGCCGACCTTCACACCTTCAGAAAGTGGGTGCACAGCTAACACGGTGCCCGACGCAGAAAGTGTCGAGCGATCACCAAGCCATAGTCGAGTTCCAACGCGCATTCGAACGATCAACTCGCTCACACTCTGGCGGATAGTTGAAAGTTCGGCGTCACTGCAATGGGAAACCCATATCACAGGAGCTGGGGGCGAGTGGCCCTCCCAAACCGCAGTCTCCGCTTCCCACAACCCAGCCCATCGCATGACTTCAACGGCATGTGAATCAGGGGCTGAGCGCTCAATGGGCAGGTGGACTGAAATTCCTTCAATAAAAAATTGCCCGGTCGCAAGCGCGGCTCGAATATCGGCGTTTCCCAGGACGCCAATAAGTTCGGGTTCTGTCAAACCAAAACGAACCATAGAGCTGCGGGCCTCAATGATCACGCGGACACCACTAGATCCGGTGATTAGTTCATTAAGCGCCTCAAGAGTTGCGACGGTGCGAATAATGCGACCGGAATAAAACTTCTTGCTGATTTCCCACCATTTAGCGGCGGCTCCGGCGTCACGTGAATCAAATGGTTGAAGCACGACAATGTCACCTTGAGTGACACTGACAACCGACTCGATTTCAAACACGGTTCCCACCGCGATTGTGTCAGCACCAAGTTCCATGGCGGTTGCACCGAGTAATTCTTGGCCAATTCCGTAACCATTTCCTTTGACTACCGGAACGGGTGAACTGCCGCTGGTGGTAGTGATTGCATTGACAACAGAGCGCAAGTGAGTACGCCATCGGTCGCCATTTATGTTGAGGGTGAAAGACACTCGTCAATCATGTCAGGATCACAGCAATCTGCCTCCTAGCCTCGCCGCTGGTAGATCGAAAAAGCGCGAGCCCAAGACTTACGAATCACACAGTCCCACTCGCCGACGTATTCCTGGGCGTAGCCACCCGAACCCAGTTTGAAAGACACCAAGCCAAAGAGGTGATCTGAGCTGTCCAAGGTGTTGGAAATACCGCGCAGGTCATATACCGAACAACCCGATTCACGTGCTGCCTTGATCATGGACCACTGCAATGCATTCGAAGGACGAACATCACGATCGGCGGTAGTGGAGGCACCGTAGGAGTACCAAGCATGCGCGCCAACGGTGATCATGATTGTCGCAGCAGCAACATGACCGTCATGGCGCGCAACATGCAAAGTAAAATGATCACTTAGTGCATCCCACATGCGTTGGAAGTAGACCAAGCCTCGCGGTGTGAAACCATCACGCGAAGCTGTCTCAACATAAACCCGGTGAAAGGCAGCCAGGTCATCGCGCGTGCCAATTGAAATTTCAACACCGGCCTTTTCAGCCTTGCGAACATTACGTCGCCACTGCTGGTTGAAGCCGGCGAATAATTCGGCTTCACTGCGACCGGCAAGTGGTACTTGAAAAACATAACGTGGTTGTACGTCACCGAAACCAGCACTAACGTTTTCCTCTTGTACGAATCCAAGTGAACGCATGGACTTGATCACCGAGTCATCAAGTGAGAATTTGCGATCACTTGGAACATCTCCAAGCAGTGAGATTTCACCGATTGCACTCTTGATTGTTTGCGCGTCCCATTGTTTGATGGCAACGGGCGGGCCCATCTTTAATTGAAACGCGCCACGACCCTTAACGTGCGAGACCAAAGGTGACAACCATGAAGAAAGATCGCCACTTTCCCAATCAATAACCGGACCTTCGGGAACGTATGCCAAAGAACGCTGCGGCAATTTTGGAATAGGGCGATACAACACCAATGCAACGCCCACAAGTGTGGATTCTTCAAACCAACCAACCGACTCTGGTCGCCACCCCACTTTGACATTACCCCATTCGGGTAATTGCAAAAAAGAAACCGAAGTGGTTCCAGAAGCAATCACACCATTTAGGAACCCTGAATGCTGCTCGACACTAATCCGCCGGACTTCACGACTCATACGGACAAATCTAGATCGACAACAACAGGTGCATGATCGGAGGCGCCTTTTCCCTTACGTGCATCGCGATCGACGTATGAATCCTGCACTAGTGACGTGAACACCTGATTCCCATAGACAAGGTCAATCCGCATCCCCCAACCACGGTGAAAGGAACCATTGCGGTAGTCCCAGAATGTGTACGGTTCACCCTTAAGGGATCGCGGCACGGTCTCAATCAAGCCCATGGCTTCAAGGTCGGTCAGTGCAGCACGCTCCGCCAGTGTCACATGTGTTGAATCAACAAATTTTTCGATGTCCCACACGTCCTCGTCAGTCGGAGCGATGTTGTAGTCACCGATCACAGCGAACGGTAGATCAGGATGGTCGGCTATTTCTGATTTTGCGGTCACATTCAACGCTGTGAACCACTCCAACTTGTACCTGTAGTGATCATGGCTTGGTTCGCGACCATTAGGGCAGTAGACACTCCAGACCCGCACACCATTGCAGGTTGCTCCAATTGCCCGTGGCTCGGAAGCCCCGTCGAAATCAGGTTGTCCAACTAAACCCCGAACAACGTCGGTTGCGCCAACCCGAGAAAGAATCGCAACACCATTCCAACGACCGGTGCCGTGGGTGACGGCTTCGTAGCCCGCTGCTTGGATTGGTAGGTGTGGGAACGCCTCGTCGGTGCATTTCAACTCTTGCAACGCCACCACATCGGGTTGAGCGCTCTGGAGCCACTCCACTAACCGATCAAGTCGGGCACCCACCGAGTTCACATTCCAGGTTGCAATACGCACGCTGTCAGCCTATTGCCTCACGTGGACCTGAGCCTTACACACGCAATCCCTTTCAAAAATTGGATTCAGCGCCCATTGGCACCCACACCAGGAGTCAAGAATTACGGCTCTCAGATCGCGTGTGTGACCATGAGGAATCTCGCCAGCATTATGGAATAGCGACCCCTTGTGGAACTAGAGCCTGTTGCGGCTACTCTAAGAGGGCATTAATCCTCCTGTCACGGAAATGCCGTGGCCGTTTAGTCCGAAGGAGGTGGGTTAATACATGCGTAAATACGAAGTCATGGTCATTCTGGACTCTGAACTTGAAGAAAAAACTATTGCCCCTAGTCTCGATACATTCCTGAATGTAATCAAGGCTGATGGTGGAAGTGTTGAGAAAGTAGATTTCTGGGGCAAGCGCCGCTTCGCCTACGAAATCAACCACAAGACCGATGGCTACTACGCGGTAATTGAGTTGACCTCGACCCCAGAAGCAGTGGCCGAACTGGATCGCCAACTCTCACTGAACGAAGCTGTCGTTCGCACCAAGGTGATTCGCCCCAACTGGTCCACACCCGTTAAGGCTTCCTAATGGCAGCCGGTGATATCAGTGTGACGGTCATTGGGAACTTGACTAACGATCCTGAACTGCGCTTCACCCCAAGCGGCGCCGCTGTTGCTTCATTTACTGTTGCTACCAACTCACGCTATTTGGACAAAGCAACGAATGAATGGAAAGACGGGGACCCGACCTACTTGCGATGTAGCGTGTGGCGTCAATACGCAGAAAATGTTGCTGAGTCACTCACAAAGGGGACTCGGGTAATGGTGTCAGGTAGATTAAAGCAGCGTTCTTATGAAACCCGAGAGGGTGAAAAGCGAACAGTAATGGAAGTTGAAGTAGAAGATGTCGGTCCCGCTTTGCGCTATGCAACAGCGAAGGTCACTCGGGTACAACGCTCCGAAGGTGGATTTAGCTCCGGCGGTGGATCGGCAGCCCCTGCTGACGATCCCTGGGCAACGGGTGCACCTGCTGCAAACTTTGATGAACCACCCTTCTAAACACATAAAATTTTCCCTCATAAATTCAAGGAGTTATTAAATGGCACGCGATAACAAGCGCCAACAAGTATTAGATAAGAACAAGATGGTGAAGGCCAAAGCTTGCGCCTTCTGCAAAAAAGAAGTGAAGGGTCTGGACTATAAAGACGTCAACCTACTTCGTAAATTTGTTTCCGATCGAGGCAAGATTCGTGCCCGCCGGGTTACCGGTAACTGCACCCAGCATCAGCGCGATGTTGCCATGGCTGTGAAGAATGCCCGTGAAATGGCACTTCTTCCCTACTCAGCGGCAACGCGGTAAAAAAGAAGGAGCATTAATATGAAACTCATCCTTACGCAGGAAGTCAGCGGTCTTGGTGCTGCAGGAGACATCGTCGAAGTCAAAGATGGTTATGGACGCAACTTCTTACTCCCACGCGGTTTCGCAATCTCCTGGACCCGTGGTGGCGAGAAGCAGGTGACCCAAATTAAGCGTGCCCGTAAGGTACGCGAGGTCCGTGACCGTGATCATGCCAATGAAATCAAGCAATCACTTGAATCAATGGTGATTGTCGTCCCCGCCAAAGCTGGTGCGACCGGAAAACTCTTCGGTTCAATTACGACAGCAGACATCGCCTCAGCGGTGAAGGCTGCTGGCGATATTTCAATTGATAAGCGCAAGGTGCATTTAGCCGGCGCGATTAAGACGGTGGGAAATCACCATGCAACAGTCGACGTGCACCCGGGTGTAAGCGCCAATGTGCAGTTTGTCGTTTCAGCTGACTAACAATTAGTTTTCCTTATCGTTGGTGTGAAAAGGGGTCGCTCCCAGTGGGCGGCCCCTTTTACATTTCACTAATCTGAACCCGCCCGCCACAGCGGTCCAAGGTGCTCGCTCACGAATCGGGCTGTGGCCTTTAATACGCGTGAGTGTGCTGAAATGTGCGCGCTTTGGGGTAATTTGGTGTGTAGAGTGATGAGGAAAGTGTTGTAAAAGCCGCCAGTGCCGGACACCGACTATGTAAGTGGAGGAATGCTCATGTCATATATGGAAGCGATAAAATCAGGTTACTCGAACTACGCCAAATTCAATGGCCGCGCTAGTCGATCAGAATTTTGGTGGTTCTTTCTGTTCTATGCGGTGGTTATCTTCATTGTCAATTTCATTGTGGACCTCACCGGTCTCCCCATCATCATATCCGTCCTTGTTTGGGCAAGCTTTGTATTGCCGATGCTCGGTCTATATTTTCGGCGCTTACATGATGTTGATCGCAGCGCGTGGTGGATACTCATTGCGCTTATTCCTCTAATCGGCTCGATCGTGCTGATTGTTTTCTGGGCAACACCAGGCACGGAAGGTGACAATCGATTTGGTCCACCCACCACTACCGCCGTCAACTAGTCCTGTTAAGTAATTCTTTCTCATAGTTCGTTGTAAAAGGGGTCGCTCCCAGTGGGCGGCCCCTTTTAAATGTTGTGCTGCGTCTTAGCAATACTGGTGTCATGGTCGAAGATTCAGATGTCATAATCCGATTTCTTGAACCACATGAATCCGAGGTCCTCGTTGAGTTGATCAAAGAGTCGTATGGGGAGTCGTATGACGCTGACTGGGTTTATGACGCCGAGAAAATAGCTGAAAGAATACGTAACAACACTTTACGCAGCACAATCGGTCAATTAAATGACGGAACTATTCTTGGCCATATGGCGCTTATGGTGGAAGAGGGCGTGGAGCGGGTTATACATGCAGGTATTGCGGTTGTGCGAGACGCGGCTCGCGGACACCACCTTTTTGAGAGACTCAAACGATTCGGCTCACAATGGGCAACCGAAGCCGGGTACTTGGGTATTTTTAGTGAAGCAACGGCAGCCCACCCGTATAGCCAAAAAGCAAACATCAAGCTAGGTGCACATGAAACCGGAATTCTCCTTGGCTGGATCCCGGACACAGTTCATAACAATGCCGCAGTTAATCTGGAGGGACACCGGCAATCAGTGGTTTTGTTCTATTTGAAACTGAACCATGGTGATTTAAGAAATATGTATGTGCCGAAGAAATATTATGAAATGGTACAAAAAATTCTCGAAGTATCCGGTTTACATGCCGTGATCGCGCAGGTACCCACCAATGTCACTGTTCCTAATGAAACCATTTTTAGTATCGAAGAAAAAGTGGATCATAATTCGGCAATAATTCATGTCACTGAACCCGGGAAGGATTTTACCGAGGCGATAGAGAGCGCACGAGTAACTCTGATGACAAATAAACGGCGTGATGCGGTGTACCTTGATGTACCACTTGACCTACCTCACACCGAGATTGTTCTGAATAATCAAGTAAGTGATTTTTCCTTTTCTTTTGCTGGAATATTTCCCAACCAACTCCGACACGGAGACGTTTTACGCCTGCAGGCCTTTAACGGGGTCGACCTGCACAGTGCTGACATTGTGACCGCATCTGATCATGGTCGTGAACTACTGGAATACGTAATTGCAGACTTAAGGCCCGATCGGTAAATAGTTCGGTCCTTGGAAATTGGGCCTGATTCATGTCCATTTCCCACATTTAAAGTCGACATACCGGTGATTTAAAGATGCTAAGGTCAATTTGTCACCAGATTTCGCCGCCTGGTCACACCAAAAAATCTCGCGTAATCATGGGAACTGAAAGGAAAAACATGTCCGGATTTGATATCGCTGCCGTACTTGATGAGGCATGGAGTTTGACCAAGCGTCAATATTGGCATTGGCTGCTGGTGATTTTTGTCGCGATTGCTATTCCCGTCGCGATCATTATTGTGGGGGCGCTTGCCGCAGTCGCTGTTCCAGCCCTGGGTGCAATTGTAATCTTCCTCGGGATCCTTGGCTTCTTCTACACATTCCTTGGACTCTTACGCAACGCCTATAACGCCTCAGAAGGAGCCAAACCATCTGTGGGAGTGCTGTTGCGCTCAGATCGGTATTGGTGGTTTCTCGTAGCAGGTCTCGTCTATACCGGCATTGTTGTTGTCGGTTTGGTCGCTTTTATTATCCCAGGGCTAATTTTAGCTTTTATGTTTTCACTATTTCCTTATGCACTTATTGGAAACTCAGGCATGACCGGTTTTGCGGCTCTCGCCATGAGCTGGGAATTGATTACTACTTCATTCTGGCGCTTCATCGGGTTCAAAATCGTACTAATCGGTGCAACGGTCTCACTTACCGTAGTTGCCTCAGTAAGCCAATCGATCCTTATTGGGGGAGCCAATGACTTTAATGTGTTGACGAGCATGGTTTCCGGTATTGCATTTATTTTGGTGCTGTTGGTCAACGTATTTGTTGCGGCATTTACTTACCTGGCAGATGCGCTGGCGTACCGTCGTTTATCGGGTGACCCGGAAGTGGTTCACCCGGATTAATACTTATTGATTCAAGCGAGCGGGTAGCCCGGCGACAAATTCGTCGGCTGCCCGTTCGATCATTTTCAGTACCAGAGCAAACCCATTGTCCCGATCGTAATAGGGGTCGGGCACGTCCAGCTCCGGGCTCAGATTGTCATAGTGGGCAAGATCTGGGTCAAAGCTACGGATCATGTACAGCTCAGGTTCGAACCCGCTGTCACGCATTAAGGCTTCAACATTGAGGTAATTACTGGAATCCATGACCAAAATAATGTCGATTTCAGCCATCCAACTCGAAGTAATCTGTCGGGCCGAGTGGGTTAACACGTAACCGTTTTGGGAAAGGATGGCATGGGTCCTGGGATCTGCCTCGTGGCCAAGATGCCAATCACCGGTGCCGGCTGAGTCAACAACTACTTTTTCGCTGAGTCCGGCCGCTTGGATCCGGTCACGAAGTACAGCTTCAGCAATTGGTGATCGGCAAATATTGCCCAGGCACACGGCGGTCACGCGCAATTGCTGCGAACTCCCTAGATTAGGCACCCGCGAAGCCTAGTAATAAAGTTTTTGTCCACAGGGTGTGGACACCATCTTGTGGGTGAAAAGCCAGAAAACATCCAAAATACTCATCTTTTCCACAGGATATCCCGGGACAATCCACCAGTATGGTCCCTTAGTGCACAGGTAGCGCACATCACGACCCACAGGGTGAATGGACACGGCGATTCGCGGTCTCTAACGTCAGCCCTTGGGTGTTAACTGCGGGTAGTCGAAGATTTTCCAGAGACCACCGAGCACTCACATTCAGAAAGGGCAGAATTGAGCGTCTCCGAGCTACATATCCCCGAAGAACCCCGGGACTCTGCCTATTCTGCCGCACCGGATCGCACACCCCCCAATGATGAAGCCGCCGAGCAGTCGGTGCTGGGTGCGATGCTGTTGAGTAAAGACGCAATCGCGGACGTAGTTGAATCAATCCGCGCCGACGACTTTTATCGGCCGTCACACTCCACAATCTACGACACAATTTTAGATCTTTACGGTCGAGGCGAGCCGGCTGACGCCGTGACAGTGGCTTCAGAGTTGACCAAGTCGGGCGAAATTACTCGGATCGGCGGACCCTCCTATTTACACACTTTAGTTTCCATGGTTCCCACGGCTGCCAACGCGAATTACTACGGGCGCATTGTTCGGGAGCAAGCAATTTTACGCAGACTCGTTACTGCGGGAACACGGATTGTGCATCTCGGTTACAGCGGTCAAGGTGAAGTGGACGACGCAGTTGACCGCGCCCAAGCCGAGGTCTACGAAGTAACGGAGCGCCGGTCAAGCGAGGACTACGCACCTTTAAGTGACATCATGCAGGGAACCTTGAGTGAGATTGAAGCGATCTCTAATCGCGATGGTGAAATGGTTGGTGTACCAACCGGGTTTGCTGAGTTGGACACGCTCACAAACGGACTACATGCCGGGCAACTCGTTATTGTTGCAGCGCGCCCCGCACTGGGTAAATCAACGCTCGGTCTTGATATTTGTCGGAGCGCCTCCATTAAGCATGGATTAACGAGCGTTATTTTTTCACTTGAAATGAGTCGCAACGAAATCGTGATGCGTCTGCTATCTGCAGAAGCCCAGGTCGCGTTACATCACATGCGTTCGGGTCAGATGAGTGAAGCCGACTGGGCGAAACTTGCCAATAAGATGGGTACGGTCAGCGAAGCACCGTTTTTCATTGACGACTCACCCAACATGAACCTCATGGAAATTCGGGCAAAGTGTCGTCGGTTGAAGCAACGCCATAACTTGCAACTCGTTGTTGTTGACTACCTACAACTCATGACAAGCGGGAAGCGCGTTGAGAACCGCCAGCAGGAGGTTTCCGAGTTCTCCAGATCCTTAAAACTGCTGGCAAAGGAACTTGAAGTCCCCGTGATTGCCATCAGTCAGCTCAACCGTGGACCGGAACAACGTCAAGACAAACGGCCAATGCTTTCTGACCTACGCGAGTCGGGATCGCTGGAGCAGGATGCAGATATGGTGGTGCTACTTCACCGCGAGGACGCCTACGACCGTGAGTCACCTCGGGCAGGGGAAGCCGACTTTATCGTTGCAAAGCACCGCAATGGCCCGACGGCGACTGTCACGGTGGCCTTTCAAGGCCACTATTCGCGCTTTGTTGACATGGCCCGCGACTCTATTTAGTCGTCGGTTTGTTGGGAGCACCGTGAAAATTCTACACACTTCCGACTGGCACCTAGGGCGCACTTTTCTCTCCGAAAGCATGCACACTCACCAGGAAACTTTTATCGACTGGCTTGTGGCCTACGTGGCCGAACAAAAAGTTGAGTTGGTTGTCATTGCTGGAGACATCTACGACCGGGCAGTTCCACCGGCTGAGTCAGTTCAACTCTTCGATCGTGCTCTCATTGGCCTGAGTTCTGTCTGTCTAGTGTTTATTACTCCAGGCAATCATGATTCGGCAGTGCGACTGGGGTTCGGCAGTGGTCTCATGTCCGCAAACGGGGTGCACATTCGCTCTACGATTTCCGAAATTGGAACACCGTTAGAAATCACCGGACGCGACGGTGTGGAGTTGGTTGTCTACGGAATCCCGTACTTGCAACCCGAGGTTGTATTTACCGAATTGGGATCTGAGCGCACGCATACTGGAGTGCTCACGGCCGCAATGGCGACGGTGAGATCTGATTTAGTGCTACGGGGTGACGTGCGCAGCATGGTTGTTTCTCACGCCTTCATTACGGGCGGGAGTGGGAGCGAGTCGGAACGTTCCCTTGAAATTGGTGGAATCGGCGATGCACCATCGAGTATTTTTACCGGGGTTGACTACACCGCAATGGGACACCTTCACGGTGCCCAGGTGATCTCAAGCCCGGAAGATTCCGCAACAATTGTGAAGTACTCAGGTTCGCCTTTACCGTATTCATATTCTGAAGAGAATCACCAAAAAAGCGTTACATTAGTTCAGATCTCGCAATCGGGGCCTATCTCCTATGAAAACATTGTGACCCCAGTTCCGGGGCCATTGGTGACCATCACAGGAGAACTTGACGCCTTGCTTACCGACTCGATTTTTGGTGGGGCCGAAGGCTCGTGGGTTCGCGCGATTGTGATTGACCCGGTCCGTCAAGAACGGAGCTGGGAGCGTCTCATACACAGATTCCCACACCTCAAGCAGATTGAGTTTCATCCACAAGGTGGATTGGGTGCCCGGTCAATTCACGAGCGCTTGGACCCGCAAAACACGCCCGCCATTGACATAACGGCTGGATTTGTCGGTCACGTGACCAGTGGTCACATTTCTGATCCTCAGCGATCATTGGTGCAAGAAGCGATTGAACACGTCAATTTAAATGGTGCTGCACCGTGAGGATTCATGCACTTGAAATTACTGGGATCGGCCCGTTTCGTGACAAGCAGGTGGTCAATTTTGATGAGCTCAGTTCTGCAGGCCTGTTCCTAATTGACGGACCCACCGCGACCGGCAAGACCACGATCATTGACTCGATCACCTACGCATTATTCAGCACTTTAAGCGGGCAGGAGTCGGCAAAAGACCGAATACGCAGTGATTACAGCGAAGGACCTGAACGTTCACAGATAGTGCTCGATTTCTCGGTTAATGGAATTAGGCACAAGATTATTCGTGGGATTCCATACTTATTTGTCAGAGAAGACGGAACTGGCGAGACCAAACGCGCAGCGACCCAGTCATTAATCAGATTTGATTCCACTGGGGAGCAAGATTTTGCACTCACCCACGCCACAGAGATTGGCAGCTACCTCACAGATCTACTGCACTTAAATGCCCAGCAGTTTCGGCAACTCGTTGTCTTGGCCCAAGGTGAATTCGCTGCGTTGTTACGCATGAATCCAAGCGATCGACTGAAGGCATTACGAGATTTACTGGGAGACAACTTTTATGCACAATTGCAGAGCGAGCTGGACCAACGTGGGAAACAAGCAGAGTTCGCGATCGAGAGTGCTCACTCAGCAATCAGGGATATCGCCGTCCAGATTCAAGGAATGTTGAGTGACTCTGACCCAAGCGACTTACATGAGCGAGTTGATGAACTCGTTGATTCACACCCGAGTGATGCAATTACTATCACCCAAGAAGTGAATAACCATTTTGAACTAACGGCACAAAATGCTGAATCACATAAGGAAGAAGCGAGGTTATTCGCTGAGCCCCTTCACATCCAATTTAATGATCTCATTGATATCCAGGAAAAACTCGGGAAATTAATTCAACTCGAGGGACTGGTCAAGGAAACTCGAGACAAATTAGGGTCGGATGAGCGGGAACTCTCACTAGATAAAGTTCCTGGGTTAATTGTCGCAAACCACGAGCTCATTGGTCAGTTAAAGCCGTTGGTTGATTGGCAAATCGCGGTGACGAAGCGCACATCTCGGCGGGAGAAGTTGGTCGCGGAATTAAACGAAAAAGAAATGCACCGCACGAAACTCACCGACTCTATTGCGGATTACCCGCGATTAGCTATTGAAATGAAAGAAGAAATTTCAGTATCAACTGGTGCTGCAATGCAGATAAGTGAATTGGAAGAGCAAGTAGAAATTCAGAAAAAAATTTCCCAACTACTCACTCAGTTGGAAAAAGCAGAGGCCTATCATTTGCAATTGGGTGAAGAACTCACACAGTACCAATTGGAACTACAGAAGTGCGAGTACGAAGTAGCCCGATCAGAACTCGCACTCTCTCAAGCGCAGCGCACACAACTTGAGCATCGAGTCGCAGTACTGGCTAGTGAATTGGCAAACGGAGAGCCTTGTGCAGTGTGTGGTTCCCTTCATCACCCGCGACCTGCAAGCGGCGAAGTGGGGATAGAACTCATTACCGATCGTGTATTAGAGTCGTTGGAAAATGGGTTAAAAACCGCTAGGACACTGCGAAACGATCAGAAAATGAAGGTAGAGGCGCGAAATTCTGAGGTATCACAAGCAAAAATAGAGCTGGCCACGTTGAACGGAAAAGTGTCAGGTAGTTCACCCAAAGACGTAGCGACAGTTCTGGCCCAATTAGAAGCAGAGATAACGCTCAAGCGGAATCTATTGGAACAAAGCGAACGTTTACAAGCAAAACTCATACAACTAGATCTCGAATATAAGACTAGTGCTGATGCACGAGTGCTAGTAGAGCAAGAGCTTGAGATTTCGCGCACACAATTGTTTGAATTCGATGCTGAGGTCAAACAAAAAGAATCAGATCTAGCGAAGTTGATAGGTGTCGACGAAAATCCTTCGGACACTCTCATTAAGCTTGAAACTAGTAACACTCGGTTGAGTGGATGGCTCGATGCGCAACACGAATTTGATTCGATGGCCAAGACACTTTCCCCTGAGGTCCTGCACATTAATAGTCACGAATTCTCTGCAAAATTCGACAAAGTGAAGGCTGAACTCACGCAAGCGCAGGAAGTGGTCAAAAAGGCCGAAGATAGTCACACCATCGCGTTAAGTACCGCCAAGTCGGTATCGACTCTGGTGAAGAAATTCGTGAAAGAAAAAAAAGGTGTGGAAAAACTTTCCATCAACCTGGCTGAATCAGTTTCTTTGGGGGCAATTGTTACCGCAAAGTCTTCCGTAAATACCAAAAAATTAACTTTAGAGAGCTACGCGCTGCAACTTCGATTTGCCCACGTATTGGAATCGGCATCAATTCACTTACGCAAAATGAGTAGCGGCCGGTTGTCATTTCTTCTTGATGAAGACGCTACCGGTCGCGGGAACACCGGTCTCGGAATTAGTGTGATGGATGAATCAACGGGAGAGCCTCGTCCGACGACCTCGCTCTCAGGCGGTGAAACTTTTTATGCGTCCTTATCACTGGCTTTGGGTTTAGCTGATGTAGTTCAAAGTGAGACTGGCGGGGTTTCACTCGAGACTCTTTTTGTTGACGAAGGATTTGGTTCTCTTGACACAGAAACTTTAGAGCGAGTGCTCGACCAACTAGATCAACTTAAATCAGGCGGTCGAACCATCGGAGTAATTAGCCACGTGAGCGAAATGAAGGACCGATTCCCAGACCGGATTGTCGTTTCTCGAGAAATCGATGGACCAAGCCGCATTATTCAGACTCGGTCGTAGTCGTATTTCTACTCACTGAATGCAGTCACCTGTTGATACCCTGACCACATTTCTGTCAAAACGGAGATCACCGGGGCGTCGTTCGTCTGGTGACGCGAGGCTTCTCGCCATCACCCGGCAGCCTCCCAATCGAAGGTGTCGGCGGTGACTCCTGCTGCGCGCAGCTCAGACTTCTGCACCTTCTCCGAGGGCGTCTTCGGCAGCTCGGGAAGGACGCGGATGAACCGGGGAAGCGCGAACGACGGCATCTTCGTCGAGCAGAACGCGTAGAGCTTTACCGGTTCGATCATCCCATCGGTGACCACGCAGGCCATCACCTCGTCCTCGCCGGCCTCGATCGTCGCCGGGACCGCGATCACGGCGCACTCCAAGACATTGGGGTGAGAAAGCACTGCCTGCTCGATCTCGTACGAGCTGATGTTCTCGCCGCGTCGCCGGAGCGCGTCCTTGTAGCGGTCGACGAAGTAATACCAGCCTTCCTCGTCCCGGCGCAGTGCATCTCCAGTGTGGAACCACAGGTTTCTCCACGCCTCCAGGGTCTTCTCTGGGGCGCCGTGGTAGCCGTTGCTTAGTGTCCATGGGTACTTGGACCGGACGACCAGCTCTCCGACCTCGCCGATGGCCACCTCCTTGTCGGTCTCGGGGTCGACCAGCTGGATGTCGAACCACTCGTTCACGGCCAGCCCGGCGGCGCCGGCCGGCCGGTCCTCGCCATACGGCGAAAGGATCGGCATGGAAACTTCGGTGAGTCCGAAGACCTCCACGAACGCCTCGACTCCGAAGCGCTGCCGGAACCCGTCCACGATCGAGCTGGCCGTCGGGGCTGCAAAGATGCACCGCAACTGGTTGTCGGCGTCGTCCTCGCGCACTGGTTGTTTCCACACGAAGTCCATCATCACGCCGAGGAAGTTCGTGACCGTGACTCCGCTCTCGCGCACCCAGTCGATCCAGCGGCTCGCGCTGAACTTACGCCGGAGTACGAAGCGGGCGCCCGCGACCAGCGCCGGGTACGCGGCGAGCCACTGAGCGTTGCCGTGGAAGAGCGGCGTAGTCACCATGTAGGTGTCTTCACTGGTGAGCCGAGTCAGGTTGTAGCACTCGACCGCGTCGAAGTAGAACTGCGAGTGCGACATCGCCACACCCTTCGAAGGCCCGGTCGTGCCGGAGGTGAAGAAGATCGCCCCCAGGTCACGAGCCACAACCTCAGGCAGCTCTGCCTCCCGACGGGTGAGCAGGTCGTCCCAAGGCTCTGCTGCCCAGCCGGCGTCTCTCAACGTCTTTAGGGCGGTGTCGAGCTCACCGTTGTCGATGACCCAGAACCGCTCGAGCCCGGCGCAGTCCTCCTTGATGGAGACGAAGCGGTGCGCGAATCGGTCGTCGATGATGGCGACCGTCGGTTGCGCGGTCCGGATCTGGTGGGCAAGGAAGTCGAACTCGTACGCGGTGTTGATCGGAACCTCGACGAAGCCGCCAACTGCCGTACCAAACCAGGTGAGCACCAGCTGCGAGGAGTTCTGGGCCAGGATCATCACGCGGTCGCCGTATGTCGATCCGGTGGCACAGAGCGACCGAGCGACGGCCTCTGCCGCGTCGAGCGTCTCACCGTAGGTCATCGTGACGCCCTCCTCGGGGGCATCGAGGTAGACCTTGTTGGGTCGTTCGCAGGCCTGGTGGCGCAGCACCTTGGCGAGAGTCCAGTCAAGGGGATTCTCGAAGGGGACGATCAGCCCCCGGTAGCTCCTCATAGTTCGGCACTCCTCGTTCCGGCTCTTGCTTTGGCGTGCGATTACATGGTGACTGTAGCCACGAAATTTGTGCCATGACCAACCCCCGACGAGACTCACGAAACCAGCCGCATAACACTCTCCGTGTCCCACTTAAGAGTGCCCGGGTAATGGTGAGCATCCTCAGGGATGAGAAATGGCTTATCGATGATGACTTGTCGGAGGCTTGACTTGGCGGCGACAATTGATGATAATGATAGGGCATGCCAAGACTGAATTTGTGAGTGGGTTCAACCGTGGGACCCCTCCATGGATGTCCAAGGAAAGAGGAGAGTGATGGACACCCCGATTGCTGCTCGCCGCCGTAAGGGCAGCACCGAGTCCGACGCCGAGTACATCGACCGGATCGGTTGCGTCCTCACCCGGATCGGCAAGCCTGCCGAAATCGCCCAGGCCGTCGCATGGCTGTGCTCGGAGAGCTCCTCCTACGTCACCGGGCACGCCTTGGTGGCCGACGGCGGCTACAAGGTCCGCTGACCACACCGAACACACCCAGGGGAGAGCGCCCGACACGGAGAATCGAAGGAGTAAGAGTGTGAGACGACTTGAAAACAGGGTCGCGCTGATCACAGCGGGTGGCTCAGGGATGGGCAGGGCGAGCGCCGTGCGCTTCGCTAGCGAGGGCGCGCACGTCGTCGTCTCCGACATCGACGAAAACGCGGCGAAGGCTGTCGTCACCGAGATCGAGGAAGCCGGCGGTGCTGCCACCGCGATCGTCTGCGACGTCGGGGACAACGATCAGATCCGCTCGATGATCGATCAAGTGGCCCGGGACTTCAAAGTTTTACACGTGCTCTTCAACCACGCCGGCATTCCAGGTGCGGCCGGGCTCGACATCGAATCGGCCGATTTCGAGAAGCTCATCAACGTCAATCAGCGCAGCGCGTTCTACGCGACCCAGTTCGCGTTGCCGTTGATCCAGAAAGCCGAAGGCAAGGGATCGATTCTGTTCACGTCGTCGGTCTCCGGGGTGGTCGGCTCGCCGTTCAGCCCGTTGTACTCGATGTCCAAGGGAGGCATCGTGCTGTTCATGAAGTCGCTCGCCGTCCGGCTCGGTCCTGAGGGGATCCGCTCCAACGCGATCCTGCCTGCGATGATCGAGACGCCGATGCTCTCGCAGTTCTTCGGTCGGGAGAACGGCGCCGACATCGAAGACCTCAAGGCCACATACAAGGCGTCGGTCCCGATGGGCCGAGCGGCAGCACCCGAGGAGATCGCCAGCGCAGCGGCCTTCCTCGCCAGTGACGACGCGAGTTGGGTAACTGGCGTCGCCCTGCCCGTCGACGGAGGGTTCCTCGCACGGTGACCATGACCACGAACGACCTCGCCCGCACTCTGAGCCCCGCTGCCCAGGCCCTCATCGACGGGCCGACCAACTGGATCAACGGCACATGGGAGGACGGTGACGCCGACACTCGGTTGAACATCGTTAACCCGAGCACCACCGAGGAGATCCGGACCGTCGCCAACGCCACGACCTCCCAGGCCGAGCGCGCGGTCGCCTCTGCTCGCAGGGCTTTCGACTTAGGGCCGTGGAAGGACGCCACTCCCCGGGAGCGCTCGGAAGTGATCCTCCAGATCGCCGATATCATGGATCGGCACCGCGAGGAGCTGGCCGAGATCATCGTGACGGAGGTCGGCACCCCCATCGGGCTCACCCGGGCGATGCAGGTCGGGATGCCGATCGGCAACCTGCGATGGGCCGCCGACATGGCTCTGAAGGGCCCCCACGGCGGTTACCAGGAGGGCCTCCCGCCGCACCTGGGTCCACCGGCCAGCAACTCGCTGCTGCAGCGGATCCCGGTCGGGGTGGTCGCCGGGATCACCGGCTACAACTTCCCGATTAACTCGGTCGCCTGGAAGCTCGGGCCCGGTCTGGCTGCCGGCTGCTCCCTGGTCTTCAAGCCCTCCCCGCGGACGCCGCTGGCGACCTTGGCGTTCATGCGGCTCGTCGAGAGAGCGGACCTCCCCCAGGGCGTAGTCAACTTCGTGATGGGAGACGGCGACGTGGGTGAGACCCTCAGCTCTCACCCCGACGTCGACATGGTGATGTTCACTGGTTCACTGGCGGTCGGCCGGCACATCATGCAGGCCGCGGCCCATACAACCAAGCGCCTGGTCCTCGAGCTGGGTGGTAAGTCTGCCTCGATCATCCTGCCGGGCTCAGACGTGGACGACGTCGTAGCGAACAGCATCTACCGGTTCGCCCGGAACTCCGGACAGGGCTGCGGAGCCACGACACGGACCCTAGTGCCGCGCGCCATGTATGACGAGTACGCCGACGCCGCTTTCCGATTCATGGCCGAGATGAAGGTGGGTTCGCCATGGGCCGAGGACACCGACCTCGGACCGCTGATCAGGGCGGAGCAACGCGACTTCGTAGAGGGTCACCTCAACGGAGCCCTGGAGCGCGGCGGATCACTCGTCGCCGGCGGCGGACGCCCTGAAGGGCTTCCGGGTTACTTCATGAACCCGGCGATCATCGGCAACGTCAACAACTCCGACCTCATCTGCCAGGAGGAGCTCTTCGGTCCGGTCGGAACATTGCTCCCCTACGATGACGTCGAGGTGGCGCTCGCCATCGCCCACGACTCTCCGTACGGGCTGCATGCCGCCGTCTTCGGCGAGCCCGCCGAGGCACATCAGCTCGCTCTTCGCTTGCGGACCGGAGCGGTCACCGTCAACGGCGGCGGTTTCATGAGGCCCGAGGGACCCTGGGGCGGCTTCGGCCTCAGCGGCTTCGGCCGCGAGATGGGCGAGGACGGTTTCCGCGAGTTCTTCCAGGTGAAGCACATCCAGTGGCCGCTTCGCTGACATCAAGCCAAGCGGGCGCCCGACCCTCCACTGGGCGCTCGGATGTTCCACCCCGTCGCCGGACAGCAGCATGACGACGAGCGACCTAGCTGGTCGCACCGGACGACCGTTTCGGATGCCGGTTGAGCTGGGAAAGTGCCGAGAGTTCCACCGAGCGACCCGCCCGACCTCCTGGACCAAGGACCAGCCGCACCCGGTCTGCTCGCCGGTGACCTTTCTGGCCTCAGCCCGGTTCTGGCTGGCGCCCGAAGACAGCGCCTGGCACGGCATCGATCGCGACTACCGCCGGGTGCTGCACGGGGAGCAGGAGTTCACCTTTTCCACCGGCCCGCCCGCGATCGGCGCGGAGTTGACCGGCATCGAGCGCATCGACCGGGTCTACGAGAAGCCCGGTGGACGCGGGACGATGGAGTTCACAGAAACCGTCACCAACTTCGTCCCCATTGGCGGAAACGACGTGGTGGCGAGTCTGCGTGCCACCTCGATCCTCCTCGAACAGAGTTCGCCCGGGACTGTCCCGACGGCAGTTGTTCCGACCTGGTCCGCTCCTGAGGACCATGAACTAGTCCTCGCGTTGACCGACGAACCGCTCACCATCACCGACTTCGTCCGGTACCAAGGGGCATCGGGAGACTTCAACCCGATCCATCACGACCAAGCCTTCGCCGAGGCCGGCGGCTACCCCGGTCCGTTCGCAGTCGGAATGCTGACTGCCGGCGTCGTCGGCACCCTTCTCTCGACTCTCGACGACACCGCCCACCTGACTCGACTGGTCTGCCGCTGGAAAGCTCAGGCATGGCCAGGCGACGCTCTCACCTACCGCATTTACGAGGTGCCCGCCCCTGCCACCCGCCGCTTCGTGATCCACGTGGCCCGGCCCTCCGGTCAGACTCACCTCCAAGCCCAGGCCTACTTCCGAGGCCTCCTTTGACAGGGCCGCTCAGCGACCTCCGCGTCTTGGAACTGGCGGCGCTGGGACCCGTGCCGCACTCCGCCATGGTGCTAGCCGACCTCGGTGCCGACGTCGTCCGGATCGACAGGCCGGGAGCTTCGCCTATGGCCGAACTGGCCGGCTCGGTCGACCATGTCCTGCGCGGCCGGCGCACCACGACCCTCGATCTCAAGTCCGCGGCCGGACTGCAGGACCTACGCGAGCTCTGCCGAAACGCCGACGTCCTCCTCGAAGGCTTCCGGCCCGGCGTCCTGGAACGAATGGGTCTGGGGCCACAGGAACTGCAGGAGCTGAACCCCCGGCTGGTCCTCGGCCGGATGACGGGCTGGGGGCGCGAGGGCCCTCTGGCGATGTCGGCCGGCCACGACCTGAACTACCTGGCGGCAACCGGCGTCCTGCACGCGCTCGGCGAGGCCGACCGACCACCACCGGTTCCGCTCACCTTGCTAGGCGACTACGGCGGCGGCTCGATGGTTCTGGTGACCGGCTTGCTGGCGGCGCTCTGGGAGCGGGAGCGGTCCGGACACGGACAGGTCGTCGACACCGCCATGGTCGACGGGATCGGCATCATCGCCCAGAAGATGTGGGCGATGCGCGGTGCCGGCACCTGGTCGGAGGAGCGGCAGAGTAACCTCCTGGACGGAGGCGCGCCCTTCTACGACACCTACACTTGTTTGGACGGTCGCTACCTGGCCATCGGCGCGATCGAACGGAAGTTCTTCGCGATCCTGCTGGCCAACCTCGAGATCGATCCCGACACCATCGGCGACCAATACGACCGCGCGGCCTGGCCGGGGATACGCGAACGGATCACCGCCGCTGTCGCCAACCGTTCCCGCGATGCCTGGGCTCAGGTCTTCGAGGGGTCCGACGCTTGCGCGACTCCGGTCCTCACCTTCAGCGAGGCCCTCCAGGATGCGCATGCCCGCAGCCGGTCCGCCTACGTCGAGCTCGACGGGGTAGCGCAACCGGCGCCAGCACCTCGCTTCAGCCGATCCACCACCACCACACCGATACCCCCTGGAGCTCGCCCTGTGACGGTCTCGGATGTGCTCACCGGCTGGGTCCGATGAGGGCTGCCCAGGTCGTCGCACTGGATGGGCCCGACGGCGTTCGGGTTGGCGAGATCGGTCCTGCTCCTGTGGCCGGCGAGGACGAGGTTCTGATCGAGGTGCACAGTGTCGGCCTTTCCTACCCCGACCTACTGATGAGCGAGGGTCGCTACCAGATCAAGCCCGAGGTGCCCTTCGTCCTTGGCGTCGACTTCGCAGGGGTGGTTTCCCAGGACGCGGCAGCGCTCGGGTTCACTGCCGGTGACCGAGTGGCCGGCTGGTCGGCGTACGGAAGTGCGGCCGAGGTGGTCGCCGTGCCGTCCGAACGGGTCTTCCCGCTCCCGCAGTCGCTCAACTTCAATCAGGGCGCCGCGATGCCCCTCAACTACCTCACTGCTCATTTCGCTTTGGCCGTGCGGGCGCGGGTCCGCCCGGGGTCCGTCGTCGTCGTCAACGGCGCGGCCGGCGGTGTCGGGTCCGCCGCCGTGCAGATCGCCGCCGGTCTCGGCTGCAGGGTGATCGGCATGGTGTCCTCGGCCGAGGAGGCCGCATTCGCGACCACGATGGGAGCCGACGAGATCATCGAGGGCGCCAGCGCCGAGCGCGTCCGCGACCTCACTGGCGGCCTCGGTGCGGACGTGGTCCTCGATGTGATCGGGAGCGACCAGGTCGTGCTGGAGTCTTTGCGCTCGCTGACCATCGGTGGCCGGCTACTCTCGTTGGGGTACGTCGCCGGCGAGATTCCGTCGGTCCGGCTGAACCGCCTGCTACTCGCGAACATCGACGTCTCCGGTGTTGCCTGGGGTCCGTGGACGCGCGCGCATCCAGGGTTCGCGCGGCAGCAGTGGGACGAACTGATGCCGCTGGTCGAATCAGGAGCGGTCCGACCCGACGTGCGTCAGATCGTTCCGGTCGAAGACATCGCCGCAGCCATGCGCGCAATGCTCGATCGGAAGAGTCTGGGCAAGACCGTGCTGCGGTTCGTCTGAGAATCACTGCGATTGATTCTTTGTGATCGTTGACACATGGTTCGGTAATTAGTAAGAATCAAATGGACATTCATCTGGGTGTGTGTCAATGATCAGAGGCGTAGGCAATGAAGTGATTTCTGGCAGCTCTCAGCTGCGTGGTGTTTCTAGGGGCAGCCGTGGCCTGCGGCAGCAACGACGGAGACGGCGGTGCGGAGACGACCAGCGAGGTCGACAGCCGGTCTTGGAATCAGTGTGATGGATGAATCAATGGCAGACCCTCGTTCGACGACCTCACTCTCAGGCGGTCAAACCATCGGGGTAATTAGCCACGTGAGCGAAATAAAGGAACGATTCCCAGATCGGATTGTCGTTTCACAAGAAGTCGATGGACCAAGCCGCATTATTCAGACTCGGTGGTAAGCGTATTTCCACTCTCATAAAGCGGCCACCTGTTGTTACCATGCGCACATGTCTGTCAAAGCAGAGATCACCGGGGCGTCGATAATGGTCCTTAAACGGTTGGAGTGGGCGGATACGGATGCCGCTGGCCATAACCACTTCTCCGTTGCAATCCGATGGTTAGAGGAAGTAGAGCATGAACTTCGACGTTCGATTGGGCTCCCCACAGAGTTGACCGGTGCAATTCCCCGGGTGCACGTTGAAGTGGATTACCGCGAACGGATCTGGTTCAACCAGGAAGTAAATGTCACTGTGGGTGTGATTGCGGTGGGTCGATCTTCGGTGTCTTTTGGATTCGTGGTGGAAAATCTGGAGGGGGGTCTCTGTATTGAAGGGCGCCACACCGCCGTTCATTTCCCCGATCCCAGTGGCGGTTCGCAGCCTTGGCCAGAGTCAACTGTCAAGTCTTTTCTGGCAAAAACGTGAAAAGCCCGCATTCTGCACCGAATTAGGTGACAATATGGCATCAAATCATGTCGTTTTCTTGACGTACGGCAGAATTGTGGCATAAATAGGGACACACAGTTAACTGGACCGACACCTAGGGAGAACAGATGAAGAATAGAAGAGCCGCGGGAATCCTCGCGGTCGCTGCAAGCCTGAGCCTTGTGCTCGCTGGCTGCGCCTCAACCACAGACTCTGCAGAGGAAACAACGGCAGAGACAACAGCCGCAGAAACAGCAACTGAAGAAGTAGCTGAAGAAGTAGCTGAAGAATGCACCGAGCCTATTTTGATCGGATCCGCCATGGCCCAAACCGGCTTCATGTCACCGTTCGATGTACCGGCGCTCGACACTGCGCGCATTGCAATTGATGCAACCAATGCTGCTGGCGGCGTTCTTGGCTGTCAACTAGAACTCATTGAGGTTGATGGTGAAACAAACCCTGACAAGGGGGCACAAATCGCCACGGATCTGATTGATCAGGGTGCACAGCTAATGCTTGTGACCTGCGACTACGACATCAACGCTAAAGCCTCCCAGGTTGCTCAAGACGCTGGCGTCTTAGTTATCGCTCCCTGTGTCGGTGACACGATCATGGGACCGGATGCAGGATTGACACTGGGCTTCTCGCTCGGATCTGCAGTTCCGGGTGAAGCAGCGATCATGGCCGAATGGGCATTTGAAGAATTTGGTCCAAAGGCATCACTATTTAAAGACATGTCAATCAAATACACCCAAAACCAGTGCAAAGTATTTGAAGAGCGCTGGATCCAATTGGGTGGCGAAATTGTGTCGGCACCTGAATTTAGCCAAACACCTGAAGGCTCACTTGCAGCACCTGTGACCGCGCAGGTCAAGGAAATCAAGGATTCAAATCCTGATGTTGTTGCACTGTGCTCCTACCCTGGTGGCGGCGCTGAAGCAGCAGCAGCACTGCGAGCAGGTGGCGTTGAAACACCAGTCGTGTCCGGTTTTGGCATGGATGGTGCTTTCTGGCTCGGAGCTGTTCCGGATCTGTCTAATTTCTACTTCGTGACATATGCATCCGTATTCGGTGACGATCCCAATCCAAAGGTCGCCGAACTACTGTCGGCTTATAAGGGTCTCACTGGCAATGATGCGGCAACCAGTGGACTAGTCACGGGAGCTTCAAGCATTGAAGCATTCGCACTCGCAGCCGAGCAGGCTGGTTCCACAAATGGTGCCGATCTGGCAGCAGCGTTGGAAGCATTCGACAACGTTGATCTCACCGCGGGACCAACGAGCTTCTCACCGCAATTGCACGTTAACGTGACTCGCCCGATGGCAGTCATGCAAGTGCAAGACGGATCCCACTCATTCATTGAGTACCGCGCTGCAGAGCAGCCAATTCTCAACTAGTTGCACGAGCGGGCTGATGGAGCGTGAAATTCACTCCGTCAGCCCGCTACACAACTTGGGTACCGTGGTCTTGGGATTAGTAACTTCTCATCTCAAATTATCAGGAGATATTTGTGACACAGATTCTTAAAGCTGTGTCGATCGTCAAGTCTTTTGGAGCAATTCAGGTGCTCGAAGACGTCAGCGTCACCGTAAACAAGGGTGAAATAGTGGGGCTTCTTGGTCCCAATGGTGCTGGTAAAACCACACTGGTCAATATTATTGCGGGTTATGAATCTCAAAATTCGGGCACAGTTTCCATGGATGGCCGCAGCCTCGATGGACTCACTCCTGAAGCTCGTACACGAGCAGGCCTCGCACGCACTTTTCAATCTGGCCGACTCTTTACCGAGCTTTCTGTTACCGAGAACATTGTGCTGGGCGCAATTGGCGCAGGGGAATCTACTAAAAAAGCAAACCGCCGGGCACTTGATGCCATTGAATTACTGGGCCTGGGTGGGGTAAGGACTGATTCTGCTGGCGGGCTCTCCCACGGGCTTTCTCGCCTAGTGGGTCTAGCACGCGCACTAACAGCAAACCCCGATTACCTGATTATGGATGAGCCAGCCGCAGGCCTCAATGACCAAGAAACCCCCGTCCTCCTTGCAGCTCTTGAAACAATTCGCGTCGAATCTGGTTGTGGGATGTTGTTGATCGAACATAATGTTGGCCTAGTTGCTGATGCGTGCACACGGGTATTTGTTCTAGCCTCAGGTGAAATGCTCTTTGAAGGAACACCACACGACGCATTAGTCGATGAAGGAGTGCTAACAGCTTATTTAGGTGACGCCACCATGGGTTTGCACGGCGGTCGCGCATGAGCCTGCTTAACGTGAAAGGCCTTCAGGCAGGATACGGCAAAGTTCACGTTCTTTTTGACGGAAACATTAATGTCGAATCCGGTGAGCTTGTAGGAATCGTTGGACCCAATGGTGCAGGAAAATCAACGTTCCTCGGCGCGATTGCTGGGGCTGTGAAAGCGTCCCATGGAACTATTGAATTCGAGGGTGAATCAATCCGCAGCAAAAACCCAGAAGACATTGTTCGATTAGGACTGGCCTTAGTGCCCGAGGGACGCGCGATTTTCACGGACCTCACCGTCAATGAAAACCTTCGTTTAGGGCTCACCGGTCGACGAGAAAAATCTGGAGCCCAGAAGGCAATCGAAGAAGTAATTGACTTATTTCCGGTTCTTACCACCCATAGGAACTATCAGGCAGGATTGCTCAGTGGTGGCCAACAGCAACAACTCGCCATTGCCCGCGCACTGGTCTCCGAACCAAAACTCCTCATGCTGGATGAACCAAGTCTTGGCCTGTCGCCGACCGTTATTCAAGATGTGTTCGGTGTGCTAAGTCGAATTCAAGAAAAAGGAACAGCAATTATTGTGGTCGAGCAACGCGCCCACCTCGTCATGAGTATCGCCGCTCGCACCCTTGTCATCCGTGAGGGTCAGGTGCGAGCAACACTTTCACGCGAAGACACTCAAGATGAAGCAAAACTTGCGGCAGCATATTTCGGTACTGGAGAGGACCTCGAATGATTCAGACAATCCTCGATGCACTCAGTTACGGTGGACTGTACGGATTAGCCGCACTGGGAATTGGGTTGGTTTTTGGTGTCATGCGGTTAGTGAATTTCGCACACGGTGAGCTGATCGCGATCGGAGCCTATCTATTAATAGTAACTATTGACTTGGGCCTACCCATAAGCATCGGTATCGCCGTAACCGGAACCGCCATCCTCGCTCTCCTGATGGAATTCAGTGTTTTCAAGAGATTACGGTTAGCTGAACCCTCCGTGCTACTCATTGCTTCCTTCGGAGTGAGCGTGTTCCTCCAGCGGCTCTACGAAGTGATTTTCGGTGCACTCCCACTCTCGGGACAAATCGCACCGTGGATGACCGGGGTTATTGAGTTCGGGGACACCACGATTACGCGCGGTAGTGTGGTGACTATCGGTCTTGCCCTGGTACTCCTTGGTGGAATGTGGTTCTTTATTGAGAAAACAACTCTCGGTCTGCAAATTCGGGCTGCGTCGAGTGATTTTCACACAGCTCGGCTGCTCGGCGTCCGCTCTAACCGAGTAATCGGTGCTGCATTCGTCTTCAGCGGCGTACTAGCGGCGGCGGTTGCATTCGTATTGGTGACCCAACGTGGGTCGGTCGACCCACTATTTGGTGTCAACATCACGATCCTGGCACTCGTGGGGACTGTGATTGGTGGGCTTGGAAGTCTCCAGGGAGCTGCACTGGGCGGCTTCGCTGTGGGCACAACGATCAGTCTGCTGAACTCATTCTTGGGTAACTATCGAATTTACACGTACACCTGGCTTTTCATTTTGGTCATCATTGTTTTGTTGGTGAGGCCTGGCGGCTTAATTTCTAATAAAGCAGTCAAGGAGCGCGTGTAATGTCGAACGATCTTCTGCCGTCAAGTCAACTACCCGGAGTGACCCGGTTCCAGTGGCAGCAACTGCTCGGACCAATTTTTGTCGTGGTAATTGTTGCCTACGCTGCGAGTTCAGTGTCGGCATCATTTGCTTTTCTTACTGAAGGAACCTTGGCACTTCTTGTCATGGTGCTGGCCCTTCAAGTTCTCATCGGTAACAGTGGTGTTCTGTCTTTTGGCCAAGCCGCATTCGCTATGGTCGGCGGTTTTGCCTCGGGACTTCTCACAGTGCCTGTACGGATCAAAGAAAATGTGTTGGACGAACTGTGGGAACCACTAAAGATGGTCAATATGGGGATCTACCCCAGTTTGGTCATTGCGGTTGCGATCGGGGCGTTCCTCGCGTTTATTACTGGACTTTTCTTGATGCGACTCAGCGGATTGGCTGCGGGCATAGCAACTTTCGCACTCTTGATGGTTGCGGATAATGTCTTGTTCAATTGGAGGTTAATCGGCCCAGGTCCACAGGTAATGCCCCAGGTTCCCAAATTTGATTTTATTGACGAATCCATTGCAATTGCCGTTTTGACTATGTTTGTTGTCTATTTGATTGGAATTTCACGTCGAGGGCGATTGCTACGTGCCACCCGCGAAGACGCACTCGCAGCCCGCGCTCTGGGTGCGAGTATCTGGCGGTTGCGGGTACTCTTCTTCACCGTATCAGGTGGAATCGCGGCGCTCAGCGGTGCAATGTACGCCCACCATGCCGGTGCTGTGAGCGCCCGGGATTTTTATCTAGGATTCACTTTCACAACGCTGGCGATGCTCGTGATCGGTGGAGCTTCGAGCGTGTGGGGGGCGGTCGTGGGAACAATTTTGGTCACGGCAATTGGCCAGGTACTTCTCGTCTTTGAAGGTGGAGTCACGCTCGGGAGTATCGAATTTACACTGCCCAATGGTGTCCGAGGGTTGGTCATTGCGGCTGCTTTGGTGGTTATTTTGATTTGGAGACCCAGGGGTGTAACGGGTGGAAAAGAGTTTCGGCTCCCGTTTCTCAGCCGGACATAAATCTTCCTCCGTTAATATCAAGAACCACTCCCGTGATGTAGGAAGCAGCCTCACTGGCGAGAAAGAGAACTGGATCCACACATTCGCGCAGATCGGGCATCCGGTGCAGGGGAATTGAATCAAGGACTTCGTTGCGGTCCTTCTCGCTCATGGAGTCAAATGTTCCTTGGAGTCGATCGGTAAGGAACAACCCCGGTGCAATTGCATTAACCCGAATATTGTCCGGCCCCACTTCGCGGGCTAATCTGCGGGTCAATCCGAGAATCCCGGCCTTAGCCGCTGCATAGGGAATTCCTGTGACGGGGCTGGTACTCCTACCGCCAATCGAACTAAAGGTGACAATCGAACCACCACCTTGTGCTTTAAGAAAAGGAACGACGGCTGCACTACAGTGATAAGTCCCTTTAATGTTGACGTCGATAACTATGTCGAGGTCCTCTGGCGAGATGTCTTCTAGTCTCGTGGGTGTTCCGACACTGCCGCCAGCCGCAGCAATCAACGAATCAATCCGCCCGAAATTTTCGGCGACCTGAAACATCGCTTGGCGCACGGCGCTGGAATCTCTCACATCAACATGCAGGCCGAGGAGATTGTGGGGTGAAGCCCCAGACTCCTGCAGAGAAACGATCCCGCTCGATACGGCATCAAGGTTGGCATCAAAAATCGCGACCCGGCCACCTTCGGAGCTATAAGCCCGCGCGATCGCCATTCCTAGTCCGCCCGCCCCTCCGGTGACTACGGCCACCCGATCGGTGAATCGCTCGGATATTTGGGGGGATTGTGGAGTCATAGGGGCATCCTTACCTAGTTTGTCGGCGATTTTCGTGAAAAGGTTGCTCACGACCAGATGTATCGTACTATTGGCGATAGTCAAAAAAACGCAAGACAAGATATGTCGAAAATCACGAGAGGTAAATGAGTCGGTGAAAATAGCAGTAGTTGGGGCGGGGCCCGGGGGGTTGTACTTCTCGTCATTGATCAAGCAAATCGATCCACAGGCGGACATAACAGTCTGGGAACGCAACGCACCCGACGACACATTCGGTTTTGGGGTGGTTTTTTCGGATCAAACGCTAAGCGGAATCAAGGCATCAGACCAATCTGTTTTCGAGGACATGGGGAAATCATTTGCTTATTGGGGTGACGTAGACGTTGATATCGACGGATCCAACTTCGCCATCGGAGGAAATGGCTTTGCGGCAATGAGTCGTAAGGAACTACTACACGTATTGCAAAGGCGCGCAAAAGACCACGGTGTTCCCGTGCACTTCAACACCGAAGCTCCTCCAGTCAGTGAATTGATGGCGAACTACGATCTAGTACTCGCGAGCGATGGAATCAACAGCGCTATTCGATCTGAATTTGAGTCTGATTTCGGAACCACCGTTGATCCGCGCAAATGCAAATTCATGTGGCTGGGAACAGATTTAGTCTTTGAAGCGTTTGAGTTCTTTATCCGCAACACCGAGTACGGAGTGATGCAAGTACACGCGTACCCCATGGATGAAAAATCAAGCACGTTCATTATCGAAATGAATGAAGACGTGTGGCGCAATGCTGGCTTCGACAAATTTGATTCTGAATCTTTGCCACCGGGTGTCAGCGACATGGAGAGCGTCCAACGCGTGGAAGAATTGTTCGCTGATGTCCTTGCGGGTCATAAACTCGTGGTAAATAACAGTAAATGGGTTACTTTTCGCACTATCCGAAACAAAACACTCGTCAAAGAAAATATGGCACTTCTCGGTGACTCCGCACACACTGCACATTTCAGTATTGGATCAGGAACCAAGCTCGCAATGGAAGACGCATTGAGCTTAGCTGCGTGTATTCAAGAGCAGCCAAGTATTGAAACGGCACTGAAAGCGTACGACGAGGAGCGCTTACCGGTAGTAAAGAGCACGCAGCGCTCGGCACAGGCCAGCATGGAGTGGTTTGAGGAAATGGCTCAGTACTCCAATCAGGAGCCGGTCCAATTCGCATTCAACCTAATGACCCGAAGTCGACGAATCACCTACGACAACCTCCTAGAACGAGACCCAGCATTTGTGCACGAAGTAAATTCTTGGCTATTGCGCAACCAGATTTCACAAGGTCGCGTCCCGGAAGGAACGACTCCCCGCCCCCCCATGTTCTTGCCGTTTCGCATGCGTGGGCTGGAGCTTCCCAATCGGGTTGTTGTCTCACCGATGGACATGTACTGCTCAGTAGATGGGGTGCCAGGCGACTTCCACATGGTGCACCTGGGTTCACGCGCTTTAGGTGGAGCCGGATTGGTCATGACTGAAATGGTGTGTACTTCAGAGCAGGGCCGGATTACCCACGGATGCGGTGGAATTTGGAACACCGAACAGGTCAATGCGTGGAAGAAGATTGTTGATTTTGTGCACACCACCGATTCAAAAATCGGTCTGCAACTTGGTCATTCAGGCCGCAAAGGTTCAACTAAATTGATGTGGGAGGGAATCGACCAACCCCTGGACGAGGGGAATTGGGAGATCATTAGTGCCTCCGCTATTCCCTACCTCCCCAATAGCCAAGTGCCGCGGGAAATGACGCGGTCGGATATGGATGCCGTACTCGAGGAGTTTGTGATCGGTGCCAAGAATGCTGATGAGGCGGGGTTCGACCTTTTGGAATATCACTGTGCACACGGATATCTAATGTCCAGTTTCCTCACTCCGGTGAGCAATATCCGCACCGACGAATACGGTGGCAGTCTGGAAAACCGAATGCGGTTCCCACTCGAAGTTTTTGATGCGATCAGGGCCGTATGGCCGCAAGACAAACCTATGAGTGTGCGGATCTCAGCTTCTGACTGGGTGCCCGAGGGCTTATCGGTCGAGGAATCAGTGGAGATGGCGCGAGTTTTTTCCGAACACGGCGTTGACATTGTCGACGTATCATCTGGCCAAACCACTCCAAAAGCACGACCCGCGTACGGACGCTCCTTTCAGACTCCCTTCGCTGATCGGATTCGTAATGTAACCGGAGTGGCGACAATGGCTGTGGGCTCGATTAGTAGTTGGGATGACGTCAACACAATTATCGCTGCCGGTAGAGCAGACCTGTGTGCATTAGGGAGACCACATCTGTATGACCCGGCGTGGACGTTGCATGCGGCAGCCGAACAGGATTACCGGGTCAAGTGGCCTAATCAATACGAAGCGGGTAGTCGCACGCCACCTGCCGGACGCAATGAGGATCCGAAACCTCGACTGGAGTTACGGGCACCAGAAAAACTGACCAATCGGCCGAAACGCTGGCGGCCAAGGCAATAAAAACGACACAATACGTTCACACTGAAAAATGGAAGGATCAAAACTATGTCAGACCTCAATACATTGGCCGCTGGACTTGTCGATGGTTCGGTTCAAGTCATCGACTTGACCTCACCCCTGCACTCAGAAACTCCGAGACTGGCGCTGCCACCAGAATTCGGGCAGACAGCTGTCTTCGAACTCGAAGAAATTAGTCATTACGACGAGCGTGGGCCTTTCTGGTACTGGAACAACTTCCACTCCGGTGAGCACACCGGCACACACGTCGACGCACCTATTCACTGGGTTTCAGGTAAAGATAATGACGACGTCAGTCAAATCCCCGCCCAACGTCTTGTAGGACCAGCCGTCATTATTGACAAAGTCGCCGAAGTTGAAGCAGATCCTGACTACTGTCTCACCCTGGAAGATGTGAAAGCTTGGGAAGCAGAGAACGGTTCAATTCCGCCACATTCTTGGGTCCTGTTTCGCACCGGCTGGTCTCGCTACGGTGATGACCCCGAAGCATTTGCCAATGCCGATGAAAATGGGCCACACACCCCCGGTGTGGCACCTGCAGCAGCGAAGTACCTTGCCGAGTCAGAGATTCTTGGCTGGGGTGTCGAGACCGTGGGCACCGATGCGGGTGGCGCAATGACTTTCGATCCACCATTTCCATGCCACAACATGTTTATGGGAGCCAACAAAGTAGGCGTGACCCAATTAAGAAATCTCGACAAGCTACCAACAACTGGTGCTGTGCTCGTGGTTGCACCGCTACCGATTGTTAAAGGCTCTGGAAGCCCGTGCCGCGTGTTGGCACTGGTCAGCAAATAGCTGCAGTCACACCCACTCATTTAATTGTCCCCGGCCACTGTGCGCAGTGGCCGGGGATTTTTATACATTATTGACTGGGAGTTTTTTCCAAAGCTTGTTGCAACGCCGCACCGGTTTCGTCAGAGAGAGCGGACCCGCGTAATTCGAGGATCCGCTTAGCAGGATCTGCTGATTTTGCGGCCTGGGGAAGGTAGCCAATAATCTCATTGAAGTTTCGGAGCCCGTTTGCGTGAGTATCACCGTACCCCTTTATTAACTGTTGACACAGACACACTTGGTAGGCCAGTTCTTGATCCCCTAGCGGCGATCCGGCAAGACCCACGACTGTTGTGATCCAGGAATCAATACGTTCCTGCTCAACACCGAAACGAAGTGACCTGCGGCGAATAGGACGCAGCTTGGCTAGCAGAAACAGAACCGTGAACCCCCACACGGAAGAAGTCTGAATTTTGATTCCTCGGTTGGTAATTTTGTAGACAAGCCATTGAAATGGCTTCGAGTTCAATAACCACCGGCCCAATGCAGTGGGTAAAGTATCTGTGATTTCTTCTATCTGCGGGTGAAGGAATTCGCGAATTTGTATCATCTCGGAGTCGGTCGCGCGAGATTCCTCTTTGACCCGGTCGAAACGCACTTTTCGAGTCTTATGAAATGCCACCCGGATTGTGTCCTCATAGGTCATCCAGAGGGCGGTGTAGCGAGCGCACTCAAAAGTGAGCTTTTGGTCAGGGGTGGTATCCACCGCACACACCCGGGCAACTCGATCCAGGTATTGCTCGGCGTAACGCACATCTTGATACTCGGCGCACCGTCTGATTCCTTCAACAAGCATGTAGCGTGCCTGTGATGGAAATTCGTTCAGGATCCGCTCCGCACACTGGTGGAGTTTTGGACCGACCAGAGACATCGGGTCCTCGGTCGCCGCGCGCTCAAACTCAGGGTCTGGCCCGTCTTCTTTCGCCTCGGGGGGGCGGGTACCGATTGTGATTTCAACCACCGGGCGCTCAGATGCCAGTGCAGCATCAAACCCGGAATTGAATGCCGCGAGGCTGGCTTCGATGCCTTTGCCCCCCGTGCGAATAACCTCCTCGCATTGTTCCCGAGTAAATGGAATCACCTGAGCGGCAGCGATAGCACCGAAAAGTGAAGCACTAATAACACTGCGGTGGTCGAGTGCAAGTTTATTGAAGTCGGCCCGGATAAACCTCTTACAGGAAACCTTGCCGGCGTCAATAATCTCTTGTGACTCAATCCGACCGTCACCCATTGCTGTGCGCTCTGGCATGGAGTACACGCGATTTGTCGACGCAATCAGAGTAGTGCGCTCCGGCGTGCAGAAACCACGCTGGATTGCTCGACCAGATTCCATTAACTCCGAAGCCACAACAATGTCAACCTGTCCAGGTGTGGGCATGGTGCTCAGAATTGGTTCTTGGATCGGATCGCCCAGATTGGGCTTGGGGAGCAGTTCAACGTAGTAAACAGTTGCCCCAGTGCGTTGTGCTACGCCCGCGACCGAGGTGTTCTGTGCGTAGTAGTCGTTCATCTCTGCAACTTTGACGACCCAATCTGCTAAGACGCCGCCACCTTCGCCACCCATGGCCAAGATTGCCATGGTGATCGGGCGGGTGACGGTAGGTGCCGGTCTCGACGACTGGGTAGTTGTCATCCGGCGTCGATTCCCACGCGCTGTTTCTCAATACTTCTTTGAAGAAGACCAATATATTTTTCTCGAAAAATCAATTTTGCCTTGTCCCACCGGTTCGGGTTATAGATCACCTCGGTGCTGTAGAACGAAGGGCATAAGGCAGCCGCATGCGCATTCTCACCACAAAGACCGCAACCCACACACGAATCTAGGACTGTTGCAATGGGGTCATTACGCATCGGGTCGGGGTTGGGTCCAATTGTGAGTGATGGACAACCAGAGATCCGGATACAAGAGTGGTCTCCGGTGCACGTTTCTGGGTCAACTCCGTAACGTTCACGAACAACCCGCTTACCTTCCTTGATCTTCTTGGCCCGTGCTGGTTTTTCACGCCGTTCACGATTAAGAGTGCACTCACTTTGGGCAACGATGACCTTGGGGCCCTTTTGGGTGGTGGTGAGAGCTTCCTTGAAAAGGTCCCGCATTTTAGCAACTTGGTACGTGTTGGTCATGGTGCGAGACCACTTCACACCGATGCCGCGGACCGCTCTTTCAATCGGATGTTTCGTTGAGCGTAAGGCACTGGTGGACTGGGAGGATAAAAGGTCTTGGCCACCGGTTGCTGCACTGTAGTCGTTGTCGACAATAACCAGTAGCTGATCGTTTTCGTTGAACACCGCGTTCCCGACTCCACTCGTGAGTCCGTTATGCCAAAAGCCGCCGTCGCCCATGAAAGCGATGGTGCGCTTGTCAGCATCTTTAGCATTAAATGCAGCTCCGCTGGCGGAGCCGAGGCCGTATCCCATTGTGGTTGCACCAAGGTTGAAAGGGGCATTGATAGAGAACAGGTGGCAGCCGATATCCGCACTGACGATGTGTGTGCCGACTTCCCGTTCCGCTAACTTAAGGGCAGCAAAAATTGGACGCTCGGGACAACCGGTACAAAAACCTGGCGGCCTACCCTGAACTAGTTCAGCATCAATGCGTGGAGCAAACGGGCTTCGCGGGTCGTCGTTTTCGAGCACAACAGTTGGCAGTTCAGATTCGTTGATCCGCGCAGGTAGGTGTTTGCGCAGGAATGCAGTGATTCCTTTGGTAACCGCCGCGGGGGTGTATTCACCAGCAACGGGAAGTAAATCCTTCCCGTGCAGAATTATTGGGTCCTGGGCACGGCGCAAGATGGTGTTGATGTTCTGCTCAATGTAGTCGGGTTGCCCTTCTTCAACTAGCAGAACGGCATCTTTTCCCTCGCAAAAACGGAGGACTTCCTGATCAATGATTGGGTAGGTAACGTTGAGGACGTAGAGCGGGATTTGGCTGTTGCCATAAGGATCTGAAAGCCCAAGTAGCTCAAGTGAACGATTAACCGTGTTGAACAGACCACCCTGCAGAATGATTCCGATTTTTTCGTCTTTTTCAGCAATGTACTCGTTGAGTTCATTTTCCTGAATAAATTTTACTGCAGCTGGCCAGCGATCTTTAACTTTTTCTTGCTCATGGAGGAAACTAGAGGGTGGGAGTACCACTCGCGAGGTGTCACGTTGTGGGTTCTCTATTGCTTCTCGCAATGTGAATGGCGGCTTTACATTGTCCTTGGCGATGAATGACCCATGTAGGTGACAGGAACGCAGGCGTAATTCCAACATGACCGGTGTGCTGCTTGCTTCGGAGAGTTCAAAACCCTTCTCA
This sequence comes from Actinobacteria bacterium UBA4426, assembly GCA_002390705.1. GTDB lineage: Bacteria > Actinomycetota > Actinomycetes > S36-B12 > S36-B12 > UBA4592. Next base: position 2,918 of record DGQA01000031.1, on the reverse strand, counting down.
ACAAAATCAACAATTGCCGTGAGATTAGGTCGCGGGTCCAGAAGCCACATTTGAGATTTCATTGCAAAAGCGTGTGAGCGCTCCTGCATGATACTTGAGCCTTCGCCATAGTCCTCCCCGATAATGATCAAGGCACCACCGAGGACACCACCGGAGGCAAGGTTGGCTAGTGCATCAGATGCGACGTTGGTTCCCACGGTGGATTTAAAAGTTACTGCGCCACGCAGCGGGTAATGCACTGAAGCAGCGAGCATTGCTGCCGCTGTCGCTTCGGACGCACTATTTTCAAAATAGACGTCGAGTTCTTCAAGAATTTCATGGGCATCGCCGAGTACATCTATCAAATGCGAAATGGGTGCACCCTGATAGCCGCCGACGTAGGCAACACCGGACTGCAACAGGCCTTTAGTGACGGCCAAGATGCCTTCGCCACGAAATTCCGTTCCCGCACCAAGTCTGAGCTCTTGAACTTCCTGAGCAAATGAACGTTCAGCCACGAAAGAAACCCCTTCTACTCCTAGGAATCATTTCCCAAGATTCCGCTTTTATGGATCGTAACCCTTTGAAATTTTCTCGCACATCTACACTGTTGTTGCACAACGAGTCTCGTTGCACCCGGAATCACACTATTTTGACGATCGTCACGAGTAGAGCATGTACTAACGGCGGCGTTCGCGCAACCTTTTTGCCACTAGATAGCCGGATCCACCGCCGAGACCGGGCCCGGGGTGGGTGGAAGCACCAATGTGCCAAAGGCCTTTAATCCCAGTGTTGTGACCGTTGGCCAGCCGCAAAGGTCGCCACAGTGCATATTGGTCGATCCGGCAATCACCCGAATAGGGATCACCGCCGACTAAATTTACGTTGAGGCTTTCCAAGTCAGCGGGGCCCAAGACTACTTTACCGGTCTGTGCAGAAGAAATATTGGCAATATGCGGTTGCAGTTGATCTATGATCCGCTGGGCGTATTGATCGCGGACTTGGGTGGACCAATCTCCAGTGTGCGTAATCTCTGCGGCCAGGTCGCCACGAATCACTCGGGGAACTTCCTGTAGCTGGATCCAGAGTAATCCGGCGCCCTCCGGCGCCCTCGAGGAATCGATGGTGGTCGGTTGACCCACAACAATTGTGGGTCGGCGGGGTAGAAATCCTCGGTTGGCGGCATTTACGGATTCAGATAAAGAGTCAATTGAATCCAAAACGTGAACGAGAGCAACATTCGCCATGTCCGGATTGTTCCAACGGGGTGGCTCTGACAGTGCAAGATGAATCTGCATCCCAGCCCGACCGTACCGATAATCTTTTGCTGCGGAGCGATATTGCTCTGGGACGCATTTCTCGTCGAGTAAATCCAAGTACAGGGATTGCGGGGTAACTGAGGCAATAACCACTTTGCTTGCCGTGTACATGTTTCCCTCTGCCGTGAGAACGCTGCGTGCCTTGCCATCGATCACATTAATTTTCTGCACCGCGGTACTAGTGGCAATCTCGCCACCGGCCTCGGTCACGATCGTGCACAGGGCATCGACAAGTTTTACTCCACCACCTACCGGAATGGGCATACCTCCCATAGATATTGCCGCCGCAATTACTTTGGTAATAAAGGCACTCGAGGCATCATCGGGGCCAAGACCATTATGGAGTGCCCACGGGGCAAGCAAGGCTTTGGTAACGGGTGAAGAAAACGTGCGATCGGCCCAAGGGCCAGCGGGCTCTAGGAGTTCCGCACCACTTTCCATGACTCCCCTGCGTCCCAACTGACGCCATGCTTTCCAGCCGAGCTTGCCTGAGTTAGGTCGCCAAAAATCGGTTCCGAGTAGACCAAATGCCAACTCAGCTTTGTTGCCGAAATCGGACATGACCGCATCCCAGGCCCCAAGGTCACCAAGTCCACCGAAGGTTTCGGCATTACGTTGGGCATTCGTGGAAAGAACAGCAGATCCGTCGGTACACACCACGCCGGTTGGGTCTTCGGTGTTGAGGTACTCCACCCCCAACCGGGCAAGATCACTGGCAAGGTCGGCATAAGCGGGGCCGCCAAGAAATAATGGATGCCAACTCGACAGGAGTTCAACGGTGAATCCGGGAAATACATCAGTGCGAGTTGAAATGGCGCCACCGGGTTGATCATTGCGTTCCAAGATGGCAACTCGCCAACCGTTTTTCGCCAGCATGGCGCCGCAGACAAGTGCGTTAATCCCACTGCCGACAATGACGGCATCAAATTCCTTTGTCATAGTTTAAGCCCCTAGATACTTAGATCACTAGATTCAATTCTGTTTCGCTTGCAACTACGATCGTATAGCGCGATGATGGCGGTCGTCAGATATTCGAAATATTTAGGAGCTATCCGTGACAGAGTCGATGGAAGTGGTCGTAATCGGATCTGGGATTAATGGTCTCAGCGCTGCCGCTCTGCTGGCAGTTTCCGGAAAAAAAGTAATCGTGCTCGAGTCCAATCCGGTCGCCGGTGGTGCAATTCGAACTGGGGAAATCACTGCGCCGGGGTTTCGACATGACCTTTTTGCCATGAACCTAGGTCTATTTGCGGGTGGGCCAGTGATGGCCCAACTGGGCGACCAACTCGCCGCCCACGGATTTAGCCTCCTGCCATCCGCGAAACCTTTCTGCTCGGTCTATCCCGACGGCAGCATGATTGGGGTTGAGGCTGACGCGTCCGCGACCGTTCACAATTTGGCGGCGGTTGCACCCGAAGATGTTCACGCATGGGAAGAACTGACCGCGAAGTTGGGAATCTGGGCCCCATTTTTGATCGGTACGCTCAGTTCTGATCTTCCGAGCGTTGCCGCCGTGAAAACATTGTGGAAAGCGCACCGCACACTAGGCACGATGGGTATTTATGAACTGGTCAAACTCGCTTTGCAGTCGACTCGCTCATTCACCGATGAGAACTTCTC
>DGQA01000008.1:5046-5700 GCA_002390705.1 Actinobacteria bacterium UBA4426 | reverse complement strand
GGACCGATCTTCCAAAGTTGTATCAAGAGTCACGTATGGTTGAAGCCACCGCGGTTTTTCATATTTGGCCTCGGGTGCTTCGGGCCTTCAAGTCGCAAGCCAGGCTTGACTCACTCGTTGAGAAGCTGCCAAACTCGCTTAGAAGGTAACCCGAATTGATCAACAGCAAGAACCGCGTAAGCGACGTTTGCGCTTCACCCAGTTGACCCGCGCGCACCTTCTCACCGCGATCTCTATCGGGAGCAGCATCACCCTTGACAACCCTATGGTCGAGAACACCCTGGTCGTGTCAACCGATCTTGTGGGTTGCACGCCCGCGGACGCCAGCTTTTCGCGATACGTGCAAGTCATTAACCTGAACGCGTCATAGACTCCTCACGTGGACGACACCACAGGCACCCCGACTGACAGTGGCACCCAACTCTGGCAAAAAGCCAAAGAGTTGATCCCCGGTGGATCAATGCTGCTCTCCAAGCGGGCCGAAATGTATCTACCCCAGGGTTGGCCCGCCTATTTTGACCGCACCCAAGGCTGCTCAATCTGGGACTTAGATGGGCGAGAATTCACAGACATGTCCCTGATGGGAGTGGGCACCAATATTCTCGGTTACAGCCACCCAGAAGTTGACCAAGCCGTCCTGGATACTGTCCGAAA
>DGQA01000008.1:0-5000 GCA_002390705.1 Actinobacteria bacterium UBA4426 | reverse complement strand
GGTGAAATCTGCGCGATCGCTGTGCGCATTGCCCGGGCCGCAACCGGTAGGGACAAGGTTGCATTTTGTGGTTACCACGGTTGGCACGACTGGTATCTCGCCGCCAACCTCGGTGAAGACGACTCCCTGGACGGCCACCTGCTGCCAGGCCTTGACCCCAACGGGGTTCCCCGGGCACTCGCCGGTACCTCGATCCCATTTCAATTCAATAACCTAGAGCAGCTCACCAACATTTTACGCAGCGATCCTGAGATTGGTGCGATCTACATGGAAGTACAACGCAGCGATCCCCCCGCTCCCGGTTTCCTCGAAGGTGTACGCGCGTTGGCAACACAACACAATGCCGTGTTAATTTTTGACGAATGCACCTCTGGTTTCCGCCGAACCCTCGGTGGCATGCACCTGCACTACGGCGTTGAGCCAGACCTCGGGACCTTTGGGAAAACGCTGGGAAACGGCTATGCCATCACTGCAGTAATTGGACGCGAAAGCGTCATGCAAGCAGCCCAAAAAACTTTTATTTCCAGCACTTTCTGGACAGAGCGGATCGGGCCAACCGCGGCTCTTGCGACATTAAAAGTCATGGAAGAAACAGGCGCTCCGCAACGCGTGCACGAGATTGGAATCGACGTTCAGCAACGTTGGGTGGAGCTTGGAACTACACATAACCTTGTGGTCACACCAGGCGGCCTGCCAGCGCTCGCCAACTTTACTATTGAGAGTTACGACCCACTTGCTGTCAAGACGTACATCACCCAATCAATGCTCGAATTGGGTTACCTTGCCAGTAATGCTATGTATACATCAATCGCGCATACTCCCGACATATTGAATCAATATTTTGATGCACTAGACACGGTATTTGAAAAAATCTCCCAGGCAGGTGACCCTGAGCTCACCACGCTGCTCCCACAAGGGACCGCACATGCGGGCTTTAAAAGACTGACCTAGGCCAACCGCCTCCACACCACGAGACAGTCCACATTTGTGCGGGAGGGTGGGTGTGTTCACTAAATGCATCGGCCCAATCCTGCTTCACAGCCAAGTCCAGAGCACTGTTGGCCTCAGCGCTAGTACTTCGGGCGTCAACTCCAACTAGGAGAATGGTTTCAGCCGCCGCCTTTTTGGTGTAACGCTCCCCGCCACCAAGATTGAAACAAATGAATAGCCACAACAGGACGGTTAATCTTTTCTCCAAGCAATCTGAGTAGTAACCTGTGTCATTGTGTACGACGAATTCTCCGATCGCACGACCTGGGGACCCGGTCTGGCCGTTCAGAAATGGTTTATTAGGCGGGTCCTAAATTCAATTCTGAAAGCACTAGACCAAGACCTCACAGATCTTGAGATACTCGAGATCGGCACAGGCCTGGGTCACTTCGCCGAATGCGTGATGGCTGGCGGAGTAAAACGTTATGTCGGTGTTGAACCCAATCAGGTTCTACGCGAGAGCGCCCAAAAATCTACCGGTCAACCTCAGATTCTTGCCGGTGGCCTGCCCAATCTTCCTGAATCGACAAAAGGCCAATTCGACTTGGTTGTCCTGACCCACGTGTTTGAGCACGCCACTTCAGGATACCAAGCCCACGAGTGGGCAGGAGCGCTCTTGGGAACCCTCAGGCCTGGAGGCCACGTCGTAGTTATTTCCCCCGACATACTTGATTACAAAGGTTTCTTTTGGGCAACCGACTGGTCCCATGCCTTCCCCACCAGTACTGAAAATGTCCGCCAAATTTTTCTTGACAACGGCGGTCACGTCAAGGTCGCTAAACGCATGCGCTTTGGCACGATTAATGGACTTATCACCAGCCTGTCGTTCCTTGCCTCAAAAATCTGGCCCACTAAATTCGTCAACCTGGTTAGCCGAGCAATACTTGGCCGCGAACTTGGCACCAGCGTCCAGGTAGCATTTTTCTGGGGCCTTGCCTTTGTAATCACTCAGAAGCCAGCGCAATGAAAATTCTCCCCAGCCCCACCCCCAGACCCTCAACTTTTTAGTTGTGATCCTGGTTCAATTTACCCAACAAATTTGGACTGCTCACTCACCAATCCCGCCAAAGCAGTCCACATTTGTGCGGGTGGGTGGGTTCACTCAGTGCATCGGCCCAATCCGGTGGCCAACACCCGAGCGACTTCATCACTCCACGCTGGCGCTGGCACTGGGGTTGACCTAAACGCCCCCGCCGGCAACTGCGGCAGGTCACAACTAGCTCTTGCAGGAGCGCGCGATGCTCATTGCAAAATCAGCCCACGAGGGAATCCGAGAAATATCAATTTCTGACCGCAATTCCTCAACCCGTCCTGGCTGAGCATAAGTGTGAAACAGTTCTACCAGATTCACGTGCTCAAGACCCATGTGTGCGCGTGCGCCACCACCCTGCATTAATTCTGCAGCGGGTTGGATTCCACCGTAAACAACGGGCGTGCCGGCAGCGATTGCCTCCAGTACTGGGATCCCGTAGCCCTCAGTGCCCAACGCGAGAAACACGTCCGCATTGGCAATGAGTTCAATAACCTCGATATCCGTTGCACCCTGAATCCAAGTGACACGTGGATTAGATTCACTTGCGATTGTGATCGCAGCGTTGATACCGGAGTCGGAGGATGAGCCGCCACCGACAAATACCAGTTCGGCATGCTCGCACCGAGCTTCGAGGAATGCATGCAAAATTTCCACCGGCATTTTGCGTGCCTCAAGTGTTCCCAACCGGATGAACCGAACGAGGTCATCTGAATTTTGGGGTACGTGCACCGCAACGTGATCGCCACCGGGATGGGCTACTTCGGTGAACAAATTCATGGGTCGGCGTAACGCGTGCCATAGCTCCTCACGGGCGTAGTCCGAGATACAGACAACCCGATCGGCTTGGGCCAACTGGCGGAAGTAGTCGCTTACATAGGGGACCGTGCCAGCGGGGAAACGGTAGTTGGCTGGCTCGGTCATGGGTAGGGCGTCAAACCCGATCATTGCACTGATCATGCTGGCATGGAAAATGCGGAACCGTTCCAAAACAGAAGGTAAGTAGCTCACTTCGGGCAACAACCACGAGGTGTAAAGGGAAAGCAAATCGGCGCCGCGCACCCGCGGCCCAGTAGCATTTTCAATTGCCGTTCGGACCAGCTCGCGCAGGTCAGATCCAACTTCCTGTTCGCCGAAGGGAACCGAAAAAATTCCAGCTGCTTGCTCTGGACTTAATAACGCAAAAAAGTCACCTTGGGGGAAAACAAAGTCGGCTTCAATTTCGTGATTTGGCCAATTGAGTGCGAGTTGCTGTAATACCCGCTGGATTCCAGAACCGTAGGGGTCACGGGCAAACTGTTCTACATCAATTCCTACTCGCATTATTACTTCACCCCCGAATTCACTTGTGAGTACGCACTCTCCTGCAATACAGCCAGAAACTCGACCGCGTATTTTTCAGGAGAGTGCGATTGCAGATACTCACGTCGCAGGTCTTCAATCACTGCGGCTGGCACCGGGTTATTTACCAACTGCTCCAAGGCTTGAGCGACCATGACCGGGCTGACATATTCGGGGACCGCGGTGACGAATGAGGGTGCGTCAATGTCCTGAACCAGACCGCTGCTCGCGACACTGGGAACCCCGAAGCCCGCAAGGTCGGCGAGTGGTCCGCTGACACCTAGGAGTGAACTGATGCGCAGCTGGATTCCAATGTCGGTTGCCAGAAGATAGTCACGGAATGCATCATCGGATAAAAATCCAGTGATCTCAAAGTCAACAAGTCCCGCACGCTGTGCTTGATCGGTGAGTTGGGTGATTTCACCATCAGAGCCAGAGCCAACAATATGCAGACTGACCGGGTAACCCCACTGCTCCAACCACGCCGCGGACTCGATTACTAGGTCACTCATTTTAGTGCGAATATCAATGAAACCAAGGCTGGTTACATGGATGCGATCTTGGTCAAAACCCAGTCGCACTTTCGCATCCGTTCGCAACTGCGGGGTGATCTGCGCAAATTCAGGGGTTCGGTAATTCGGGAAAGTCAATACAACCGGATCAACACCTGTTTCACTTACTACACGCTCACGTGATGCCGGTGAATGGTTGACAAATGTCTGCGCATTACGCGCGACTTCCCATAGCGCAGCGTTTTGCAATAGGCGCATGTCTGATATCTGCTGATCAATGGGTGGGTCAATGCTCATATCGATGCTCATGGGATTGTCGAGGTTGTCCGTGCGCAACATGAGTTCCTGCAGGCCGCCCACTCCGCGAAGGGCCATGTAGAACTCGTTCATGCGGGTGTCATGTGCCACGACAACACACGTGGCAATCTTGGTTAATTCGATGAACGGTAAGTGGAAGTGCGAGTTTCCCACAACACTGACCAATACGTCATGACTATGCTCTCCGCTATTTGCAAAAAGTTCCTCAACCGATTTGATGCTGACACTGATACCCGGTGGCAGTGAAGCGGAGACATCGGCCTCACTTGTCGTGTACACGGTCAACTCAGCCAACTTGGCCAACTCGATTCCAATGATTGTTGAGAAGTCCGCGACCCCGGATTTCTGCGGGGACCAAGGGGTTGCAAAACCAATATTAAGTTTTCTGCCGGGAACGGGTGCGTCAACTGATTGAACGGTGTGGACTTTGTCTGAATTCACATTTGGTGGGAGTGCGCTGACGGACTTGGTGATTGCCGCTTCCAGTGATGTGTGTGTGTGTCCCGCAAGGTTTCGCTTTTGCTTTGCGTGAGTTGCTGCGCGAGAGATGTGTCGAGAGATCGCGGCGGCAAATGAATCTAAATCTGTTGGGTTTGCGAGGAAACTTCCAGAACCGATGAGTTCCCTGTGAGCGGCAATGTCTGAGGCAACAATGGGGGTTCCGGCGCTGACCGCTTCAAGTATGGGCAGGGAAAGTCCCTCATCAAATGAGGGGACAACAATCACACTTGCAGATGCCAGCAGTGCGGCCATGTCAGAGTCGCTCAGTCGACCAAGTGCCTTCGCCTCCCCCGGACGCATTGCCGCAG
>DGQA01000027.1:617-27357 GCA_002390705.1 Actinobacteria bacterium UBA4426 | reverse complement strand
TCACATCCGTCAGGTTCACATCCGTCAGGTTCACATCCGTCAGGTCAGTACGGGAAACATCCGCACCCATGAGGTTCGCGCCAGTGAGGTTCGCGCCAATCAACTTGGCGCCAATCAACTTGGCGCCAGACAAATCCGTGTGGTGTAGGTCGGCGCCGGACAAATTCGAATTGGACAGATCGACGCCAGACAGATTCGTATCCGTCAGATTGGCTTCCGATAGGTCCGCACCAGAGAGGTTCATACCTGTCAAGTTCACGTTTCTCAAGTCCGAGGCCGCCAAGGATGCACCCGTCAAGTTGGCACTTCTAAGGTCCCGGTCTGACAGGGCTGCACCCGACAAGTTGGCGCCTGTGAGGTCCGTGTCTGACAGGGTTGCACCCATCAGGTTCACGCGAGTCACAGCGGCGCCGGTTAAGTCCGCACCGGTCAAGTCCGCACCGGACAGGTCCGCGCCAGTTAAATTCGCGTTCCTCAGGTCCGCACCGGTCAAGTTCGCACCATAAAAATCCCCGTTGGAAAGGTTCGCCCCAGCCAGATGCCCGCCCTTTAGGTTCGTGCCGGACAAGTCCACGCCGGCCAAGTGTGCATTCCTCAGGTCGGCGCCGGACAAGTCCACGCCAGTTAAAATAACTCTCCTTAGGTCCGTATCGGACAAGATCGCATTCGTAAGGTTCGAGTTTTTCAGAGCCGCACCAAACAACGTCGTGCCCTTTAGGTGCGCGCCGGTCAAGTTTGCGCCGGACAGATCTACGTCGGTCAAGTTTGCGCTAGACAGATCCGTGCCCGTCAAATCCATGCCGGCTAGGTCCGCACCCGTCAGGTCCGCACCCGTCAGGTCCGCACCGGACAATTTCACGCCCGTCAAGTTCACCTCGGTCAGGTCCATGCCGATCAATTGGGAGTTCCTTAGATCGGCACCGGTCAGGCTCACGTGCTTCAAATCCACCCTGGTGAGGTCTGTGTTGGATAGATCGGAACCGGTCAGGTCCGTGCGGGTCAGATTCGCGCCGGACAAAGACGCGCCAGAAAGGACCGCGGTTGTCAGATACGCAAGCGTTAGGTCCGCGTAAGACAAGTCCGCATCTGTCAAGTTTGCGCCCGTCAGGTCCGCGTAGGACAAGTCCGCATCTGTCAGGTTCGCGCCAGAAAGGTCCACGCCTGTCAGGTTCGCGCCAGACAAAAACGCGCCAGACAAAGACCCGTCGCGCAAACACGCGTCAGCTAGGTGTGCATTGGTCATATTCGCGTTCGTCAGGTTCACGCGGGTCAGGTTTGCCCCGGTAAGGTCCGCTCGAGTGAGGTCCGCGCCAGTCAGGTCCGCGCCAGTCAGGTCCGCGCCCGGTAGGTGCGCCTTTGTCAGGTCGGTGTTGGTGAGGTTCGCACCGGTAAGATTCGCGCGGGTCAGGTCCGCGCCGGCAAAGTTCACACTGGTCAGGTCCGCGCGTTTCAAATTTGCACCATCTAGGCTCACGCCCGCCAAGTCCACACCAGGGTTAATCGAATGGCCATTTACCTTTCTATTAAACAAGGCCATAAGTTACTCCTCTACACACACATAGTTTCCCAGATTTATCGACGTCCCCACGTGCAATCCACGGGACAATTCGAGGCCAACTGTTCAACCGCACTGTGGTCGATTTCATAGGTCTAAGGCTTGTTGATGCTTCCGTCGGGCATCGTGGTTTTATGTAGCTTTGCACCATCGAGATCCGCGCCGGTCAGATCTGCGCGCGTCAGGTCCGCGCCGGTCAGGTCCGCGCCCCGGAGGATCGCACCTTCCAGGCCCGCACCCTTCATGCTGGCAAACCTCAAATTCGCGCCCTTCAAGTTCGCTTTAATAAGGTGCGCATCACGCAAGGTTGCCATGGACAACTTCGCTCCAGTGAGGTCCGCGTCAGTAAGGTCCGCACTGTCCAAGTCCGCACTAGTCAGATCCGCGTCTGTTAGGTCCGCGTCGGTCAAGTCCGCACCCTTCAGATTCGCGTAAACCAGTTTCGAGCTGGTCAAGTTCGCCTTGGTTAAGTCCGCCCTGGCAAAGTTCACGCTGTCCAAATCCGCCTTATTCAGGTTCGCCATGGACAACTTCGCACCGGTAAGGGTCGCGCTGTGTAGAGACGCGCCACTGAGGTTTGCTTCTGTGAGGTCAGCTTCTGTGAGGTCGGCATATGCCAGTCTCGCGTCGCTCAAGTCCGCTCCGGGCAAGTCCGCACCCGCCAGCTTAGCACCCGCTGCAATCTCGTACCCATTAATCTTCATCCCGAAAATACCCCTTATCCGCTGTCCTACTGTAGATGAATATCTCACACTTGCAAGCATCTGCGCCCACCAGGACGAAAACAAGATGGTCACACGCACAGCCCAATTGGGGCTGCGCTCGCTTACCCGAAGGATCTGCCCGGCAGCCGCACCCGTTCACACCCATTCAAGTCTAGCCGACTCGGAGACATCAATCCTCGTCAACTGAACCGACAACGCCTTGATCTTTCACTCACCCACGTCATGGCCGATAGGGACGTAGCACCACATTTTGTCAACTGAGCCCACGCAGGTATGCCCTGGCCACTCAGTGGCCGACTTTTGGCACTAATGACTAGTACTGTTCACGAATGCCACTGAGAAGTGATGCCCTGCCACTAGCTGGAATCGTCGTTGTGGATCTGAGTTCAAATATTGCCGCACCGTTCACTGGCGCAATCCTGGCTGATTTGGGTGCTGACGTGATCCACATTGAACCACCCACCGGTGATGACAGCCGCCGCATGTCACCGACGCAGGGAAATGGCTCGGCGTATTTCTATGTGGTTAATCGTAATAAGACACTGCACACGCTGAATCTTCGCAAACAAGCGGATCAAGACACACTCCACAAGCTTCTCAGTGCTGCAGATGTTTTCGTTACCAACTTGCGCCCGCGCAAACTCACCGAACTGGGACTGGATGACCCCTCTCTGCGCACTCGCTTCCCACAGTTGATCACTGCAAACCTCAACGCCTACGGCTCTCACATCGATGAATTGAACCAGGCTGGTTATGACGGAGTGGTTCAGGCCCGGGCCGGGATCATTGCGGTCACGGGCGATGCTGAACCCGCTCGAGCCGGTGTTTCCGTGCTGGACATGGGTGCAGGAATGTGGCTGTCGATCGGTATCATTTCGGCCCTGTTTAAACGAACTCAATCTGGGATCGGATCAAGCGTCGCAACCTCGCTATTCGAAACCGGCGTCAGCTGGAGTTCTTATCACCTACTCGCCCATCAGATTTCCGGAGCAACCTCCACACGTTCGGGGACCGGTCACCCCGCATTTGCTCCTTATGGGCTATTTCCCACCTCTGACGGCGAAGTCATGATTGGCGTTGGTGGTGATGCGGTTTTTGAACGATTGGTCGCTGCGATCGGAAGAAGTGACCTGACGAAAGACCCACGCTTTGACACGAATATGGGAAGGGTCACCCACCAAGAACAGCTTCGAGAACTCATTTCCGAGTCCTTCAGAAAATTTTCTACCGCCGACCTAATTACAACTCTACGATCAGCCGATGTCCCTGCGGACCGATTGCAACTGCCCGAGGATCTACTCAAGGACCCCGCTGCCGCCCCTCAACTCACCCAAGTTGTTGTTGATGGCCATGATGCCGTGGTCCCAGCACTACCAATAAGAATCAACGGTGAGTATCCACCAATTAAGTTCCCTTCTTAAAGGCCGCAGCAACGACGGCCACCAAGACAGTGGCAATCAAAACTTGTGTCCCACACGTTAGCCAGAAACCCCACCCCGCCCAACTTCCAACGAGCGCCCCGCCGGCGCCGCCAACAACGCCGATCAGGATCGTGACAATGCACCCGATGGGCTGCATACTCGGCACCAAAATTCGAGCGATCAGCCCAATAATCATTCCGACAACTAGCCCGCTGAGCAATCCGCTGATTTCCATATCCCTACTTAACCATTAAGTGACTCCATCGGGCAAGGGAACGGGCCAAGAAACGGCTCATAAATGCTCTTTGTAAACCACATCGGAAGAAATCACCGTCTGGGCATGCCGGTGAGACTCCCGACAGGCGGGCAAGGGTTCTTTGCTGCACATCCATACCTGCGTGCCAGTAGGCTTCACGCGTGAGTATTGCCACCGAGACCGTCGTTTTCTTCGCAATCGCCTTCGTTATATTTGGGCTCGTTTTTGTTCTGCTTGGCATGTCGAGTGAACGGGGGTACTGGTCCCAGCGTGACCCTTCAGGAGACGCTCGCAAGGCCGCAACCGGATTTCATACCGTTTACCATCGAGCATTTAAGATAGCCGCTGGCGAATACCGTGCTCCGTTGCGCATCGCTGCAATCGGTGTTGTGTTGTGGTACTTCGCGGTTGCCGCGTTAATTCTTGCCGGCATCATGGCCGTGAGTTGAGCACTCTTTACCTTCTCACGTTGCCCCATCTACCAAGATCGCAACCATTCCCGTTGGTGGATCACGTAGTTGGCGAGAATATTCGGGTTCACGGGTCGCGTGACCTTAAACAGTTTTTAGAAGGTGCCCAAGTCACTACCTGCGCGAATTCGCTTTCCCTTCGACGATACGCCATGCCGTGAAGTGCCAATTCCACATCTTGGCTTACCGAATAATCTCAATGGGAATGTTCTCGTAACCCCGGATAACGTGTGATGGATACCGAACGGGGGCAGCATTAAGTTCAAATTTGGGCAAAGCGGAGAGAAGTTCTCCAATACCCACGCGCGTCTCTAGTCGCGCCAGTGGCATGCCCACACAAAAGTGAATCCCTTCGCCAAATGCAAGATTTCGACTGCCATCACGCGACAAAACCAACTCAGCTGGGTTTTCAAACGCACGAGGATCCCGGTTGCCTGAAGCAAAAATCATGAGAACCCGAGAATCAGTGGGGAGCGTGATTCCATGAAGGGTCACTTCTTTACTCGTTACTCGCGCTAACCATTGAGCAGGCGCATCGAAGCGAAGAAACTCGTCGATTGCAGTATTGGACATTTCCCCCTGATCCGATGCGAGATCTTCTCCTGCTACCTGACCGGTTCCAAGTGCATGCACGATGTTGCCCAGCAGACTTGTGGTTGTTTCCATTCCTGCAGCGATAAGAAGTAGCGTCAAACCTTGAACTTCCTCAAGATGCATCGTGCCACTGTCTATCGCACGAGCAATGTCTCCGAAGACATCGTCACAATAAGCTCCACCCTGCTGTTCTTGTACCAACGATTCAAAATATGCAACCAGCTCTGCTCGAAGCTCATATGCGCGGGGAGAGGGCCCAGATTCACCAGGTGGGCGGTTCAACATCTGTAGACCAGCTTTCGTTGCCCACTTCAGGTCCGATTCGGGAATGCCAAGAATCCGAAAAATTGTCGCGATGGGAAGCTTCTGAGTAAATTCTGTTGCAAGATCAACATGCTCCTGTTGGAGGAACTCACCAATAAGATTTCGCGCAGTTATTCGAACCATTTCTTCGTAGGATTTGACATTCTTGTTGAGAAACCGAGGGGCCAAAATTTTACGCAGAACGTCATGACGGGGTGGATCCAACTCTTGAATACTGCCAGGGCCAAAGAATTGCACGTACGAACCCAACTCCACCCCCTTAGCGCTAGAGAATGTCTCCCAGTCTCGAAGGCCATTTTTGATATCGGCGTACCGGGATAAAGCCCACACATCATGGCGGGCAATGTAATAAAGCGGGAACTCTTCCCGCAAATGTTCGTACGATGGATACGGATCCTTGTGAGACTCCTCAGAAACTGGGTCGTACACGGGATCTACAGACACAAGCATGATGATTGACCTTAGTACACTCCACCATGTTTCCGAAGGCCTATCGAATGCAAGGAGTCCCCGACCAATCACGTGACCCGAAAGGATCAATATCAGTTTCTTGACATCGATTTCAACATATCGGTCACACAGAAAGCAGCAAGCAACCGAAGCAATACGCGCGAATATGACCCACGATAAGTGGGGGCTGCACACAATCTTCCAGATCTCGCGGTGTTTTCAGGTCTACGCACGGGAATCTGCCCATAAAGGGGGTGTGAGCTGCCTCAAGCGACAGCAACCTCCACCGGAAACAACGAATCCCCTCACGATCTGGCGAGAGATCATGGGGGGAAACGAGTCGGGCTGACAGGAATTGAACCTGCGACCTTCCGACCCCCAGCCGGACGCGCTACCAAACTGCGCCACAGCCCGTGACACGACTCATAACCCTATCTCATGGGCGTGAGTCAGTTTTCATGACTTAGTACTACTTTTAGCGGCGGGAGCGTTTCTCGCGAACACGCATGACAATCCGAATTGGAGTACCGTCGAAACCGAAGTCCTCGCGCAATCTGCGCTCAATAAACCGCCGATATCCCGCCTCTAGGAACCCGGTGGTGAATAGAGCGAAAGTTGGTGGGGCCGCTGACACTTGGGTGCCAAAAAGGATGCGTGGTTGTTTGCCGCCGCGGAGCGGATGCGGGTGGGCTGCGGTGAGATCAGCGATGAATCTGTTCAGCGCACCAGTAGGGATCCGTGAATCCCAGTTGTCTAGGGCCAACTCAAGACCCGGAGCCAACTTTTCCACGTGCCGTTTAGTTTTGGCTGAAATGTTGACCGTTGGTGCCCACGCGACCGAAGCCAGATCTCGATCAATCTCCTTAGCCAGATACCCACGACGATCTTCGTCGGTCAAATCCCATTTATTGAATGCAATCACAAGTGCCCTGCCTGAGTCGATCACCATCGAGATAATTCGCTGATCTTGTTCACTCAGTGGTTCGGACGCATCGACCAGAACGATCGCGACTTCAGCCCGATCAAGTGCTGCTTGGGTCCGAAGTGTTGCGTAGTACTCGTGACCGGATGCTTCCTTTGCCCTGCGCCTGATCCCTGCCGTGTCAACGAACCACCACAGACGATCCTTGATCTCAACCAATTCGTCAACCGGATCAACAGTTGTTCCCGCCACGTCATCCACCACCACTCGAGATGATCCTGCGAGAGCATTAAGCAGTGATGATTTACCCACATTGGGCTTTCCCAACAGTGCGACCCGGCGGGGGGCTCCTTCCTTTCTTTGGCCCGATCCGGTTTCCGGCAGCGCGTTTACCACTGCATCAAGGAGATCACCCGAGCGGCGCCCGTGCAATCCAGAAACGGGCTGCGGCTCCCCTAACCCTAAACTCCACAAGGCCGTCGCTTCCAGCTCAGCATTGTGATCATCAGCCTTATTGGCGACCAAGATCGCAGGTTTGCCAGATTTGCGGATCACATCAACAACAGATTCATCCGTTGTCGTGGCTCCCACCATTGCATCAACGACAAAAACAATTACATCAGATTCATTGATTGCCCGCTCCGCTTGAGCTGCAATCTGGGCATGAATGCCACGTGAATTGCGTTCCCACCCGCCAGTGTCCATGACCAGGAATTTTTTTCCGTTCCACTCTGCTTCGTAACTCACCCGGTCGCGAGTCACACCGGGTACGTCCTCGACCACAGCTTCTCTTCGCCCAATAATGCGGTTCACCAAGGTCGACTTGCCCACGTTGGGGCGACCCACAATGGCCACAACCGGCAGGTTCGCGGTCGAACCCAATTCGGCGAGATCGGCGTCAAAATCGCCAAATTCCTCACGGACAGCTTCAAAAGCCGCGGAAAGTAGTGAGTCTTCATCCATCGGTTCGAAATCGGAGTCGTCAGGCTCCACTGAGCTGCCTTCGTGTCCATCCATGTCGCTGCTCGCTCTGCCCTTCGGGATGTCAATTGAATCTGCTTGCTCCGACGCCATTGCGACGACTCCCCAAAGTACACAGGGGCTTGGCCCTCACCTGCAGAGGGCTGCACCAATGGTGCCTACGGATATGCGTGGTGAGCCATTTGGACCAATTGGTCCACAACCTGATCCAAGGTCAGTTCACTCGTGTCCAGTATTTGGGAATCGGTGGCTGGCTTAAGGGGCGAGTGTTCGCGCTCGGAATCCTTGGCATCACGGGCCATAATCGCCAGCCGCGTATCGGCGATGTTTTCCGCGTCCGCATTTGGGTCCACTTCCAAACTCCGTCTTCTAGCCCTGGCCTCAGGAGATGCCGTAAGAAAAACCTTCAGGGCGGAGTCAGGCAGAACAACGGTGCCAATGTCTCGACCTTCAATCACGATTCCAAAATCTGATGCCGCTACTGCCTCACGCTGTAGTTTCACAAGAAGTTCGCGCACGTCTGGCACTGCACTTACCGCACTCACCGCTGCGGTCACCTCCGGTGAACGAATGGCACTCGTGATCTCATGGCCATTTGCCGAGATGCTGAAATTCCGCGGATCTGTAGTTATGCGAATCGTCGTATTGGCCGCCTCCAGTGAAATTGCTACCGGATCTGTCAGGTCAATTCGTGCCTCCAATACCGCCCACGTGACCGCGCGATACATGGCGCCGGTGTCCAGCATCACCCAGCCCAGACTCTGAGCCACAGCCCGACCCACGGAAGATTTACCTGAACCTGCTGGACCATCTAAAGCTAAAGTTTTTGATGTCATTGACGCCCTCGGGTGTCAAAGCCACGCTGGTACAACCCGCTCTCCAGTTCTTCTGACTCGCCGATAGGTACAAAAAGCTGAACGATCCCACTGGGCCGGCCCATGACGTGTTCAATCCGCACGTCTTCTAAGTTGATATCCAGAACGCCTACGCCGGCGAATAACTCGGCCAGGGCTCCCGGTTGGTCAGAAATCATCACGTTTACCGACTCGAAGCGATTTGTGCCGGATCCATGCTTTCCTGGGATCCGCGCCCGGCCTTCATTTCCCGCGCGCAGGGTCTGTTCAATTCGCACTCGGTTCTTATCTTCAAGGGCAGTGGACAACTCCGCTAATTCATTGCTCACTTGGCGCAGCACCCGCGAGATTTCCGTGGCGTTACCTTGCAAAATATCGCTCCACAAGTTCGGATCCGAGCCAGCAATTCGAATAGTGTCTCCCAGCCCCGACCCCGAGATCTCTAAATCGGATTGTTCTGCGTTAATCAGTTGGGCGGCAAGAGCGCTAGATACCAATTGCGGAACATGGGACACTAGCGCAACTGCGCGATCATGGTCTCCCGGCTCCATGGTGACCAAGGCGCCCCCCATGTCAGTTATCACCATTTCCGCGGTGACTTGAGACGCTTCACTTCCTTGGGTCAGCACCCAAATTCGATCCTGGAATAAATCGGCTCGTGCAGATCTGGGTCCTGACACTTCGCTACCCGCCATTGGGTGGGCGCCCATGACCCTTCCGCTGTCAGTGAGTTCACGATCGAGTTCGTCAATAATCGATCCACGCACTGAACTGACGTCGAGTATCAACGCACCATCAAATTTTCCGAACGCAATATTGATTGTTTCAGCGGCCACGCCGGGAGGTACGCAGACGAAAACGACTTCAGCTCGCTGGTCAGATGTTTCGCCCCACTGCGGCTCCGACAATGTGGCCAAAACTCCCAGATCCCGTGCCTGAGCAACGTGGTCCGCGTTAATGTCCTCGGCACTCACCTTGTATCCGGATTTCCAAAGGGATAGCGCTATTGAAGTGCCGATCAGTCCACAACCAATGATGTGGACGCTAGGCACCCTGTGCATCCTTACCCGACTGACCCGACTGACCCGAGTCGTCGAAGAGATCAGCGCGTAAGACTTCGGCGCCACGCAAATACACGTGGTGCACCTCACTGCGTTCTTGGTCAGTTTCTACCTGGGCCATGATCCTAACGACTCGCTCCAGTGCGCCGACCACATTCATCTCCTGCGCGCACATTAATGGGACGTCCGTGAGACCGTGGATTCGAATTCCAGCAGCAGGAAACGCACAGGTGAGGTCAGGTGTGCCGGTCAGAAGAATACTGATGACCTGCGCTGATGACACCCGATTACGAATCATCATCTGGTCAATTAACTCTGCCACCGCATCATTCATCTCCTCAGCGATATTTGCCGTGAGACACGTCGCACCTCTGATCGCTCGTATCGCCATGATTAAAGTCTAACCGGGCCGGCTAAAGCCCGGCGGCGGTGTAAAGGGCACGTAATTGCGCTCCATTGATAACTCGTAAAACCCCCGGCCGTTGCTGTCCGAGGGCCACGGGCCCAATTTTGGTTCTGACCAAGGCGGTTACCGGTGATCCCACGGCATCAAACATGCGCCGCACGATTCGATTTCGACCTTCATGGATCACCAACTCCACCATAACGGCGTTCTTGGCTCGGTCCATAATTCGCGCTTTGGCGGCTTTGACCATCCCGTCATCCAGCTCGATTCCACTCATCAGGCTGGCCAGCGCTTGGTTGGCCAACTCTTTGACCGTCGCGATATAGGTCTTATCCACTCCAAAACTCGGGTGAATCAACCGGTTCGCCAACTCCCCATCATTTGTGAGGAGCAATAAGCCCTCTGTATCTGCATCGAGCCTGCCAACGTGGAAAACTCTGCGTTCAAGATCAGTAACGTAGTCGCCAACGCAGGGTCTCCCCTGGTCGTCCACCATCGTGGTCAGGACACCCTTTGGTTTATTAAATGCATACACGACTATCTCAGCTTTAGTTTGGAGCCTTTCGCCGTCTACGTGAATAACGTCAACTTCTGGGTCGACTCGACGGCCCTGGCCGGTCACTGTCTCACCGTTAATACTGACTCGACCTTGGTCAATGAGCGCTTCACATGCCCTTCGACTCCCGATTCCTGCGGCGGCCAACACTTTTTGCAGCCGGATCTTTGTTTCAGTCACCGGAAGCAACTGACTCCAACACTGCATCCAGGTCTGCTAGGTCAGGAATATGTTCTGCCAGTGGAGGTAGATCCGCCAGAGATGAGATCCCGAGCCGCTCGAGAAAAAAGGAAGTGGTTTTGTAGAAAATCGCCCCCGATTCGTTTTCTGTTCCCGCCTCTTGAATTAATCCCCGTGTGAGCAGCGTTTTAATTACGCCATCGATGTTGACTCCGCGAACGGCACTCACTCGACCCCGGGTCACGGGTTGTCGGTACGCAATCACCGATAGCGTCTCCAACGCCGCTTGGGTCAATTTTGCTTGCTGACCGTCAACAACCCAACGTTCAATCAGTGGTGAGCATTCGCTGCGCGTGTAGAAGCGCCAACCTCCCGCGACTTCCCGGAGATCAAATCCCCTCATCTGCTCCGTGTACTCGAGGGACAACTCGTGGAGTGTGCGTTCAACATCGGGCAATGGTGCCCGCGTCACCTGGGCAATTTCAATTGCCGGCATAGGCTCATCCGTCAAAAGCAAAAGCGCCTCAATTGCCGCGCCGACATTCGGAGCACCTAACTCGTCGGCCTGCTCACTCATCGATCTCTCCCGATCCTTTTCCTGATCTCGCGTTGGCTTCTGGTTCTATATCGACGTCTACATCTCGGTCAACATCAAATTCGTCCGTGACCTCAATATCGCCCTCATTTTGACCGACCCAGCGCACAGTTAAATCGCCTAATGGTGAGATCTGTTCAAAAAGTACCGATTGTTCGCGGTACAACTCAAGCAGCGCCAGGAACCGACCAACAATAAGTAGGGTCGAATCGCAATCTTGGGTGAGAGCCCGAAAAGTTGTTGTTCCCACACGTCTTAGGCGCTCAACAATTATCGCGGCTTGCTCGCGGACACTGACTCGTTGGGTATGGATGTGTCCGATGCCTATTTCCTCAACCGGCTTGGGTGACAAAGCAAAAGCCGCCATGGCAGCGAACTGGTCCGGGCTAATGCTCAACAAGACTTCGGGGAGTAACTCCGCAAACTGTGGCTCAAGCCCCACAGTGCGTGGATACGACTTACTTGCCGTTCCCATCATCTCGGTAAACAAAACCGTGATTTCCTTATATGCGCGGTACTGCAAGATCCGAGCAAACAACAGGTCCCTAGCTTCGAGTAACGCCAGGTCCTCTTCGTCTTCAACCTCGCCTCGGGGCAGAAGCCTGGCCGCCTTGAGATCCAGCAGAGTCGCTGCGACGACCAAGAAGCTGCTCGTTTCGTCAAGATCCCAATTCTCGCCTTGGCCTCTGATGTGAGCAATGAACTCGTCGGTGACCATGTGGAGCGCAAGCTCGGTTACTTCAAGTTTGTGTTTAGAAATCAATGAGAGCAGCAGGTCAAATGGGCCCTCAAAGTCCCCCACTCGCACTGAGAAACCTGACTTGCCCTGGGTATCTTCGTCAACTACCTCGATGCTCACCTAAAAGTTCACTTAACAGTTGACCTGGCAATAACCTCGCGTGCGAGCCTGCGATACGCCTGAGCCCCGCTACTTGACGGAGCAAAAGTAGTAATCGGCTCACCCGCCACGGCCGAGTCTGGAAACTTCACGGTCCTATTAATGGTCGTGGAAAACACCGTGTCACCGAAAGCTCCCGTTACCGATTCAAGCACCTCACGACCGTGCAATGTTCTGGGGTTATACATGGTGGGAAGAACACCAAGAATTCGAAGTTCTGGGTTGAGTCGAGATACGACTTTGTCGATGGTGTCCTTGAGGAGCGCGACCCCGCGCAAAGCAAAGTATTCAGTTTCCATGGGAATAATTACTTCAGTGCTCGCAGTAAGCGCATTTAGAGTGAGCAGCCCAAGGGAAGGTTGGCAATCGATAAGCACGATGTCATAGTCCTCAATGATCGGCACCAAAACCCTTTGTAGTGCATATTCCCGGCCTACTTCACTCACCAATTGAACTTCGGCAGCGGACAAATCAATGTTGCTAGGGACTAGATCCAGTCCAGGCACCCGGGTGTTGACAATTACGTCCCCAATGTGGCAGTCACTCTGGGTCAGCAAATTGTAAATCGACAGATCCATTTCATTGGGGTTCATGCCCAGCGCCACCGACAGCGCGCCCTGCGGATCGAAATCTACGAGTAGCACTTTGCGCCCGTAATCGGCAAGCGCCGAACCCAGTGACACGGTGGACGTGGTTTTCCCAACGCCGCCCTTTTGATTAACCATTGAAATTACTCGGGCCGGCCCATGCTTTTCCAACTCGGGGGGCTCAGGGATGACCGCCAATTTCGGGTCCTCGGATTCCTCGCTCATAGTGGTTCTCAGCCTACTGTGTCTGGGTCTTCAGGTCCCGGATTGGCAGGGTCAGCCGGCGAGTGGTGGCTAAGTCGCCCTCGGGTGTGACGACGCATATATTTCCCGGAGTGTTTCCACCGTTACCAGGGTGTACACCTGGGTCGTTGTGACCGAGGCGTGGCCGAGAAGTTCCTGTACCGTCCGAACATCAGCGCCACGCTCGAGTAGGTGGGTGGCGTAGCTGTGCCGCAGGCTGTGCGGGCTCACGCCTGTGATTTCTGCGCGGCCGGCCGCGTGGCTCACGCACTCCCAAGCACTTTGACGGGAAAGTGGCTTTCCCCGTCGATTCAGAAAAAGATAGTGCGTCCCTGGCCCTTTTGCTACCTGTTCACGACGTTCACTTCGTAAGTATCCCTCGATTGCCCGTAATGCAAACGTACCAACCGGGATCAGTCGCTGCTTATTCCCTTTCCCGGTAACAATCACCGTTCCCGAGCCGCCATCAACATCATCAATACTCAAATTTGTCAACTCAGAGATCCGCATTCCCGTGCCGTACAGCAATTCCATTATCGCCCTATCACGTTGGGGAAGATCGCTCAAATTTGTTGCATCGATTAGCAAGACTACGGACTCATAGGCCAGCGCTTTAGGCAGCCGCCGCGGCACCGCTGTGGGGTGAACATCAACTGCAGGATTTGTGGTGGTCCAATCTTCGGCTACACAAAATTTGTGAAACCCACGGACCGAGACCACAATTCTAGCCGCACTTGACGCGCTGAGCTGATTAGCCAGAGAAGTGGAAAAGTCGCTTATAGCATTGGCTGTCACTTGATCGACCTCGCTGAGCCCGACGCTCGTGCACCATTTCTGATAGCGGCCGAGATCACGGGAATATGCACTCACAGTGTTGCCAGAAAGACCTCGCTCAATGCTGATGTGATCGAGGTATCCACGAATTGCTAAATCTAAGTTCAGGCGAGTGCCTCTGATAACTCCGTCAATGGGTATGACCACGACTCAGCGACTGCCCCGTATGTCACGCAACGGTTGTGGACATTGAGTCCGAGTGCCAGAGCCGGATCATCGGACAACGCCTTCTTCCAACCTTTATTGGCCAGTGCCACCGCGTACGGGAGGGTGACGTTGGTCAGCGCATACGTTGAAGTGTGTGGGACCGCCCCTGGCATATTGGCCACGCAGTAAAACACCGATTCATGAACCTGATAGGTCGGCTCCGCGTGTGTGGTTGGTCGAGAGTCTTCAAAGCACCCTCCCTGATCAACTGCAATGTCAACCAACACTGAACCCGGCTTCATACGAGACACAAGATCATTGGAAACCAACTTGGGAGCCTTTGTTCCCGGAACAAGCACCGCACCAATCACCATGTCAGCCTCGAGTACCGCTCGCTCAATTTCAAATGAATTCGATGTCACAGTTTGCATGTGTCCTTGGTAAATTGCGTCGACTTGGCGCAAGCGCGCTACATTTTTATCCAAGAGAAGGACTTCGGCCTGCATTCCCAGTGCAATCGCTGCCGCGTTCATCCCGGCGACACCAGCGCCAAGCACGACTACTTTGGCCGCGTACACACCCGAGACACCACCCATCAGTACGCCACGACCTCCATGAGCGCGCATCAACGAGTGCGCTCCCACTTGGGGCGCCAAGCGTCCAGCGACTTCGGACATGGGGGCCAGGAGCGGCAGCGAACCATCGGTCAATTCAACGGTTTCATAGGCGATCGCTGTTGCGCCCGATTTCACAAGCGCATCCGTACATTCTTGAGATGCAGCGAGATGCAAGTAAGTAAAAATAATTTGCCCTTCGCGCATGCTCCCGTACTCCGCGGCGATGGGTTCTTTGACTTTTAGGATCATGTCGGCGCTTTCCCACACAGCTTCTGCCGAGGCACAAATCTGGGCGCCGGCAGCAACGAAATCCAAATCAGGAATTGACGAGCCCACTCCGGCCCCGGCTTCAATCACAACCTCATGGCCATGGGAAACGAGTTCATGAACACCCGCTGGGGTAACTGCCACCCGATACTCATGGTTCTTAATTTCCTTTGGGATGCCCACGCGCACAATAACCTCTGCTTCTTTATCCGATTAGATATAAATCTACACCGCCGGCAGTCTGCCCAGATTATTCAGCCCCTCACGCGCTGTCCACGGGGCGTTCGACCCACGCAACTCGCAGCCAGCGATAGACTTCCACGCCCAAGTTGCCAAGATTCCCAGTACGGCCGTTGGGTTTCCCAGCGCCCCATTCAACACTAAATCCACGGCTTTCGGCAGTGGGACCCACACCAGAGGCAGGTTGACCTCTTCTGCTTCTCCCGTCACCATGCGCCCGGCCGGAATCTCGGAGATTTCCCGCGCCAAATAGATCCGAATCGCTTCACTTGATCCACCCGGAGAGTTGTAAAAATCAACGAGAGTGTCCCAACGAGCTGCGACCACTCCCGCTTCCTCCGCCAATTCGCGCTGCGCGGCAGCCAAAGGATTCTCGTCAGGGACATCAAGCAAGCCTGCGGGTGTTTCAAAAAGAAACATGCCTAACGGCTGCCGGTATTGACGAATAAGCAACACTTCATCGCACTCATTAAGCACCAACACGGCAACCGCACCTGGGTGGATGAGGATATCGCGCGTGACACGTTGACCGGCAATTTTTATCGTTTCCACGTCCACTCGCCACTTCCCGCCCACATGGACGGTTTCACGCGAGAGCAACTCCACCGGGTCAAGACTGTCCGCTACTGGTCCAATCCACCGTTCGGACACCCGTCAGCGCCTAAGCGTCCGCTGTTGAAAGATCCTGTTGCGATGCGTGTGAGCGAGCGATCGCAGCCTCAATCAGGGCGCTAAATAGTGGGTGTGCGTGCGTTGGTCGCGAACGCAGTTCTGGATGGGCTTGGGTGCCGATGTAGTACGGGTGGACGCTCGCGGGCAACTCGACGAATTCAACAAGACGTCCATCCGGTGACGTCCCCGAAAAAGTCAACCCAGACTTCGACAGCTGCTCGCGATACTCGTTTGATACCTCAAATCGGTGGCGGTGGCGTTCCTCAATGTAGGGTTGTCCATACACTCGAAAGGCGACCGAGCCCTCGGTAAGTTTGGCTGGGTACAGTCCCAGTCGCATTGTTCCACCCATATCGCGTTCACCGGAAACAACATCCCGCTGGTCAGCCAGTGTCGCAACAACCGGATGGGGCGTTGATTCATCAAACTCAACTGAGTTGGCATTTTCCAGACCTGAAATCGTTCGGGCGTATTCGATAACCATGCATTGCAGGCCAAGACAAAGTCCCAATGTCGGGATCATGTTTTCGCGCGCATAAGTTAATGCTCCCAACTTTCCCTCGATCCCACGCACACCGAATCCGCCCGGAACACAAATTGCGTCGAGATCTGACAGGTTCTTTGCGGCACCTTCATGCGTCGCACAATCATCACTGGACACCCAGCGGATGTTGACACGGCAATTATTGTGAAAACCTCCGGCTCGTAAGGCCTCGGTAACCGAGAGATATGCGTCAGGTAGGTCAACATACTTACCCACTAGGCCAACTGTGACCGCATGCTTGGGGTGATGAACCCGTTCAAGCAGGTCGTCCCACTTCGCCCAGTTTACATCTCGAAATGGCAAGTCGAGTCGGCGTCCCACGTAGGCATCCAGACCTTCAGAATGCAACACTTTCGGAATGTCATAAATACTCAGTGCATCAACCGCCGCCACAACGGCTTCCGCATCAACATCGCACATCATAGAAATTTTCTGTTTGATGGAGTCTGGAACTGGTCGATCCGCTCGCAAGACAATCGCGTCCGGTTGGATTCCAATATTTCTCAAGGCTGCAACTGAATGCTGGGTCGGCTTTGTTTTCAACTCGCCTGATGGTCCGATATAGGGCAACAGCGAAACATGTAGAAAGAAAACATTGTCTCGACCAACTTCGTGGCGAATCTGACGCGCAGACTCAAGAAATGGCAAACTTTCAATGTCTCCAACTGTCCCACCTACTTCGGTGATCACAACATCTACGTTTGGCCCAGCCATTCTTCGGATTCGCGACTTGATTTCATTCGTGATGTGTGGAATGACCTGCACCGTGTCGCCTAGATACTCTCCCCGTCGTTCCTTTGCAATCACCGTCGAATACACCTGACCGGTCGTCACGTTCGCCGAGCCGTGCAAATTTGTATCAAGAAAACGTTCGTAGTGCCCGATATCAAGATCGGTTTCGGCCCCGTCATCGGTCACAAATACTTCACCATGCTGAAATGGATTCATGGTTCCCGGGTCAACGTTCAGATAGGGATCAAGCTTTTGCATTGTTACGCGCAAACCCCGAGAAGTAAGCAAATTGCCCAATGAAGAAGCTGTAAGTCCCTTACCGAGCGATGAGGCGACGCCTCCGGTGACGAATATGTGCTTGGTCCCCAATTTCTCCACGGGACGACAGCCTATCAGTACCCGAGCCTGCACCAACACGACTCGCAGAGATCATGCGGATCGACAAGTATCTTGGCGCAGTCAAGTTAACCTTTGGATCCAAGTTCAAGTAGCTCGAGTGCATGAGCCCCACCATGTTCAGAGTCCGGTAGGCCCGACAGCATCCTGGTGATTTCTCGGACCCGTTCCTCACCCTCGACCAACGCGATGCTGGTTTTCACCGAATGGGATTGAGCTACTTTCTCGACAACCAAATGTCGATCGGCGAAAGCCGCCACTTGGGGCAGGTGAGTAACTACAATCACTTGGGTGTGCTTCGCTAGCGCAGCGAGCCTTCGACCCACTTCAACGGCGACCCCGCCCCCGATACCTGCGTCAACTTCGTCAAAAATCATGGTGGAAACAGGATCTTCACCGGCCAATGCAACCTCAATTGCGAGCATCACCCGGCTCAGTTCCCCGCCCGATGCCGTTCGAGACAACGGTAAGAATTTTGCACCCTCGTGTGCAGCCAGCATGAATAATGCCCGATCCCGCCCACTTCGACTCCACAGCTCCGGGTCTTCTTCCACTGCCAGTTCAATACGCATTTGAGCGAATGGCATGGCCAGCCCGCCCAGTTCTGCCGCAATGCTTCCTTCAAGTTGCATGGCCGTCTTGGCCCGCACCTGCGTTAACTCCTCCACACGTTCGGTGGCAACTGTGAGTGCCGCCGAAATCGCTGCGTTAAGATCTTCGAGCCGGGAGTCTCGGACGAGAATATCTGCCAATTCGAGTCCAGCTTGCGCATTCCAATGCAATACTTCCGCAAGTGAAGGACCATACTTTTTCTTGATCGCCGTTAAATGCGACACGCGAGTTTCCAGATCCGCCAACTCTTGGGGGTCAGAACCCAACGCGGCCAGGTAGTAGGCCAAATCTGAGTCAAGATCAGATATCTCGGTGATCAGTGACACCATTCTCCCAAGGTGAGCACCCACCTCTCTATCTAGTTCGCCCGCATGCTCAAGTGACTTGGATGCCTCTCCCATTTGCTCCAATACCGAGGCGCTGCGCGACTCTTGACCAAAATTGCTCGCACCGCTAAGTAATTCACGTGCCCGACCGACAGCACCATTGAGATCGTCTATATTTCTCATAACTGAAATCTTTTGCGCTGCCTGAGCATCTTCACCCTCGGTCAGTGACAAATCGGAAATCTCTCGAATGCCCTGCTCCAGCTCGAATATCCGCGCCTGCTGGTCACTTTCACTCGCCAAAAGCCGGTCGCGCTCATTACGTAATTTCCGGTAGTCGCGCAGTGCCACCTGATACCGAGTTTTGACGCTCGCCAACGTGTCACCACCTGCGCGGTCAAGGAGTTCGAGTTGCTTACCGGGATCGCGCAACAGCACCTGATCGGATTGTCCGTGCAAGGCAATCAGGTTTTCGCTCACCTCACGCAAAACACTCGCGGGCACAGGCCTTCCACCGAGAAACGCTTTCCCCCTGCCGCTTTGATTGATTTCACGAGAGATCAGGAGTGAGAGATCAGCAGACCCTTCAATTTCTTCACATTCTCCACCGCCCTGCTCAACCAACGCAATCACCCTTGCACTATCGGCTCCACTAAACCTCACCTCACAATCCACGCGAGCTCGTTCTGCAGACTCCAGCACCAATTCCGCACTCGCGCGATTACCCATGATCAGACCGATGCTTTGCAGAATCATGGATTTTCCCGCGCCCGTTTCGCCAGTGAGAACGGTCAGGCCTGGGTCAAGTTCAACGGATGCCGCAGAAATAATTCCGAGGCCGGAGATGGTTAATGACTCGAGCATTGCCTACTCACTCTCGCCAAGTGCAATCTCATTTGTCCACTCCGCGCCAGCCTTCAACAGGCAGCTGAAATTTCGCAACCAGTCGATCAGTAAATGGTGATGTCGCCAGTCTGGCAAAACGAACTGGCTGATCATTTGCGCGCACTTCAACAGTGGAGCCCGGTGCCATAGAGATCATGCGTCTCCCATCCGCCCACATGACAGCATCCGCCT
The DNA here is from genome assembly GCA_002390705.1 of Actinobacteria bacterium UBA4426. Lineage (GTDB taxonomy): Bacteria > Actinomycetota > Actinomycetes > S36-B12 > S36-B12 > UBA4592. The sequence goes on along the minus strand of DGQA01000027.1, from coordinate 7,815 downwards.
CAGGCGAAGGTTCCAGTCGAATCACACTCGTTGGTGCGATTACGCATGGGCGGGCGAAAAGTGAGTGCGCGCTGATGGGTAGCAATAACAGCGCACTCACTTCAGGCCAAACAATCGGCCCACCAGCAGAGAAAGCGTAGGCGGTGGAACCCGTGGGGGTTGCACAGATAACCCCGTCGCAGCCCCACCGACTCAATGGATGATCATCAACGTGGGCAAGCACGCTGATCATTTTTTCCCGAGCGTGCTTTTCCACGCTCACTTCATTCAGCGCCCAGGTGCGATCCACCACGAGTGAATCTCTGGAGACGATTACATCGAGTGCTAGGCGCTCCTCGACACTCCACTGTCCACCCGCAATAGCGTCAATTACCGATTGAACGTCTTCTTCCTCGGCTTCAGCAAGAAATCCCACGTGACCTAAATTCACTCCTAGAATTGCTGCCCCCGAGTCTCTTCCTACTTCAGCTGCACGCAACATGGTGCCGTCTCCGCCAATCACCAGGATCAGATCGGTCGCCGTCAGTCTAGGTTCACCGGTTAACTCGCGGGTTCCAAAGGACACCTTTTCCGACTCATCAGACTCCCGGCTTGTGTCAATTCCGTGGCTACGTAAGCCTGCATCTACCGAGTCTGCGATTCGGAGGGCCTGTGTGGACTGGCTGTTCGCGATCACGTGGACACGGGACGGAGCACCCATTGCACTGCTCATGCTGGGCCCTCGTGTATTGCGGTGTCGATCATGTTAACTAAGTCTGCCGTATCCGTGTCTTGCTGCATAGCGGGCACTTCATGCTTGTGTGCCAGCCAAAGGAAATACTCCACATTGCCCTTGGGCCCCGGTAGTGGACTGGCAACGACACCAGCAACTCTCCATCCAGACGCGATGCCGGCCTGCGCGACCCGCATGACGGCGGCTTTTCGCACCTCTGGCTCCCGCACGACTCCATGGGATGCCCGCACGGCCTCACGCCCTGACTCAAATTGAGGCTTAACCATTAATAGCATTTCCCCCAGCGGATCAATGAGCGCGCTGAGGGTGGGAACGACGGCCGTCAACGAAATGAAGGACAGATCTGCCACAACTACTTGCGGGATAAAAGGCAGCTGCTCCGCCTCCAAATAGCGCACATTTTGCCGCTCCATAACGTGCACTCTGGAATCGGTGCGCAGGGACCACGCAATCTGGCCGTATCCAACATCAACCGCTAGCACGCCGGCTGCCCCCGCTTTGAGTGCCACCTCGGTGAATCCACCGGTCGACGCTCCAGCGTCAAGGACAAAACGCCCGGTAAACGAGACGGGGAGTGACTCGAGCACACCAAGTAATTTATGGGCCCCGCGTGAAACGTATGAGTCCCCCGCGCCTTCAACAACCAGATTTGATTGCGGACTCACTCCAGTTGCGGCCTTGCGGGCGAGCATGCCATCTATTTTGACCCGATGCTCATCAATCGCAGTCTGTGCTTCACCCCGTGAGCGAGCCAAGCCGCGTGAAACCAATTCCGCATCCAACCTGCGCATTGATTGATTCCCGTCGTCAATTGTTGTTGAGGAGACCCTGATTTAGCGTTCTAAATTAACCATGATGCCTTGAAGTCGGTCATGGATGTCAGTCAAAATCCCATGATGAGAATGAATATCCTCGAGATCAATACTCTGAATTTTTTCCAAAGCCGAGTCGATCTCAATATTCCCCGTTGCTTCCCACACAGGAAGAATCAGTTCCGAATCGATGGCTTCATCTAACAACAAGATGTCATCTGGATCCGAATCGACCTCAAAAACAACTGTCTCATCCATTGATTCAGGTGACAAGGATTGATCAGGATTCATGCTCGATCACCACCTTTTTCTTTTTCTTCACAGGCGTTTCGGAATTATTTGATGCGGAGGCTTCCTCATTCGATTCGACTGCACCTTCCGCCGCCAGATGCGCTTCTAATTTTTCCACTCGCGCTCGCAAAGCCGCAAGCTCATCTTCACGAACGAAACCAACCCGGCCAATTGCTTTGTCCACCTCAGTACGAATCAACCCAATTAACAAATCACGGTTTGTCTTACTTTGAGCCATCAGGTCATCGGCTGCCTGAGCCACACTGGATGCGACATCGACCGGCTGTTTTGTGCCCATTGACACGCCTTGTGCAATGAGCGAGCCAGCCACCTCCATGGCTTTTGATGCAGTGGCTTCGGTAAGCCCAGTTGCCATTTCCAGATAGTTTCGTACGGTTGACAGGTGTGGTACCGAGTCAAACATCAGCTTCTTCCTTTACCTATTAGGTGACCATGACCGGTCACTGCTCGCCGAGATCGAGTGAAATGTGTCCTCCCGCGAAGGGGTCCAGGCCCACGTGTTCCACCAGAGACCACTTTAGGCTATCGGCTGCCCGTAATCGCTCCAACCGAGTGCCTCCCGTTGCGCGTACAACAGATTCCGTGACCAGATACTCGGCTTTCGCTTCACCACAGCAATAACCGTCCGTGCTTTTCTGGGGGCCGACATATTCGGTGATCAAATCCTGAACACTCTCACCCAGATATCCTGCCCGAATCTTTGAGGCCCACACATCTGCCGGCGTGCTCACTCCGGACAGCACTAACATGGTGGACATCCCTGCAGCTATTCCGGCTGCAACGTCAGTGTCATAACGATCCCCCACCAACAAAGGGGCCTCTGCCGGAAATGCGGCCATGGTCTGTTCCATCATGGACCGATCAGGCTTGCCGCCCACGCCATCGGGTTCACGCCCAACCGCATTGCGCACCGCTGTGACAAAAGACCCGTTACCCGGAGCGATCCCCACTTGGGTCGGGATAGTGCTGTCAAGATTCGTTGCAATCCAGATTGCGCCACCTTGAATTAGATATGAAGCTTGTGCCAGGTCATCCCAGGAAACCAGCGGACCGAACCCCTGAACCACGGCAACACAGTCGCGTGGATCTCGGCTCGCAATAAATCCCGCATCAAGTAGCGCCTGTTCCACTCCGACACCGCCCACCACAAAAACCCGACTACCCACCGGAGCGTGCTTACCCAGAATTTGGACAGCAACTTGGGAGGAGGTGATCACTTCATTTGCCGCAGCCGGGATGCCGAGTTCATGTAAATGCGATGCGACCTCGCCCGGTGTCCGCGACGCGTTATTGGTTACATAAGCGACCGTGCAGCCACTACGCACTAACTCCGAGACGGTTTCTGCTGCACCAGTGACAGCGACCAAACCTCGATAGAGGACCCCGTCTAAGTCGAAGTAGACGGCGTCAAATTCCTGAGACAGTCGACTCACGGAGCTCACATCTCGTTCTGACGCGCAATAGGGCCTTCAAGTGGCATGCCCTGCTCCGCGCGATGGCGCAAAGTCGATTTCACCTGTGACAAAGCGGAGCCGTATTCGGAGCGTTGGGGTTTCATGACAAATGCCATCGCCAGATGATCACGTGCCGGGACAAACTTTTGCTGGCGCCACAGCGTGAGTCCCAATGCGAAATGGGCATAATCATTATCGGGAGCATTCTGTACCAACTCATCCAGAACCGATTCAGCTTCAACATATCGTTTTGCATCAAGAAGCGCCCTCCCCAACCCTTCTAGTACGCTGGGATTGGAATCGATTTCACGTAAACGTTCAAAAAGAATAGACGCCGCGGCACCGTTTCCGCTCTCTAAGAGCTTGGAAGCGCGTTGGTACCAGTCGTATTCACTTCCAGACGGACACCCAGCTAATTCGGAACCACCTACCATTAAAGCTCATGACCCATCCGGGTAACTTTTGTGGACATGTACTCAGCATTGTGGATATTATCCTCAACTACTAGCGGGACTCGGTCAATGATAGTGAGGCCATAGCCTTCAAGTCCGGCGCGCTTTGTTGGGTTATTGGTCAACAACCGCATGCTCTTGATGCCGAGGTCGGAAAGGATTTGCGCGCCCGTTCCATAATCCCGCGCGTCGGCTGGAAGCCCCAGCGAGAGGTTCGCATCAACTGTGTCTAGTCCACGCTCTTGAAGTTCATATGCGCGCATTTTTTCCAAGAGGCCGATGCCGCGACCCTCATGGCCTTTGACGTACAGCACTACCCCGCGACCTTCTCGCACAACTCGAGACATCGCAGCGTGAAGCTGTGGGCCACAGTCACATCGAAGGGAACCGAATACGTCCCCTGTGAGACATTCAGAGTGAACTCGTACCAAAACATCTTCACCGTTACCGATTTCGCCATACGTCAAAGCAACATGCTCAGTGCCATCAATTTTACTGCGGTATCCAACGGCTCGGAAATCACCATGCATTGTCGGGAGGGCAACGTCAGCGACCTTCGTCACTTGAGATTCGTACTGGCGTCGATACCTGATCAAGTCAGCAATAGAAATGAGCAAAAGCCCGTGTTCATCGGCGAATTCTCGGCACCGAGGCGCACGCATCATCGTGCCGTCATCATTAACCAATTCGCATAAAGCCCCTGCTCCGGTTAATCCAGCCAAAGTTGTGAGATCAACCGATGCTTCAGTGTGCCCGGGTCGCCGCAAAACACCACCTTTTACCGCTCGAAGTGGCATCACGTGACCAGGGCGAGTGAGTTCATAGGGTTCGGTCGCCGAGTCCGCAAGTACCCGAATCGTGTGCGCGCGATCCACGGCAGAGATTCCGGTCCCGGCGACATCTTTCGCATCCACTGATACGGCGTAAGCGGTGCCTTTGCGATCCTCGTTGACCGCGGTCATGGGTGGTAGACTCAAGCGATCGAGTAATTCCCCTGACATCCCAACACAGATATAACCTGATGTGTAGCGGATCATGAAGGCCGCCAATTCCGGTGTCGCTTTAGAAGCGGCATAAATCAGATCGCCCTCATTCTCGCGGTCCTCATCGTCTATGACGACAATTGATTTGCCTTCACGAATGGCGGCGATGGCCTCTGGGATCGAATCTAAGCGAACCCCCGCACCCGAGTCCTGCGAACCATGAGCAACAGGAGTCGGCTCCACATCCACTTTCGACACATTTGCCGTTGCTTCGAATAACTCATCAGCCGGGATCACAGGGTTAGCCTACCTGCCCCCGGGTGCACGCCTTAACGATCACACCTCGACCTAGAATGCGCTGCTCAATTTGCATGCAGTCTTGTAGAACCTCCGTCTCAATTGACCATTGCACATCAGTTTCGTACCTGGTTTTAGTCTGGGCACTCGCTGTGCCACGAGATACTAAATGTTTCACACGGTAATGTGCAGTCCTTCATTTTTCCGACTTGATAGCTCCGAGATCGGTCAGCAACTACAGCAAACATTGTTGCAATATTTCCACTCGGGAGTTCATTCTGACTCACACGATTTCCCGGATTCCCCGCAAGTTCGAGAAGATTGGACATGTGGTCTCCAAACATTTTGCATCCATTCCGATAATGTGATCGACTCATGGCGTTGAGCAGGATTAACCTGTCCCTGTGGAGTCAATGACAGAGAGTGCAAATAGCCACGCCGTGATCCAAGATCTTGGCAACGAGGTCTATTCCATCGACACCCTGATGGGCGGCTTCGAAGGAATCACCTCGAGCTATTTCATAGCCAGTGCGCGTCCCGCGCTAATTGAGACTGGTGCAGCCCTCAGCGCCCCTCACGTGCAGGCGAGCCTTGAGAAGCTAGGTTGTGGCCCCGATGATCTTGCCACCATTGTGGTTACCCATATCCACCTTGATCACGCTGGTGGAGTCGGTGATCTTGCTGACGCCTTTCCCAACGCGCGGATCGTCGTTCACGAACGGGGCGCACGCCATCTTGCCGACCCCGCAAAACTGGTTGCCAGCGCCTATCGAGTATTCGGTCCTAAAATGGATGAAATGTTTGGACAACTGATCCCCACGGATGCGCAAAGGATCGACTCGCTAGGCGAGAGAGGCAGCATTGATCTTGGGGCTGGACGTGCTTTGGACACCTTTCACAACCCTGGTCACGCCTCGCATCACGTTGCCCTCATTGACTCCACCACGGGCGATCTCTACACCGGCGATGCCGCGGGTGTTTACGTCCCGGAAACCGGCGATTTGAGACCGGCCACTCCCCCACCAGATTTCAACTTTGACCTTGCGCTCCATTCACTTTCAGCCATGCAAGCTGTCGGTCCCAGCCGACTCCTATTTAGCCATTTTGGGCCAACATCGGAAATAGACCGTGTGTTCAATGAATCGAGGGCCCAGTTGCACTACTGGGTCGAGTGGGTGTCAAAGGCCCACCATGAAGGTGTGGACTTTGACCACGCCCTACTGATGGTGCTAGCAAAAGATCGGGAGATAAACGCACGCTTTTTTGAGCACGAGGAGGTCGCAAACAAATTTGAGCACCTCAGCAGTTCAGAAGCGCAAGTGCGCGGAATTTGGCGCTGGCTCGACACGCGCGATCAATCGGATTCTTCAATTACTTGAGCTGTAATCTCGTTCTCCTGATTGCGGACCAACGCTGTCACTCCGTGGATGTCAGACTTAATTGCTCTACTACGCCACTTGTGAGCTTCTCCTTCTCGGCCCGCACGCTCCAGCAGAACAGAGTAGGCCTCCTGCAACCGAGCCCGTAAATCACCGGGAGGCGAAGAAGTCAACGCCGCAACGTTTAACATAAGCAGCGCGGCATCAACTTGTCCCATATCCGCGCGCGCCCCGGCACTCACCATGAGCGCTTCAATTGTGGTTTCCGGTGACATCTCTGATGCCGGAATCGACTTGAGGAATTCAATGGCCTTTTCTGGTCGACCCAATCCGCGTTCACAGTCAGCCATTATGGCCACGAAGTCATTATTGCCCGTCATGCGCCGTACAGCACGCAACTCGTTCAGGGCCGCTGCATATTCTCCCGCCAAGTACTCAATCGTCCCATTCGCTTCTCGCACGACAGCGACTCGACCAGCCAATTTCTTCGCTTGTCGAGAGTGCTCCAACGCACTCTCCGTGTCGTCTTGGCCCAACGCCACTTCAGCAGCTAGCAAATGCCGACCCACGCGCTCTTGTAACGACTCTGGCAAAGTCTGCAACTCAAACCTGACGGATTTATCTAGGTCCTCAAAAATGATCTCCTCTGGAATCCATGGCCCTCGAGACTCGCGCGAATCTTCATCGCGTGCATCACGTCCTTGATAGGGCCCACCGCGACCACGCTCATCACTACGCGGACGATTATCGCTACGCGGCTTATCCGAACGCGGCTT
>DGQA01000027.1:0-553 GCA_002390705.1 Actinobacteria bacterium UBA4426 | reverse complement strand
CGAACGCGGCTTATCCGAACGCGGACTGCCGCTGCTGGGACGCTCTACCATGTCGATAACTCCTCGAAATAATGCATCCGATAAATGACCTAACCGAATTGCCGCTATTGAATTGAAAATTAGGGTCTGTGTATAGCAGTACACATACTAAAGGCCACCCTAAGGTGGCCTTTAGTGAAAAAATGTCCGGCGGCGTTCTACTCTCCCACGCAGTCACCCGCGCAGTACCATCGACGCTGAAGGGCTTAGCTTCCGGGTTCGGAATGGANNACCGGGCGTTTCCCCTTCGCTATGACCGCCGAAACTCTATTGAGATTTCAATTGGTTTTCTCCTATTGGAGAAGGTCCCCGACCGAATCTCGGGAACCGCACAGTGGACGCGAGTGCAATTAAAAATGTGAGGCAAGTCCTCGGACTATTAGTACCGGTCAGCTGCATGCATTACTGCACTTCCACTTCCGGCCTATCAACCCAGTCATCTACTGGGGTCCTTACCAGGTTAACCCTGTGGGAGTCCTTATCTTGGAACGGGCTTCCCGCTTAGATGCTTTCA
>DGQA01000020.1 GCA_002390705.1 Actinobacteria bacterium UBA4426 | reverse complement strand
GTGTCACGCGCGTGGGCCGCTAGGAATTGATCTGCCCGGGTGTCGGGTGCTGAATACACATTTGCAAATCCGTCAACCCCCACAAATGTGGCTGGGCGGCGCACACCCCAACTGACTCCCATCGGGTAATAGATCTGGCCTAGTGGTTTGTATACCGTCCCGCCGGGTGCTGCGTACGGTGGGCTTGAGAACTCAACAACACTGAGTGCTCGGTACACAATGTCCGCGTTGTAGAAGAATGCTTCAGGTACCGGGATCTTCGCCGCTCGAAGGAGTGTCGCCGCCCACCACAGGTGCTGCACATTTTGTGTGTAATCAGGGTTCACGATTCCGTGGTTGGTGACGGTGCCATCTTCATTGGCATTTGTCCCCGGGAGCCTTAGTGCAACATTGATGCCATTAATTGATCGTTTTTTGGTGAGATCACCGGGTCGACTAAAAGCGGCAAGGCTCAGTGCAATCGCGCTTTCTTTCCAGATCTTGGCATTTTTGTGCTTGGGCATCATGGCCAAGGCAAGTGTGGGGGCTAATAGATCCCACGAAACTTCATCGGCTTTTGAGTTCCCAGGGGAGATTTCGGTTCCGGCTCGGTCCCGGAAATATCGAGGGCCCCTGCGTGCCGCAGCATTTGCTTCCCCTTCGACCATGGCAGCCACATAACCTCGCTCGGCTTCACTGAGTCTGTCCCAGAGCAGCCAGCCTGCTTGGCCTGCAGTAGCCGCCCACAGTGTCGACTGCCAGGTCTCACCCCAGCCACCCAGACTCGTCGACTGATGTTGGCAAGCAATCGAACGAATATGCCAGATTGCATAGTCTTGCACTTTCTTGCGACTCAACCCGTCAAAATTTTTAAGCTTCGTTGTGGTGATCAAGGTTGCGGCTGACAATGCAGCATTCGCATTGCGACGAATTGATTCCTCAACTGTTCTCTTGGTGCTGATCGGATCGTAATAGGTGGTGTTCCAACGATCGTCTAGCCTGCTCTTCTGGTCATTTCGCACCAAGTAGGCGACACCGTCTTCTAGAGTCGCACGAACCTCACGGTTTCCCTCAATCGCCCTGGTGCCATTGAGGATGAGTGGTTTACGCACTTTCTTCCCAATCGCCGCAGTCCGTACCTGACTGGCGCGGGTCTGGGTGGGGCATGCATCTTCGCCACCGACCCTTTGCCCTACCAGTGGAATGGATCCACTTGGCATGCTAAAAGTTGCCTTCGAAGTTTTCTTTACTTTCTTAAGATTTTTCATGAAAAACCAGTCCCGACCCCGAACTAAGGCCGGTGTGTCGCGACCGTTTGCATTCCAGTCCCCGGCCACCGCAATATCGGTGGGTAGACCTAATGCGAAAAACGCGACTCCGCTATTAAGTTCAGGGCTGGCTTGATAGGTGACCCTCTTGCCAAGCACCTTTGGTTTTTTGGTTCGTCCCGTGAATCGGAGCTGAAACTGACCGGCTCGATACACCCCAAGGTCGGTTTTCCGGTCCCCGTCCCAATCACCAGTAATGGGCTGATCTCCTGATTGACCGAACTGATCGGTCGCTTCACCGCCGGAGGTGAGTTGCCACAGCCAGGTTCCATTGCGAAAAATTCCGCGATCGGCGCGCTTGTCTGCGTCAATGAAAGCAGTGACCGGGATGTCACCCGGCTCCCCACCCCAGCTGCCCATGTTTTCCCATTGCGGCGAATCAACACTTGAATTGGTGTAGGCCCACTCACCGGCCAGGTAGCGACCCGGTGTTGCCACGCCGTTGCCGTTCCAGTCCGCCATCAAGGCGATACCTTCACCTTTGGGCAGATCCAAGCGGGTGCGACTTGTTCCATCAACCCCACTAGCCCACGTGACCCACGTGCCACTCGCTGCGTTTCCCGCCGCCGGGATTGAACTCACTTGAGACTTGGTTCGTTTGTTGGCGGTTGCCGGGTTCGTTGCAGTCAACGGAAATAATGTGAAGACCAATGAACCGACTACAAGAAATGCTGCTGATTTCGTGAATTTCACAAGCTACATTCTTCGCACATCGCATTTGTCGACATGGGGACCCGCGTGGAGATCACTCGGGTTGGGTCTTGACTGCGCGCCCAAGGAATTACCAGATCCCCGGAAACGCCACGGAATGACAACACGTTGATCTTCAAATTTTGATCAATTCTCAATGCAAACTCTACGTAAGCCAGCGTCTTTTCGTCGTACGGGAACGGCGGCAAGTTTGTGTAGAAATTGTGCATATCTACGCTCGTCACCCCGGCCAAGCTAGAGACCCACAAGTTTGGCAAAGTCCCCGAGCCATCAAAAAGAAATGGCGTGAAGTCAGGATTTGGTTCAGCAGAAATAACCCCTCGGATAATTGCTTCACCCACTAACGGGTCTTCAATGCCGGCCATGCGCGCATTCGCGGCTTCGATGCCGGGGGCGAATGTGAAGCCAGCGGACATTGGAGTTGGGGTCACTCCAAAATAGCCGTAAGCACAGACACTAATTCCACCGGCAACGGTCATTACACCTAACTGTTTTGCTTTAGATGCATCTTGTACAACTCGCATAACAATCATCGCAGCGAGCGCGATCACAATCGGAACACACACCAGCATTGCCGCACTTAATGACTTCAGCACGTAATAGGAAGAAACCCGACTCAGATCGGATGCGTCCGTTCCCGGAATAAACATGACCGCCAAGACCGCCATCATGATTGCCGGGGCTCCGATCGCAATGGCGAGTGTCCAACTGCGCTTCCACAGCATCGCAATCACGATCGCGGCAAGAAACGGCGCCGCGATCCCCAATGCGATATTGAACGGCACCATACCCGTTCCTACTGCACCAATCTCTGAGCTGAGTTCACCCGCACTTGATCCGGGCCGAATAATTGCGCGAATCTGTTGAGATGCCAGAACGACCCCAAGGATGAAAGTTCCGGCGACCCACAACAGAGCCCGTGAGGGCTTCAGGGTCCACATCGCAATCAAAACAACAATCCCTGCCGGGATAAGTCCGATGACCATCGGGGTCCACAAATTAATGACCGCAACGGTCGCAGCCGGGATGACGAACCAGCCATATGTCACCGCACTGCGCATACTGCGTGCGCTGATGTAGCTGGCCGTCGAGATGACACTCACCGCCAGCACAAAGTTGATGAATCCCGCATTGAAGAACAATGCCGGGCTACCCAGCAGCGTGAACATTCCGGTGGCAAATACGGCGAGTGCTGATGCTTGCTTGGCATACTTCTTCCCGCTCACGCGGCGAGCAAGGTCACCTGCGATCCAGGCAAAGAACATCATGCACATGGCAAATGTCACAGCTGACCAAATTATGAACGGCCACAACAATCCAATCCGACTAAGGTTCGTCGATCCCGCTGCTCGCTCACTCAGCACCCACAGGGTGCTATGCAATGACGGGTACCACTGATTCCACGCTTCACTACCGTCAATCGTGGTCCAGGCACTACTTTGCTGCATATAGGTATTGGCGAAAGTTGTGAAATGCCCTTGATTATCCCAACCGGAGAAATAGAGGCCGCTCAGCATTTCGTAGTCGCTGCGCCCAAAGTAAGAGCCAAGAATCCACCCAGCGGTGCCGATAAACAGTCCGAGCAGCATCACTTCCACCAGGGTTGGCGCGGTCACCGGCACGTAGCGCAACTGAGGAATTAGGCGCAGGGACAAAGCTCCCAGTAAAATTCCAATCACCGTCACACGCGCTGTTAATGAGTCAATCGGGATAGAGCTAGCCCGCGGATAAATCACTGCGATCAACGCCATGATAACGATCGAGGAAATAATGAACCGCTCAATACGCCCGCGCCCCCACGGTGGAATAATCGACAGCAGCACAATCGTGGCAATGAACCCCACCACTGGAACAAGGAAAATCAGGGCAATAGTTACTGCCGTGAGGCCACTAAGTATGAAGAGTAGTCGGTTGTCTTTCATCGCGTGAAGCCTATTTCGGCATTAACCGGACCTGACTGCACGGCCGACACTGTTCCCGTTGCCTCGGAAATTTTCATTCCAGGCTGTCGAATTGGTGTAAAGCCCGCTGGCCCGGTGACTTGGAAGGTGATCGTCGAGTCGTTGAGCAAAGATTGTACTTCGGCTTGCACCCGATACGTCAAAGTGCGCGAATCACCGCTGGTATCGCCGTCACTAAACGTGCCGGCTGGTAGCTCGTAGGTGACCGACACCGCACTCTGGTCACCTGGTGGGGTCCAACCCACGAGGCGAATAAATCGATGCCCGAATCCGTCATCAATCCAGCCACCCCCCAGCTGCCGGTGACCCCTAAATGGTCGCACGGTAAAGCCCACTGGGTAAGAAGGTTTAAATTTTGTGGCCGAATCTGGCACATACAGGTAGTAGGCACTTTTCAACCACGAAGTTTCATACCCCATCCGCTCAGGAGGTCCCTCGGCTCGATCCGCCGGGGTTGCATTAGTCAGTGTGAGTTGCTGGGTGACGCGGGCGCTGCCGTCAGCTTCCAAATTTACATTCACTAGGACATTGCGTTGTTGAAAAACGTCGACCTTGCTCGCATTACCATTTTGTGTGTAGAGCGCAGACCAATCTCCCACGTGCGGATCGGAAACCACACCGGCTGCATTGCTCTGCAGCGCTAGCTTTTCAAGAGCGGGGTCTTTCATATACATTTGAAAATGTCGCCC
>DGQA01000007.1 GCA_002390705.1 Actinobacteria bacterium UBA4426 | reverse complement strand
ACCGTAACGACCGATCATGAAGTAGACCGGAATCAGCATTGCTTCAAAGAAAACGTAGAACAAGAACACGTCGGTTGCGGCAAATACCCCGACCATGAGCGACTCGAGTACCAGAATTAACGCAAAGTAGCCCTTCACACTTCCCTGTGACTCAAGTCCTTCATCCCAGCCGCCCAAAATCACGACCGGCACCAACGTTGCAGCAAGTGCAATCAGGACTAAGGCAATTCCATCCACTCCGAACGAAAAGTTGATGCCAAATGTGGGAATCCAGGCGTAGCTTTGCGTGAATTGAAAAGCTTCCTGTGAATTGGCATCAAAATTCAGTGCCATTGCGATAACCGCACCGAGGGTGAACAACGAGAAGGCACACGCCACAGTTTTGGCGAGTCCGGCGTTGTGCTTAGGAATCAAAATTACAATCACACTGCCCACAAGCGGCAGCAGAGCGATTGTGGTCAACCACGGGTACGTGTTCACTAGATCCTCACCAACAATAGGGCCAGGAGCACCAACACAGCCCCACCCACCATGGACAACGCATAAGATCGAATAAAGCCAGACTGGGTGCGCCGCAATCGACCAGACAGCCCACCGACGACTGCGGCCGATCCATTAACGAACCCGTCAATCGCGCGGGCGTCACACCACACCAACGCGCGGGCTGCGTAATTGGTGGGTGCCACAACAAGCGCGTGGTTAACCGCGTCACCGTAAAGATCTCTGCGCGCTGCGCGGGTGAGCCAATTGCCAGATGGCGCATCAACTGGCACTTCACGGCGGGCGTAGGAGATCCAGCCGATGAGCGCCCCAGCGATGACAACGATCAAAGTGATGCCGATATATGCAGTTGTGGGTAGAGGCGTGGGCTCGCTTTCATAACCCACCACAGGTTCCAACCAACTTTTAATATCACCCCATAACAACAGTGCCATGCCCAGGAAAGTTGACCCAAGTCCCAAAATGATCAGCGGGATTGTCATCACGGCTGATGACTCATGTGGGTGGACGTCGCTCTCCCAGCGCTTCTTGCCGAAGAAAGTCATGGCAACCATGCGGGTCATGTAGAAACCGGTGATACCCGCTGCGAGAACTGCCGCGCCACCGATAAACCAACCACGCTCAAATGCGGCGTGAATAATTTCGTCTTTCGACCAGAAACCTGAGAACGGCGGGATACCAATGATTGCTAAATAGCCCGCCATAAAGGTAATAAAGGTGATCACCATGACCGATCGCAATGCTCCATAACGGCGCATATTGACGTTGTCATCCATTCCGTGCATGACCGAACCAGCGCCAAGGAAGAGCCCGGCTTTGAATACACCGTGGGTGACGAGGTGGAAGATGGCAAAAACATAACCAATCGGGCCCAGGCCGACGGCAAGCATCATGTAGCCAATCTGGCTCATAGTTGATCCGGCAAGCGCCTTTTTAATGTCGTCTTTTGCTGAACCGATAATTGCGCCCATAAAAATCGTGATCAAAGCAACGACAATCACCGCCATCGCTGCCCACTCCGCATTGTTATAAATCACGTTGCTTCGGGCGATCAAATACACGCCAGCGGTTACCATGGTGGCGGCGTGGATGAGTGCAGAGACGGGTGTTGGGCCTTCCATCGCATCGAGCAACCAGGCCTGCAGCGGGAACTGAGCTGACTTACCGGCTGCTGCGAGCAGTAGGAGTAGGCCAATCGCGGTCAAAGTTCCTTCACTTGCTTGGGTCGCTGACCCAAAGACATCTGAGAAAGTAACTGAACCGAAGGTCACGAACATCAACATGATGGCAAGGCTCAGGCCCACGTCACCTATGCGGTTAATAATGAAAGCTTTCTTGGCCGCAGCCGCAGCCGTACGCTTATGCTGCCAAAAGCCAATGAGTAGATAACTGGCCAGACCCACGCCTTCCCAGCCGACGTAGAGCAGCAAGTAGTTGTTCGCCATGACCAGCAACAACATGGCTGCCACGAAAAGGTTCAGGTAACCAAAGAATTTGCGTTTGTCCGGATCATGGGACATGTAGCCTAATGAGTAAATGTGAATGAGGGAGCCCACGATTGTGATGAGCAGAATGAACACGATGGAGAGCTGATCCAGTTGGAATGCAAGATCGACGGTGAAGTTGCCAACGAAAACCCACTGGTAGGCGACCTGCGTGATGGCCCTTTCCTCTGTTGGCAGCCCCATCATTTCAATCAGAAGCAAGACGCCAAGAACAGCGGACGCGCACACGCTTAGTACTCCCAGATACGGCCCCCACGAGTTGGAGCGTCGGCCGGTAGACAGCAGAATTGCTGCGCTCGCCAACGGCAACGCAATAAGAAGCCACATTAGGGAAAAAAGCCCCTCTGCTGGCATAACGGTCACGTCTGGTCCTATTCCTCGGAATTAATCTGGTCTACTAATTTTTTCGCTAATATTTCAAAAGATTTGGCTCGTCAATTGATGCCGATTGCCTAGTTCGGAAAACTTGCACGATAATTGCGAGACCGACGACTACTTCGGCTGCCGCGACGACCATGACAAAGAAGGCGACAGTTTGACCGTCGAGGTTTCCATTCATTCGGGCAAAAGCAACAAACACTAAGTTCGCCGCGTTAAGCATCAATTCAACTGACATGAACACAATGATTGCGTTGCGGCGCACCAGCACACCGACTGCGCCAATGCTGAACAATATGGTTGCAAGGTAGATGTAGTAGACGGGATCCATTAGTTCTGATCCTCCCCTTCTACCAATTCCACAACCGTCGATACCACTCTGTGGTCAATGATCAACGAGTCATCTCGTGAGCGAACAGGCTCTGGAACACTCTCCAATGAAAGTGAGCCGTCGGGCAAAATTGCTGGGGTGTTCACCGCATTGTGTCGAGCGTAAACGCCAGGGTTCGGCTTATTTCCCGGGTGGCCCGCACCCACCATAAAGCGCCCAACCGAGAGTTCCTTTTGGGTTGCCTTGGGCTTCCACGCTTCGCGATGGGTGAGAATCACCGCACCCAAGCCCGCGGTGATGAGCAGAGCGGCTGTGGCCTGGAAGGCAAAAAGGAAATCACTAAAAATCAGATTTGCAATGCCTTCTACGTTGCCGCCAAATTCTTGATTTGCTGCATCCAGACCCACATCTCCTTTGTCGGTCAGTGCTGTCCCAATGCCACCAGCGAGTAGGACTGCCAGAGCCACACCGAACAGGATCCCAAAAAGTCGCTGGCCGCGAATCGTTTCAATCAGCGAATCCGATGAGTCGACTCCCACCACCATGAGAACAAAAAGGAAAAGCATCATGACGGCGCCGGTGTACACGATGATCTGTACCATGCCCAGGAAAGGGGCAGAGTTTGCGACGTACAGGATTGCTAGGTTGATCATCACCATAGCGATAAACAGTGCCGAGTGAACGGCTTTACGTGACAGCACCATGCCGAGTGCCCCAACGACCGTGAAGCCCCCACAGATAATGAATACAACCAGTTCACCGTCAATGCTCATTGTGCACCATCTAGATCAGCATTTCCGAGGCCTGAGTCCGGCCGGGTTTCTTGTTCGGGAACTGAACCGGTGATCTTGTTTGCGTAGTAATCGCGATCGGTTGTACCAGGAACCATCGCATGTGGCGGGGCAATCATCCCAGGCAGAATCGGCCCCAATAAATCTTCCTTTTCGTAAATCAAATCCGCGCGATTATTGTCAGCTAACTCGAATTCATTCGTCATGGTAAGGGCCCTAGTGGGGCACGCCTCGATACACAGGCCGCAGAAAATGCAGCGGGTGTAGTTGATTTGATACACCCGGCCATAACGCTCACCCGGTGAGAAACGCTCTTCATCGCTGTTGTCCGCCCCTTGAACAAAAATCGCGTCCGCTGGGCAGGCCCACGCGCACAGTTCACAGCCAATGCACTTTTCCAGCCCATCGGCCCACCGATTGAGTTGGTGGCGTCCGTGAAAGCGCGGCTTCGGCGGATACTTACTGGCATCCTCGGGATACTGCTCGGTCACGACCTTCTTAAAAATAGTTCCGAAGGTCACCCCAAATCCGCGAACGGCGGCAGGTAACTCAGGCATTGGGAATCTCCTCGATCGCGTTCGTATCTTTATCTGACGGGCTCACGCCACCGGCAACCGATTGTTTAGCAAGTACTCGTCGCGGGGAGTAGGGAAATATTTGACCTGGCATAGGTGGAACCGGATGTCCACCAGCCATCGGGTCAAATGGGGCGTTGGTTTCTACTTCACGCTCATCTTCAAGGCTCTGTTGTTTTCGATCTGAACGAATCTGAAGCAACCAAGACCCAATCAGCAGAACGGCGATAGCCGCGGCTCCGGTGAGGAGTAATTGTTGATTGGTAAAACTGAAGTCGTTCCGGAAAACGCGCGCTATTGCTACGATAAAGATCCATCCAAGCGATGCTGGAATGAGGACTTTCCAACCAAATTTCATGAACTGGTCGTACCGCAACCGCGGTAGCGTCGCGCGCAACCAAATGAACATAAAAATAAAGAGTTGTACTTTGAGCAGCCACCAAAGAACCGGCCACCAACCAGTATTTGCCGAATCCCACAACGAGAGAGGCCACGGCGCTAACCAGCCACCGAGGAACAGGGTGGTTGCCAACGCTGAAACGGTCACCATGTTGATGTATTCGGCCAAGAAGAACATGGCGAACTTCAATGACGAATATTCAGTGTGGAACCCGCCAACGAGTTCGCCTTCTGCCTCTGGGAGGTCAAATGGTGCACGGTTGGTCTCCCCCACCATTGACGTTACATAAATGAGGAACGAGGGTAGCAAAATTACCGCGAACCAAATGGGTTCCTGCTGTGCGATGATTTCCGATGTCGACATGGAACCGGCGAATAGGAACACTGCCACAAATGAAAGCCCCATAGCGATTTCGTAGGAAATCACCTGGGCTGTTGAACGCAATCCCCCAAGAAGTGGGTATGTCGATCCCGAAGACCAACCGGCCAGAACCAGTCCATAAACGCCAATTGACGCAATTCCCAACACGTAGAGAACAGACACGGGAAAATCGGTAAGTTGCAGTGGAGTTTCCACACCAAAGATCGACACAATCGGGCCAAATGGAATCACGGCAAATGCGAGGAAAGCTGCTGTCGCTGAAATAACCGGGGCAATCCAGTACACGGCAACGTGCGCAGATTTAGGGATGATTTCCTCTTTGAAAGCAAGCTTGAAGCCGTCCATCAACGACTGGAGCAAGCCGGCGGGCCCCACCCGGTTTGGACCAATTCGGTTTTGCATCCGCGACACCACGCGGCGCTCCCACCAGATGGTAAACAGAGTTATGACGACCAGCATTCCAAAAATAACGACTGCTTTCAGAATTACCATCCACCAAGGGTCAGTCCCGAAAAAACCAAACTGGGAACCACTCATGCAGCACCCCCCTGAACAGTGACTGATTCACCATAACCGCAACCAAGTTGCTGATAAATATGTGAATCTGGTGAGTTCATGGCCAACCACACGCTGTCGCCCTCTACTTCGCCGACGTGCACTGGCAGCGTGATTGATCCGTTAGGACCGGTCACCGTGATCAATTCAGGTTGGTTCAATTGGTCAAACATCGCTGAACTAATCGTGACTACTGATGGTCGCGCCGTAGCTGCCAAGTGCGGTTCTCCCTCTTGCAACACGCCGGAATCAATCAGTAGCCGCCACGTAGCCAAAGTTATGCCTGCAGTTGGATTTGCAGCTACCCGTTTTACCTGCGGTCGCGGACCCATCCAAGTCCCCAGTGCAGTCAATTCCTTGCGTAGCTCTCGAGTGTCTCCGTCAAGCTGCGTGCCCATGGCACTTGCCAACATGGACAGCACTCCGGCATCTGAGAGGGTAAGTGCATCGCGAAAAGCCGCGCTGAACGATTTACTGCGTCCTTCCCAATTCATGAAAGATCCGGACTTTTCAGTGACAACCGCGACCGGGAAAACGACACTTGCCCGCTGGGTGATTTCCGAATGATGATTCTCAAGTGCGACTACAAAATCAGCGCTTTCAATTCCGGCAATAAGTTCGTTTCCATTGGGCAGATCGCCAGGATCGATCCCTGCGGTGAGGACCGCCGTGAACGTTCCACTTGCAATCGCAGTGATCAATTCGGTTCCAGTAAGTCCTCCACTTGGCAAGGCGTCCACCTCGACGTTCCATGCCCGGGCAACATGTGCACGCGCGGTGCTATCCGTATTTGGGTGACCGCCTGGAAGTAAGCCAGCGAGCGCACCCGCCTCAAGCGCACCTCGTTCACCAGCTCGTCGAGGCACCCAAGCAATGCGAGCACCCGTTTTTGCGCCTAGTTCAACAACCGCACTGAGCGAACCTGGGCTTGTAGCCGCGCGCTCTCCAACGAAAATAATTGATGTGCCGTCGAGAGCATTAACTACTTCCGAATCAAGGCTCGCGAGCACTTGGGCCTCAGAACCAGCTTTCGCCTGAATCCAATGCGCAGACAGCTTTTCACTACCGAGGGAATATAGCGGTCCAACCGTATGAACTCGGACACCCTTTTTCACACCCTTGCGTAAGCGAAGGAACAGAATTGGTGATTCGTCTTCCGGTTCACAGCCAACTAATACAACCTGGGACGCAGATTCAACATCGACGTAGGTGAGCTCCAACTGTTTTCCGGCCACGTGTGCCGCCAAGAATTCTACTTCTTCAGTTGAGGTTGCGCGTGCCCGAAAATCAATGTTGTCACTTCCCAACACCACTCGGGAAAATTTAGAGTAAGCGTAAGCGTCTTCGCTTGTTGCTCGTCCACCAACCAAGACAGCGGTCGAACCCGCTGCGGCGGCGAGGCCCGCGGCAGCGAAATGCATTGCTTCGGGCCAGGAAGCCGAGCGCAATTCACCATTCTCGCGAATAAGCGGAGAGTCGATTCGACCGGAAGTTAAGTACGCAAATGCGAAGCGCCCCTTGTCACAGCTCCACTCTTCGTTGACTTCCGGGTCATCCCAGGCAAGACGACGGGTCACCGTGCCGCGGCGGTGATCAGTTCGAAGGGAGCAACCTGATGCGCAGTGTTCACAAGTTGTGGGAACTGAGACTAAATCAAATGGCCGCGAACGGAATCGGTATGACGCACTGGTGAGCGCACCAACCGGACAGATCTGAACGACATTTCCAGAAAAATAGGAATCAAATGGTTCATCATTTGCCGTACCGACTTGCTGTTGGGCACCGCGCTCAAGTAACTCAAGGGATGCATCACCTGCAATCTCGTCAGCGAATCGGGTACAACGCGCACAAGATACACATCGCTCGCGGTCAAGGAGCACTTCAGCATTAACGTTAATTGGTTTAGGGAACCTACGTTTTTCACCATCAAAGCGTGATTCGGAATGACCAGAGCTCATAGCTTGATTTTGTAGTGGACACTCCCCACCCTTGTCGCAGATCGCGCAATCAAGTGGGTGGTTGGCGAGCAAGAATTCCATTACTCCCTCCTGGGCAACCCGTGCCATTTCTGAAGAACGCTGGGTGCGAACGTTCATGCCCTCGGAGAGCACCTGTGCACATGCCGGCTGTGGTTTAGGCACTCCGTCGATCTCAATCAAGCATGCTCGGCAATTAGCAACTGGCACAAGGAGCGGGTGATCGCAAAAACGTGGGATCTCTATGCCGATCTGCTCAGCAGCACGAATTACGAGAGTTCCTTTTGGTACTTCCATTTCGACTCCGTCGATCACGACGCTGACAGAATCCACCTTCTCGGTGTGATTGGTAATAGTCATCAGGCCCGCGCCCCCGAGAAGACGTATGACGCAATTGGATCAAACTGTTCGTCAGCGCTCGTGTGGGTTGCCGCGGTGAATTCGTGACTGAAGTACTTCATGGCCGCGGGATAAGGCGTAGCCGCAGCATCGCCGAGCGCGCAGAAAGATCGACCAGCGATCTGACCACACAGGGTGGTTAAGGTTTCCATTTCATTTTCCGTGCCGTGACCGTGCTCAAATTTTTCCAGCACGCCCGTAATCCAGTATGTGCCTTCCCGACAAGGTGTGCACTTCCCACACGACTCATGCTTATAAAACTCGAGCCAGCGGGTCACGGCTTTGACAACTGACACCGTGTGATCAAAGACCATTGGAGTGCCCGTTCCCAGCATCGTTCCCGCCTCGGCCATAGCTTCGTACGTCAATGGGAGATCGAGGTGATCGGCGGTCAACATGGGGACACTCGACCCACCCGGGATCCAAAACTTGAGTTCGGCACCCGGTCGCATCCCACCCGCGTAATCGAGCAATTCGCGCATTGTGATGCCCAATGGCGCTTCGTAGATTCCAGGTCGCTGCACGTGACCCGAAACGGCAAATACTTTAAATCCGGGTGACTTCTCAGTTCCAAATTGACGGAACCATTCAACACCGCGGTTAATAATGTAAGGAATATTTGCGATCGTCTCTACGTTGTTAATCACCGTCGGTGATGAGTACAGCCCCGCAACAGCAGGAAAAGGTGGCTTTAAACGTGGTTGCCCGCGATAGCCCTCAAGCGAGTCAAGGAGCGCAGTTTCTTCACCACAAATGTACGCACCGGCACCGGAGTGCACTGTCACTTCAAGGTCAAAGCCTGAACCGTGAATGTTTTTACCAAGCAATCCCGCTTCACGGGCTTGCTTGATCGCGTATGCGACCTTGCGAATTGCCGCGGGAACTTCACCACGAATATAGATGAAAGCGTGATTTGCTCGAATGGCAAATGAGGTAATAATTACACCTTCAACAAGTGCGTGCGGGTTCGCCATCATAATCGGGATGTCTTTACATGCACCCGGTTCAGATTCGTCGGCGTTGACAACAAGGTAATGCGGCTTGCCGTCATTTTGTGGAACAAATGACCACTTCAACCCGGTAGGGAAACCAGCGCCCCCGCGGCCTCGAAGCCCGCTGTCCTTGATGGTCGTGATGATGGAGTCAGGGTCGCTCTTGAGTGCTTTAGTGAGCGCCTCGTATCCACCATGGCTCTTGTATCCGTCAAGCGTGTACAGCGTGGGGTCGTCCCAGTGTTGCGTAATTACCGGTGTCAGTTTCACTATTGCTGCGCTCCAGATTTTGCGATTTTTAGACCGGCAAGCATTTTTTCGTCGACGCAATTCCCGATAGTTGCTAGGTCGTCTTCTGCCATGGCCAAGGTGTGCTCGGTTGCTTGGAAGTCACGGATCATGGGGCCGCGCGTTGACCACACTTCTTCACCCGATGCGAGTTTGTCAATGAGGGCAATCGCGCTTTGTGGGGTTACGTCGTCCATGAATTCCCAGTCAACCGTCATGACTGGGGCATGGGTACAAGCCGCTTGGCACTCAATCCGTTCCAACCAGAAATTACCGTCAGTAGATGGTCCGTTATGAGATGCACCCAGGCGCTCAGCAACCCGCTCGTACACAGCGTCACCACCAAGTAGTCCACACAGTGTGTTGATACAGACACCAATGTGGTGCCTGCCGACAGGGCTGTACTTATACATTGTGTAAAACGTTGCAACTGCCGTCACTTCCGCGGAGGTGATGTCAAGTTCTTCTGCACAGGCAGCCATGCCTTCGGTAGTTACTTCGTCTTGCTCTGCTTGCACCAAATGCAGCATGGGCAACAGAGCCGAGCGTGGGTTCGGGTACCGCCCGGCTAGCTCTCTCATTTTTAATCTGGTTGCTTCCGAGATCACGTGTTGCTCATTTCTTTGTGACATTATCGGTCAACCCCGCCCATGACAGGATCGATACTGGCAACGGCTGCGATTACATCCGCGATCATCGAACCCTCGCTCATTGCGGAGACGGCCTGCAAGTTATTGAAAGAGGGGTCGCGGAAATGCACCCGGTACGGGCGGGTTCCACCTGTGCTCACCACGTGGGCACCCAGTTCACCACGTGGAGACTCAATCGGCACGTAGGCTTGTCCAGCAGGGACGCTGAAGCCTTCCGTAACCAACTTGAAATGGTGAATGAGCGCTTCCATCGACTCACTCATGATTTCTTGGATGTGTTCTGGTGAGTTCCCTTGTCCGTCGCTGCCAACTGACAATTGTGATGGCCACGCAATTTTCTTGTCGGCAATCATGATGGGACCAGGCACCAGTCGATCTAGGCATTGATCGACAATGTTAAGTGACTCATGCATTTCAGCGATGCGGATCAAGAAGCGTCCGTACGCGTCTGAGGTTTTTTGGGTAGGAACATTGAATTCATAGTTTTCATAGCCACAATAGGGCGCGCTCTTGCGCAGGTCATGGGGCAGCCCGGTTGAACGCAGGATTGGCCCCGTAATGCCCAGCGCCATACACCCGGTGAGGTCAAGGTAGCCAACACCAACCGTTCGACCCATCCAGATTGCATTGTCTACGAGCAAATCCGAAGTGTCTTTGAGCCGCTTGCGAAGCAGCACCACAGTTTCGCGAATTTTTTCTTCTGCGCCGCTTGGGAGGTCTTGGGCGACACCCCCCGGTCGGATATAAGCACTATTCATGCGAAGCCCAGAGACCATTTCGAAAATGTCAAGAACGAGTTCACGCTCGCGGAAACCGAAAATCATGGCGGTGAGCGCTCCGAGCTCCATGCCGCCCGTTGCGAGTGCCACTAAGTGGGAAGAAACTCGATTGAGTTCCATCATCATCACTCGGATTACGTTTGCTCGTTCTGGGATGTGGTCTTCAATGCCCAGAAGTCGCTCGACCGAGAGGCAGTAGGCCGTCTCATTGAACATTGGGGCCAGGTAATCCATCCGGGTTACGTAGGTCACACCTTGAACCCAAGTGCGAAACTCCATATTCTTTTCGATCCCGGTATGCAAGAAACCAATACCGCACCGAGCCTCAACGACAGTCTCACCTTCCAGTTCCAAAATCATGCGAAGAACACCGTGAGTGGACGGGTGCTGCGGTCCCATGTTGACCACGATTCGCTCGTTCTCACCCTCCGGCGCCGCCGCGATGCTGTCCCAGTCGCCTCCACCAAGGTTGTACACGGTGCCGTCGGTGGTGTCATAGGACCCCGAGAATGGATCAGGATTCGTGAATTCGGTGGTAGTCATTAGTTGTAGGACCTCCGGTGATCTGGTGCGGGAATAGTTGCACCCTTGTATTCAACGGGGATCCCACCCAGTGGATAGTCCTTGCGCTGCGGGTGCCCCACCCAGTCATCTGGCATTTGAATTCGCGTAAGCGCCGGATGCCCGTCAAAAATTACGCCGAAAAAGTCCCAAGTTTCGCGCTCATGCCAATCCACTGACGGGTACAGCGCGACCAATGATGGAAGGTGGCGATCTGAGTCGGGAATTGACACTTCAACCCGAATGCGGCGGTTATGTGTGATGGAAAGTAAAGCGTAGACAATATGCAGCTCCCGATTCTTGTCGTGTGGGAAGTGAACACCGCTCACACTTGTGCACATTTCAAATCGGAGTGCCGGTTCATCGCGGCATTCGGTCATGAATGCAACGAGGTTCTCGGGCATGACATAAAAAGTCATTTCGCCACGATCGATCACAATTTTCTCGACCGCGCCGCTCACTCCAGCGTCGACCAGCGAAAGTGCTAGCTCTTCGGCGACCTCGTCATACCAGCCTCCGAACGGCGGGATTGATGCACCGGGCATGACAATCGGTGCCACCAGTCCGCCAAAACCGCTGGTGTCACCCGATCCTTGTGAACCAAATGCACCTTTGCGCACACCCACCAGATCAATTTCGGCTACACCGTCTGGCACGACGGGGAGGTCGCTCATCGCAGGAGCCCCTTCATATCAAGTACGGAAGGTGCAGCCAAGGCAATCTGCTCTTGCTCAATAATTTGCTTTTTGCGATTCACCCCGAGCTTCATGTCTTGAATTTCGTCATGGATTTTCAGGATTGCGTCAATGAGCATTTCGGGGCGGGGTGGGCAACCAGGCAGGTACACGTCAACGGGAACAATGTGGTCCACTCCCTGAACGACGGCATAGTTATTAAACATGCCACCACTGGAAGAGCACACGCCCATTGCGAGCACCCATTTTGGATTCGGCATTTGGTCATAGATTTGGCGCAAGACCGGTGCCATTTTTTGGCTCACTCGACCGGCCACAATCATCAGGTCCGCTTGACGTGGTGACGCCCGGAAAACTTCCATGCCAAAACGGGCAATGTCATATCGCGGGCCACCGGTTGCCATCATTTCTATTGCACAACAGGCCAAGCCAAATGTGGCTGGCCAGAGGGAGCCTTTACGCGCGTACCCGGCTACCTGCTCAACAGTTGTGAGCAGAATTCCCGAAGGTAGTTTCTCTTCAAGACCCATTAGTCCCACTCCAATCCGCCGCGGCGCCATTCAAATGCATAGGGCAAACCCAAATTTATGAGAAAGAGGAAAATCGCGATTAATCCAAATGCGCCCAGCGCATCGGCTGAGACCGCCCAAGGATAGAGGAAAACCAATTCGATGTCGAAAATAATAAACATCATGGCGGTGAGGTAGTACTTAATAGGGAAACGGCCGCCACCCATTGGTTGCGGTGTT
The DNA here is from genome assembly GCA_002390705.1 of Actinobacteria bacterium UBA4426. Taxonomy (GTDB): domain Bacteria; phylum Actinomycetota; class Actinomycetes; order S36-B12; family S36-B12; genus UBA4592. The sequence continues at coordinate 101,186 of DGQA01000007.1, read as the reverse complement.
GGCTCAATCCCACACTCGTAGGCGGCGTATTTCGCACGGTTATACCGTTTGGGACCCGTCAAACTCGCGATTACGATCGAGAAGGCCGCAAAACCGAATGCGAGGACCCCGAGCACCAAGATTGGTGTGTAGACGTTCATTCCCGCCCTTTCACAGACTCGAAGGTCAAACCTGTTTCTGTATCAGTGAACTCATTCCCTTGCGCGATTGTGAAATATTTCACTATCTGTTCAAGCATAGTGGCTAATCCTTCTGAGCAACTGCCCGGTGGATGCTCACGATTCCCCCGGTGAAATTGCGCCACTGAACAGCTCCCCAGCCGGCGTTGCCAATGTCTGCTGCCAGCTCTTCTTGGACCGGCCAAGCTCGGATTGACTCTGCCAAATACCGATACGCATCCGGATTTGAGGAGACCCGATCCGAGAGCACGGGCAATGCCGCCATGAGGTATTCGGTGTACACCCGACGTAATGGGGCCAGCGTTGGGTGGGAAAACTCGCAGATCACGAGTAGCCCACCAGGCTTAATCACGCGCCTGAACTCCGCTAGGGCCAACATGCGATCGGCTACGTTTCGCAATCCGAAAGAAATGGTGACCCGGTCAAAACTTGAATCGCCAAATGGCAGAGCGAGCGCATCTGCTGCAACAAAAGGAATCGCCGGGTGTCGGGCTTTGCCCACTTCGAGCATTCCCAGTGAAAAGTCCGCGGCAATGACACCCGCCCCAGAGGCGGTGAATGCGGCCGCTGAGGTCCCGGTGCCCGCCGCGATGTCGAGGACCAGTTGTCCTGGTTTCAGTTGTAAAGCTTTACGCACCCCTCGGCGCCAACGTCGCGTCTGTCCCACGGCAAGAATGTCATTGGTGAGATCGTACTTAGCGGCAACCGCATCAAACATCGCAGCAACTTCAGCTGGATCTTTATCCAAATTCGCCCTCGGCACGCCCCTAGTCTGCCAGAGATCTCGCCTCACGCTCGCTGCAGTTCCAAGTGGTTAAAACAACGCGAGAGCCCTAGTCTTGCTCGGTGAGCGTCAATGAGCAGCCAAGTGTCTTGCCCGATCAAGAACACCTGACATTCCGTACTCGAGCTCTCGAACACGACCTAGAACTCCTCCCACACCTGCCTAGCGAGAGCCCGCTGGCCTGGGTCCGAGGTGGCGAAGGACTCATTGGTTGGGGGGTGGCTGCTCGATTGCAAGTGCGTGGCGATGAAACATTTTCCCGAACCCAGCGCTGGTGGAACCAACTCCTCGCAAATGCCCACATTGAGGACACTGTTAGCTTGCCGGGAACGGGACCGGTTGCGTTCGCCTCATTTGCATTCGATCGCGACAACCTCTCCGAAGTAGTCGTCCCTAATGTTGTTGTCGGTAAACGCGGTGGACAAACCTGGATGACCACGATTGGGTCGGCAAGTAGCGTCCTGCCACCGGTTTCCGTCCCCGCTTCACCGACCACGGTGCGTTGGGCTGAAGGCAGCATTCCGCCATGGGAATGGGAACAATCCGTAGCCACCGCTGTTGAACGAATTACCGCAGGCGAACTCGACAAAGTAGTTCTTGCCCGCGACCTCATTGCACACGTTGACGGTGCACTCGACGTTCGATTCTTGATCAATCAACTTGCACGGGCCTATCCCACATGTTGGACGTTCGTGGTCGAAGATCTTTTTGGAGCAACCCCTGAGTTGCTGGTTCGGCGAACGGGTGGGTTGGTTATGAGCCGGGTCCTTGCAGGCACGGTTCGGCGTCAGGGAGACAAATCAACGGATGCGGATTTAGCCTTGGATCTCATGAAGAGCGACAAAGATCTCGCCGAACACGAGTACGCGGTTCACTCGGTTGCCAAAGCACTCGCAACACATTGCACCGATCTTGAAGTTCCTGAACAGCCACGAGTTCTCGAACTTGCAAATGTACAACACCTGGCGACCGATATCACTGGTCAGCTAGCCAGTGAAGCTCCGATCCTGTCCATTGTCGCATCCCTTCACCCCACTGCGGCCGTGTGCGGAACCCCCACCGAACGGGCCAAAGCCATGATCCCCGAACTTGAAGGAATGAATCGCGGACGTTATGCGGGACCTGTTGGTTGGTTTGATCATCACGGTGATGGCGAATTTGGAATTGCGCTGCGCTGCGCGAAGATTGATCAGGAGTCGCGCACCGTGCGCTCCTTTGCCGGGTGCGGAATCGTTGCCGGGTCAATCCCTGAGTTGGAATTTGCCGAATCAGCCGCAAAACTTGCACCAGTCCGTGACGCTCTGGAAAGCAGCTAGTCCCGCATCTCTTTCTCACATGCATTAATTTCCCGACTACATCGGGGCGTGGGAACCGGAACCCCATCACAATCAAGCCGCATTTTACGCCTCATGAACGTGTCCTTAAAGACGAATGCCATGACGCTAGTAGCTCAATCCCACCACCCACCGCCATAAATGCACAACGAATGAGTCAATAAAGGTCACCAAAAATTGACTCTAAGTCTCTAGCAGCCTAAACAACTTTCCACCGAGTTGAGTCGGCGACCAGATCACTCAACTGCCAGAAAGTGCTTCGCTCACGGCCTGCGCGATGTGGCCCAGAATTTCACTTTCACGTGCCCGATCAACACTGGTTACGGTGATTACATGTAAGCCGTTGTTAATTGCTTGATCAAGCGCTTCAGCTAAATCGTCTTCATTAGTGACAGTGACAGCGTGAGCCTTCATGGAAGAGGCAACACAAGTCGGGTCTAGATCCAGCGGAACCCCAAAAACTTGTTCAAAGTGCTTGGAGTACTCGGGAGCACCTTGCTCCAGTGTCGAAAAAATTCCTCCACCATTGTTGTCAATCACAACAATTACAAGATTGATGCTCATCTCAGTGGGCGGAATCATAAGTGCATTGCTGTCATAGAGAAATGATTGATCACCCACCAAAGCAACCACACATCCATCTCCTTCGACCGTGGCACTGATGGCAATCCCGGAGGCCGTAGAAATACAACCGTCAATACCGGAAACGCCACGATTGCCAAGAACCGCCGAGTCGGTAACACTCGTTGCCGCGAATGAGGCAACATGGCGAACAGCCGAAGACGCTCCCAAGAATAATGTTCCCGATTCCGGTAAAAGTCGCGTGACAACCCGCGCAATCTGCATTCCCGTAAGTTCTTTCGGATTCAGAACGGTTTCGATTGCAGCAGCCGCCAAGATGTCGGCTCGCTGCCACTGCTCGAGCCATTCACCATCGACTTCGCACTCCTGCGGCGGAAGCGGAACAGAAGCGATCACCAAGTCCGCGCTTCGAGTTGGGTCAGAGAACTGAACGTGGCTATCTACCGCGATGTGAATCTCCGCCGAATCAATCAGCTGCAAAACTCCACGAGATAGGCCGACCTTCCCAATTGTCAGAACTAGTTCAGGGACATGGGTTTCGCGGAAGGCCTGGTCCGCGGCCAACAGGAGCCCATGGGAGAGTGTGAGATCGGCTCGGCTCAAGTTAGCACTCGGTTCGACAATTATTGGCCAACCAATAAAGTCGCTGAGTTCGTCTATCATTTCGACACAATCAGGATCGTTGTGATCACCGACCACAATGAGCCCACGTGCCGGCACCACTGCCTCTTCATCAACAAATGACATTATCTCGTCAAGTGGCGAACTCACGGCGGCAAATAATCTGGCATCGGCCGCCCAAGGTCTTCCACCGGGGCGCCCGTCAAGGTCCTCGACCCAACTACCGTCCGAGTCGCCCACAAGTGGTGCCGAGAATGGAATATTGAGATGAACCGGACCAGGGCTGACCGAATCAGTCGCTATCGCGACAGCCCGCGAAACTTCCGAGCGCCAATATTTAACTTGACCTTCGGAAGTGGTGGCGGTTGCCATGTCGGTAACCGACCGGACATGTGGTCCGAAAATCGTTGTCTGCGCGATTGTTTGATTGGCCCCGATTCCTCGCAATTGGGGTGGTCGGTCAGCTGTGCATAACAGCATCGGAACAAAAGAATGATCAGCTTCGATGACCGCAGGCAACAGATTCGCAACGGCGCTGCCTGAAGTCGTGACCACTGCAGCCGGGATCCCGGTGGCCTTCCCTATTCCCAAAGCAACAAAACCAGCAACCCTTTCATCAAGCCGCACATGCACGCGGAGGTCGAATCGTGAGTGCGCTGCGGCAAGTTCCAGTGCCAGTGGGGCACTGCGCGAACCAGGCGCAAGAACGACGTCAGTCACTCCGCAACGAATCAGTTCGTCGACCATGACTTTCGCTTGGGCGACCGAAGGCTCCATGTCCCTAGCCTTGCACACTCCATTTGGGTACGCCCCATGACGCGAGATGAGACTCAGGAATTAACTCCCAGGCCTGAGCAAGCCGTTTTCGCCACATGTCCTGTTGGGTTTGGGATAGCGGGACACGTGCTAGCTGTTCAGGATCAGGCTCACATTTCGCAACTCGAATTCGGCCTTTATGGGGAATGACCGACTGTTTCACGGTATCGGTGGCCAGCAGCATTCCAGTTCCCAGCCCAGCTACCTGGTCGGGAGCAAATTTGTGTGCCGCTAACAGTGAGGAGCTCAGGCCAACGCTTGACTCAAGTGCGCTACTAAATCGAACTGGCACGTCCAGCTTTTCAATCAGCCGTTCAACTGCATCAATACCACCGAGCGGAGATACCTTGATGATTGCCAGATCAGCGAATTCACTCACTTGGTGTTGACCATCGGTGCGAATGGTTTCATCAACTGCAATAGGAACGGTCAATTTTTTGCGCAATTCGCGTAATTGTGTTGCCGACCGACATGGTTGCTCAATATATTCAATCGGGGCTGATTGCAGTTCAGCAATGGTGTTCACCGCCTGCGCAATACCCCAGCGGCCATTGGCATCAAGTCGAATCAGCAACTTGTCTAATTGTCCTGCTTCAACGAATGCTCGGACTATTTCTTGTACGCGCTCGACATCTTGATCCACGTCAAGTCCTACTTTAATTTTTATAGTGGTACAACCAAATTCGTTCAGCGCCCTGGTACTCCCCAGATAGGAATCCTCGTTGTCCCCAATAATTGCGTTTATCGCGACGCTTGAATTTTGTGGAAACTCCAATGGAACAAACGCTGATTCCAATGCGGCACGTAGCCATAATGAATCTTCGATGGGCGTGTAGTTGGGAAAAGGACTGAACTCACCCCAACCCGAAGGCCCTCCTAACAGAATCCCTTCTCGCGTCCGAACTCCTCGAAATTCTTTTTGCAAGCTAAGCGAAAAAAACTCAAGGTCGGGGAAAGCAAGCAACATAAAGACTACGGCCGCTTCGGGAAGCGTCCAAAATCAGGCTCACGCTTTTCCTTGTAAGCATCGCGACCCTCTTGGGCTTCCTCGGTCATGTAAAACAGAAGTGTTGAGTCCCCCGCCAGTTGTTGAATCCCGGCAAGGCCGTCGTCGACTGCATTATGCGATGCCTTCAGCATGCGAAGTGCAAGAGGCGACATGGTGAGCATTTGTGATGCTAAGTCGCAAGTCGCAATCTCAAGGTCTTCAAGCGGAACTACTTCGTTGACCAATCCCCAGTCATAGGCCTGCTCGGCGCCATATTGATTGCACGTGTACCAAACTTCACGCGAGCGCTTTTGTCCGACAATTCGGGCGAGTAGGCCTGATCCGTATCCGCCATCGAATGAGCCAACTCTGGGACCGGTTTGGCCAAAACGCGCATTGTCGGCTGCAACAGTCAGATCACACACCACATGGAGAACATGACCACCACCTATTGAATAGCCGGCAACCATGGCGATTACCGGCTTAGGCAGCCGGCGAATCTGGACCTGAAGGTCAAGAACGTTGAGGCGACCGATTCCTTTATGGGCGACCTCGTCGTCGCCGATGTAGCCATCATTACCACGAACTACTTGATCTCCTCCGGAGCAAAATGCGAGATCCCCTTGTCCCGTCAAAATAATGACACCGACGCGATCATCGTCTCGGGCCGCGTTAAAAGCATCACTCAACTCAAAAAGGGTCTGCGGGCGAAATGCATTTCGTTTCTCTGGTCGGCAAATCGTAATTTTTGCTATTCCTCGATAAGCACCAGTGCCCAGACTGAAAGTGATATCGCTGAAGTCTCCCACGTTTTCCCAAGTACACGCCGCCGAGATGGACGAGTGGGTTGGGTCGGTCCAAGCTGGCGAATCGGCTGGAGCGACCGGGGGCAATACATAGCGTTTGCGAGTGTCCATGTGCCGAGATTACCTGTATCTCCTATTCTCGCCTCGTGGCCGACTCATCTATTCGCGTAATTGAACCCACCAAGATCCCCCCCGGTAGTGCCGGAGTCGCCACCGCCTTCAAAGCCCTGAGCGAGGCTCTCGCCAACAATCAGGTTTTTGCGCCCATTCCACAGCAAAGCCGTCACTACTCCACGCACCAGATCCAGGCAATCCAAGAAGCGATTAATCCCAGCGCGCCATGCCACGGCGACACGGTCGCGATTCTGACGACTTCAGGGTCAACTGGAAACCCCCGCGGGGTTGAGCTCAGTGCCTCCCAGTTGAGTGCAATGAATGACTTTGTAAATTCAGGCGCGGTCATCGGAGTGCAGCTCGATGCACCACCGAGGTGGATTTGCGCGTTGCCCGTCACATCCGCGGGTGGAGTGAACGTGCTGACCCGTTCCATTTCGGCCGGGTCACCTCCCATCGCACTCGAAAGTGTTGCCGGGGGTTCTACTTTTGATCCTGATGAATTCGCGAACTCCGTGGCAAAAATCCGCAATGAACCTGTATTTGTCTCATTGGTGTCGACCCAACTTCGTAGGCTGCTCAACTCACAAAATGGTGCCCGAGCACTACGCCATTGCACGGCCATTTTGATCGGTGGCGGACCAACGCACACCACTGACTTCCTGCAAGCACAGGATCTAGGACTACCTGTGAGCTACACCTACGGCATGACCGAGACTTCCGGTGGATGCGTATTCAGCGGGAAAAGTGGGCCCGGCACCGATTTCACACTTGATCCCGTGGACTCCCGAATCACTATCCATGGTCCGAGCGTCGCTGTGGGCTATCGACCTATCGGCCAGGGGGATTTCACCCCATTTGACTCAACATTTACGACCGATGATTTCGGGGTCGTAGATCTGATTGGGCAATTAGAAATTCTCGGCAGGCTTGATGACATTGTTTTGGTCAACGGAGTAAATATCTCTCGAACTGCAATTGGCAAGATCATCGAGGGGAGCCCAGCGGTACAGAGTTGTTTCGTGCTTCCCAATCTCACCGCACTGATAGTTGGCTCACCTGTGGAATTTGAGGAGGCGTCAGCGAACATTCGTAACCAAATCGCGCGGGAGCTCGGACCTATTGCTATTCCCACTTTCCGCGTAGTCACGCAACTCCCGATCTTGCCAAATGGCAAACTTGATCGAGTCACAATCACGAACCTCTACGGTTAGCCCGTGGCCTCAACAAGTGAATGGATTCAAGGCGCTCGACCGCGTACACTTCCGGCAGCAATTGCACCCGTGCTGGTGGGAACCGGTATCGCCCAGCATGCTGATTCATTCAATATTGTTCGGGCGCTCTTAGCTCTCATCGTTGCACTAGCCCTTCAAGCCGGGGTCAACTACTCAAATGACTACAGCGATGGGATCCGTGGGACCGACAGCCAACGCGTGGGCCCGGTGCGCCTGGTGGGGCAGGGGCTCGCTCAAGCCCACCAAGTGAAGCGGGCTGCATTCCTGATGTTCGCATTCGCGATGGTCAGTGGATTGATAGTGGTTCTGCTTACACAAGCCTGGTGGCTGCTCCTAGTTGGCGCAGCGAGCGTGGCAGCTGCTTGGTTCTATACCGGCGGATCACGACCATATGGTTATGCCGGTTTTGGCGAATTGTTTGTTTTCATCTTTTTTGGAATCGTGCCAGTCATGGGGACCGCTTATGTGCAAACTCTGGAGCTCACCGGAGGTGCTTTCATTGCTTCCGTCGGAGTGGGCGGACTCGCTTGTTCCATCCTGATCACCAACAACTTGCGTGATATTCCCGGCGACACCGAGCACGGAAAACTCACACTGGCGGTTCGACTCGGCGACGTGCGCACCAGGAAGCTTTATGTTGCTTGCGTAACTGTGGCTTTCATCGTGCCCGCACTTTTGGTAGTTCCCTTTGGACCGTGGGCCGCCTTGGGTTACTTGGCCCTGCCCTATGCCATTGTGCCGATTAAACTAGTGCTCCGCGGCGCCCGTGGGCCCGCCCTGATCCCCGCCCTCAAAGCTACCGGGAACGTCCTGCTGGTTTACGGGGTTGTTCTGGGCCTCGGGATCGCCCTCTAAATAGTCCTCTTTGGCAGCGGCGGCATCAATGCGCTCATTGAGTCTGCGGAAGAATCCAAACATCGATTGACTCATCGCATCTCGCTGTTTTCCCAGAAACATAATGCTAAAGATCGCTGAAATGAGAAGCGCCAGCGCTAGAGCCAGCAGCCCCCTGACCGAAGTGAAGAATTGGATGGCGAACCAGATCACGACCACCAGCGCCAATCTGATGGTCGTGTAGGTTACCCACGCCATTGACTTGTTCTTCACCCCCTCAACGCTACCCCGACAAGGTTTGCGATTATGGCGTACCCTTAGATTCCACCAACAGGCAACGTGAGTGGGCAGCAAGGAACAAAGCAAGATCGATATTCCACGGATTTGTGAGGAGGGTCATGATCAAGGTAGCTGGAGCTTTAGTCGGAATCGCTTTCTACATTTATTCGATTATCGATGTCCTGCGCAGCGAAAAGAGCCACACGCGCACGCTCCCGAAATACGTGTGGCTCCTGATCGTGATCGTGTTACCAATTATCGGCGGAGTGATCTGGTTGCTATTAGGACGCCCCTGGCCTGCCGGCGGATTATCGGGGCGAAAGTCCGAGCCCAGCGCCCCTGACGATGATCCTAAATTCTTACGCAAGCTCGATGACGACGTGTGGATAGATAAAATGCGTAAACGACGCGAGCAAAACCCCTAACTCGCAGAGTTTATGTGACTTAGCTACACCCCCGCGTAACTATGCAGGCTGTTAATGAAGATATTGACCCCAAAATAGTTGATCAGAAATGATAGCCAACCGACTAATACAATGATCGAGGCTTTCTGGTGTTTCCAACCGGCTGTTGAACGCGCGTGCAAGTACGCAGCGAAGACCACCCAGGTAATAAATGCCCATGTTTCTTTGGGGTCCCATCCCCAATATCTACCCCAGGCATTTTCAGCCCAAATCGCTCCTGCGACGACAGCAAAAGTCCAGATGGGAAATGAAAAAGAAATTATTCGATGGGTGAGCCCTTCCAGTTTTTCTCGTGATGGCAGTTGCTTAAACCAGCCTTTGTCTGAGATCAAGGAAAGACCTGCGGTTGCAGCACCCACAGTGAAGGCCCCGCCGCCAATAATCGCCGCAAAGACATGGATGACAAGCCAGTAGGACTTCAGCGCGGGAACTAGCTGGGCCGCCTCGGTGTACAACACCGTTACGGCTAAACCGAGGGTTAACAGGGTCGGGATTGTGACAAAAAGCCCTAGCCATCGCAAATCTCGCTGGGTTGACCACACCAGGAAGACCAGCAAGATTCCCAACGCCGATGTAATGGAAAATTCGTACATATTGCCCCAGGGCACCCGTCCAGCCCACATTCCACGGAGAACGACTCCCACAAGGAGCATTGCCGCTGATAGCCAGGTGAGAGACATGCCGATATTGGCGGCCCTGTGGCCTGGCTCTAGCCGAGTCACTTCGTTGATCGATTCGTGTACCTTTGATCCACCAGATTCGACTAACACTTTCGCTGACCCAAGTTGGACCTGTGGCTCTTTTCGCCGTCCCGCAGCGAAAGAAATTGAAAATAGTACTGTCGCAATGAACAGGGTAACCATCGCAGCGTAGATGAAATTGTTACTTGAATCTGCTAATCCCAAGCTATCCATCAGAGCACTTTCCCTTTCAGTAATTCAACAAGTCGGTCCACCTGCTCTGTTGCATCGTGACCGGACGCTTTGGCGATTCCCGCGACCTCAACCTTAACCCGGCTCCCCGATATGCGCCCGGGAACCTCACCGACCTTGACCCAGATACGACGGCGTTGAACAAACAGACTCATGCTTAGTCCGGCAATTGCCAGAATTGCCGCAATCAAAGCCAATTCCTTGCCCGGGTCGTACGCAAGCTGAAATGAGGCCCAGCGTTCATAACCGGTGAATTCGATGCTTCCCGCGCCTTCGGGCAAATTCCACGTCTGCCCAATCCGCAACGGATCGATTCCTAGCTGGGTCATGCCTTCAACGTTGAGGGTGTAAATACTTTGCGGTACACCGTCATCTAAACCGAGATCACCCACCCAAGCCCCGAAAAAAATAGAAATGTCGTCGGGCGCCGGGAAAATCGAGTGCGGTCCGCGGATCTCGTCAACTGCCGTAGTTGGTAGGAAAAGTCCGCGAAAACCCAGCTGCGGATCTGCATCAGGTACTTTGATCACCCCTGTCGACGTAAAATTGCCGTCTTGTGGCAGAAATACGACCGCGTCGTCGAGAACTACTGCACCCTGTGAATCGCGCACAATTAGCTTGGGTGCATAACCGTGTCCCACCAAAAAGACCTTTGCTGCGTCAATTACTAAGGGCTGATTAACTTCGACCAAATGCGTAGTTGAAGCTGGCTCACCCGGCTGATCCACGACCATGTTTGCTTCAAAAAGCCGTGGCGCCCCTGACTGGGCATTTCCGCGTTCGAATTCAACATTAAAACTCTCCAGAGTAAAAGAAAACTCGGGAAGGCTATCTGCCGAGGAAAGTCGTCCACCACCCCAAGCGTCGTACTGGGTCAAAGTATTTGAGAATCCTTCACCCTCACGAACGATGACATTGCCACGCCAACCGAAGAGCCCCCCGATTGCAACCCCAACTAAAATCAGAATAAGTGAGAAATGGAAAACCAAATTGCCGGTTTCACGCAGGTATCCCTTTTCGGCTGCAACCCAGTGACCGCCGTGTGTGTCGTGACCCACCACAGTACGCCAGCGTTCCTTTTTGAGAATTGCGCATGCGCGGGCAATGATCACTTCGGGCTCACCCACAAATTCAAATTCACCTCCACCAAATCGGGAGAGGTTCTTGGGCGCAGACGGCGGCGGCCTACGCATCGCTTTCCAATGCAGCCCAAGCCTGGGCAGGACACACCCAATCAGGGAAATGAACAATAAAATATACACGGCCGAGTACCACGGCGATCCGAACACGTCAAAAAGCCCCACTGAATCAAAAATTGGCCCGAGCGTTGGGTTGTCTGTAATCCACTGCTCAACCAAGATTGGGTTGGTGCCTCTCTGGGGCAAAATTGAACCGGGAATGCTCGCAAGAGCAAGTAAAAACAGCAAAATCAGCGCTGTTTTCATGCTCGTAAGTTGCCGCCACAGCCACCGAAGAAACCCGCGCTGTGAAAGTGGAGGTAATTGAGCGCTCACTACATCACCGTCTCAAACCCTGGTAACGTCACTCGAAGCCAAATGGTGAATTCGGCCCACGCTCCCGTGATCAGGAGCACTCCCACAATCACCAACAAGATGCCACCGATTCGCATAATGGCAAGGTTATGTTTCCGCAAAAAATTCAATGCTCGTGCAGTCCGTGAGAAAAATAAACCTAGCAGAATAAATGGCAGACCCAATCCGAGCGAATAGACCAGGGACAGGAGCGCACCTCGGGCCGCACTTGCTTCGGTGAATGCCAGGCTTTGCACGGCTGCAAGTGTGGGCCCGATACATGGTGTCCAACCAATGCCAAATGCTACGCCCAGAATCGGAGCACCCGCAATACCCCACCTGGGGATATGGTGAAAACGATATTCTCGTTGTAAGCCGGGGACCAGGCCCATGAAAGCGAGACCCATGACAACCACAAGAACTCCAAGAACTCGATTAATCCAATCCGAGTACTCCAGCAGGAGCGAACCGAAACCACCAAATAGTGCGCCATAGGAAACAAAAACCACACTAAAACCGAGTACGAAAAGACTGCTTCCCAATAGTACGCGCCCTTTTCGCCCCTGGGTGAGTTCGGCGCCGGTCAATCCGGTGATATAACTGATGTACCCGGGAGCAAGGGGAAGTACGCACGGGCTCAGAAACGCCAGAATCCCTGCCGCAAATGCAATGGGCATTGCAAAGATTAATGAGCCGCTAGTGACGATCGGGCCTATGTTATCCATTTGCCCTTCCAGATTCTTCACGCAGCGGCTCGATCATGGCCCGCAGCGTTGCGGCTGTCACCACTCCCAATGCACGAGCGGCAACCCTTCCTTTTTGGTCGATTACGATCGTTGACGGAATCGCTTGTGGGGGAAGCGAATCATTGAATAGCAATTGAATCCTTCCATCCGTGTCGACCAATGACGGGTAGGTGACATCGAATTTTCTGATGAATGCCCGCGCGGCAGCATTTGAGTCTCGTGTGTTTAATCCGATGAATTGCACGCCTTGATTCTCAAATTGTTTTGCGACCTCTTCCAACGCACCTGCCTCAGCTCGACATGGAGCGCACCAAGAAGCCCACACATTGAGTACCACAATCTGACCGGCGAAATCAGCCAGCTCTAAGGTCTTTCCCGCGAGATCGACACCGGACGCATTTGGTGCAACTTGACGCTGATCAGGTGGCAAGATTGTGATGGAACCATCACCGGAAACAAAACCTGCATCTGTTGCCGGGTCAGTTGAACAGCCGGTAAGGGTAAGTCCGATTACAACAAATATTGCCAAGGTTGCCCGAGTAAGCGCACGCATGTATAAATGCTAAGCGCCAGCGACCTTGCTGGCCATTTCAAGTAGGTCTCTCGACGGCTCTGAATACGTAATCGCAACCAACCCCTCGTCGTCGAAGGTCAAAGAAGTCACAGATGCCAAGGTGCACTGACGCGAACGCGGGTCATGCCACAACCTACGGTTCTCCGCAGCAAGCCGAGCAATCCAAATTGGTAGCTGATGGCTCACAAGAACCGCCTCACGGCCTTTAGCCTGCGAACGCGCCGACTCAATTGCTGCGCTCATCCGGGTGGCCACAATGTCGTAGGGCTCACCCCATGACGGCTTGAAGGGGTTCCATAGGTGGCGCCAGGTCCTTGGCTGCTTGAGAACCCCGTCGCCAACACTCACCCGCTTGCCTTCGAAAATATTTTCGGCTTCGATTAAGTCTGAATTAGTGACGATCTCGACGCCATGATTTTTTGCGATCGGTGCCGCAGTTTGTTGGGCGCGCTCCATCGGCGAGGAGATCACCGTGGCGATATCGCGATTGGCCAATGCGCTGGCAGCACGATCAGCCATCTTTAGACCAAGATCGCTGAGGAAGTAGCCCGGAAGCCGACCGTAGAGGACTCCCTGCGGGTTTTCTACCTCACCATGGCGCAGCAAGTGGACCGTCGTGTGACCCGATACCGACGTCATGATGGCCTACTTCGCGCTCTTGCGCCGCGCGACCGGCCTGCGACGACTTGGCCGCCACGACACTTCACCAGTGTCAAGTGCAGCCTCGCGCAAGCTTTCGGCGTGAACGGAGAGTGCATCGACCAAGGCAAGTGGCGTATTGACTTCAGCAAGCACATCGACCCGAAGACCGTGTTCTGCTGCCGTCTTCGCGGTCTGTGGGCCGATGCAGGCAACAACCGTTGTCGCATGCGGCTTACCGGCGATTCCCACCAGATTCCGAACTGTGCTGCTCGAAGTGAACAGCACCGCATCAAAGCCACCGGTCTTGATAGCTTCGCGGGTGTGAGCGGGTGGCGGAGCTGCGCGAACGGTTCGAAATGCCGTGATGTCTTCAACTTCCCAGCCCAGTTCAATTAAGCCTGCAACTAAAGTGTCGGTTGAAATATCGGCTCGGGGAAGGAAAATTCGATTGATCGGATCAAGGAGGCTGTCGTACGGTGGCCATTCCTCCATCAACGCCGTGGTGTTTTGATCACCCGGTGGAACCAAATCGGGCTTCACTCCAAAATCAATGAGGGCCGCGATCGTTGACGCGCCAACGGCTGCAACTTTCAGCCCAGAGAATGAGCGGGCGTCCAATCCATATTCCTCAAGTTTCTCCCGAATCGCTCGAACCGCATTAAGAGAGGTAAAACCAACCCATGCGTAACGGCCAGAAACCAATCCGTTGACTGCACGATCCATCTGCTGCGGGGTCCGTGGAGGCTCCACCGAAATTGTTGCTACTTCACTGGGGACTGCCCCATGTGATTTGAGAACCTGCATCATTTCGGCAGTGTTGTCTTGGGTGCGTGGAATGAGTACCCGCCAGCCAACGAGTTCTTTCTTTTCAAACCAGTTGTACTTTTCTCGTTGATCAATTACTTCTCCCACAACCACAAAGCCGGGCCCGGAATCCTTTGAGTTTTTCAGTAGGGCTCCCACTCCGCCAAGGGTAGATACCGTTGTGCGTTGATCAACTGTTGTACCGTTACGAGTGATCGCGATCGGCGTAGCGAGATCGCGCCCTGCTTTTATCAATTTGTCTGCGATTGTGGTCGCTAAATCGCCACCTTTAAGGAAGACAAGGGTCTGACGGGGACTCATTAAAGTTTCCCATTCAATCCCGGGATCCTGGGCATCAAGAATTCGTACTTCATGCGTCTTTCCGCCCGTCAGGTTAAAGCCCGCGAACGCCGGTATGCCGGTGACTTCGCTGACTCCAGGGACAAGTTCAAAGCTGGCATGTGAACGGCGAAGCACCGAAATCTCGGGGATGAGCGCACCTGAAACTATGGGATCTCCGAGAACCAAGCGCACAACTAAGTCCGATTCGCGCGCGAGCTCCAAAACCAACTTAGCCGCTTCCGCCGGCTCAAGTTCCTGTTCATCTTCGCCCACTGCAATGACCACCTTGTCTGCATTGACATAAGTCGCCGCGATCTGGCTGGCATGTAAGTCGGAGACGATCTTGTCTGCCTTTTGCAGTAGGCGAACGGCTCGCATGGTGAGCAATTCTGGGTCACCTGGCCCTGCCGCGATGAAAACGATTGAACCCAGCATGGCCTTTTTGCGCGGTGGGGTTGGCGAAACCTCTACCCCTTCAGGAGCTACAGATTTTGGTGCGGTTTTTTTTCCAGCAGTCGCTTCTTTGACTGTGGGCTTATTCGGTGTTGTCACTTGGGCTGCCTCTTTTGTTGGTGATGAACTGGTCTTGGCGGTTCTAGATGTTGGTGTTGTAGGCGTTGGGGATTTCGCATGTGGACTCACGCGATGTCCACCTGGCTAAGTTCCTGCGGGCTCGGTTCAGAATCCAACTTCTGATCATGGAATGCGAGAATTTGCAATTCGACGGCAAGATCCACTTTTCGCACTTCTACCTCTTGCGACACTTTAAGGAACACTGGTGCAAAGTTGAGAATGCTCACGAGTCCTGCTTCGATCATGAGGTCTGCGATTTCCTGGGCCGACTCCGCTGGGGTGGTGATTACCCCGATATTTGCTTCGTTTTTCGAGACAACTGCCGCTAAATCGCTTATCGGCATGACGGTGAATGATTCTTGGCCGCATAGCAGCGTACTTCCTACCAACTCATGGTCTCGGTCAAATATTCCCACAATGTGAAAACCTCGGGCGCCAAATGCGCGGTAGGAGGCCAGAGCTCGACCCAGATTTCCCATTCCGACAATCACAATTCCGCGCGACTTGGTCACACCCAGCTCACGCGCGATGTGAAAAGTGAGGTAGGAGACGTTGTAACCGACTCCACGCGTTCCAAATGATCCGAGGTGCGAGAGGTCTTTGCGCAGCTTTGCTGAACTCACCCCACAGGCAGCCGCAAGCTCTTCGCTGGCAATTGTGACAATTCCTTGGGATCCAAAAGTTGACAATACGCGGTGGTAAACGGGCAGTCGGGCAATAGTTGCCGCCGGGATGCCACCGGGTTTACGGCTGGGAAGACTCACTGTTTTTTACCTCGGGTTAAGGGGCACGTGGGGTGCGTGTTCCATTGTGATTGCGGCCTTGTGAAGCGGAGCTACCCCTTGGCGCGCCGGAAAGGAACAGCTTCCCGGTGCACTCGGAGGTGACGGCCGGAACTCTATTCAATTGCGTGACCAGATATCAAATATTACCGGACACAATCGTCCGATTATCGAACTACTGGACCGAAAGTTTGGCAACCAAACGATCTCGATTAACCCGCCAGAAGTCAAAAGGCTCGCCATCGACCAAAATCACCGGGATTTTTTCCCAATACAGATCAGCTAAATTTGGGTCCTCGGTTATGGACACGACTCGAAATTCTTGACCGAGTTGTTCACACACTTGGGCTACCACTTCGATTGCCTGCTCACATAAGTGACAATCGGGTTTACCCACTACCGTAACGCGCTGCGATCGGGTCACACTTGCTCAATTATTTCGCCGTACACCTCACGCAGACGACCTTTGGCAATTTTTCCAGTTGCTGAACGCGGTAAGTTCGAAACGATCCGGATCTGAGTGGGGCACTTGAATCGTGCAAGAGATTTAGCAACAGCTTCGGAGATGAATTCCACTGTGGCTGAAGATCCCGGTGCCAACACGACAAGCGCGCTCACCCCCTCACCTGTTTCGGAGTCAGGTCGTCCCAGAACCGCGGCTTCTGCAATATCATCGAGTTCTTCAAGGGCCACTTCAACCTCGCGCGGGAAAACATTGAAGCCGTTGACAATTATTAACTCACGACGCCGATCAACCAAATGCAACGCACCAGCTTCGTCTTGGTAACCAATATCTCCCGTGCCAAACCAACCTTGGGAGTCGGGTCCGCCATCGCGGTCAGGCCAGTAACCCAGGAAAACTCCTGGACCCTTTACCCAGATCTCCCCCGGATCCCCAGATTCAGTATCTTCTCCCGAGTCCGCCACAATTCGAATAGCTGTTCCGGGAATTGGTACACCCACGCAACCTGATCGAGCACGGGAATCAACTACCGTTGATGCAATGACCGGGGAAGTTTCGGTCATGCCATAACCCTCAAAAATGCGCATGCCAGTGAGCTCCTCAAAACGATTGAAAACTTCCACTGGCAAAGGAGCTCCTCCGCTGGAAAGCAATCGGATCGGGCGCATTGCAGTCGCAACGAAGGGAACTCGCGACCACATCAGGTACATTGCCGGAGCACCTGCGACCGTCGTGACGTGTTCGCGGGAAATCACGTTTAGGGAATCAACGGCATCAAAGCGGTCAAGAATGACTACCGATGCGCCGGCTGCAATTGCCATTGTCAGAACCGTGTTCAACCCATACACGTGAAATAGCGGCAAGACGGCGAGCACCGTATCTTCAGCACTCACAATTGGTGGGTTGCGTAAGTCCAGCAAGGCGGAAACGTTGCTTACCAAATTGGCATGGGTGAGCATGACCCCTTTTGGGCTTCCGTCAGACGCCGAAGTGAACAGAAGTAGGCCAAGATCGTCGGGTGCAATTTGCGGGAAGCCAACTGGGAAGTCAGCCTTGCGAGTTAAGTTTCGGATCGACTCCTTGACCAATTTCCGGATTGACTCACGAGCCGAAGTTATCTCTTCGCACAACATTGCTGGACAGGAATCCGGAACTGATCCCGCCCCCAGCTCTGCACATTTAGCGGACACCAATAGCATCTTGGCTTCCGATAACTCAAGGATTTCGGTGATCTCGAAAGACGTGTAATCAGGATTCAACGGGATGGGAACCAGCCCGGCTCGAACAATGCCGAAATAGGAAACTGCGAACTCAATTGAGTTCTCCATCAAGATAGCAACGCGATCTCCACTGCGCGAAGGGATTAGCCCCCCTTCTAGTAGCGCAGCTGCCGTCGCGCTCACTCGAGAATCCAAAGCAGAGTAGGAAATGCGCTCACCGGATTCCACTTCAATTAAGGCGATCCGTTCTGGATCATTCAGTGCCGAGTTTCGCAAAAAGTCAGCAACGGTCACCACGCGATTAACCTTCGCAGCTCCGCGATCTGAATTTTCTGAGTCCACAGCCCGAGTTTGCCACATCAACGGATCTGGGGACACCCGGTGAGTACTCTTTCTCTGTGTCAGTTGAAAAACCTGCCAGGAACGGGAATGTCTTAGAGACCTTTCGCCATTCTGGCCTTGCCTCGGCAGCGGCGGCTCACCATTCGCGAAGCACCGAGCGAGGCGCCGGCATCTCCGCTGCGTTCTTTGACGTTGATAACACGATAATGCGGGGAGCATCCCTATTCCACTTCGCGGCTGGTCTCGCGAAACTCAAATATTTCTCTGGCCGTGACATTTTTGGCTTTGGCATCAAGCAATTGAAATTTGTACTTTCGGGGTCTGAGAACTTAGAAGATGTGGCCTCAGCCACGGAAGCCGCTCTCGCATTTGTTCAAGGTCGCAGCGTGGAAGAACTCACCCGTTTAAGCGAGATAGTTTTCGATCAACGAATGGTTGACAAATTGATTCCGGGCACATTGGCATTGGCTCAGCAACATATCGATGCCGGCGAAGATGTCTGGCTGGTCACTGCAACCCCGGTAGAACTTGCCGACTTGATCGCCCGACGCCTTGGATTAACAGGCGCACTGGGAACGGTCTCCCAAACCGAGAATGATATCTACACAGGAAAGCTTGATGGATACCCACTGCACGGTCTAGCCAAAGCCGAGGCTGTGCGGGCTCTTGCGAGTAGTGAGCATTACGACCTCAGCGCATGCTATGCCTACTCGGATTCAGCAAATGACATTCCGATGCTGTCAATCGTTGGATTTGCCAACGCCGTGAACCCGGATCCAGACCTGCGTACCTACGCCAAGAAAATGGACTGGGAGGTCAGTGACTTTCGCAAACGTGCGCAACTGCGCGAAAATGCATTGCCCGTTGCGACTACTGCCGGCGGAATCGCATTGGGCCTTACTGCAGGTTACGCGCTGGGTCGAATCGCTCGCGGTTTAAAAAATACTTGAACGCGTGGCTAGCAACTCTCGAATAGTTTGGGTGAGTTCTCTTCTCACGTAGTCCGAGCAGGCGAATGTATCCAATGGACTTTCTGACCCTGGTGGTGCAATTGGGGCACCAAATGAAATGGTCCACTTGCTGGGAAATGGAATCAGACCCAACGGACCGAGCATCGGGAATGTCGGGGTCACCGGCAGATAAGGAATGTCAGCCCAATCAAGTAACCCTTCGACACGCGCGACGAGCGGATACGCCTCTTCGGATCCAATGACCACGGTGGGGATTATGGGGACTTGATTAACCGCAGCCAGGCGAGCGAAACCCGCGCGACCGAATTCCTGTAATTGGTAACGGTGCTCAATTGTCTTACCGACCCCGTTTACCCCTTCGGGCCACACGCCAACCAAGTGGCCGGCCTGAAGCAACTCACTGGCAGTGTCGAAATGAGCAGGATGCACATTTAAATGCGCCATTAATTCCCGCATGGGCTCTTGGAAAAGGAAACTCGCCCCCAAAAGGTGCAGTGCGCGGGAAGAGTTTCTTTCAAGAGCATGTACAACCATGAGGGCATCGATTGCGAATGCTCCCGCGTGGTTACCAACGATAAGCGCTGGCCCTGATGCTGGAATATTTTCTGGGCCCAGGACTTGGGTACGAAACCAGTCGCGATAAATGGGTTCGAGAACGCCGTCAAAGAACCTACGAGCCAAGAAACTGGAACCTTTACCCGCGTTGTCCGAGGCGCTGTACATGACCGTACCGGGGTGCAGGGCTTCGTGGACTACTTCTTGTTTCTGCGCTGGACTCGCGTGCGACGCAACAGTTTGCGGTGCTTCTTCTTAGCCATCCGCTTGCGACGTTTTTTAATTACTGAGCCCATATAACAATTCCCTTAACTTGAAGTCAATTTCGTAAAAGCGAACTCGAGTGTATCGGTGGCCACTCGCGGCGTATGTTGCGAGGTTCCTCGGAGACCTTTAGGCGGTTTCTATGATCGAATCGCGTAAATAATCCTGTACCGCCTGTTCAGGCACTCGGAACGAACGACCGACCCGAACGGCTGGCAATTCACCACTGTGTACCAAGCGGTAAACCGTCATCTTTGACACCCGCATCACTGCGGCAACTTCCGCCACGGTCAGAAAACGTACGTCGCCGAAAGCTGCTGTTGACATGCGGTGCTCCATAATGTGAGACGTTGCGGGAATCACTTCCCTTGAACCGAACGCTCGAACAATAGTAGGTAACCCTGGCTCGGCGCGACCCGATACCCGAAAAAACTCAAATTTTTTGGATTGACACGCCATAACCAAGGCTTAACTTCGGAGTCCAATCCGAAAAATGCCAGCCAACTTTCCATGATTGGCGAACCAACCGGATGCTACGGATCAATACTTGGTCAATGAGTTTGGCCCAAAGATTCTGCCCGTGCAAGAGAAATTCTCCACTGGGCATAGGCCGCTCAGCCTTAACCAAGTTCCATTGAACGCACAACCCCTGCAGCTAGGGCCGATTTGACCGCTTCTCCCACGTTTTGTGAATCAAGGACTTCCATGGCGGCTTGGGTCGTTCCACCCGGGGAGGTCACCTGCCGGCGCAAATCTCCAGCGGAACGATCAGAGCGTGCCAAAAGTTCCCCTGACCCTCTCAGCGTTGACCGAACTAACTGATCGGCTAAATCCCCATCGAGCCCGAGTTCCTCTGCGCCTTCCCGCAAATACTGCGCGAGGTAGAACAGGTACGCCGGGCCGCTTCCTGACAATGCACCCACTGCGGACTGCTGGGCTTCAGGGACCACGAATACGTCGCCTACAGCTCTCAAAAGTTCTACGGCAATTGTCATCGAGGCCTCGGAGCTACCGTGGCCACCACTGACACAAGTGACGCCCATGTGAATTTGCGAAGGAGTATTTGGCATCGCCTTTATGATTTCATTGGTCTGCGGGAAACAATTTCCAATGAACTCGGTGGTCACTCCCACCGCGACTGAGATCACGATCGCACCGGGGGCAATAAAAGGCGCGAAATCTGCAAGAATTTCCTTGATAATTTGTGGTTTGATTGCAATTACCACAACTTCACATGCGGAAAGAACCTCGCGGTCCTCGGTGACCTCAATGCCCAGTGAGCCCTCGAGGTACTGGTATTTCTCCACATCGCGCACTACCGCCACGATGCTGGAGCTTGACCGCGTCCACCCAGAGATCAGTGCCTGCCCCATCGAACCGGACCCGATCACACCAATTCTCTTGGCGGCATACACGGTGTTCATCCCTTCACTCTGCCATAGGGGGCAGTGGTTTTGTTGGATCAAGCAAGTCTTGAACCATTGGCGAAACCAATGCGACTAAGTGATCTTGGGACACACTCGCAAGCGGCTCGATTTCCAGGAAATACCGGTAGGCAATCACGCCGGTTAAATAAGAGCTAATCAATGCCCCTCGGATTCGAGCATCAGGGATGCCCATCAAAATCAAGGCACGATCAACCACGGTACTTTGGAAGTAGTCCGAAAGCGGCTTGATCACGGCAAAAATGTCAACACCTGCATTCAAGGAACGTCCGGCATTTGCAGCCTTCAGCAGGTCCTCCCGGACCTGCTGATCGGCAACTAACTGAAGTGTTCCCCGCACTAGACGCTCGCCCATGCCGTGAATTCCTGGGGCGACCAATGCGGGGATCGCTTTCTGTGGGTCACTCGGGAAAGACATCGCGGCTGCAAAAAGCGCTTCCTTGTTCGCATACAGGTTGGAAACAACAGTTGGCGCCACTCCCGCCGCTGCCGCAATCGACTTAATAGTGGTTCTTGCGTAGCCGGAATTGAGAAACATGGACCGAGCGACCCCTACGATTCCACCGTCTTCTCGTTTTTCCTCCCGCGCCATGACCTACTCCTCTCCACTGGAAAACACTTGATGGGGAAATACTTGCCGAACGAAATCAAGGCTGGCCCGCAGATCGGAAATGCGTTCGTCACGATCGGTAGCCGACCGAGTCGTAATTTCAGCAATAATATTTCCAGTAAAGCCCCTATTTTTAAGGAATTGAAGCCCTTCGCGTACCGGCTGGGTTCCCCTACCTGGCACTAAGTGCTCGTCGGCTGGGGAGTCGGTACCGTCCGCCAGGTGAATGTGTGTCAGGCGCTCGCCAAAATCTTGCATCATTTCGATGGGATCAGTTCGTGAAACAGCCGTGTGTGAAAAATCCAAAGTGACATTTTCGTAATCCTGCTTTCTTATGTCCCAGTCGGGAGAATATGCAGGAAACGACCCGGGACCTGCCCGCCAAGGATACATATTTTCCACGGTGAAACCCACTGGCGAGTTCGTGTTGAGTTCAGAGATCCCTTTTTCAAATTTTTTTGCATACTCGCGCTGCCAACGAAATGGCGGGTGTACAACAACAGTCATGGCACCCACCAATTCGGCAACTTCACGGGCTTTGTCCAGTTTTCCCCAAGAGTCTGTCCCCCAGACTCGTTGAGTAACTAACAGGCAGGGGGAATGCAATGACAGGATCGGGAGTTGATAGTGCTGGACAAGATTCCGCAGTACCGTAGAATCTTGACTCATAGCGTCCATTCCCACCATTACCTCGACCCCGTCATAACCGGTAAGAGCCGCAAGTTCAAAGGCGGCAGCGGTCGATTCAGGAAACACTGAAGAAGTCGAAAGGCCTATCTTCATGGCGCGCTCATTTCGACCGGCCCCTTGGGGGCGCGCCTCCATCGGTCGGTCACCCGGGTAGTAATCACGACAGCAACAGCGCCGGCAAGCCCTACCCCAATAGAGATAAGGCTATAGCGCTCTGGTCCCAAGGAGAGCGCAAAAATATTTGAGAGCCAAGGGATGAACAGCACCGCAATAAACGCTGCTCCCATCAGGCCTACGAGGGTAAGCCTGATCATATTGAGCGGGCGTGCCGATTCTGCCAGAACTGCAAGTGTCACGATAAATAACGTGATGGTCGCACCTGACTGAGCGTTAAATAATGGTTCATCAAAATAAAGAGTCGCTCCGTAACTCGTGAAAGAAGCAACCGCGGCAATCACGCCGGCTGGGATCGCGAACGACAACACCCTGCGAAAGAATCCAGGCCGAAATCTTTCAACATTTGGCATCAATGCGAGAAAAAAACCAGGAATTCCAATTGTCAATGCACTCACCAATGTCAAGTGGCGCGGTAAAAATGGGAAGGCAACTACGAAGATCACCGTTGCGCTACTCACGATCATGGCATAAAAACTTTTAGTTAAGAAAACGTTGGCAACACGTTCAATGTTCACTAACACTTTGCGCCCTTGCGCCACCACGTCGGGCATCATTTCCCACTGGTCGTCAAGCAAAACTAATTGGGCCACAGCACGCGTGGCGTCTGAACCAGAACCCATCGCGATTCCAAGATCTGCCTTCTTAAGTGCGAGTACGTCGTTAACGCCATCACCCGTCATCGCGACAGTTTTCCCGCATGCATGCAGGGCATCGATTATCTCCTGCTTTTGCCCAGGCGTAACCCGGCCAAACACATGTGTGGTTGCGAGCACTTCGGCTACTTCTTCGGTACTTTCGGGCAAATACCGCGCGTCGAACGGGTGATCCGCACCTGGCACGCCGGCCTGCCTCGCAATCGCGCCTACCGTCTGCGGGTTGTCACCCGAGATCACTTTTACGTTGACACCCTGGCTGAGGAAATATGCAACCGTCTCAGCCGCATTTTCGCGAAGAGTCTGACTGATCACAACGAGCGCTGCACACTCAACTTCTCCCAGCTTTTCTTCTGAACTCATCCTCGCGGAGCCCTCTACCAACTTTGCGAGCACTAACACTCGAGCACCAGATGCGGCGCTGCTGCTCGCACGCTCCAGCATTTGGGAATTATTCGGAGCAACCATCTCTGGGGCACCCAACACCCAAGACACCTGATGCGAAAAAGTTGCGCTCGACCATTTACGGGAACTGGAAAACGGAACCGAATAGCTCACTTGCCAATCTGGGTCGGGGTAACGAGCCTGGATAGCGGCCAGAGTGGGGTTCGCATTGGGCTGCGATGCGGCAACCGCACCAAGGGCCGCTTCAATTTCTGCTAAATCCGATAAATCCGATACGCCAAGTGGGATTACATTGTTAACTTGCATTCCGGGCGCAGTGAGAGTCCCGGTCTTATCCACGCATACAGTGTCGACTCGGGCTAATACTTCGACTGCCGGCAGATCCTGAACAAGAACCCTCCTTCTCGCAAGCTCAATCACAGAAACCGCCATTGAGATGGAGGTAAGAAGGACGAGTCCCTCTGGCACCATCGTGACGATGCCAGCGATTGTTCCTCTAATTGCTTCGGGCAGGGGCAACTGTGCCTCAATAAACTGCGAAAGAAAAAGTGTGATTCCCACAGGAAGCAGGAAGTAGGAAACGTATTTGATGAACTTATTGATTGAATCGCGAAGTTCCGATTTCGTAGTTTGAAATTGTGTGGCAACTTCCGTGAGGCCTGCGGCGAATGAATCACGCCCAATCTTTGTTGCGCGCATGTACCCAGCACCGGCAACTACGAAGGAACCACTCATGACCGAATCTCCCACTTGTTTGTCAACCGGATCCGCTTCGCCCGTGAGTAAGCTCTCATCAATTTCTAGACCCTGAGATTTTTCAATTTTTCCATCAACGACTAATTGACTGCCTGTGCCCAGCACGATCAGATCGCCCAGCACTATTTCTCGCGGGCTAAGAACTTGTTCGGATCCGTCCCGGCGAACAACTGGTTTCGCTTCACCGATGATCGCAAGCTTTTCCAGGGCGCGAGCAGCGCGGTATTCCTGGATCGTGCCAATCAGAGTATTGGCCACGATGACGAAGCCGAAAAGGGAATCCTGCCAAGGGGCCACGATCAACATAACTACCCACATTGATCCAATTAAAAAATTGAACCAAGTCAATGTGTTTTCTTTGATAATGCTGGAGAGGCTCCGCGAATTAGCGTCGGGCGCGTCATTAATTTGACCGGAAGCGATCCGCTGTTCAACTTCGACCCAGGTAAGCCCAGCAAACGAGTCCGGATCAGCACTTCGTGGGTGCTGAGGGCTCATGCCACCACGTTACCTGAACCACAGATCCAGCACCTACTTCACGGTGCCCGTGCTGCACAGGGTACCCGGTGGACCTAGGCTGATGTGATGCCAGAAGTCCTCCTTGATTTCCCCCGAGCCTGGGTTGAGTTCGTCGATCCTTCAGATGACGATCAATTGATCCGCTGCGATCTCACTTGGCTCACTTCCAAGTACAACTGCATTTTCGGCAGAGGTTGCAAAGGCATTGAGGCCGAGCGCCCTGATGCGGGTTGCTGCGCCCACGGCGCTCATTTTTCTGAAAAAAAGGACGAGAAGCGAGTGCGCAAATGGGTAAAGAAACTAACCCCCGATGTGTGGGAGAACTACGAACTTGGACTGGGGAAGAAAGGCTGGACCGAGAAAGAAGATGGGGTCGATAAAACCCGAGTCGTCAAAGGTGCCTGCATTTTCCACAACTCCGAGGGATTTTCCGGCGGCTACGGGTGCGCACTGCACCATTTGGCTGAAAAAGAGGGCGTTCACTTCATCGAAACCAAGCCAGACGTCTGTTGGCAACTTCCACTGCGACGCTCCTATGACAGTGTTACCTACGAGGACGGCCGTGAGCGCCAAGTCGTTGTCTTGGGCGAGTACGACCGTCGTGCGTGGGGAGCCGGTGGAGCCGATCTTGATTGGTACTGCACGGGTAATACCGAAGCGCATACTGCGAGCGAACCGGTCTACATCAATTCAAAGGAAGAAATCGTGGCCCTGATTGGGGCACCGGCTTATGAGGAACTTGCTCAGCTGTGCCGGAACCGCGAGGCCGTGATCACAAGTGTTAATGAGCGGGGTAAAAAGTCAGACCCCACTGTCAGAATTGGGCTGTCGATTCATCCGGCTGACCCGCACGACTAAAACACAGGACTAAATATGGCAAAGAGCACCGCGAAAACACCTCAATTTCGCTGCACAGAGTGTGGCTGGGCTACCGGTAAATGGGCTGGGCGCTGCGGTGAATGTCAATCTTGGGGCACCGTAGAAGAGGTCGGTGTGGTTACCGCTACTACTAAAGCAAGGGCAACGACATCGCCCGCACTTGCCATTAACGAGATTGACATTTCTGCAGCACAAGCTCATAGCACCGGGATCGGTGAATTTGATCGGGCACTCGGTGGTGGATTTGTGCCTGGGGCTGTCCTCCTTCTTGCCGGAGAACCAGGGGTTGGCAAATCAACACTGCTCTTGGCTGTGGCAGCCCAGTGGGCGCGGATGGGACACAAGGTCCTTTATCTCACCGGTGAAGAATCTGTAGCCCAAGTTCGACTGCGTGCTGAGCGAATCGATGCCGTCAGCGACTCACTCTTCCTCGCAGCCGAAACCGACCTTGGAGTAGCCCTAGGTCACATTGAACACACGAACCCATCACTACTCGTTGTTGACTCCGTACAAACCATCTCAAGCGCCGATGTCGACGGAGTAGGCGGTGGGGTCACTCAGGTCAAGGAAGTTGCCGCATCACTGATTCGGGCCGCCAAGTCGAGAAATATGACCACGGTCCTTGTTGGCCATGTCACAAAAGATGGCAGCGTTGCCGGCCCGCGCGCACTTGAGCACCTCGTTGACGTGGTCTTGCAGTTTGAAGGTGATCGACACGGACCCCTTCGCCTAGTGCGTGCGGTAAAAAATCGTTATGGCCCGGCTGACGAGATCGGCTGCTTCGAATTGACCGAGGATGGCATTCACGGACTCCCTGACCCAAGTGGCCTATTTCTCAGCGACCGAACCAACCCAGTTCCTGGAACATGCGTCACCATCACCGTAGAAGGAAAGCGACCACTCGTGGCTGAAGTTCAGGCACTAATTGCGCCTTCTAGCTCACCCCAACCCCGCCGGGTGACCAGCGGCCTTGATTCTTCTCGGACCGCCATGATGTTGGGGATCTTGGAGCGTCGCGCAGGCCTGTCACTCTCTACCGCGGATTGCTTCGTGGCAACCGTTGGTGGAATGCGCCTACTCGAACCGGCAACTGACCTGGCAACAGCGCTTGCGATCGTCAGTAGCGTGAAAGACATTTCATTACCCAGCGGTCTGGTTGCCATTGGCGAACTTGGACTAGCCGGCGATATTCGCCGGATCACCGGACTCGAGAAGCGGCTAGATGAGGCGGCCCGGCTGGGTTTCACCGATGCAATTATTCCCACCGGCACTTCTGTGAAAACTCAGGGAATCGTCACCCATCCTGTGTCCGATATTGCACAAGCAGTAACCGTGATGACCTCACTGACTGCACGCTCGAAGTGTGAAGGTGCTCCGAACTCTTAGTTCTTCTTTGTCACAGCAAAAGGAGTCGCGTCGCTGAAAACATCGAGATTGCGACCAATCACCTCATAACGGCCCACCTTGGCTGCCTCATCAATCTCGGGACATCCTGGCTCGCTCAGTTGACCATTCCACTCGATGGTGGATGCGACAATGCCACCGGGTTCAAGAACCACAACTTTTGTCTTCTTGCTCGGCGAACAGTCGTCACTTGACCACGCGCGGTACCCGCCCGATTTAACTTCAAGTTCATTGGCTTTCGGCCCGACATCTCGCAAACAGGCGACACTGCCCGTGTTTTCAATAGTCACCGTCAACACGGGTTTTTTTCCCACTTTGTAGGTTGAGGAATCAGTAGTTGCTTCTACCAGAATTGCCGAGTCCAGACAATTAACGGGATCTGTTGTCACGGGAGTGAGTACCGCCTGGGGATCTACTGATTCAGATACCACAACAGCGGGCTCGACAACCGGGGCTTGCGTTGAGGGTGAACCAGTAATGGCTCGAATAACCCAGATCAGGCCGACCACGAGAAGTATGACAATTACCAGCAGTGCAGCCCTACGCACCCAGTAGACACTGGGTGACTCGGGACCAATCGGCTGCACCTTCATGGCTCCACAGTACTGCGGTGCCCACGCGGCATGAAACGATCCCTTTGTGAGTACCTCCAATTTGGATCCGCAAACGGTCATTACCTGGTTTGCCAGTGAAGCCCGAGCCCTCCCTTGGCGGGATACCAGCCCATGGGGTGTTTTGGTGAGTGAATTCATGCTTCAGCAAACACCCGTCAATCGGGTTTTGCCCCGGTGGAAGCTATGGCTGGAGCGTTGGCCAACCCCAACCGAGTTAGCAAACTGTTCGGTCGCGGAGGCAATCCGTACTTGGGGAAACTTGGGCTACCCCCGTCGAGCCAAACGACTGCATGAAAGCGCGACGATCATTGCCCAACAATTTGATGGAGAGGTCCCTACCACTTACGAAGAACTGATTTCGCTGCCCGGCGTCGGTGAATACACCGCCAATGCGGTTCTAGCATTTGCATTCGGGCAACGATCTCTAGTCCTTGATGTGAACGTTCGCAGATTATTGGCTCGCGCAGGGCTTGGCCAATCCCACCAAGCCCCAACAGTCTCACTAGTTGAGCGTTCACTCGCACAGGAACTCCTCCCAACCAGTCGCCACCAATGCGTGCAATGGTCAGCGGCATCAATGGAGCTCGGCGCGTTGATCTGCACTGCACGCGATCCATCGTGTTCAAGGTGCCCAATCGTCAATGACTGCAAGTGGTTTGCGCAAGGAAAGCCACTTTCTTCAATTCCGAAAAGGAGACAAGCGCGCTATGAGGGAAGTGTTCGACAGGAGCGTGGGCGAATATTAAAGATACTGCGCGAAAATGAAGAACCGATGAGCGTGAGTGATCTTTCGCAGCACACACCAGACACTGAGCGGTTCGAAATCGCCCTCACCCAACTGGCGAGTGAAGCAATGATCACGAAGGTGGGATCGAATTACGCGCTACCGAATTCGTAGTAATTCTTCCCCATCAATTGATCGAAATATGGTTCGGTCCGCAAAAGGATCCTGTAGCAGCACATCAAGCCAGATTTCGTCCGAGCCTGTACTGTCTTGGCAACTGCTGCTCCTAGGGCCACTCAAAGTAACTGAAATGGCAAGGTCACGCTCGGACTCAATGGCCGTGAGGGCAAGTTCTTGATCCGGGCAAACCCCCGAAGGTGGCGGCGTGACTAGTACTTGGATTACGTCCGCATCAACCGTTGGCCGGTAACCGGTTGGCTGTAAATCTTCACTGACTTGGCCGAGGGAAGAGAGCGGGCCAGTCCCGGAAGCGAAACCCCAAATACCCAGCAACACAGACACACCGATGATTCCAGCTATAAAAAAACCGGCCCAGCGTGGAAAACCACGCTTAGGCCGGTCAAACTCGTTTAAGCCAGGGATCAATGGGCCGCCGCTCACGGCTGGCCCTCACCATTGCCAGGGGAAGAGGCGCTCCTCATAGGTTACACAATAGCTGCGTTATCCCGCGGCTTCAACCGGAGGTGAATCTGGAAGCACCTCCCGTGGAGTAGACGCGAACGTGAATTCACGGGACTCCTCTTCTCCTTCAACGTCTACAACAACAATACTG
This sequence comes from Actinobacteria bacterium UBA4426, assembly GCA_002390705.1. Taxonomy (GTDB): domain Bacteria; phylum Actinomycetota; class Actinomycetes; order S36-B12; family S36-B12; genus UBA4592. Next base: position 71,739 of record DGQA01000007.1, on the reverse strand, counting down.
CCGGGCAACAACTCGCCAAAGAGCATCTTCTCACTCAGTGGATCCTCAAGTTCACGCTGAATCGTCCGACGCAATGGACGGGCACCAAGTTGCGGATCGTAGCCTCGTTCAGCTAAGAGGTCCTTGGCAGCTGTGGTCAGTTCAATGGCCATGTCCATGTCCATCAGACGCTTCTCAAGACCGGCAATCATAAGATCAACGATCTCAACGATCTCGTTCTTGCTCAACTGATGGAACACGATCACGTCATCGATACGGTTGAGGAACTCAGGACGGAAATGCTCCTTGAGTTCTTGCTGCACCTTGCCCTTCATCTGTTCGTAAGCGGTTACTTCATTGTCGTCTGGGGCAAAGCCAAGATTCTGCCCCTTTGATACGTCCCGACTTCCCAGGTTCGTAGTCATAATGATCACGGTGTTCTTGAAGTCAACAACGCGACCTTGCGAATCCGTCAGTCGACCCTCTTCCAAAACTTGGAGAAGAGAGTTAAAAATATCAGGGTGAGCTTTCTCAACTTCGTCGAAAAGAACGACGCTAAATGGCTTGCGACGCACCTTCTCCGTCAACTGGCCGCCATCTTCGTAGCCGACATAACCGGGGGGTGAACCAAATAGCCGAGAGGCCGTGTGCCGCTCACTGTATTCAGACATATCCAGTGCAATGAGTGAATCTTCGTGCCCAAAAAGGAACTCGGCGAGAGTCTTGGATAACTCCGTTTTACCCACCCCGGAAGGGCCGGCAAAAATAAATGAACCACTAGGGCGCTTGGGATCTTTCAAGCCAGCCCGGGTGCGACGAATAGATTTGGACAGCGCCTTGACGGCTTGCTCCTGCCCAATTACCCGACGATGCAGCTCCTCTTCCATCCGAATTAACCGTGCAATGTCATCTTCGGAGAGGTCTGAGACCGGGATTCCGGTCATGAGTGCAAGCACCTCACCAATCAACTTCTCGTCAACCTCTGCAACAACGTCGAGGTCCCCTGCTTTCCATTCGCGCTCACGCTCAGCACGCTCAGTCAGCAGGTTCTTCTCGTCATCACGCAATGCAGCGGCCTTTTCAAAATCTTGCTCGTCAATTGATGACTCTTTTGCCTTGCGAACATCAGCGATTTTGGTGTCGAATTCGCGTAAATCCGGAGGCGTAGTCATTCGGCGAATTCGCAAACGGGAGCCGGCTTCGTCGATTAAGTCAATTGCCTTGTCGGGCAATTGGCGATCTGAGATATAGCGATCAGACAGACGCGCCGCGGCTTCCAGTGCACCATCGGTGATCGAGACCCGGTGGTGGGATTCGTAGCGGTCACGAAGTCCTCGAAGAATTTCTACCGTGTGAGGGACATCGGGTGCTTCGACAAGTACCGGAGCGAAACGGCGCTCAAGCGCTGCATCCTTTTCAATATGCTTGCGGTACTCATCAAGGGTCGTGGCCCCAATTGTTTGAAGCTCACCTCGAGCAAGCATTGGCTTGAGGATGCTCGCCGCGTCAATTGCGCCTTCAGCAGCACCAGCGCCCACCAGCGTATGAATTTCATCAATAAAAAGAATGATGTCACCGCGCGTGCGAATCTCTTTCAGTACTTTCTTGAGTCGCTCCTCAAAGTCGCCACGGTAGCGGCTACCCGCGACCAGGGCGCCCAGATCCAAGGTGTACACCTGCTTGTCCTTCAGCGTCTCGGGGACTTCACCGGCAACAATGTCTTGGGCGAGACCCTCAACGATCGCGGTCTTACCAACGCCCGGCTCACCGATCAACACTGGATTGTTCTTGGTACGACGGGAAAGAACCTGCATGATCCGCTCAACTTCTTTTGAGCGACCAATAACTGGATCAAGCTTGTTCTCCCGGGCGGCTGCCGTGAGATTGCGACCGAACTGATCCAGGACAAGTGACGTGGACGGTGCACCTTCGGCTGGTCCACCCGACGTTGCGGGCTCTTTGCCCTGGTAACCGCTCAAGAGTTGAATCACTTGCTGACGAACGCGGTTGAGATCTGCCCCAAGTTTGACCAATACTTGTGCGGCCACGCCTTCACCCTCGCGGATCAAGCCCAGCAAAATGTGCTCAGTGCCAATGTAGTTATGCCCCAACTGCAGTGCTTCGCGCAGTGAAAGTTCCAAAACTTTTTTGGCGCGAGGGGTAAAAGGGATGTGACCACTGGGGGCCTGCTGTCCCTGGCCAATGATTTCCTCAACCTGCTGCCGAACCGCCTCAAGGGAGATTCCAAGACTCTCAAGCGCCTTAGCGGCCACGCCTTCACCTTCGTGGATCAAGCCCAGCAAAATGTGCTCGGTGCCAATGTAATTGTGGTTAAGCATGCGGGCTTCCTCTTGGGCAAGGACTACCACTCGACGGGCTCTGTCTGTAAACCGTTCGAACATTGACCATTCTCCTTAATGCGTGCCTTCAGGTGTGGACACCCGAACCTGCTATGAGCATTCTCCCCTATCAATCGGCAGAGTGAAACCCGAGATGCACCCCAACCCGTACGCCCAACGCGAAATCTGACCGAAATATGCGGTACGACACAATGTCAAAGTGAGTGAATTTGCTGCAGGGAATGAATCTGACCTCAGGCTTCGAACCAACATCAGGTTGCTCGGGGACCTTCTGGGTCACACATTGGTGCGCCAAGAGGGCCCAGAGTTACTAGATTTAGTCGAAAAAGTGCGGGCACTTATCCGCGATGATCCCACGGTAGCAGCCCAAATTTTAGGAGAACTGGACCTAGAAAGCTCCACCTTGCTGGCCCGGTCCTTCTCCATCTATTTCGATCTCGCAAATATCGCAGAGCAGGTCGAACGCACCCAGGATGTTCTCGACGCCTACGTAAGCTCAGGGTCCCCGCTCGCCAAGGTCGTCACAGAAGCCCTCTCACCCGAGTCGCTACCGCTCTACACCCTCGAAGACGTTGGCCAGATCGCCAGCAACATGTCAGTGCGCCCGGTTTTCACCGCGCACCCTACCGAAGCCGCCCGGCGTTCAGTACTGATTAAGTTGCGCAAAATCGCAGATACGATGATGGATCAGCGAGTCTCAGATGCAACGAAAACCGCGCGGCTTGCCGAACTCATTGATCTGCTATGGCAGACGGACGAATTGAGATTGGAAAAACCACGGGTACTTGACGAGGCTCGCAATGCCTTGTACTACATGAATGACCTCACCCGAGGACCGCTCGGTGAAGTACTACATGACTTGGCAAATGCTTTTGATCAACTTGGAGTCACACTCCCAGCAGATTCGCGACCAATCAGTTTTGGCTCGTGGATCGGTGGCGACCGTGACGGAAATCCGTTCGTCACTCCTGAACTCACGGCAGAAGTTGTTACGTTTCTCCGCGAGAATGCCCTTACGGACCTGCTCCCACACATTGATTCATTGATTGAGGACCTGTCTATCTCTGAACGAATTGCCGGGACTTCCCCTGAACTGTGGGAATCAGTTAATCAAGACCTTGAGGTACTCCCCGAATTTGACCAACGTTATCTACGACTCAATGCTGAGGAGCCAATCCGAATAAAGCTCACAATTATTCGTCTACGGCTTCACCTCACTCACGACCGACTGGTAAATAGGTCACCTCGCGTTGTGGGTCGTGATTACGCCAGCACTCAAGAAATATTGAATGACCTGTTCCTAGTCCGGCGAGACTTACTCGCCCACCGCGGACAGCTCATCGCTCATGGGGAGCTTGAACAGGCGATCCGAGTCGTTGCCAGCGTGGGATTGCCACTTGCCACACTCGACATCCGCGAGCACTCTGAAAAATTCCAGGGTGCAATCTCGCAATTGATCGCCCGCCTGAACCATAGCTCCCCCAAGGAGTATTTAGACCTTGGCTCTTCCGCGAGGTTTGACCTACTGGCAGCCGAACTTCAATCACAACGGCCACTCGCACCCACCCCACCTCCGCTTGATGAGACGGGTATGACCACTTTCAATACTTTGGTTGTTGCCCGCGACATCGTTATTGAATTTGGTAACCGAGCGCTTGAGTCCATCATCATCTCAATGACCAAAGGCGCAGACGACGTTCTTGCAGCCGTGGTGTTGGGGCGGGAGGCTGGATTGATAAATACAGATAACGGCGAATCGCTTGTTGGGTTCGTACCCCTACTGGAAACAGTTGCGGAATTGCATGCTGCTGGTGAAATAGTCGATGCGCTTTTATCCGATCCGACTTACCGCAAAATAGTTGCATCCCGTGGTGATCGACAAGAAGTAATGCTGGGGTATTCCGATTCCAATAAGGATGCAGGGATCACGACATCGCAATGGGAAATCCACCTGGCCCAACGGCACCTGAGAGATATCGCAGCACAGCACAACGTTTCACTGCGGCTATTCCATGGTCGGGGTGGCACCGTTGGCCGGGGTGGCGGACCCACTTACGACGCCATCATGTCGCAACCTTGGGGCGTTCTCTCAGGGCAGATCAAGATCACTGAACAAGGTGAAGTTATCTCTGACAAATACCTACTCCCTGTACTTGCCCGCGACAACCTTGAGCAAATGGCTGCCGCGGTACTCGACGCCTCGCTACTACATCGCACGCCCAGGCGCACTTCAGCGGAACTTAATCGTTGGGATGAAGTGATGCGGATTTCCTCGGCCAGCGCCCAAGAAAAATATCGATCACTCATAATTGATCCCGAACTACCTCGCTACTTCGCACTATCAACTCCGGTCGAAGAGTTTGGGGCAATGCATTTTGGTTCGAGACCTTCGCGGCGACCCGACACGGCCGCCGGGATTGACGGGCTTCGCGCGATTCCATGGGTATTTGGTTGGACCCAGTCGCGTCAAGTAGTACCTGGATGGTTTGGAGTTGGTACCGGCTTGCAAGCCGCCTGTGATGCAGGACTGAACGGAGAGCTTGCTCAGATGTACCAGAACTGGGATTTTTTTCGGAATTTTATTTCCAATGTCGAAATGACTCTCGCCAAAACAGACCTTAACGTGGCGGCACAATACGTTGAGCGGCTCGTCCCACAGGAACTGCATTACATTTTCGACTTGATTAGGGTCGAATACACATTGAGTGTTCAACGCGTACTTGATATCACCGGGGAAAGTGGGTTATTGGCAAGTAATCCCTCGCTCCAAAGAACTCTGGCCACGCGCGACGCCTACCTTTTACCGCTCCATAATTTGCAAGTGTCGTTACTTGAGCGTTCCCGAACTAACCCGACAAATGAGGATCTCACTAGGGCCCTGAGTTTGACAATCAATGGAATCGCGACTGGACTTCGCAATACTGGTTGAGATGAATTAAGGGGTTTCGCGCAGCATGCGAAAATTTCCCAGCGTATTTGGTTTAACGCGCTCAAGTCCGAGGAATTCTGCCACACCCTCGTCGTAAGACTGCAACATTTGCTCGTACACCTCGTGACCCACTGGAGGGTTATCAATTTCAACGAAGCCATGGTGACCAAAAAAATCTTTCTTAAATGTGAGACAGAACACGCGTCGAGTTCCTAATACGCGTGCTTTTTCCAATAGTTGCTGCAGCATCTGCGAACCAATGCCCTCATTCGCACGATCTGGCGCCACAGCCAGTGTGCGAACTTCAGCAAGGTCCTCCCACATTACGTGAAGCGCGCCGCACCCGATCACCCGTTCACCGTCAATTGCAACCAAGAACTCTTGAATATCTTCAAAAATTGTGACCGTTGCTTTTGACAGCAGGCTTCCATCGGTTGAGTAAGAGTCAATCAGCGCCCTGATCTCCCGAACATCGGCCGTACGGGCGGGCCTAATCGTGATCATCGATCGCGCTCCGGTTTAACCAACGGGAACAGCACAGTTTCACGGATCCCTTGTCCGGTCAGCGCCATCAAGAGCCGATCAACGCCCAATCCGACTCCACCACTGGGTGGCATTCCGTGCTCAAGAGCCCGCAGGAAATCCTCGTCTAAGGGCATGGCTTCCTTGTCACCCTTTGCACCAAGGGACGCCTGTTCGACCAACCGCTCACGTTGAATCACCGGGTCCACGAGCTCTGAATACCCAGTTGCCAATTCAAATCCGTCAACGTAGAGATCCCACTTTTCAACTACGCCAGCTCGTGATCTGTGGTCACGAGTCAGAGGCGAGGTGTCAACTGGGAAGTCCATCACAAATGTTGGGCCGGTAAATGTGGGGATCACGTAATGCTCAAAAAGTTCCTCGACTAACTTCCCATTCACCCAAGTCGGGGCGAACTTGATATCAATGTCTGAACACATCTGCTCTAAAGTCGCACGGGCGGTTTCGGGAGTCACGCTCTGATCAATCGCTTCCGAAAGTGAGCCGTAGAGGTCAATTTGTGGCCACACACCGGAGAGGTCATGTTGGCTGCCATCAAGATGGGTGACGGTGAGCGAACCGGCAACAGCGTGCGCTGATTCTTGAACCAATTCGCGGGTGATGGTCGCCATGTCTTGATAGTCAGCAAAAGCTTGGTAAAACTCAAGCATTGCGAACTCTGGCGAATGCGTCGAGTCGGCACCTTCGTTACGAAAGTTTCTATTTATTTCAAAGACTCGATCGAGTCCCCCAACCACTGCACGTTTGAGAAAAAGCTCAGGAGCAATCCGCAAATATAACTCGATCCCAAATGCGTTTGATGCGGTGATGAATGGTCTCGCGGTCGCGCCACCCGGTTGGGTTTGCAGCATTGGCGTTTCAATTTCCAGATACTCGCGATTAGACAGGGAAGTTCGCAACGCTGAAACGGTCTTGACTCTCGTGCGCGCCATGATTTGGGCTTCTGGACGCATAATTAGATCTACATAGCGTTGGCGCACGCGAGACTCTTCATTCATTTCTTTGTGGGCTACTGGGAGTGGACGGAGCGCTTTTGCCGCCATTTGCCACGAGTCCACGAAAATTGACAGTTCACCACGTTTAGAGGTGATGACCTCGCCTTGAACAAAAATTTGATCACCGAGATCAACGAGGGTTTTCCAATCGGCAAGGCTCTCTTCGCCCACTTGAGCTAGTGACACCATGGCTTGAATAGTCTCGCCACTACCAGCAACAACAGTGGCGAAAGCCAATTTGCCTGCATTACGACTGAAAATTATCCGGCCCGCAACGCCCACGGAAACACCAGTTGATGCTTCGGCATCCAATTCGCCATACTGCTCGCGCAGTTGAGCAATAGAGGCCGTAATCGGCAGTGAGACCGGATAAGCCTGCGCGCCTCGGTCCAGAATCGTTTGACGCTTTTGTCGCCGGATCGCAACCTGCTCGGGAACTTCTTCCTCGTCACTCACAGTCGCTAAGGGTAATAGGAGGTACTCCCTCTCAAACTTGGACCTAGACTCATGCGAGTGAGCCTTCTGCATCCGCTATTTCAGCCCAGCTCGGTCAAAGGTGTTCTTTTCGATTTTCACTCGACCCTCGTTGATCAAGGAAGCAGCGAATCTTGGCTAGAAATTGCCTGTGAAAGCGTTGGGCTTGATCCCATCGAGTTTGCCCAAATGGTGCCCAAGCTGAATTCAATTGTCGAGTTTGCCCGGATTGAAGACCCCCACCACGAGAGGGATCTCAGCCCGGCGGCACACAAAGAAATCTTTACCCGGCTTTTGCTCGACTTCAGCGACGAGCCGCTGGCTTCGGCCCTCTACTCGTCGATAACTGACCCCTGGTTCGTCTATGCGGACACGCTCCCCGTCCTCGATGCTCTACGTACACAGGGAATCACCACCGCAATTATTTCCAATATCGCCCTCGATCTTGAACCAATTCTGCGCCGTCTCGGCATTTCGGAGTGCGTTGATTACGCATTCACTTCCGCCGAATTGGGCTATGTCAAACCCAATCCTGAAATATTTTTTGCCGTATGTGAGGCAATCGACATTGCTCCCGAACACTTGCTCATGGTCGGCGACAACGCGATAGATGACGGTGGAGCCGGCACTGTAGGAATGCGAACCCTAATTCTTCCGCGCACTTCCGGGCCAATTCATGGCCTTGCCACAGTTTTGGGCGTAGTCGCCGGATCGAAAACCCTTGATGCCTAGGTGCGATTAGACCTGATTTTTTTCAAAAAGTAGTGCTAGGCCAAGCAAAGTAAGATCGGGTTCGTGGTGGGTAATTGTTCGAGATTCGCTCACTACGATTTGGCTCAGCCCCCCCGTGGCAACAACCGCGGTAACCGGACCGATTTCTTCAATGATTCGTTCGACTAGCCCGTCCACTTGACCCGCAAATCCATAAATTACTCCTGATTGAAGTGCTTCAACCGTGTTCTTGCCAATCACTGATCGGGGTACCACAAGTTCAACTTTTCTTAACTGCGCCGCCCGTTCGGCCAGAGCATCCAGCGATATTTCAATACCGGGTGCCAAAGCGCCGCCCAGGAACTCACCCGTGTGTGACACGACGTCAAGATTGGTTGAAGTTCCAAAGTCGACAACGATACAGGGACCACCAAAAAGGTGGTGGGCGGCGAGAGTATTGACGATTCGGTCGGCCCCAACTTCCTTGGGGTTATCCGTGAGGATGGGAACCCCCGTCTTGATTCCAGGCTCCACAATCACGATCGGAATATTGGCGAAATAACGATCGACCATCAGGCGCATCTGATGCAGGACCCCCGGCACCGTGCTGCATAAGGCAATTCCGCTGACATCAGGTTCTTGCTGCAACAATCCACGGTATGTCAATACCAGTTCGTCAGCAGTCTCGGCTGAATCTGTTTTAATTCGCCAGGACTTATGCAGGGATTGACCCTCATAAAGCCCAATGACGGTGTTGGTGTTTCCTACATCAATTGCCAGCAGCATTAAATGGACTCCATTCGAAGGTCTGCACCAATATCTAGCACTGGTGCCGAGTGGGTGATCGCACCGACCGCAACAAAATCTACCCCGGTACTTGCCACCGCCTTTGCCTGGTCGAAAGTAAATCCACCTGAGGCTTCGAGTTTCGCTCGACCTCTGGTGAAATCCACAGCACTGTTGAGCTCCTCGATTGTGAAATTGTCTAACAACACTAGATCTGCACCCACTTCAAGTGCTTCGGCGAGTTGATCCAGTGAGTCAACTTCAACCTCAACAGACAAGTCGGGATAACGCTGTTTAATAAGTTCATACGCTCGGGCCACACCACCTGCGGCAACAACATGATTGTCTTTTATTAATGCAGCGTCCGAGAGATTCATTCGATGATTGAGCCCCCCTCCGCAACGTACGGCGTACTTTTCAAGTGTTCGCATCCCGGGAGTCGTCTTGCGCGTATCACGCACCTTGGTCGTCGAGTCGCCTAAAGCTTCGGCCCAAGCTCTCGTTGCGGTCGCAATCGCACTGAGATGGCCCAGGAGATTAAGGGCAGTGCGCTCTCCTTGCAGCAATAGTCGCGTCGAACCCACTGCGGATCCAAGAACGGTACCCGCGTGCACGCTCTCTCCGTCTTTGATGACCGTGGAAATGCTCATCGACGAACCACCCAAGATTGCAAACACCGCTGCAGCAACTGGCATACCAGCAATTACTCCCGGCGCACGTGCCACAAAATCCAAAGTCGACATTTGTTCCGCTGCGATAGTTGCAACCGAGGTGACATCTCCGTCTTCATCGCAATCCTCATGCAAGGCTCGAAGCACGACCTCGGAAACATCTAGGGGGTTTAACCCAACTGCAATAAGTTGGTCCGCTAGTTCCCTTTTGATTTTGTGTGACTGCATCAGATCCCAATTCCACTTGTTGTAGTGACCAGTTCACCGTGGGGTGAACGGTGTGAAACTAGCCGAGCCTGGAAATCGGCGCTGCTCTCGGGGTAGTCCTCACGCCAATGTGACCCTCTCGTTTCCTCTCGCATCAATGCGTTCGCAATCAGAATCTGTGAGACCGTGAACAAATTAGCGCTCTCCCAATCCTCTGTGCACGCACGCGCACCAGTGCGTTCAATCTTGGCTAGCCAAGTCTTCGCATAAGTGAGTGATGCTTCACTTCGAAGGACCCCGGCATTGCGATCCATAACACTTTGCATGTCACGCCTGACTCGGTGCGGGATTAGATATGAATCCTGCGGGGAGTCAACGACGTGGATGTGGCGTTCTAGTTGATCAGACGCTATTGCCGTCATAATCCGCCGGGAATACACCAGCCCTTCCAGTAGTGAATTAGATGCGAGTCGGTTAGCCCCGTGGACACCGGTGCACGCAACTTCACCCGCTGCATAAAGCCCCGGAATTTTGGTACGTCCAAATAGGTCGGTTACAACCCCACCAGAAACATAGTGCTGCGCAGGACCCACCGGTATCAAGTCAGTAACTGGATCGATTCCACGTGAGCGAGCACTGGCAAGAATCGTGGGAAATCTGCGCACCCACGTGTCAGCGCCGAGCGCGCGTCCATCAAGCCACACATGCGCAGACCCGAAAGCCCGCATCTTTTTCATAATTTCTTTTGCAACAATGTCTCGTGGAGCTAGATCGCCCAGTTCATGCACTGATGGCATGAACGGTTGTAGGTCAGGATCAAGGAGCTTCGCGCCCTCGCCACGCACCGCCTCACTGACAAGCGGCTGTTGTCCCTGAGCAAGGGGACCTAGCCACAAAACGGTGGGATGAAATTGCACAAACTCAAGGTCCGCAATGACCGCGCCTGCCCTCAGTGCGAGTGCGATTCCGTCACCGGTCGAAACATATGGATTCGTGGTCTGTCCGAAGACCTGGCCAAAACCGCCGGTAGTCAAAATCACTGCTGGCGCCAGTGCCGCCCCAATCCCATCTCGTTGGCCCGAGCCCATCACGTGCAGAGTCACTCCCTGCGTCGCACCATGTGCATCAGTAATCAGATCTAGCGCGAGTGCATTTTCAATAATTTCAATACCCGGATCATTAAGTACCGCAGAAACCAATGCGCGGGAAATTTCTGCACCTGTTGCATCTCCACCGGCGTGGGCAATGCGATCACGCTTATGCCCGCCTTCCCTTGTGAGGGAGATCGCACCGCTGGGCTCACGATCAAAGTTGGCACCCAGCGAGATCAGGTCGCGAACGGCTTGCGGGCCTTCTGTGACCAACACTTCAACTGCTTGCGGGTTACACAGGCCGGCGCCGGCAGCGACGGTGTCGTCACGGTGCTGTGAAGGGGAATCGTCCTCCGACATTGCAGCGGCAATACCACCCTGGGCCCATCGGGTTGACCCTTCATCTATCTGGGCCTTGGTCAGGATCACAACTTTTCGCCCAGCCGCCCGCGCATGAATTGCAGCCGAGAGACCCGCAACGCCCGACCCAATCACAATGACATCTGAGTCAATCTCCCAACCGGGTGGGTCTGAAGTCAGCCAGCGGGGAATATGAATTTTGCTCATCTGGTCTTCATTTCCTTAAATTGGCATATTGTCAATTAAACGGGTGCCCCCCAGAACTCCCGCATATAGCAGGCGACCCTCGGGGTTTGGGTCAGTGACGGCAAGCTCATGGGATAAGTCATTGCTCATGGCCACCAAGTAACTGGTCTCAATTTTACCGTCCACGACAAATCGTGCAGCGCGCAATTTTTCTGCGACGCTGCCGTCCGTCGATTGGGCAATGACCAAGGCCTGTGAAATCAAAGTTGCCTGGCTCCTCTGATCGGAATCAAGAAACATGTTTCGTGAACTCATGGCCAGTCCATCCGGCTCGCGACGCGTCGGAGTGCCAATGACCTGAACAGGAAAGTTCAATTGGCGCACCATTTGCGAGATTAGGATTAATTGTTGGTAATCCTTTTCACCGAAAAATGCACAATCGGGTTTTATTAGGTTGAAAAGTTTCGCGACGATTGTCAATACCCCCGCGAAATGGCCAGGGCGGTCAGCGCCCTCTAAAATTGCGCCCAGCGGCCCCGGTTGCACACTTACATATTCGGACGGGGCACCCGCGTCCGGGTACATTTGAGCCGCACTCGGAGCAAAGACAATGTCGACACCACTCGTGTCACATTTTTCGAAATCACTGTCCAAGGTTCTTGGGTAGTGCTCGAATTCTGCAGCGTGTCCAAACTGGGTGGGATTCACAAAAATCGTAACAACAACTTCACCATTTAAGCCCACTCGCTCTCTCGCCGCATCAACTAAATCCAGATGACCTTGATGCAGTGCACCCATTGTCGGCACTACCGCGCGATTGCCCACGTTTTTTCTCTCAAGTTCGCTGGAAAGGTGAATCAATTTTGTCACGGAGTTTCACCTAACTCAATGAGAAGGTCGGCCGCTTGGTCAACAGAAAGCACCCCGGCTTCAAGTGCTCGATCCGTTGCCAGCCGTGCTAGGGCTCGGTAAGCATTTTGTGAACTTGGGCGTTCCTGTAATGCCTCTAGGTGTGTCCGAATCACTTCACGGTCTCCTCGAGCTATCGGACCCGTCAATCCCTTGTCTCCTAAGCGCAAGGCATTATCTAGTGATGCACTTAATAATGGCGCCAGTAATCGTTGAGGGTTTTCCATCCCCGAATCACCTAAAAGAGAAATGGCTTCGTTGACCAAAACATTGAGGTAATTCGAACTGAGAACCATCGCGGTGTGGTAGATCGCCCGCGCCTCTTCTGGGACCCAAACAGGTTCCCCACCCATCTCGACAACGAGGGCCTCGGCAACTGGGCGCAGAATTTCCGTGGTGGTAACACCGAAAGGCGTGTCAACTAAACGGGCCAAGTCAATGCTGGTCCCGGTAAATGTCATTGCCGGATGAATGGCCATGGGCGATATTTGCGGAGCGGTATCGCACACTGAGATTCCGTAGCTACCTGAAGTGTGGGCAACGAATTGCCCTGGAACGAACACTTCACTGGTAGAAAACCCACGAATCAATTCAGGTAGAACCTGATCGGGCACTGCCAAGATCAGCAGCTCCGATTCTGCAACAACTTGGTCTGCTGGCTTGATCGGCACACCGGGAAGCAAAGCCGCAGCGCGCAGACACGACAAATCTGACACTGCGCTGACCCCGATGCAGTTATGCCCGGCTGCGCGAAGAGCCGTCCCTAAAACCGCACCGACGCGCCCAGCGCCGACTACCCCAATACGCAAGCGCGGAGGCGAGTCCATGTCAAAAGCCTATGGGTGACTAACGTCATACCCCATGTCCCCTTACCTTCCGTGGATCAACGCTTGGGAGTCCGCATCTTTCGGCCCGAAAAGCTTTTATGGTGAGTTCGGTTCCGGGGGAACAAATCCCTATGAGCACTTTGAGACGGCAGTGAGATCTCACCCAGATTTGTCCAAAGAAATATTTCCTTATCTATTCGAGGCCTACACAAACTGCGGATCACCGGCCGAGTTCTTGATCCTTGATTCCGGTGGATCCGATGGCTCACTTATTTCGTCCCTAAACACGTTAATCGCTGGCCATGGGCTTCGCTGGAATACACAAGTTTTTGATGTCTCCAGTGGTGATATTCGGCACATCGCGATTCGAAAAGAATGTGGAATAGTGATCGCCCACGAACTCCTTGACGATATCCCTGCAACCGTTGTCGAATATGACGAGTCCCTGACCCCACGCATCGTGCTTGTTGACCCAGAATCTGGGCACGAAAAATTAGGCAAGCCTTTATCCGGGCCAGAGCTGGATTGGCTTGAACTCTGGTGGCCGGCTACGGTGCCACGCGCTCGTCGAGAGATCGGAACGACTCGAGACCACACGTGGATCCAGCTAGTAAATATTTTTGGCACTGGCCGGGCAATTGCGATCGACTACTCACATTCGTTGGCTCAAAGATCCCAAGGATTGTGGGATGCCGGCACGTTGGCGGGATACCAACACGGTAGATCGGTCCGCCCCGTACCCAATGGCAAAGTCAATATCACCGCACATGTGTCATTGGATTCGTGCGCCAGCGCTGCAGCTACTGCACGTTCGGACCTCACCCGGACCCACACATTCGACTCTGACCCAACTAGGAGTGATTTCAGGTGGCTCGTTCAAGATTTCGGATCGCGACCATGAAACGATGCACACATGCGTAAGTTAATTGCCGGCGTGGGTTTAGCACCCGGTGAACTCAGAATTGATCTCGGAGAATTCCACCCCAGCGCCCAGGGCGGCTTCCAGCTGCACCTCACTGTTGAGGGAGACACAATCATGCACGTCGAACCACGAATTGGATTTATGCACCGGGGTGCAGAAAAACTCTTTGAAGTTCGCGACTACCGGCAAATCATGATGCTGGCTAATCGCCATGACTGGTACGCGCCGTTCACCTCCGAATTAGGTGTGGCGCTCACCTTAGAAGCGGCAATGGGAATTCACCCACCGGAGCGGGCTACTTGGATCCGGATGCTCCTTGCTGAGTTCACTCGGATTTCAGCGCTGATTGCATTTATGCCTGATCCCAAAACAATCCGATTACGAAACGTGATTGCCAACTTTTTAGAATTGGTTACCGGCAATCGGGTGCACCCAATGTTTGCACGGATCGGCGGGGTGGCTCACGACCTACCCGCACATGCCGAGAATGCAAGCCAGTTGATCATTACCGAATTGCGCACAATACTCCCCCAACTCATATCTAGCCTCAATGCAGATGAATTGCGCGGACTGGCTTTCCTTGCGCCCAGCGACGCGATCTCTTTTGGCACGAGCGGGCCGGTTGCTTGGGCAAGCGGTCTCGATAATGACTTACGATTCACGGATCACTACCTCAACTACGGGGAATTAGGGTTCACTAAACCGCCGCTGTATCACGATGGAGATGCCTACTCGCGCTTTATGGCAGCACTTGATCAACTTGCGCTCAGTAGTGCGCTGATTGAGCAAGTGTGGCCGCACCTTAAATCCACCCAGGGGCAAGAGGTCAATGTAGTTTTGCCGAAAGTTGTGCGAGCCCCCGAAGGAAACACCTACCACTGGGCTGATGGGCCCACCGGGATAAATGGTTGGTATTTGGTCAGCGCCGGCGACAAAACACCATGGCGTCTGAAATTGCGATCGGCTTCATTTAATAACTTTCAGGCGCTGGTTCCCACCTTGGTGGGACTTCAACTCGACCAATTGCCAGCGGCAATTGGCAGCATGTTTCTCGTTATCGGTGACTTGGATCGTTAGCCCGAATATAGGTGGCAAATCGAGCGCGTAGTAGCACTTCCATGTCCGGATCTAACTGCCCGTGCCCAAACATTTCCTTGGTCGCGCGAACGGTCTCAATAAAGGTTCCACCAATTGAACCTAAGTCTCCACCTTCCCCTTCGATCGCCACCATGCCAGGCATGTGCGAAAACACGTCTGCGAAGAAACCGATATCGAGTTTCTTTTCCGCTAGGTGAAATGCCTGATGCCGCAGTTCGTCAAAGGGTAAGTCTTCAAGAGTGGAATCGCTCATGGGTGCAGAGTACTTTGGTCACGATTCCTCGGCTGCGCCGTGGTCTGTTGCTACACATAAACTTTCTAACCACAGTGAGGAAATGACCAAGAGGACCCCGCCCAAGGCGGCGAGAAAACCGTTGATAGTCGCACTCCAACCCGCAGGAGTATCGATACCCGCGATTGAGGCAAGTGATACCCCGGCATAAAAACCGCCAATTACTGCCCCGGTACGGCTCCCCGACAAGGCCAATACCGCGATTCGGGCCGAGACTAGCGCTGGAAATGGCGTAGTTCCCACCTGGCGACTCAGCCGGGGGCGCGCGAAGTAGGTCCAGATTCCCACACTCCCACCCAAAATCCAGAGTGCCCCGGCCGCCATCGCCGGCACCGGCAACGAGCGAGCGGTCTGCCCCATTAAAATTTGGCTGAGTGCAAATCCGATTGCGACCAAGATCGCAGCAATTACCACAAGCTGGGAAATTTTTGTGGCTCTCATGAACTACTTAGTCCAATCTCAAGGCAGGTAATTTCCTCATTAGTTGATCGTAATTCGTTCACGGGGCCAAAACCTGGTAGCTCACCGAGTTGCCCTGACAGTTTCAATTCTTGCCAAGGAACCGTAACAAACACGCGTTCCCATGCTCGCGGATGTGGGAGGGTCAAAACACTATCCGTGCTGATCACCGGCTCTGCGTCCTCCCAAAGTGCGATCACATCAAGGTCCAGCGTTCGCGGGCCCCAGCGAACTTCGCGGGTTCTTGCATGGACATTTTCAATCCGATGAAGTGTATTTAATATTTCGCTCCCAGAATCCTCTGTCGCAAATGCCGCGAGGGCATTGAAGAAGTCGGCTTGTTCAACTCCACCCACGGGCGCACTCCGATACACGCTAGAGGCAGCAACCGGAGTCCAAAGCTGAGCGAGTTCCTGGTATGCCATTTGCAAAGTGCGGATTGGATCTCCCAGGTTTGCACCAAATGCAATCAGTACCGTTCCCGTCATCGGTTCAGGTATTTTGCTCGGGTGACAATTACATCAGCGAACTCACCTTCGATCGGTGCATCGGGCTTATGAACCCGAATTTTAGCACTCACAACTTGTCGGAATGCAAGGCAATCAGTGGCAATAATTTCAGCAAGTTTCTCAATCAGATCCACGGGCTCACCAGCAATTCGAGCCCGAATAGCGTCCGCCACCTCGGCATAATTAACCGTATCGGCCAAATCATCCGTGCGAGCCGCATGTGAAATCGACAGCCCCAGTGTTGCATCGACACTGAAATATTGGCCCTGGATCCGTTCGTGCTCGAGTACTCCATGGCGGCCGAATTCACGCAGCCCTACGAGTTCAATGGAATCGAGCGCTGGATCTGGGTTTACAGCACCCAGCGCTAGGTACGCGTCAATCGTCGCTTGGACATCATGGACGCGCACACCCCATGCGCCACGTTGCAAAATATGCGCCGCCAGGACAGCAGACGCGGTATCGCGCTCACCGACGGTGCGTGGTGTTCCGTCCGAGGCTGCGAGTAATCCACCAAGGAATCTCTTGCGGGAAACCCCGATGAGTATCGGGTAACCCAGCGCTAAAAGGGTGTCAACATTGCGTAAGAGTTTCCAATTATGCACGGCTTCTTTCCCAAAGCCAATGCCAGGATCAAGGATTATGTTGCCGCTTTTGATACCTGCCAATTGAGCTGCCTTAGCCACACTGTGTAGCTCCGCACACACCTCGGTCACGGGGTTTGCATAGTGAATATTTTCTTGCATGGTTTTGCTCGGTCCACGCCAATGCATAAGAACTATGGGAACCCCAAGACGTGCAACGGTCGTCAGCATGTGCGGATCAGACAAACCACCGCTCACATCGTTTACCATTTGCGCACCTGCATCCACAGCGGCTTTGGCGACTTCGGCGCGCATGGTGTCAATGCTGACGTAGATGCCTTTTAAGGATAACTGCTCAATAGCCGGAATTACTCGTTCGAGTTCGACTTCGAGTGAAATTCTTTCCGCACCGGGACGCGTTGACTCTCCACCAACATCAATGATCTGCGCACCGTGGGCCACCATTGCTGTAGCAGCCTGGACCGCTGATTGCACTGAATCAAATTGGCCGCCGTCAGAAAATGAATCCGGGGTCAAATTCAAAATCCCCATGATTACCGGGGAACGTGCGCCCATGGGAACTAGCGCCCCATGATTAACGTTATGGCCTCAGAGCGTGTGACAGCATCCCGCAGGGAACCACGAACGACACTCGTGGTCGTGGTGGCACCGGTCTTTCGCACACCTCGCAGGGACATGCACATGTGTTCGGCTTCAAGGATCACGATCGCGCCGCGGGGCTGGAGAATATTCATTATGGAATCTGCGATCTGGCCGGTAAGCCGCTCTTGAACTTGCGGCCGTTGGGAAAATACATCGGTTACACGGGCTAGTTTCGACAGTCCAGTAATTCGGCCATTCTTATTTGGGATGTAGCCAATATGTGCACTCCCATGAAATGGCAATAGATGGTGCTCACACATGCTGCTGAAGGGGATATCTTTAACAATTACGAGTTCGTCGTGACCCAGATCAAATGTCGTGGTCAAGACTTCCTCGGGTGTTTGATGCAGGCCCCCAAAAATCTCCGCGTAACTACGGGCGACTCGAGCCGGAGTGTCCTTGAGTCCATCGCGGTCGGGGTCCTCACCAATGGCAATTAATAGATCACGAATTGCCTGCTGCACGCCCGCGTCGTTATAAGGGGCTGTTGGGCCCGGGCTACCAATACTGATCGGGTTGATACCGCTCATTAGGCAATTAAACTAGACATTGGATTTCGTCGCATCGAGTTCCGGAACTTCTACGGGCCCACCCAGATCCGGAGACCTACGTGCCGATCCGGTCCACGCATCCCGCGGTTCACGTAAATTGAGTTCTGCAAAGATCTCCTCAATCTCGGCCTTTTGCAAGGTCTCACGTTCCATCAGTGCAACAACAATCGCATCTAGTGCCTCGCGATTGGCTACCAGCAAGTCATAGGCTTCTTGGTGTGCCGCTTCAATGAAGGCTCGCACTTCTTCGTCGATCGCGGCGGCAACTTCCTCGGAGAAGTCGCGCGTGTGCCCCATGTCGCGGCCCATGAATACTTCGCCCTGCTCTTGTCCATATTTGATCGCGCCCAACCGCTCAGTCATGCCGTATTGCATAACCATTGCGCGAGCAACAGCGGTTGCTTTCTCAATATCATTAGAAGCGCCGGTGGTCGGATCATGAAAAATCAGCTCCTCTGCTGCGCGACCCCCAAGCATGTACGCCAACTGATTGAGCATCTGGCTTCGTGTCGTGGAGTGCTTTTCTTGGTCGGGTAGCACCATTGTGTAACCGAGCGCGCGTCCGCGAGGCATAATGGTAATTTTGTGAACGGGGTCGTTACCAGGCAGAGCTGCCGCAACAAGCGCGTGTCCAGCTTCGTGGTAGGCCGTGATCAGCCGTTCCTCATGGTCCATAACGCGGTTGCGTTTTTGCGGTCCAGCCATGACTCGGTCAATTGCTTCATCCATGAGCACGTTACCGATCTCAGGATCACCATTGCGGGCCGTAAGCAATGCGGCTTCATTGAGCACATTGGCTAAGTCCGCTCCGGTAAATCCGGGGGTTCGGCGAGCGACCGTCATCAAATCAACAGCCTCGTTAAAGGGCTTCCCCTTGGCATGCACCTTGAGGATCTCCCAGCGACCATTGAGATCAGGACGCTCCACTGCAATTTGTCGATCAAACCGGCCGGGACGCAGTAGCGCTGGGTCAAGAATATCTGGGCGGTTAGTTGCTGCGATCATGATCACGCCGCCGGAGACATCAAAACCGTCCATCTCAACCAGCATCTGGTTTAACGTTTGCTCGCGTTCGTCGTGGCCACCACCCATCCCAGCACCGCGGTGTCGACCAACTGCATCGATTTCATCCATGAAGATAATTGCGGGTGCGTTTTCTTTTGCTTGCTCGAAAAGATCGCGCACTCGGCTCGCACCCACGCCTACGAACATTTCGACAAAATCAGAACCGGAGATCGAGTAAAATGGCACTCCCGCTTCACCGGCAACAGCGCGAGCAAGCAGGGTCTTTCCAGTTCCCGGTGGACCATAGAGCAAAACGCCTTTGGGGATTTTCGCTCCAACAGCTTTAAACTTCTCCGGATCCGCCAGAAAGTCTTTGATCTCTTCAAGTTCCTCAACGGCTTCAGCAGCACCAGCCACGTCAGCAAATGTGGTTTGAGGCATGTCCTTTGACACCATTTTGGCTTTTGATTTGCCAAATTGCATGAGTCGGGAACCGCCTCCCTGCATTTTCGAAAAAATAAAAACCATGATCAGGACGAGCAAGATGAACGGGATCAAGGAGACGAGCAGGGTAAAAAGAATATTTTCAGAAGGGACAACAACGTTGTAACCCCCGGGGAGGGCGCCAGAATCTGCCCTCACTTGCAATAACTCCTGCAGAACGACCCCTTGACCGGTCACATAGGTGGCCCGAACCGTGTCACCATTTTTCAAAACCAGTTCAAGTACTTGATCCCGATCGGTGATCGTTGCGGTATCAACGCTGCCGCTTTGAATCTGCGACATTGCAACACTGGTGTCGACTTCCTCGGGTGCGCCAACCCCTGAGATCAGGGTTGAACCAACGAGGACGAAAATGATCGCCAGTGCGATCCAAAAAATCGGGCCACGAAAAATCCGCTTGAAATCCACCTCGCCACGGTACTACGCCTTTTGCACCGTCAGCGCGCTGCACCAAGGGTTATGCCTTAGGCGAAAAGGCTGCTTCAATGGCGATATCACCGGGGGCTCTTCGTGCCGACTGGTTCCGAATGCAATCAGGACTCGTAGACGTGCGGGGCTAACGTGCCAATTGATCGCAGATTGCGATAATTTTGGTCATAGTCGAGCCCGTAGCCCACTACGAACTCATTGGGAATATCAAAGCCAATATATTTAGCGTCAACTTTCATTTTCATGCCCTCTGGTTTGCGCAGCAAAGTGAATACCTCAATTGACTTTGGCTTTCGCGAACCAAGATTTTTGAGCAGCCAACTTAATGTGAGACCTGAGTCAAGGATGTCCTCGACTACCAGAACATTGCGTCCAACGATGTCGGTATCGAGGTCTTTAAGGATTCGAACAACCCCACTGGACATTGTTCCTGAACCATAAGAAGAGACTGCCATCCAATCCATTTGTGCTTGACGGGGCAACGCTCGCGCCAGATCAGCCATCACCATCACTGCACCTTTGAGAACACCCACCAGAAGGAGATCCTCATCCTCTGGGTAATCAGCAGCAATTTGCAGTGCTAATTCGGCGATCCGATTGTGTAATTCCTCCTCGGTGAGAAGTACGTGCGCTAGCTGCCCTTCAACGTGCCCTGAATCCATGCATCGCTCCTCTAGTTTCCCCGCTTAAGGGTTAGCCTTCCATATTCTCTCTTCGCACTCACACCCAACGGCAAAGCAATCTCACCTTGACCTGACCATCGCGAGATAAGTGTTTCGACCGTCATGACATGTTGATGGGTAAGGGGAGAATTCTCCCGGGTTCCTGTTACCAGTTGGTCAAAGAGTAACTTGATCAGCCTCGTGCGAATCGCGACCGGCAGGACTTCTAATTCTTCAATGGCCATGCTGGTCTCATTCGCTGAAATTTCAGCTCCCCGGAAGTGCCCAACTGAGAGCTGCTCAAGTGCTTGGTCATCAGCCCGCAGCATGTCCGCACTGCGTACCAAACCAGTAACAATCGACGGTCCGAAATCTGCGCTCAGAACGTCCAGGTGTGTGCGCATCTTGACTCGAGAAAAAGCTTCGTCAAAGTTATGTGGGTCCTGCCATGGTGTAATCCCAGCTGGTGTCAAGAGTTCAGAAACCGCTACTTCAATATCAGTTCTTGGGTGTGCCAGAAATGGCCGGTGCCACGGAGGCGAGCAGGCAGACATTGCGGACAGGCTGTGTGCACCCGAGCCTCGAAGTAGTCGCAGCATCACCGTTTCGGCTTGGTCATTAGCTGTATGCCCGAGCAGAATTGGGCGAGCACCCGCCGCATCGAGGAGCGCAGCGCGACGCGCGATTCGGGCCGCCATTTCCATACCGCCATCTGATCCCACTTCAACATTTCTAATCTCAACCGAGGTAACGCCAAGAATGTTGGCAGCCATGACCGCATTACTGGCAATCTGATATGACCCTTCTTGGAGACCATGGTCAACAACAACCGCATGTACCGTAAATCCTGAGCGAATCCCAACCCAGACTGCAACCGCTGTGAGCACCAACGAGTCCGGCCCTCCCGACAGGCCAACAACTACCGAATCAGTATCAGGCTCCACACAACCTTCGACGCTGTTGCGCATGGACACCACCGTGTGAGAAGCCGACCTAGACATGGTGCGTGAGTATCCGCGTTCGCCAGGCAGCTGGGTTTTCAATCTCAGACATGTCCGGTAGGTTTTCCGGCGCGGCCCATACAACGTTGAAGTCCTCAACTCCCATTTCGGTAACACAGCTTCTAACAAATGCTTCACCTTTTCGGTACTGCATCAGTTTTTCATCCATGCCGAGTAAACGCGATGCGAGATTCTTATTCGAGTCACGACGGACTTCAAATTTCTTTCGGATTTCAGCGACACTCGGAACAAGGTCGGGTCCACCTTGATCCATGACAAAATCGGCGTGACCCTCCAGCAAAGTCAATAACGCAACGATCTTTCTGTATATCCGCACTTGATCATCGCTTTGAACTAGTTCAATCACACTTGAGTCATCGGCTCTGATCAGTGAATTAATGACCCGAATAATGCGCCAAAAATAGGAACTACCCGGGAGTTTTTCAGCACCAATCATTTCCTTGATAAGTCCGATAAAATGTGCCTGCATCCAGGGGACCGCGCCAAATTGCAGCCGGTGAGTTTCTTCATGCAAGCACACCCATAATTGAAAATCGCGCTCATCTAGATCTAGGGTTTGTGCGACCTGCACAATATTTGGAGCAACGAGTAGTAGCCGCCCCGGATCAGCCAGTGCTTCGTATTGACCCAAGACTTTCCCCGATGCCCAGCCCAATGCAAGCCCAGTTTGAATGGCTCCAGCTCGATCGGCCAAGGGGTTACCGTCTTGCCCGTCTTCTTCCCCAACTTCTGCGTCTTCCCTGCCGATCTCGGAGATAACCGCCAGCGCATTGAGATTGGATGTGACCCAGCCGGCTCGATCCACGATGACAGTTTCGTGGGTTGCCGGCGCTTCAAGCAGTGAAACGGAGGTGATTTCCGTTGTTGCTACCTGGGCCAGTTCACGCAGCGAGGCAACACTCGCGGCCGCGTATTCGGCACTGACCACCGGACCAGTGGTCATGGTGCGCCGCGATGCCCGACGAATGAGATCTAAATGTGGAATTACAGTCACTGGCATCCGCACTTAGCAAGTTTGGCCGCAATCAAATCCATCGAATTTCGGGCGTTAGCATTCGATCCGACCTTGTTGCCCATCATGACAAAAACAAGAAGGCGGCCACTTCTATCTAAGACTGTTCCCGCTAAAGCCGAAACTCCCGTAAGTGAACCCGTCTTGGCGCGAACCACGCCCGACCCTGCCCTAGTTTTTTTTGTATCAAAACGAGATTGCAGGGTCCCGGTGCGCCCGGCAACGGGAAGCCCAGATGCGATTGCGGACCATTGCGGTTCGTCTCCACGGACCATTTCAGTGAGTAACTGCGCAACCGTGGTGCTCGTTATTTTGTTTTGCCGCGATAGTCCGCTACCGTCAAACAATTGCAACTTTGCGGTTGAGACACCGTTCTGATTCAAGACCCGTTTGGTTGCACGAGCGCCCCCGGAGAAACTGCCTTCTCCCACAATCTTCTTGCCCACCAGATGGGCAAGTACTTCGGCCGCGTCATTATCTGATTCACGCAACATCACTTCAACGATTGTGCTGACCGGATCTGAAAAAACCGAAGCAAGTTGGGTAGAGCCACTCGGGCTCTGAGCGCGCTTCACCTGTAAGACCACAATTCCGGCTTTTTTCAGCCGCTTGGCAAAAAGTCGGCCAGCCTGCTTTGCTGGATTCGATACGCGAGCGACCGACCTAGGGCTTATCCGCGCACCACCCACACTCAGTGCCGATACCGGAGCAGCAATACCCGCTTGCGGAAAACTTGATTTCCAGCCCGGCCCAAGCGTTGGACCAGTAAACAGGGAGTCGTCAAAAAATAATCTGACATTTATCACTTTTCGCGCTCTTAATGCCTTGAT
This sequence comes from Actinobacteria bacterium UBA4426, assembly GCA_002390705.1. GTDB lineage: Bacteria > Actinomycetota > Actinomycetes > S36-B12 > S36-B12 > UBA4592. The sequence goes on along the minus strand of DGQA01000007.1, from coordinate 48,169 downwards.
GGTGTCCAGCGCTAATGCCTTAAGGGAGTTCTCACCTTTAGCTTTACGCAGAAGAGGGTCTCCACCCCCGACCAGATAAAGGTCGGATCCAGAGAGTGTGGCTCGAGTTGCGAGACGAGTATTGGGACCAAGTGCACTGAGTGCGGCCGCTGCCGTCAGCAGCTTGCTGACCGAAGCCGGGGTCCGTGATTTGTTCACTTGGTCGCTGAACACTGGTTTCTCGCTCACCGGGTCAACCACGAGCATGGAGAACTCCCCCAATGACGCGGTTTGGGTGAGTTTTCCGATTGCGCGATCAAGGCCGGTGATGCTAGGTGCCGGAGCACTACTGCTCAAAGGCTCATACACGCTGGGAACGGGGCCAGCGGGTGGTGCGGCCCACACCGAGGCCGGTGCCACAAGAAGGCCACATGCTAAACTCAGTAATCCTGCTGCCACGCCAAGGCGCTGCGCCGAAGAAGCCCATTGGATCTGCATCAGCCCTACTGTAAGTCACCACTACCGTTCTAATTGGCACTGCCCGGCTACTGTGCAGGCATGGATCCTCTCATTTTTGACGTCACGATAGAAATTCCCGGCGGAAGCCGCAATAAATACGAGGTTGACCACACAAGTGGTCGTATTCGCCTGGACCGAATGCTCTTCACCTCAACCCGCTACCCCCACGACTACGGCTTTGTTGACGACACACTGGGACTTGATGGCGATCCACTGGACGCCCTGGTGATCGTGCAGGAGCCCACCTTCCCGGGGGTTGTTATTTCCTGCCGAACCGTCGGTATGTTCCGCATGACCGATGAAGCCGGCGGTGACGACAAACTGCTGTGCGTCCCGGCGGGTGACCCCCGCATGGAACATCTACGCGATATTCATCATGTCGCCGAGTTTGATCGCCTTGAAATCCAACATTTTTTTGAGGTCTACAAAGATCTTGAGCCTGGAAAGTCCGTTGAAGGCGCCACCTGGACCGGTCGCAAAGAAGCCGAAGACGAAATCCACCGCTCCTGGGACCGCGCAAAATCCCACTGACCTTGTAGATCTTGTCAGTTTTAAGCTTTCGTAGATCCCCTGCTAAATCGTCCGAGCACCCGAGCGATTTTTGACCATCTGCAATTAACGGCGCCGAAAATCAGAAAACTGGATGACTTATTTGGAGCTTTAATGATCGGACCCGGTAATTTGTTCAAGGGCATGGATCACAATTTCCCCAAGAACTGCCGCGGCATCTTTTGCACCACCGGGCGAGCCAGGGACATTCACCACCAAAGAATCGCCCAATTGCCCGGCAATCCCTCGGGAAAGTGCTGCGGTAGCGATTCCATTCCCGCGCCCATATGCACGGATTGCCTCGGCAATCCCCGGTACTTCACGGTCAATCACCTTTCGAGTGAACTCTGGGGTGCGATCAGTCGGTGAAATTCCAGTCCCACCGGTTGTAATAACAAGGGAGTGCCCCGTTTCGGCGGCGAGGCTAATCTGCGTCGCGACTTCAGGCCCGTCGGGGATTATCACTGTGGGTGAACACGTGAGCCCCAAGTGTGTCAATGCCGCCATCAGGATTTCACCGGATGTATCAGCGCGGATGCCTTGGGACCCCCGGGTTGACACCGTAATCACCTGTGCGGTGAATTTACTCATGCTCACTGCGAATCCAGTGGCCTGAGCGTCCACCTTTTTTCTCCAGCAATTCCACGAATTCAATGCGCGCTAATCGATCAAGCCCCTTGACCATGTCGATTAACGTGAGGGCCCCCACCGACGCCGCGGTGAGCGCTTCCATCTCGACACCGGTTCGGTCAGCGGTCTTCACGGTCACCGTGATCTCGGCACCGGTCTGATCAAGTTCCACGCTGACGTCCACTCCATGAATTGCCAGTGGGTGACATAACGGGATCAGGTCACTTGTTTTTTTGGTGGCCGAAATGGCCGCGATGCGGGCAACCGCGAGTGCATCACCTTTAGGCATATCGCCAGCATTCAACCGACCGATTACCTCAGTGCTCAGCGAGATGCGGGACCGGGCAGTTGCTGCTCTTTCGGTAACGCTTTTAGCCGTGACATCCACCATATGGGCGTCGCCTTGTTCATTCAGATGCGGGAATGCACTCACGCTAAACCGCCCGTCACATTGATAACCCGTACTTCGTCTCCACTGGCAATTCTGTCGACACCCATGGGAATAACGATGAGGGCATCGGCCTGCGCCAACCCACCAAGAACGTGTGAGCCTTGTCCGGTCCCCACCGGCTCAACCTGACCCCCTTCGATAAATCGCGCTCGCGCAAACTGAACCTTGTCAACAGGGGAGTTCAGTTCACCTCTTATGGTCGCTGATTGTAGTGGGCGCTGAAGTGTGCCTAACCCGCGCATTTTGCGAATTGCTGGTCGAATAAATGTTTCAAAAGAAATATAGGCGCTCACCGGATTACCCGGCAGCGTGATAATCGGGATAGCTAAATCTCCAACGCTTCCGAAGCCTTGGGGCATACCGGGTTGCATGGCAACTTTATGAAACTCAGCAGTCCCCAATTTCAGAAAAGCTGCCTTCACCGGGTCATAAGCACCCATGCTGACCCCACCGGTAGTGACGATTAGATCTGCCCGGTGGACTTGATCCTCCAAGATGTGAATCAACTTATCTTCATCGTCTTGTGCGGGTGGAAGGCGATATGCATCAGCCCCACTGTCATTTGCCGCCGCAGTAATCAAGAAACTATTTGAGTCTGAGATCAAACCAAATTTAAGTTCCGTCCCCGGTTCGACTAATTCACTACCGGTCGCAAGGACCGCGACCCGAGGTTTGGGAACCACAGAAATAGATCCGTGCCCGACCGCAGCAATGAGCGCGATCTGCCGCGGCCCAATAAAGGTGCCTTTCCCAAGGACCAAGTCGCCGGCCTTCACGTCCTCGCCTTCGTGCCTAATGCAGCTCCCCAGGTCAATTGATGCCCGGATCTGAACGCTTTCACTCCCCCCGTCAGTGCTTTCGATAGGAATCACGCTGTCCGCTCCAGCCGGCATGGGGGCGCCCGTCATGATTCGAATTGCCTGGCCGCTGTGCAATGTTTCTAAGGACTTGAATCCGGCTGGAATGTCGTCGACCACGGGAAGGATTACCGGAGAACTTTCACTTGCATCCACCAGATCCGCTGAGATTACCGCGTATCCGTCCATCGACGAGTTATTAAATGAGGGCAATGGCCAGCGCGCGTAAATATCTTCAGCGAGAACGCACCCATTTACCTCAGAGATTGGTAACTCCATGGGTGGCAGCTCTGTCACACTGTCCAAGACCAGGTTGAGGTATTGCGCCACCGTCAGCATGCGTCAACTCTACGCTCTGAGGCGCCAGCAATCGCAGCCATCACTTCATTGAGCGCATTCATCGAGTGTCCGGAGACGAATGTGTCAACATGCGGCAGCGCGGCAGCCATCCCACCAACGAGCGGGCGGTAGGAGGCAACGGCTTTGCGCGGATTGACCCAAATGATGTGGTGGGAAAGTCGGGAGAGTCGAGCCATGTGGGTTGTAAGAATTTCCGGATCCTCAATTTCCCAACCGTCAGAAACAATCACCACCACCGCACCGCGGGCAATTCCACGTCGGCCAAAATCATCAATAAAGGTCTTTATCGATGGACCAATGCGGGTCCCACCCGACCAGTCTGTTGCGGCATCTGCTGCTTTTTTGTATGCCACGTCAGGTTGTGAAGTGGCAAGCGGTCGGGTGAGTCTGGTCAGGTGGGTCGCGAAAACAAACGCTTCGGCACCTAATGCCTGTACTGCGCCTCTCATCAGGTGCAAATAGATCCGCGCATAGGGCTCCATGGACCCCGATACATCAGCAATCAACACGACCCGACGAAGTTTTGTCGTACGGGATCTCTTGATCAGGCGGATCGGGTCACCACCAGTCCGATGGGATGCGCGAAGGGTCGCTCGCAGGTCCAGTTGGTTGCCTTTGCGTGCCCGCTGAGTTCTCCGGCGAGTTCGCGAGGGAGGCACCAATGGCAATTGATCCACCAAGTGGCGGATAAGTGCGAGTTCGTCGGGAGTTAATGTAGAAAAATCGCGCTCGTTGACCCGCTCTTGGACGCTCATAGCCGCGAGGACGCTGATTTCGCTTTCATCTTCTTGGTCACTACTCGGCGCACCAGGAGTTGCACTGGTTCCCCGAGGATTCGACTCGCTTTCGCCTGACTTTTCAGCTTCGCCGCGGCTTTGCTCCCCCGCAGGAACTGCAGACAGCGGCGCTGAATCATTTAATTCGCCACGGAAATCGGCGAAGTCAAAAATCCCGCGAAAAACCTGTTGAAAAATTCGATCAAATGATTCCACTTGCCTGATGTCACTTAGCAAAGTAACCCTTGCCAACCAATACAGATCATCAATGTGTGTGGGTTGGGCCAATTCAATGACACTGGCGAATCTGACACTGCGCTCCGGTGTTACGGGGATTCCCGCCCGGTGCAGCAGATGCCCGAATGCTGCACAAATCTGCGCTAACGGTGAATCATTCACCGGCTATCCAGGCCAAGCCTTGCTCACGAGCCAGTTCTTGGTCGTCACGGTATTTCAATACCGATCCAAGGGTTTGCTCTGTGCCACTGGCATCAAGTGTGCTCACCCCAAGAAGCATTGCCGCGTTCACCCAGTCAATTGCTTCGGCGACCCCTGGCGGCTTCTGCATGTCGAGAGTCCGAATGCGTGACACTGCCGCTGCAACCTGCTCGGCTAGATCCTTACTTGCCTCCGGCGCCCGCAATTTAACAATCTGCGTTGCATGTTCCAAGCTTGGATAATCAATCCAGTGATACAAACAACGCCGCTTGAGTGCATCGTGCAAATCTCGAGTCCGATTCGAAGTCAAAATAACGATAGGTTTTTGTTGTGCCGTCAGGGTGCCTAGCTCAGGAACACTGACGGTTGATTCGGCCAGCATCTCGAAAAGAAATGCTTCAAATTCCTCGTCCGCCCGGTCGACTTCGTCAATCAACAGTACGGCTGGGTTTGGCCCCACGTGTTCCAATGCTTGCAACAGTGGTCGTTCAATCAGGAACTCACGACTGAATAGTGAACTTTCCTCAATCGATGTACCTCGGGACTCCGCCATTCGAATGCTCAATAATTGTCTCGGGTAGTTCCATTCATAAAGTGCCTCGGATGCATCGATCCCCTCAAAGCACTGCAACCGAATCAACGGGGTGTTGAGCAGTTGTGCGAGGGCTTTGGCGGCTTGGGTTTTGCCCACACCTGCTTCACCTTCCAGGAGCAGGGGCTGGGGCAAACGGAGCGCGCAAAACAGCGCGGTTGCCAGCCCCGGGTCAGCCAAGTAGTCAGCTTTCGCCAATTCTTGGACCAACTGCTGGGGCGACTCGATCTCGCTTGCGGAACTCACAGGTCACACGCTAGCGAGTTTTTGGGCATCTGCACCCCACTTTCTGTATCCCTCAGCGTCGCTGTCTTAGGGGTTCCCCGAATAGAAGGTCCCGCCATCCACGTATAGGTCTATCTGCGGTGTCTCGTCTTTCCTGATACTCTCCATACACCTCAAGGACAATTTAGGAGTGTAGCGATGTCACAGGAAAGCGATCAAGCCGCAGAGACGCTTCGCACAATCTGGCAGGGAACTCCCGGACTAGAGACTGGCCTCGATGAAGAATGCAGCCCAAATAAGGTCTGCCGAAACATGAAGGACGTTTCCTTCGATGGGTTCGCCGAAGACGGAGTGGACTTAGGTACAGCATGGCGCAGTAAATTGGCGCGTGAAGGCAAATTAAGTGGGGCCTCATTGGCCGATCTGGTTATGGGCAAAGCGGACTAATCTCGATGCCCTTTGATCAACTCACCGTCCCCGAACTCACCGAATCCTTGGGGGAGCACAAGTACATCGCTGACCGTGGGCTCAGCACAGCCCTGCTACTTGCTCTCAAACTCGGCAAGCCGCTACTACTTGAAGGTGAGGTTGGCGTCGGGAAAACCGAGCTGGCCCGGACCGTGTCAACCATGCTTGGTCGTGAACTCATTCGCCTGCAGTGCTACGAGGGCATCGACATGCATCAGGCACTCTACGAGTGGGACTACGCGCGCCAGATGCTTTTCGTTCGCTCCCTAGGATCGGAAGAGGCCTCAGATGACCAACTTTTCGGTCCGCGCTTTCTGCTCGAACGGCCTCTATTGCAAGCCGTCCGCGCTGGAGACCAATGCGTCCTACTCATTGATGAGGTCGACCGCGCCGACGACGAATTTGAAGCGTTTCTGCTCGAGCTGTTGGGTGACTACCAGGTAACAATTCCCGAGGTGGGAACGATTAAGGCACAATCGCGTCCAATTGTGATTCTCACGTCAAACCGAACTCGAGAACTTCATGACGCTCTCAAGAGGCGCTGCTTGTACACCTGGATCGGTTTTCCCGAAAGCGACCGGGAGGTAGAAATCGTGCGTTCGAGACTCCCCGAAGTGGGTGGCGCATTAGCGAATCAAGTCGTGGGTGCGGTAAATCGGCTTCGCGCCATGGATCTGGAGAAGCTTCCCGGTGTCGCCGAAACCATCGATTGGACCGAAAGTGTGTCAGCACTTGGCTCCAACTCACTCACCGCTGAAATAGCACTAGACACGCTCGGCGCCGTGGTAAAAGATCGCGACGACCTTGAATACGCCTCTCGAAATATTCAGGATGTCATCTCTTAGCGGGTTCGATGAACTGCTAGTGGGGTTTGGTCAGACACTTCGACAGGCAGGCTTATCGATCGGGTCCGATGACATTTTGACCTTCTGCTCAGGGGTGTCACATCTGGACATCACGGACCTCATGAACGTGTATTGGGCGGGCCGAGCGACATTGGTGCGTCGCAATGATCATGTGCCCATCTATAACGTCATCTTTCAACAGTATTTTCTTGACATACATGAAACAGCTGTCGACGAGCGCAAACGCACTCTGCGGGCCTCGTCCACGGCTGGAGCAACCCTAGAGATACCCAATACAGAACAGGGTTTACCGGGTGAGATTAGTCCAGACGAAGTGAAACTGGGCTACCTTGCCAGCACATCGGAGGTTCACCGTCTCAAAGCATTCGCCGACTGCTCCGAGGAAGAAATTAGGCGGGTGCGAAAACTTATTTCCCGCTTTCGTGTCACTCCCCCGCAACGCAGGACCCACCGATCCACTCGCAGCAAAAAAGCAGCTCGACTAGACCTTCGGCGTATGGTGCGAGAGACCATGCGCAATCTGGGCGAACCTCGGGCTCTGGCCTTCAAGAAGCGCAAACTCAAGTTACGCCCTCTTGTCTTCATTTTAGATGTTTCAGGGTCGATGGCCGATTACTCCCGCAACCTTTTACAGTTTGCGTATTGTGCACGCCGTGCAAATGCCAAAGTAGATGTTTTTTGTTTTGGCACTCGCTTGACTCGGATCACTCGTTCCCTAGATCGTCGCAATGCGGACGAGGCAATGCGACTCGCTGGAGAAGCAGTTCTTGATTGGGATGGTGGAACGCGGATCGGAGACTCACTGCGGCAGTTCACCCGCGAGTCGCGGCGATCACGACTAGGCCGTGGCGCCATAGTTGTCATTTGTTCGGACGGCCTTGATCGAGGAGAACCAGCTGCTCTCTCAGATTCCATGGAGAGCCTCTCCAGAATTGCCCACCGCGTTATTTGGGTGAATCCCCACAAGGGAGACGCGGTGGATTTCGTCCCGAGTTCCATAGGAATGATCGTGGCGGACCCGTATATCGATGAGGTGCATTCAGGTCATAATTTGGCTAGCCTAGAGCGATTGGCCGACCGGCTAGCGAAAGTGGGGTAAAAGTGAGATTTAGTGTGTCGATCCAAGCAGAGGGCGATCGGGAGGTCACCCTCGAAGAGGTAGTGGATCTTGCTGACGCCGTCGCAACGCTAGAGGGGATTGCTTCAGGCTACGGCACCATGGGTTACGGCGCCCAAATTGTTGTGGAAGCTGACATCTCTGACATTGCGGCTGAAATCGCTCTCGAGAAGTTCGTTCAGGCCGTAGCAAAAACTTCTCTTCCTGAATGGCCGATAACCAGCGTCGAAACAGTCGCCGAAGATGATGACTTTGGCGATCTGGAGGATGAGTTCCAGTGATCCGGCTGGGCAGTCTAGCCGGCTACGCTTTTGAAGGACCCCGCATATTGGCTGGGTGGACCCCACCCAAAGAGCCCGCAGTGTATGCAATCTTGACCAAGTCAAATCCAGCGCGTGACCAAGAATTCTCGGTAATTTTTGTCGGCCACACCGACGACCTCAGTGAAGAGGGATTTCCTTTCCGCCATCACCGCGCAGCAGTCTGGCTCGACCGAGCCGGAACGAAATTCAACCTTCATGTGTGCTGGTTGAATGCCCCTGGGAGCAACCGGGCTCATCGTGAGCAAATAACTCGTGAGCTCGCTTCAATCTACAACCCTAGCTGTAATGAAGAGAAGTTCGACCGGGCCTGGAAAGACGAGTGGATCGGGGCTTATGCAGCCCCTGTCACCGATGCTCTCACCACCGGACGCACGCCAGACTAGTCCTGATCTGCGCCAACAGCTTCCATCATCCGGCTGCGCCGTGTGCCCATCGCTGGACGATTCACGCCATCAGCTTCATGCTCTTCATGCACAAATGTGGCTCCCACTACAATGGCTTCACCCATTCCGGACAGCAGGGGAAGTGCGCCAGCCACAACCCGACCGGTTGTGTTGATCGAAGTTAAACCAGGATCAATTTTCTCTGCGTCTTTCTTGATCTGCCAGACTAAGTCAGCCGACTCCTCAAGGTTGTTGCCAACTTTCTTCAATTGGGACCCCAGGATGAAAAGAAACACCGCCAATCCTCCAATGAAAAGAGCTACGTCAATTACTGACCACCATTGCAATGAACTCATGCGCGCACCTTGTCCAATACTCGTCCGAGGAACAGATGATGTTCCAAGCCTTCGGCCAGGACGGCTTCAACGCCACCCGCCGTCACTCCGATCAGGGCCGTATCTGCCGTGTTATTTTTGGTCGCCTCTAGGCTGATCTTAATTTTGACAACTCGGGTGTGGATTCGATGCACAAACATTACCAACAGTGTGAGTAGTACTACGACAGCCACGATAACCACCACCCCGAGTATGTTTGCAATCTGCCACAGCTGTTCAACTTGGGAATCCATGTCATCCTCCTAATCTTGAGCGGCCGCGCTTGAGCCCGGCGATGACTGCTAACGCAGAGGTAATTGTTTCATTTAGGCCAGCTAGTCCTGCCGTGTTTTGCTCGGCATTTTCCAAACCTTCTAAGATGCTGCCCGCCTGAGTGCCGATTCTCCACGCGATCACCAAAATTGGGACGACCAGGGCAACCACAACGAGCACAACCACTAGGCCGATTATATAGCCGATCAGCCATCCTTCATGTCCGGCGAAGTCCATGTTTCCTCCTAAATCGATTCTGCAAAGTCACGTACCGGAGCCAAACTCTGATTGACCGAGCTCACAACCGGTTTGACAGTTGCGGTCTGATCCACGATTACTTTGACTCCGCCATCTAAAGTGCCCAAAGTCTTAGCCGTCGAAGCTAGATGACCAATCACGCGCATGAGCCCGAGTGCGGCAGCAGCGATGATCAGTGTTCCCAGTACGAGCGTAAATACTGCATCAATTGGCATGGTTTCTCCTAACCCAAAAGTTTCGAGACAGGCCCGGCGTAACGCACCGCACCATTGGACACTTCTTTAATTACTTCGTCTGTCCTAGCCAGCAATTCTGGCGTGCTTTGCAACTCGCCAATGAGCGCGACTCCTCCAGACAGCGTGTCTTGCGCTGCCGCACGAATCTGCTCTAAGGCTGCAAGCAGCCTGTTCAGCAGCGCCACAAGCAAGGGCACCACAATAATGAGAAGAACAAGGTTTCCAAACGCCCACAGACTCATTGAATTTACCTCCGGACTAACGGCTCGGTGCCGATTGATATGGCAAGAAAAAGCGCGCAATTACGCGCTTAGCCGCCATGGCGAATGCAGTCAGGCCGATTGCCAGACCACTGGCTGATTTGGGTCCGCCGACCGCCATTGGGTCGCGACCCTCGGAGATTGCGGTCAAACGTGTTTTCATGGATCCGGCGGTCTGATTCACCAAAACGCCTGTTACATCTTTGACTAGGCCACGACCGTACTGTGCTGCCGCACCTGAAATAGTGAGGTCAATGCTGAGATTCACCCGCGTTTGTCCACCCAAGGGTTGCAGCGCGATTTCCAACAGCACGGTCGCAGCGCCTCGGCCTTTCTTATCCGCCCCTGCACCATCGAGCACAATTACTTTGCGCACGTCATCGCGACTTGCGATCTTGACCGCTCCCGTGAACTCTAGTTTTACCGGACCTGCGGAGATAATTACATCTCCATGGTATTCGTCTTCGCTGACTTTCTCTGTGAGATCAGCTCCTGGTATGCACGCCGCCACCATTGGCAGGTCATTGGAAAAACTCCACACTTGATCGATTGGCTGATCCATGTCGAAGGTTTGTGTAATTAGCATCGGGCCTCCTGCTTGGTGAATGATTCAGGGTCTTTTTCAAACGCGACCCGACATCCGGGTGCGCAGAAGTAATACGTGATTCCTTCATGTTTTAGAGGTCGATTTGCCGGAACCGCCTCGACTGTCATGCCACACACCAAATCCCGGACCTCCTGCTGTTCCACTGCTCTTTGTGGGACGCTCAGCGCCTGTGAGAACTCTCCCGAGGCACGCCTGCGTACAAGTTCCCCCAGAATCGACACTGCCATCTCCCGGTGCGTGGTGTGTCCCAAATCAATTCCCACCGGCGCCTTGACTCGTGTCAATTTCTCAGCCGAGAAGCCTTTTTCGGCGAGATATCCCCGCACGGCCTCACCGCGTTTAACCGATGCCACCAGTCCGATGAAGGCTGGGTCCGCTTCCATTGCCGTCTCCAGTGCTTCTTCATCTCCGTGACCCTGCGTACCCACGATCACGACATTGGCCGAGCCCACTCCGTGCGCCGCAAAGTCGAGGCCGTCGACAATCTCGGCACGCCAACCGACACCGCGAACTAACTCCAGCAGAGTTGTGACCATCGGCGAGCGTCCGACAATGAGTACCTCAGGGGCAACAAGAACCGGCTCGAGGTACAACTGCAGCGCCCCTTCGCTCTGGCAAGACATCGGAATTGTCGTGACACCCTGGGGGACATGCATGCCCTCGAAATCACCCTCTTGACCCAACCAGATTAAAGACGACTCCCCACTTGCAAGCACCCGCTTAGCTTCGCGAATAACCACAGGCTCGGCGCATGCACCTCCGATCCACCCGTGTAATTGGCCGTCGGAAGTAATCACAGCCTTTGAACCAGGCTGACCCGATGATGGGGGCTTGCGCCACACCACCGTGGCCAAGGCGTACGACTCCCCGGAGCGTGCAAGTTCCACCGCAAGCTCCATGATGTCCGTACTGCCCACAATTTCACCCATGTCAGTCGCTCAGCACCGGAGGCATCCCAGAGACGTCCTTGCCTGTTTGCAAGGCTTCGTACACGCGGTTAGGCATGAGCGGCATATCCACGTTGCGAACACCTGTGTGCTCAATAGCGCTCATTACTGCGTTCACAAACGCGGCAGGGCCAGCGACCGTGGCACATTCGCCAACCCCTTTAGCCCCAATGGGGTGATGCGGGCACGGCGTAACCACTTCATGTAGCTCGAAGCCCGGTGTCTCCCAAGCTGTGGGCAGCAAGTAATCCATGTAGTTTGCCCCAATGCAGTTCCCCTCCTCATCAAAGGTGATGTACTGCATGTTGGCCATCGCGTAGGCTTCCGTGAGTCCACCCATTACCTGGCCTTCTACGATCATCGGGTTAATGCGCACTCCACAATCGTCCACCGCGACGAAATTGAGAACGTCCCACACGCCACTCTCCGCATCGACCTCAACCTTGCATAAGTACGCGGCGAATGGCCACGTGAGGTTGGGGGGATCGTAGTACGCGGTGTTTTCCAGCCCAGGCTCCAAACCATCTGGAATGTTGCTGTAAGCGGCCAAAGCACAGTCTTGGATCGTTACTCCACGCTCCTCATTTCCACGAACGTAAAACCTCCCCAATTCCCACTCGATGTCTTCTTCGGAGACTTCCAGCAGGTGTGCAGCAATTTTTCGAGCCTTAGCACGAATTTTCCGTGACACCATTGCCACTGCCGCTCCAGCTACCGGAGTTGAGCGCGATGCGTAGGTACCCATACCGAAGGGGGCGCTGTCCGTATCGCCTTCCTCAACCACAATATCTTCGGCAGGGATACCCAATTCGTGGGCAACGATCTGCGACCATGTCGTTTCATGGCCTTGGCCTTGGCTCTTGGCACCTGTACGTAGAAGAGCTTTCCCCGTCATGTGGACACGCAATTCAGCGGAGTCAAACATCTTTATCCCAATGATGTCGTATTCGCGGCTGTTACCGGCACCTAGCGGCTCGGTCATAGTCGATATGCCAATTCCCAGTAGCTTGCCACGCTTGCGCGCTTCCTCCTGCTCTTGTTTAAATGTGTCGTATCCGATCGCTGCCATACCCACATCCAAACATTTTTGGTACTGACCTGAATCAGTCAGGAACCCAAAGGCAGTGCGGTAAGGAAACATGTCGTCGCCTACCAAGTTCACTTTACGGAACTCTGCCTGATCCATGCCGAGGTCATTGGCCGCTGCATGGACCATTCGCTCTTGAAAGAACATGGCTTCTGTGACGCGGAATGAACATCGATATGCGACCCCGCCCGGCGCCTTGTTTGTGTAAAATCCTTCACTCACCAAATGTGCAGTAGGAATGTCATAGCACGCAAAAGTTGAGTGCATCAAGCCAATCTTGAACTTCGTTGGTTGAGCATCTGCATAGAAAGCTCCATGGTCTGAGATTGTCTTCATTCTCATGCCCAGGATTTTGCCGTCCTTACGAAGGGCCAGCTCTCCTTCGAGGTACACGTCGCGACCAAATCCGGTGGAAATCAAGTTTTCGGAATTGGACTCGACCCATTTGACCGGTCGCTCGGTCAAAATGGAGGCTAAGATCGATACTACGTAACCCGGATAAATGGGAACCTTGTTTCCAAACCCGCCGCCCAAGTCAGGTGAAACTATTCGCACCATGTGTTCGGGTAACTCAGCCACCATGGCCACAGCCGCACGGACGATGTGCGGTGCTTGGGATGTCATGTAGACGGTAAGTTTTCCTGTCGCTCGATCGAAATCGGCGATAGAGCCACAATTTTCCAAGGGTGACGGATGCGACCGGGGATAATGCAAATCCAATTTTGACACCACGTCTGCATTGGCAAACGCCTGATCGGTCGCTGCTTTATCCCCGATTTCCCAATCAAAAATTTTATTGGAAGCTTGATTTTCCTTATCATCGCGGATAAGCGGCGCATCTGATTTTTGAGCCTGAATCGGATTGACAATCGCCGGAAGTTGTTCGTACTCCACCACGATCTTGTCGCATGCATCCTGGGCGATGTATGGGTCATCCGCGATGACTGCCGCCACCTCTTGCCCTTGGAAGCGTACCTTGTCGGTTGCCAAAACAGCCTGGGTGTCATAAGACAAGGTGGGCATCCATGCCAAGTTTCGAGCCGCCATGGTTTCCCCAGTAAGCACTAGCCTGACCCCCGGGACCTCCCACGCAGCGCTTGTGTCAATGGATTTAATTCTGGCGTGTGCGACGGGGCTTCGCAGGATCTGCATATGCAACATCGCTGGAAGCACTATGTCATCAACATAGTTCCCCTTACCGCGAATGAATCGATTGTCTTCCACCCTGCGGCGGCTCGCCCCCATACCACCAATTTTGAGTTCATCTAACGGTGCCATTACGCCTCCTGATCTTGTTCACGCATTTTCTTTGCAGCCCACAGGACTGATTTCACAATGTTCTGATACCCGGTACAGCGACACAGGTTGCCCGACAATGCCCATCGGACTTCGTCTTCAGTCGGATCTGGGTTCCGCTCGAGGAGAGCCTTGGCGGTCATCATCATGCCCGGTGTGCAGTAACCGCATTGCAAACCGTGCTCCTGCTTAAAGCCTTCCTGAATAGGATGCAATTCGCTTGCGTTAGCCAGCCCTTCCACGGTTTCCACGCTGTGCCCGTCCGCCTGCACTGCCAACATGGTGCAACTCTTGGCTGGTCGACCGTCGAATAACACGGTACAAGCCCCGCAGTTCGAGGTGTCACAACCTTTGTGTGTCCCGGTAAGTTGCAAGGCTTGACGCAACAGATCGGCCAATAACAGTCGAGGTTCAACATCCAGTGTTTGGCTAGTTCCATTGACGTTAATCGTGGTCCGACGAGTCGAAACACCTTTCGGCGGTGCGGGGGGAATGACGTCATACAAGCTACTCATGCTACGGCTACTTTCTTCTCGCTGTTGGCTACACTCGTTAACACTCGGTTCACAAACGTCTCGACAATGTGCCTCTTGTAGTCGGACGATCCTCGATGGTCGGTCCTTGGATCAGCCACTGCGGCCACTGCCACTGCGGCTGCCTCAATGTTCTCCACACTCAGCGTCTTGCCTTGGAGTACAGAAATCGCTTCATTTGCGTCGATCGTTTGGCCACCCACTCCTGCCATTGCACAGCCAGCCCGGGTAACCGTGTCACCGTCCATATCCAGAGCAACCGCCACTGACGCAGTAGCAAAGTCTCCGACCCGGCGCTCTAATTTTAGGTAACCTCCGAGCGCTTTTCCTTTGGCCGGGGGCACTACTGCTTCGACGGCAATTTCGTTAAACGCCATCGCCGTTACAAACGGACCCAAGACAAAATCCTTCGCCTCAATTTCCCTTCGCCCTTGTGGACCTTGGACAACGATTTTGCCCCCAAGTGCAATCATCGTTGCGGACCAGTCACCTTGAGGGTCGGCGTGGCACAGTGATCCAACGAAAGTGCCGCGAGTGCGAATAATCGGGTCGGACACGAGATGAGCCGCGCCCGCCAAGGTGGGAAACGTGTCGGCAATGATTGTGCTGAATTCCAGATCCTCGTGTCGACACAGGGCACCAATACGCAGGGTCCCATCCGGGTCAATCCGATGGTACTCCAAGTTTGGAATGCCGTTGATATCAACTACACGCTCGGGCGAAGCAAAGCGCAGCCTAAGCATGGGGATCAGGCTTTGTCCTCCAGCCATGACTTTGGCTTCTCCGCCTCCTTCGTCCAGGATGGCGATTGCTTCTTCAAGAGTTGCTGGTGAGTCATAGTCAAATCGTGAGGGATACATAATTCCTTCTCTGTTCTAGTACCCGGAGTCGGGAATAGCGGTTGGCATTGAGTCTGCATCCGGATCGGGACGCGGCTCTTGGTGTGGTGGCCACGGACCTTGTACCGGCTGGCCCGCAACCTTGAGGAAATCAATAAACTGCGGCCACGCCCACACTGTAGGACTATCACCTGTTTTTGGCGTGTTTTCGACCAAAGCAAATAATCGTGGGTTTCCACGCTCTTTCCCTGAAGACTCAACTGGCATGTTCAACCCCTATCAACTTAGTACTACTCGACCTAATCATGAACCATAGCGTGATCTGGCCGGTCTCGCGAGGGTAATTGAAAACTTTACTGCACTAGATCAGAGCAATTGCCTCGGCGCAAATTGCGACAGCTATTTCTTCCGGCGTGACCGCCCCGATATCTAGCCCGGCGGGACCCCTCACGCGAGATACGTCCACAACATCTCGGTAGGCAAGCCAATCGGCTCTTGACTGCTGCATTGCCAGTGACCCCAAGGCACCCACATATCCGGCAGCACTAGAAAGTGCCGCCATGAGGCAACCAGAGGACGTTTCCACGTCGTGACCCATCACCACAACTGCATCAACGGGAGAAAGCGTGGCTGCAAGCCCGGCGACGGCGTCAGGACGCGCCTCAACCACGACTTTCCATTTCAATAACGCGGCTTGTGCGGCGAGAGCTTCGGCAATTGGGCCCATTCCGGCAATGACCATCCGTGGCGTGGGTACGAGCACCGTGGTGATCACCTCTTGTTCCACGGTTACATTTGCGCGTCCAGAATCTGCCTCAGCCGCGTTGACCTGTATGTCAGTAACGACATCTCCAGAGCACGAGGTAACAATCACAACAGGGGTGTGATCGAGCAGCAGCGCCCAAGTCTGAGAAGGAAATTGCTCGGCAGGCACCAGCAGAAATTGAACAGCACTCCCCACTGGTAAGTGACAGACCACACTTTCGACCTCAGTAACCGAATGAGTGACAATCCGCCCCGTTGACAAATGTCGCGCTGCAAGATCCGCCAGTAAGCCATCAAAGGCACCTCCGGCCAGCCGTCCGATCCGGCCACCACCCGGCGTCACAACTAGAGCTTCGTCGGAAACAGTTGGGGACAGCATCCAGGCAACATCTGCCCGGGTGCCTGAACGTGCACAGGCCGCAACACTTAATGCGATGTCGTACAAATGGATCACCCTTCCTAAATTTCCCCGACATGGCCAGCCCCACAAGTGATCGCTCGTGGACTCTATTTACCGACTAGCAATTATTATGATAACTCCTACCGCGCCGGCAATTGCGATGACGACCGGGACGACTCGCTTAAGAATTGGAGCACCCGCAGTTGCCAATAAGTTCACGCTGTCGGAGGTCTTGATCGGTGCGGGAGCGACAGCACCAACAGAACCACTGCGTCCGGCAATTACCTGCTCGAGGTTTCCGGCAAACTGGGTGACTAAACGGCCCGCGACGTCTTGCATAACACCGCGCCCAAACTGAGCCGCCTTGCCCGTGATGGTCAACTCAGTGGCGACGTCGACCCGGGTCTGGCTAGAGCTCTCGGCCACCAACTTGATAGTCACATTTGCCTTGGCTGTGCCTGTGCCGCGTGATTCCTTTCCGGTGCCAACGATAACGGCCGTGTGGGCCGCATAATCCTTACTGATAAAGCAAGCTTCGCCCCCGTAAACCATGGAAACTGGTCCGAGTTTGACCTTCACGTTTCCCGTAAACTCATCTCCAGCAACCGACTCTAGAGTTGCCCCCGGCATGCATGGGGCAATCGCCTCAACATCGAGCAGGGTTTCCCAAGCAGTGTCAACGCCAGCTGAGACAGTAAATGAATTTTCTAAATCCATCGGTTCTCCCTAAATTAATCCCACGAAGTAGCCATCAAGAAATGGCGTAGTTGGCCCACGGCACAATACAAACATGGTCACATGATTTGTGGGGTTCACGCAAGCACTTTGGGCAAAAAGAATTAGACTCGTCACACGATGCGAGAAATTTTAAACGAACTCCTTGAGGCATACGAATCTGAAGGCGCTGCGATGGCAACAGTGGTTCAGACTTGGCGTTCCGCCCCGCGACCCGCTGGCGCCTCAATGTTGGTTACCGCCAGCGGTGAGGCCGTTGGCAGTGTCAGCGGAGGGTGCGTTGAGGGCGCCTTATTTGAAGTGGGCACCGAAGTCCTCGCTGACGGGCACCCGCGCTTTGAACACTACGGAGTCAGTGACAATGACGCCTTTGCCGTTGGGTTAACCTGCGGCGGCATCCTCGAAGTTTTTGTTGAGCAAGTCAATCAAGACACGTGGCCCGAGTTGCCGGATATCGCCGCCCGAATTGACAGAGGCGATCCAGTGGGTGTGGCGACAATTATCAAAGGTCCGCACTTTGTAGGGCGACACTTAGTAATCACACCTGAATCAGCAGCCGGCTCGTTGGGAACCGATCGCCTCGATGACACTGTCCGTGAAGATGCACTAGGCATGTTGGCCGCGGGGTTAACCGGAACAATTGAATACGGCCCTGCGGGCGAACGCCTCGGAGAAGGGCTAACCGTGTTCGTGGCCAGTTTTGCTCCCCCCGCCCAAATGTTTGTTTTTGGCGCAATTGATTTCTCGGCGGCATTAGTGCGCGCAGCCAAGATGCTCGGTTACACGGTGACCGTGTGTGATGCCCGCCCTGTTTTTGCTACGGCAAAACGATTCCCCGAAGCAGACCACGTTGTGGTTGATTGGCCGCACCGCTGGCTTGAACAACAGGAAGTGGACCAGCGAACCGTAATCGCAGTTCTCACCCATGATCCCAAATTTGATGTCCCCGCGCTCAAAGTGGCACTGGCAACCAAGGCTGGCTACATCGGAGCAATGGGGTCTCGCCGCACCCATGAAGATCGCGTCAGCCGTTTGCGGGAAGCGGGAGTATCCGATGTGGAACTTGCACGCATTCATTCACCAATTGGTGTGGACATCGGCGCCCGCACACCCGAAGAAACCGCGATTAGCATCTGCGCCGAAATTGTTCAACACCGCTGGGGTGGCTCTGGCCAATCTCTCACCAAGACCCAAGGGCCGATCCACCCAGGAGCGCCCCGATGAGTATCACCGTCAATCTGTATGCCGCTGCCCGTCATGCCGCGCACCAAAGTTCACTCAGCGTAGAGGCCAGCACCTTGGTACAGCTCAGAGCCGAGTTGATCTCACATTCACCTGATCTCGCCACAGTTTTGCCGCAATGTTCACTGATTGTCGACGGGCACTCATTTGGCAAAGATGGGGACTGCCAGATTAATTCGGATCAAAGAATTGATGTCATGCCGCCATTTTCTGGTGGCTAGAACTATCCGCCGATTGCACTCATGGGACGGTCCGGCTTAATAAAGTCCGGGTCATTGATTCCATGTCCTGGCAACTTCGCTTTAGTCACTGATTCAATAATGGCTCGAACACCCGCATCTTTTTCGGACTGCGACACATCTGAGCGCAACACTGCCCGCACATCGGTTTCATCACGGGCAAAAAGGCAGTTTCTGAACTGCCCATCTGCCGTCAGGCGGAGTCGGTCACACGCCGCGCAAAATGGTCGGGTCACGCTGGCAATAATTCCCACAGTGGCCGGTCCACCATTGACGTAAAACTCCTCAGCGGGTGCGGAGCCCCGGCTTGGTACCGGAGTCAAATCAAATTCACGTTCGAGTTCGCTCTGAATTTCGTCGGCCGTCACCATGGCAGGGCGTGCCCATAAATCACCGGCATCCAGCGGCATTTGTTCGATGAACCGAAGGCTCCAGTCATTTTCCAGCGCGTGACGTAATAAGGGAATTGCTTCGTCATCATTAATGCCCTTGAGCAAAACCGAATTGACTTTCAGCGGAGTCAGGCCCGCCGCTTGTGCTGCTTCAATTCCAGTGATCACGTCGTGGAAACGATCCCGATGTGTCATTTCCTTAAATCGAATCGGGTCAAGGGTGTCTAAGGACACGTTCACCCGCTGCAATCCGGCATTTTTAAGATCTTGGGCAACCTCCGCTAAGCGCAAAGCATTGGTTGTTAAGGAAATGCGAGGCGCCTTGGGTAATTCATTTATTCGGCGAATAATGTCGGCAATGTCTCGTCGTAAAAGCGGCTCGCCACCGGTCAGGCGCACCTGGGTGATCCCGGCGTCAACGCACAACCCAATAACTGTTACTAGCTCCTCGGTGGAGAGTAGCTTCTCATTTGCAATCCAGTCAGAGAAATCAGCCGGCATGCAGTATGTGCAGCGCAATGAACATCGATCGGTGAGTGATACCCGCAAATCGCGGTGCACCCGACCATACGTGTCCACGAGTTCAGTGGTTTCACTCATGCGCAATTCACCCATTCATCAGATCCATCAGAAAAAAATTGATGTTTCCATACCGGCAACTCTTCTTTAATGACATCAACTAGAGCGCCTGCCGCTGCGAAAGCGTCGCCCCGGTGAGAGCTTCCCACCGCCACCACCAATGCAGCCTCACCAATCGGAATGTCACCAATGCGATGCACGGCCGCAATCGCGGTGGTCTGCGACTGGGCTGCAAAATTATTCACGACGGCTGCGAAAACCTCTTGGGAGGAAGGATGCCCTTCATAGGTTAACGAAATAACTGTCCGCCCGTGGTCATGGTTGCGCACATCGCCGCTAAACAGTACGACGGCCCCGGTGGTTGAGTCGCTCACCAAAGCCTTCACCGCTTCAGCGTTTATGCGCGTCTCGGTTACTTCTGAGAGGTGGACAGTTGCTGGCATAATAACCTCATTATGGTGGACTATGGCTAATTCGGCACTGCCTCCCTTGAATCTGGCTGGTAACGACCATATGGCGGGCCTAGTTCTTGCCGCTGGCAGTGGTCAAAGATTCGGCGGACCAAAGGCACCTTTTGTCTGGGAAAACGAACGGCTCGTAGATCGCAGCGTCCGAATTCTGCGTGAATCTGGAGTAGCCACAGTTTTCGTTGTACTCGGTGCCTGGATTGGTGAAGTGCCCCGCGCCACCGTGCTAGAAAACCTCGACTTCGCGACCGGAATGGCCTCGAGCCTGCGGGTGGGACTAGAGCACCTCACCACTAATGAACCCGAGGTCGACCGAGTAGTGATTACGCTCGTCGATCACATCGGACTCAATGTTGAAGGGCTCAACGAACTGTGTGCTCATGAGGGTCGCCTAATTCAATCTATCTACGGGAACGAAGTTGGTCACCCAGTGATAATTGGGCGTGAACACTGGGCCGCACTCATCACCGAATTAGTGGGCGATGTGGGGGCGAAAAACTACCTGAGAAAAAATAATGCCCTTCAGGTTGCCCTCGGCGAATTTGCTTCTGGAACTGATTTAGACCACCGGCCCTAAATAGAACTAACGCGACACGGTGTTCTTTTTGCCCTTGGAACCTATGAACACCGTGAGCAACTGGACGGCGTCTTCACCTTTATTGATGCCATTGTAATTTGCCTTAATCGCCTGCATTGTAGAACTGCCTGCTGAGAACTCTTTGGTTACGCCAGCTTCGTACTCCACGGTGTATGTTCCGCTGAGGACATAGACGTACACGGGTACCCGGTGCAGCTGCCAACCAGTTTCCTGTCCCGGCTCAAGCGTAGAAATCATGCTGGAGACTTGCGCCCTACCCTTTTTTGGGTAGACCAACTTTTG
This sequence comes from Actinobacteria bacterium UBA4426, assembly GCA_002390705.1. GTDB lineage: Bacteria > Actinomycetota > Actinomycetes > S36-B12 > S36-B12 > UBA4592. The sequence goes on along the minus strand of DGQA01000007.1, from coordinate 27,227 downwards.
ATCAAGCACCGTGATCTCTTGATCAATCATGAGTTGTTGGGTACCGGTGCTCTCCGCGGTGGTCGGTGAATCAGGTGAAGGGGCAACGGTGTCATCATCTCCACCGCATGCGGTCACTAGAGTTCCGATTAGCGCCAATGCAATAAGCCCGCGTGCGATCGGCCACGGTTTTGATAACAACACGCTTACAACTTAACCCACCTTGAGAGTTCACGAGAGAAAAATGGCTATTTTACCTGGATTTCTTACTCCCTCGCGGAGTGTGCCGCTGACCCGTTGGCGTTCGGAATCACGATGGAGTTCACAGCCAAGCACCCTCGCGATCCTGATTGGTGGCCTATGGATTTTCGGTACCGGCGAGGCCCTCTTGGTGGTCGCCGACCTCGGTGTGGGTCCGTGGACTGTGTTTGCCCAAGGCCTCACCGCCAAAACCGGGCTCAATATTGGTGTGACCACCTTCATGATTAGCGTAGTCGTGCTGTTGGCCTGGATTCCCCTGCGCGAACGACCAGGGCTCGGCACGATTGCCAACGCAATCGTTATCGCCACAGCCCTGGAAGTCATGAGTACGATTATTCCGCACCCCACTCATAGTGGTGTACGAATCTTGCTTGTCATTGCCGGTATCGCCTGCGTAGGGATTGGCAGCGGTCTTTACCTCACGACCAACCTTGGGCCTGGCCCACGTGATGGCATGATGACCGGAATCCACTTCAAGACCGGATGGCCGGTGGCCCGGGTGCGGCTAGGCATTGAGGTAGCTGCATTAACAATCGGATGGTTCTTGGGTGGAACGGTGGGGATCGGAACTGTTCTGTTTGCAGTGCTCGTCGGCCCTTTTGTTGCTTATGGTCTAAAAGCCGTTGGCATCCTGGCCGGGGCCAAGCAGGTGGTGGAGACCGATCAGGAGCCGGAACTCGATGCCTAGGACCTAGTCCCGTTTTCTTGGCTCACTCATTGTTGCAATAAACATCCCAGCGCCCCACGGTCCTATTACCCAAATTGGCCAGTAATAGGGCGCACTGCCACCGTGCGTTATCCAGGTGGCTCCCCAAATCACGTTCACCAATATTCCCACACCTAGCCAAGAAACCCAGCCGGCGCGCAAATCTTTGCTTAGCTTCGGCCTGGAGACAGCGTTGGCCTGCCGGACCTCGTCGTCAGTTTTAGCCTTGGGTAGATCAACAACCAGGGCATTTAGTTCACCGACCGTACTTGCCACATGGGCAGAATCAACACGTACCTGAAACTCGTCATTGGTTAAGCGGCCTTCAGCGTAACCGTCGGTCAAAACCGCAATTGTGCGGTCACGATCCGTGTCACCTGCGCGCAGTTCCGGATCATGGCTCACCAGAACAGCGTAATGGTGGTGGAAATGATGAGGCGCCGCGAGTGTTCAACCCGCGGCGCCTCACGTAGAACTATTTAGACAAGGTCAAAACGATCCAGCATCATGACCTTGTTCCAAGCAGACACGAAATCACAGACAAACTTGCCGTGCGCGTCACTGCCTGCGTATACCTCAGCAATTGAGCGCAGTTGGGAGTTTGAACCGAACACCAAGTCCACGCGGCTACCCATCCACTTCGCCTCACCACTTGCCCGGTCAGTACCTTCGAAGAGGTCGGCGTTTTCTGACACCGGCTTCCACTGCGTTGCCATATCTGTCATGTTGACAAAGAAGTCGTTGGTTAATGTCTCTGACCGCGCGGTGAGAACACCGACGTTTGATCCATCAAAGTTCGCGCTCATGGATCGCATGCCGGCGACGAGAACCGACATTTCTGGTGCACTGAGCGTGAGCAAATTCGCTTTGTCGACGAGCAACTTCTCAGCTGAGCGTTCTGATTCTTTGCCCAAGTAGTTGCGGAATCCGTCAGCGATGGGCTCAAGGACTGAGAACGAATCGATATCGGTCATGGCCTGGGTTGCATCGGTGCGACCCGGAGTGAAGGGGACCGTCACTGCCTCACCGGAATTGCTAGCAGCCTTTTCAACACCAGCGCAACCAGCAAGAACAATCAGGTCGGCCATGGATACTGTCTTCGGACCGTTATTAAATTCCTGAGCGATTCTTTCCAGTACTCCTAGGACCCTGGTCAGTTGTGCTGGGTTGTTGACCGCCCAATCCCGTTGTGGTTCAAGGCAAATCCGAGCACCGTTTGCACCACCGCGCTTATCGGTTCCGCGGAAAGTGGATGCCGAAGCCCATCCTGTTGACACGAGTTCAGCGATACTCAAGCCACTTGCAAGCACTTTGGCCTTAAGAGTGGCAATATCTGCTTCGTCGATCAGCACCCCTTCTACTTTGGGTACTGGATCTTGCCAAATGAGAACTTCACTGGGGACTTCCGACCCAACGTAACGTGCTATTGGCCCCATGTCACGGTGGGTTAATTTGAACCATGCCCGCGCGAAGGCGTCCGCGAACTCCGCGGGGTTTGCGTGAAAGTGTCGGGAGATTTGCTCGTAGATGGGATCAACCCGCATTGCCATATCCGCGGTCGTCATCATGGGTGCGTGTCGCTTTTCGGGATTGTGTGCGTCGGGAACATCTTCTGAGCCTGCGCCGTTTTTGGGTGTCCACTGCTGTGCTCCGGCTGGGCTGCGAGTGAGTTCCCACTCGTGCCCAAAGAGGGTGTCAAAGTAAGACATGTCCCACGTGGTGGGAGTGGGGGTCCAGGCACCTTCAATTCCACTGGAAATGGTGTATTCACCGTTGCCGGTTCCAAATGTGCTCTTCCAGCCGAGGCCAACTTCTTGTAGCGGTGCACCTTCTGGTTCGACCCCTACATATTGATTGGGATCTGCGGCACCGTGGGTTTTACCGAATGTGTGACCACCAGCGGTGAGAGCCACTGTTTCGTAGTCATTCATTGCCATGCGTGCAAAAGTCTCGCGAATATCACGGCCTGAAGCCATTGGGTCTGGCACGCCATTGGGGCCTTCGGGGTTGACGTAGATCAAACCCATCTGCACAGCGGCCAGTGGGTTTTCTAATTCGCGGTCACCGGTGTAGCGGTTATCGTCCAACCATTCATGCTCTGAACCCCAATAGGTTTCATCGGGTTGGTAGACATCAGCGCGGCCGCCACCGAAACCGAAGGTGTCAAAACCCATTGATTCCATCGCGACGTTACCGGCAAGTATGAATAAGTCTGCCCACGAAAGCTTCTTTCCGTACTTCTGCTTTACCGGCCACAGCAATCGACGTGCCTTGTCCAAGTTTACGTTATCTGGCCAGCTGTTCAACGGTGCAAAGCGTTGCATTCCGTTGCCGCCGCCGCCGCGACCATCTGAGGTGCGGTACGTGCCAGCACTGTGCCAGGTCATGCGGACGAAGAAGGGGCCGTAATGGCCGTAGTCTGCGGGCCACCATGGCTGAGAGTCGGTCATGACCTTGGTGAGGTCTGCTTTCACTTCATCAAGATTGAGTGTTGCGAAAGCCTTTGAGTAATCAAATTCTTCACCCATTGGGTTACCCGATGGTGGGTTTTGATCAAGGACGCGCAGGTTGAGTTGATTGGGCCACCAGTCTTCGTTCTGGGTTCCGCCAACACCTGCTCCGTGCATGACTGGACATTGCGCTTCAGTGCTCATAGAAAATCATCCCTTTTCGACTTGGTTGGCCTTATTCTGATATAAATCTGCCCATAAGTCTAATGAATAAACTTTTATGCACCATAATCTGAGGTTATGGAATTCGATCGCCGAAAGTGGCACCCGACCTACCCCCAGCTCCGAGCCTTTGTTGCCGTCACCCAGGAACGCAGTTTCGGGTCGGCTGCCCACGTCTTAGAGATCAGCCAGCCCGCGGTCAGCGTCCAGATTAGAGACTTGGAAACCTCAATTGGTTTCCCGTTATTTCAACGCGGCTCCCGAGGCGTGGAACTGACATCGATCGGAGCCTGTTTGATACCGTTCGCCCGCCGCGCACTTGACGCACTCACTGAGTTCACCCACGCCGCCGCCCCACAAAGCCTTGATTCAGTACTTCGACTGGGCGCAATCCCCACACTCGCGCCCTACCTGTTGCCAAAAATTGTTGCCGGAATTGGCAGCACGATTTCCTTGCGACTGTCTGAGCAACGCACCGACGTCCTAATCAATTCACTACGCGATCACTCAATTGACCTGGCACTACTTGCACTCCCAATCGTTGACTCCGATATCGATACTTGTGAGCTCTTCACCGATACCTTTCATCTCGCCGTCCCCCTTCATCACCCGCTTGCGGGAACTTCCGAAATTCACTTAGGAGAGATTGCAGACTTTCCCGTCCTACTCATTGAAGATGGTCACTGCCTCAGAGGTCAAGCTGAAGAAATTTGTGCCAGCGCCAAGGTCTCAAATACTTTTGATGTAGGCGCAGCTGGCCTCGCAACGGTATGTCAAATGGTCGCTGCGGGAAGCGGCGTCACTCTTCTACCCGAGTGCGCCGTTGAACTCGAGGCTCGCAACGGGACGGGGATCGCAATCGCGAGTCTTGTGGATCCACAGCCATTTCGCACCATCGGTGTGGCCTGGAGTAAAAATGCAGTGCAAAAGGACCGGCTCATAGAACTCTCTGGCACTATTAAGCAATTACTCACCCCCGCCTCACATCAAGTTAGGAATTCCCATGGAACCGGAAATTGAAAATCCGCATCCAGATTTCAGAGTGAGGGAATTGCGGAAGCTTCGATTCTCGCTAATCTTGCAAATTGTCGCCGCCATCTTCTTCTCCGGCACCGCAATCATTATTGGATCGGCCCAAGGCTGGGGAATCATGTCCAGTGTTTTCTTGGCCCTGGCGATTGCCAATATTGTCTTTTTTATCTATATCCGCATTGCTATTAAGTCGCTTTCTACGAGTTAAAAGCGAGCAACACGGCCGCGCTTAGCGCCAAGAGCACTCCGAGGCTTTGAACTCGATTCATTCGTTCCTTGATCACCACGCGCGCAAGTACAACGGTTGCCACCGGGTAGAGCGACCCAAGAACCGCAACTATTGACAATAGCCCGCGCTGGCTCGCCAACTGGAAAAAGCCGTTTGCCATAGAGTCAAGAATGCCCGTAATTATTGCCAGTTTCCACGGAAAAGTAGTGCGGTTAAATGAGCGAGAAACAACAATCACGAAAGTGATCATGACGAGGGTGGAAACCCAGCGACCCATAGATGCCACCCAGACCCCAGAATTAATCGGTGCGAGACCAAGTACGGTCAAGTAAATGCCAATCGCGAGTCCAGCGAGTACCGCCAATGCGATTGCGGACATCGGGGTTTTACCGTGATGGTGGACCGATTCTCGACTCACCAGAATAACTGCGAATACCGCAAGACCCATTCCGATGAATGCAAAAGATGAAGGTTGCTCGCCTCGGAAGATGCCAACTATTACCGGCACTGCGCCACTCAGGACCGCGGTGATAGGTGACACCACACCCATTTGCCCGCGCACCAATGCGGCGTAAAGCAGGGCAATTGCAATCGCACCGACGATGCCGGTAAGCAACGAGATCCCGATTAAGTCAGTGGTGAGTTGCCCTGGTAGCACAAAGATTGCAACGAAGGTGATGACGACAGCGCCGGCGGGATAAGAGACCGCGAGAACTTGGGCGGCGCCCGCCCGCCGGGCAGCTAGCCCACCCAGAAAGTCAGCTACGCCCCATGTAAGGCTTGAAATAAGTGCGAGCAGCGCAGCCACGCGCACCTACCTTTCCCGGACAAATAGTTACCGCCGGGAAAGGCTAGTGCAGCGTTACCGCTTAATGCGGATCGGCTTAGTCATTGTGGCAATGGGGTAGATGGTTCCGAGGTTGCTGCGGGGCGTGTACACGGCCTTGAGCGTGTAGTTGCCGGGGGCCAACGAGCGTTTGATCTTCTTGACTTTCTTCGCTTTCCCCGTCTTGTTGATCCATTTACCCTTTGCGATCACGTATACCTCGATACCAGCCGAGTTCACAATGCTCATGCGCACCTTGCCCTTCACTGCGCGATCGGACATTACCACCCGGAAAAGCTTGCGTTTGCCAATTTTCACATTCTTGGCGCCCTTTAGTGTCGCCGTGACTCCCGGAACCAATTGCACGGCTTGAGCTCCCACAACCGGAGTCGGCGGCAGTTTGGGTGGCAATCCGTCAACGGCCAACCGTGCGCTCTGGCTTGCTGTGCTGCTCGCTCCATTGAGGTTTGCCGCTGTGATAGTTGATCGAAGAAACTTTCCAGCATCTGCATCACTGATCACGAAGCCTTGTGTCGTTGCTCCAACAATATTGGCACAGGACGCATCAGTGTTTGCACTGCAACGTTGCCATTGGTAGGCGTACGACGTCGGGAGCGACGCCCAATTACCGGCGGTGGTTGTCACGGTCGAACCAGTCTTAGTGCTTGCCGCGGTGAGCGTTGGGGCACCGGTTGTTGCAACGGGTGTCACGCCGGTGAGTAGCCGTCCCAAAAGGTTCGTGGTTTTTGCTGTGTACCACGTGTTTCCATCAAGCCCGGCAACAATTCCACTAGGTCCGTTATTAGCGCCAGGAAGCGCGTATTCGGTGATTATTCCGGCGGCAGTGATCTGCCCAATTCGATTTGCACCAGTCTCGGTGAACCACAGGTTTGCATCCGCGCCCAAAGTGATTTGGTTTGCGTTGGCGTTTGCTGTCGGGAGTGCAAACTCTGCAATCAAGCCCTTCGGGGTAATGCGCCCAATTCGATTTCCCGTGGACTCGGTGAACCACAGGTTCGCATCCGCGCCAACCGTAATGTCAGTGGGGCCGGAGTTAGCCGTAGGCAAAGCGTAATTTGTAATTACACCCGAAGTGGTAATTCGACCGATTGAGTTACCTTTTTGAGCGGTGAACCACATGGCTCCATCTGGCCCCGCCACAATCGACGTTGGTTCGGCATCTGCTGCGAGAGTGAATTCAGTGATGCTTCCCGCGTTGGTGACACGGCCAATCTTGTCACCCGCAAATTGGGTAAACCACATTGCGCCATCGGGCCCAGCTGCAATGCCCATGGGCTCCGAATTAGCGGTAGGGATATCAAAACCTGTATATGTGTTGGCTAATGTGTCGAAGTAACTCACCCGGTTAGCAGTTTTCTCGGTCAACCACATGCGATTACTCGTTCCCAAAGCCAATGAACTGGTGCCAGCGATAGCGCTGCCATTGGGAATGGCGATGGTGACCATGTTGCCCGTGGGCGTGGACTTGGCAATTTGATCGAGTGCCGTTAATCCAATCCAAAAATTGCCGGAAGCATCGAGAGCAATTCCACTCGGTTGAGAGTTTCCCATTGGCGCGGGGAATGTGGTGACATCTCCGACTGCCGCTACGACCGGGCTTGCGGAGGTGAGACCTGCCGCGAGCACTCCGATTGTTGCGGTGATTCCAATGAGCTTACGAGGCAAATTTTTCTGGGGAAGTTTGTACATGCTTCTACCGTGCCACGAAGTTAGCGATAGCCCTAAAACCTGAGTGTTTGCTCGTGTCTTGCCACCTCACACGGGCAGGAAGCGGCCGCAGGCATTGAAGCCATGGTTTTCTCGGCGGCCCGTGCAGTTGTGACTTCTTAAAAATTTTCTATGAACTACCTACGCGCACAGGGCATACATCGGAGGCCCCCGCGATATTTCTGTTTCACCCAAACGACTGCCGTCACAACTGTCCGCTCCTTGTGTATCCGTGAGGGCAGTGTTGCCTTCGATACTGGAACGTTCCCACATCCCCCCAATCACGCTGGCCAGCATTCTCGTCCAAGCGGTGTACACGGAATCCATGAATGTGATCACAAGCATCGCCACGGTGGCCGCCACTGCATGCCAGAACAGCATGGAGCCGGATGGAACGAACCCACCCACCGTTGAGTGATCAATAGTGTGGGAGGTGACGCATAAGGACATGTGGATCAAGATCCCTGCACCAAAAACAGACGCCACCAACGGGACTCGATGAATGACCCCACGGGAAATGGGAATCGCAAGACCCAACCCCAGCAACACCGCGATGCTGGCCCCAAGAATAGTGATGGTCCCCAAGGCCACCGTGTGGGCGATGAGCCCAAGTCCCACAAGAACAAACATAATTACGGTGAGTCGCAAAGGCCTAGGCATGTGAAGACCATAACCGATCTTGCGGCGCGAAGCCGGCAAAATGGAAAATTAGTCGGAGCCCGTATTCACTGCACTTCGACTGTGGCTGCTTTGTCTCCCGCCGACATGTCCTTCCTTGAGATTTTCACCAGAGCGACCCACAGAATTCCCCCGAGAACAAGAATTCCCGCGCCCCAAGTGAACGCGTCGACATAGCCTTCAACCTGTGCGCTGGCGTCAAATGGATTTACATTATTAGCGATCACGTACGCCGCCGTTGCGCTCGTTGCGATTGTGTTAAGAAAGGCGATCCCAACTGATCCACCAATCTGCTGGGCAGTGTTGAGCACGGCAGATGCAACACCTGTGTCATCATCTCCAACTCCAAACAAAGCGGTCGCTGAGAGGGGAACGAAAATCAGGCCCATGCCGAGACTAATAATGATCATCGCCGGCAAAACCTCGGGCCAGTAAGTGGAATCTGGGGTCAGGCGCGTGAGTAAGAGCATTCCAAACGTTGCCAGGAAAAAACCACCAAAAGTCACATACCTTGGCCCAAAACGAGGCATGAGTTGGCTCGCGATTCCCGCGCTGACAATAATCCCGGCTGAGAACGGCAAGAAGAGCATTCCTGCCTGCAGAGGTGTATATCCCTGAACTATCTGGAAGAAGTAGGTCAGGAACAAGAACATAGAGAACAGGCCAATTCCGACAAAGAAGCTCGACAGGTAGGCACCACCACGATTGCGGTTCTTAATAATCGCTAGGGGCAACAATGGATGACTCGAGCGACTCTCAATTAGAATGAATAGGACCAACATGGCAATTGCTATCCCGATAAAGGTCAGCGTGCTGGCACCGGTCCAGCCGTCGGATTCAGCCATCGTTATTCCGTAAACCAAAGAGACCAGACCACCAGTTGCAGTGATAGCGCCCGGGACGTCGTACTTGGTGTCACCCGTTGCGCGACTTTCATGAACGTAAGCCACACCAAGGAATACGGCCAGAATGGCAATTGGGACGTTGACCCACAATGTCCAATGCCATGACGTGTATTCGGTCAAAATACCGCCGAGCACCAAGCCAATTGCTGCGCCGGCACCAGAAAGTGCACCATAAACCCCAAATGCCTTCGCGCGTTCCTTTGAGTCAGTGAAGGTAACTGAGATCAAACTCAGGGCTGCCGGAGCGAGAAGTGCGGCAAAGACCCCCTGAAGCCCACGAGCGGCGAATAGCATCCCTGCGTTCACCGAGAGGCCACCCAGCGCTGAAGCGGCAGCAAATCCAATCAAGCCGACGATAAACATTCGTTTGCGACCCTGAAAGTCAGCTATTCGTCCACCAAGAAGGAGAAGACCACCAAATGCCAGGGTGTATGCGGTGACAACCCATTGACGGTTCGCGTCGCTGATGCCCAGATCCGCCTGCATACTGGGCAGGGCAATATTTACAATCGAGGCGTCAAGCACAACCATCAGTTGCGCCATTGCGATCACAACGAGTGCCCGCCAACGATTGGGGTCTGGTGCGGCAAGCTCTGAGTGATTGGGTAGTAACGGCGCAGCAGCGCTCATGCAATTCTCCTGGAAATGAAGTATGCATCGAATTGATGCACCTCGAGCCTACCAAATATTTGACACATCAACTACTTGTTGGTTCCCTCCGATTCACCACGCTTTGACGCGATGGCAATCAGCTTCATCCGGGCATATATTTTTTTCCAATATTCGCGACGCAGAAGTATTAAGTCACGCTTGGCCACGTATCTGCAACGCGATATCCCAGTGGCCAAGGATCGCTTGGATCAACGTAGAACTGACTGGTTCCATAAATATAACCCTGGCCGCTAATGCGTGGGATAACGGCCGGCCGGCCCGCTAGCTCGGTCGCGGAGACTATCTGGCCCGTGAAACGCGATCCAATAATGCTCCGCCCAATAAACGATTCTCCGACCGAGATCAGACCACGGGAATACATCACCGCCATCAGCGCACTCACTCCTGTGCCCGTGGGTGAGCGATCCAGCTTCCCAGGATTAATCACACAGATATTGGTTGACGTGAGCTCACCAAGATCATTGCGTTCTAATTCACCGGTAAGATACGCGAAGGAGTGGTGCTTCCAATCTGGCAATAAAGGATGGACAAAATTAAGTTGACTATTCGCCGCACTTCGCAAAAGCATTCCAAATCGCGCTAATTCAGCCGCCTCACTTGGCTTGAGTTCAAAACCATGATCACTCGCCCTAGCCATGACAAAGCTATCTCCACCAAATGCTGTTGTTACCTCGACGGATCCATAACCCTTAACATCGATGAATTCCCGCTCGTGTACCACGAAACTGGGGAGGTTCTGCAAAGTCACCGAGGTCACTTTGCCGCCTAGACATTGCGCTCGCACCTGAACTAATCCGCCCGGAGCCTCCAGCACTAAGTCCGTGACCGGCTCGCGCATTGGCACGATTCCCGTTTCCAACAGCACGGTTGCTACACAAATAGTGTTCGAACCAGACATCGGTGGAGTATCTTCCGGCTCCATAATAATGAAACCCATATCCGCATTTGGGCTCACGGGTGGTACGAGCAAGTTGCAGTGGCGAAATACCCCACCACGGGGTTCATTTAACAAAAACTGACGCAAAGAGTCATCCGATGCAATGAACCGCGACTGCTCCCACACGCTACTTCCCGGTATCGGTCCGACACCGGCAACAACAACATCACCCACTTCACCCTCGGCATGAGCGTGCACGACCTGCACAATTCGTGAAGTGTTGACCACTACTTTTTTAACTTCCAAGGGCCATTGGCCCAGATTGAGATGTATTTAGTTCCCCGGGGTAACGTTATGTTCTTTTTCACGTTGCCACTTGAATTGACTACTGGAAACCCGCTCATCCCTTTTGCAGAAATGGGAAACACCACCACGTCCCCACTGCCTCGGTATACGAATTTTCGAACGGTATCTCGCTTGGTCTGCTGGGAAAGCTTTACAACGATGGGGGTTTTACCTGACCTAATTTTGGGTGCACTAGTGATCGGCCGCACCCGCAGCGTCCATTGATCCGGGGCCGTGATCTTGGCTCCAATCAGAGGCGACGAATGCTTTTCAGCAAACAGACTTCCTGACACGGGTGCTTCACCTTCGATCCACCCTATTGAACTCTTTCCTTTGGCAAATACGGGAACAGCCACCATTGGTCCCGACCCCACAAAAGTAAAATCCACAATCACAGGCTTTCGAATCGTTCCCAAATCTGCAACCCCGTTACCTGTTCCAGAGACTTCGTCCATCTCCGCCGCTTGAACAACACCCTGGCCGGTAGGAATGCCCATGAGAACAATTGAGATCAGAAGAAATAATTTTTTCATGCCCTACACCAAAATTGGATTCAGGCCTGAGTTAACAATTTCTTGAAGTGTCGGTTCATCCACCGGGTACCCGGCATATCGCGTTGCATCTTTGAGCGCTTTTTCTCGCGCTTTGTCCACATCTTGAGCCGACTTAACATTGGCGGCAGCCCAATCGCGGTACAGCTCCCAGGCGAGTTCACGTTGACGCAGGGCTTCGTTGACCCGCTCCATTTGGACCTCACTTGCTTCCAAACGCCACGTGTCCCTGAGCGCCTTTGGCAGGACGGCCCGGTAATCGTGTCCGCCCTGAGCAAAGGTTCCGGGGGTTGGAATCAGCGCGTTCATCATGTCGAGGAAAGTCATGAGGTAGGTCGTAATCGGGACCCAATGCGTCCCCTTCGGTGCACCCACCTGACGCATCTCCGCTGGGCCCAACCAATCTGGCCGACGCCACAGCAACTGCGGTCCAAATTTGGGAATAGGGTCATCTCCGTTTTGCAGTAACAGAAACTTGATGCGGTCGTATTGTTCGGGAGCCAAATCAATCCAGTCTCGCAAAGTTCGGGGTAAATAAATCCCCGATTGATCTACCGTTGGAGCATCCGCCAATTGACTCTTTCCCCACAGCTGATCGCGCCACTTAGTTGCTGCAGGGGTGCCAATCCACAAGGCAGCATCAAGTTCTGTGCCCAGCAATCCCATAGTGCCAAGATCTCGGAACATTTCCTCGCTCACTTGGGAACCCAAGCTCTCGCCGAAAAGGAAGAACTTGGGTCGCTTCGCTGCTGGCATGGCGAGTAATCGCTCCACAACACCTTGGAGAACCATCCGGGTTTGTGCCGTTCCATCACCAACTCGTGTCAAAGATAGCGCTGACGGAAGGACGGAGTATTGGATCGCAGCCGAGGCACAGTCTCCCTGCATCAGATACTCGAAGGTTTCAGTTGCGACGTAATTGACATATCCTGAACCTGTCGGAGAAAAAATGGCAAAAGCTTTTCGCTCCAGAGCCTTGGTGCGATCAATCTCGCGGAGTAAGACCTGCGCGCGCTCTTCGTCCGACCCTGCTACCTCAAGTGAGGCATAGACTCGAATCGGTTGTTTCGCATTCTTAATTTGCATCACACTGTTGATGCTCTCGGGAGGCAGGGACATACTCAGCCAACGGGCACCCTCACGCGTCTGCTTATTCCACGGCAGGCCTGACGACAAAGATCCGGTGACTTCTGGGATCTCCGGTGCCTCTTCCAAGCCGGGATCAATGCCACCGCCGCCTTTGCTCAAAAACCGCTCCGCTTGTCCGACAGCAAACCACCCGAAGGCCCCAAAAATCGCGAGACTCGTGGTCCTTCCCAATAACCGATGGTCCTGCGGTTGACCCCCAAACACATAGGTCGCCCCCATGGACAAAGAGCGTGTCAAAGCCGACTCAACATGAGACAGTCCGAGGGTGACTGCGGCTACCCCGGTCCCAATGGCAGCAGCTTTCGCCGGCGTGACTTCGCGCACTTGATCTTCAAAAAAGTACTTGCCTTTAAATTCAGTGCTAGCGACTGTTTTCGGGTAGGTCGCAGAACCAGGTAAGGATCTCCACGGCTGCGTTGTTGCCCAGGAGCAGGCTCCCACCACAACGGCTGTTGCCACATGTGACACACCGGGACCACCTCGTTGATCACGTGCCGCTGAAGTTGCGAGAGCGCTAACCCCCGCCATGGCGGTCAAAGTCTGCGAAGCGAGTCTTCCCAATGCGCGTGACGAAGGTTCGTGCTCGCGCCAACGAAGTGCGAAAGAAGCGCCAGCACCCAAAGCTCCCGCGGCAACGGCAACAAATAAGCGGTGACCAGCACTGGGTTCGTCGGTGCGGCCCAACCGCGAGGCAACTGAAGTCAATAAGGCATCTCCGGCGCTGTACGCCTGGTACGCGATCGCCGATGAAGCACCGGTGATTATCGCCTGATCGGTGGAGCCACGTGTCAATAAGTTAGGTTGAAATGAGCGGCCGATGGCCACGGCTGCGCCCATTATTCCCGCACTGGCAGACCTATCCATGCCCAAAGTCTAACTACGATCTACGGGCACTGCGAAGCACCCGTTATTGTCAAATATCTAGTTGGTCCTCAGTTTCAGAAGATACTGCCCACCGCCCGATGTGATTTCCGTGACGAACTTCACGCTCGGCGCCAGCCGGCTGAGGCGGTCCAATAGCCAATCCGATGCCTGCTCGGCGTCTGCTTGAGTGGGGCATCGCGCGACCGCCTCGCTGCCCCCTTTCTTGGATAGTCTGTGAACTGATTCGAAAATCGCAGCTGGGTCACTCACGAAGAGGTCCGGGGACCAAGGGACGACCGGGGCTTTCTTTCCTCTCATGGTGTTGCAGAAACGATGAGCCAGGCGCACCGTGGTTGCCGTTCCTTTTTTTGCCTTTGAGTCGGCAAAGTTATCGACACTTGGTCCTAGATCTGAATTCACTGAAGCCTCTGGGTCTACGGCCGTATCGCAGAGCCAACAGCGCCAACCATCTCGCTGACCTACGTCGTGTAGATCGCTCATGCGCACCGCCCTCGCCTGTTATTTTAGGCACCATGGCTTGGTAAGCCAAGAAGTGGAGCTGAGGGGATTCGAACCCCTGGCCTTCTCATTGCGAACGAGACGCGCTACCAACTGCGCCACAGCCCCTTGCACCAGTGCAGATTAGCAGGGACTACTCGTTGACCGCGCGAGCTTGGTAGGGGGCGTTGGCGCGGATGATTGGGATCTCGGTTGTTGAATCACTTACATTAGCTACTGGCTCGCGGACTAGATCCTCGCTTCGCGAATCTCGCGCCTGCTGAACGATGTTGACCATGGATTCACCTGACCAATCACCGGCTCGCTCAATATTACGTGGAACTGACGTTGCACGTGGGGCGCTCACGTAACTTGGCAAAGTACTCGGTTCGGCATCCCAGCCTGGTTCTTCTTCATCCCATGGATTCCAGTTGGCAAACTCATCAAGTTCGGCTTTTTGCAACTCAGCCCGAGAAAGTGGACGTTGTTGCCGGCGTGTATCTCCGCTTTCGTCGACTTCATGTAATTCGCGGTATGACCGAGTTCGATTTTGGGCCGGACGCTGACCCCGCTTGGATGCAGTAAGCATGCTTGCGACAAGGAATGTGCCAAGAAGTAATCCACTCGCAATTGCGGCTACGGCAGAAATCAATCCCAATGCGGTTCCGATTAACGCCAATGCGGTAATGCTGGTGAGTGTCGCGAGGACCACCGAGCGACGCTTGGCTGACTGATGCCGAGCACGGGCCCGCGGAGAAACGAATTCACGTTCGTGAGCTACTGCTCGGGTCGAATGGCTTTGTTGGGAATCTGCTCGGTCACCGAGGGAGCGCATTGCTGAACTAAATCGCGCAGTTGAGCGAACTTCACTGACTTGATCTTGACGTTTAAGCCAAATAGGGATTAATACGGCGGCCCAAAGCCCGATGATCACCGCGTAAATTAACCCAGTCACGACCACAACGTTAGATGCAAGCGCCTACTTCTATTGGTATTGCTCCTGAACTGCAGTTGGCGTGTCGCGAAATTTTACAAAGCCAATATGATCACGCCAATCTCCATCGATATGTAAATAGTTCGGCCGATACGACTCTTTGGTGAAACCGGCTTTCAGAGCCACCGCACATGACGCAGCATTTTCTGGCCGGACATTTATTTCAATGCGGTGCAATAGCATCGTCTTAAGGCAGTAATCAGCTACCAACTCAACACTTTTTGTCATGAGTCCTCGCCCAGCCACACTTTCATCGATCCAGTAGCCGAAAAATGCCCCACGAGATGAACCGCCCCAGATCCCACCAACGGTCAATTGCCCGACAAACTTGCCCTCAAACTCAATTGCGAACGGAAGAGCTCGACCCTCACGAGCTTCCTTTTTCATAATTCGGATCATCATGTTGTAATTCGGTGGTCGTTGCCCAACTATTTGGCCCTCGGGCGGCATAGTGGCATCCCATTGCGACAACCACTTCTTGTTTCGATTGCGAACTTCACGCCAAGCGCGTCTATCTCTCAACCGCAGAGGTCGAAGTACCAGTGGGCCTTCTGTTAACGTAACCGGCCAAAAACCAGGAACTGTCATGGACTTACTGAGTACCGCTAGTGCCGTCTTGACAGAAATCTTGCAACCACGCATTGAGTCCAGGACCGATGTCTTTGCGCTGCGTCGCCAGGGTGATAACTGCCTGAAGATAGCTGAGTTTGTCCCCAGTGTCGTAGCGTCTACCATCGAAAACAACCCCCCGAACGCCGCCGCCTCGTTCCGGTGGCATTGTCGCCAATACTCGCAGTGCGTCGGTTAATTGAATTTCTCCACCTCGACCAGGAGCTGTTTGTTGCAACACTGCAAAGACCGCGGGGTCCAGGATGTACCTGCCAATGATTGCAAGGTCACTTGGCGCACTAGAGACATCCGGCTTCTCAACCAGATCACCGACAACGACCATTCCCTCACTTGGTGCACCTTGGATGGACACGCAGCCGTAGAGAGAAATGGTTTCCCGGGGCACCTGCATTAGACACAGGACAGAACCTCCCCACTCATTTCTTATCTCAATCATGCGTTCCAAAATCGGATCGCGCGCATCGATTAGGTCATCTCCCAGCAGAACAGCAAAAGGCTCGTCCCCCACGTGAGGGCGGGCCACAAGAACGGCATGGCCAAGGCCGAGCGGGTCACCTTGACGGACATAGTGGATCCGAGCGAGATCGCTTGACTCACGAACTAAGCGCAAACGTTCTACATCACCTTTTTCTTCAAGTACCTGCTCGAGTTCATAATTGCGATCAAAGTGGTCTTCGAGTGGTCGCTTGCTTCTACCGGTAACAAAAAGGATGTCTTCCAAACCTGCGGCAACTGCCTCTTCCACCACGTACTGGATAGCTGGCTTGTCCACAACGGGCAGCATCTCTTTTGGAGTCGCCTTGGTTGCGGGAAGGAACCTGGTACCCAGCCCTGCCGCGGGGATTACCGCTTTGCGCACGCCCTCAACAGCCATAGGGAGACCCTACGCCACGCACGCCTACATGTGCGCACACCTATATATGTGCGTATACGGATCTGGGTACAAATTTCCGCATGAATAACGCCGCCTGCACGAGGTGTGGGGACCCATAGGAATATATGACTGTGCATGTGGATCAAGGTGAGCGCAAATCAATCCTGCGCAGCAGGTTGCGGACAGCTCGTGTAGCTCGAGAATTGGCCGCGAGTGTGGACATTGATGCGCAGATTTCCCGTCACATTTGCGACCTTTTGGAAACTATCCCGGTAACAGCGAACAGCGTTGTCGCTCTTTATGTAGCTATGCCTTTTGAACCGAGTGTGAATTCTGCACGAAAGGACTTGCGAGAGTTAGGTGTCACGGTGCTAGTTCCAGTTGTCAGCGGCCATGATTTGTTCTGGGCTGCAGACGGCGATGAGAGGTGTTGGGAGCGCAATTCATTTGGCACCCTCGAACCGAACCTCGATGACGCGATTTCTAGTGCTCAAGCCTTGCCCATGTGTGCGGCGATCATTATTCCCGCACACGCAATTGATCCGTTTGGATTCAGACTCGGCCAGGGCAAAGGTTTCTACGATCGGGCGCTGGCCGAACTTGCCGGTCTCGAGCGTTCACCGCTTCTCATTGGCGTCACCTTTGAATCCGAATTTCTTCCTGACGTGCCCACCCAAGCACATGACATCCCCGTTGATGCGAGTGTCACCGAACTATCCGTGCGTTGGTTTAATACCCCGGACTAGTTGTATTGGCTGACAAGCCAGCCACCCAAAGCGGCCACACTGGGGATAACGATCGCGAAGAGGACGGCGACACCTAGTCGCACGAATCTCGCCGGATATGTGAGTTTCGCGTGCGTCAACGCATCCGCATAGATGGAGAATGCAAGCGCCCAACCTGAGAAAGTTGTGAAAGCCCCAGCGAGTCCAATCACCAAAAGAATCCGCAGGTCACCAGAAAAAGCTCCAATACTGAATCCGGCTAGGAGTGAGCCCAGTGAGTTGATCAACAGCAGCGCAGTGAGTGGGCTACGCACTCGGGTTGCATACTGCTCAACCAGCGCCCTGAGTGGGGCACCAATGAAGGCCCCAACTGAAATCGCCAAAATCGTGCTCATGTTCTGACTATCCTTCGCGTGGCTCGAACACCAATATTGACCGCAAGTAATCCAGCGCCGACTGTCACAATCAGATATACCAATGCTGTGACCCATAAGCCTTGATCAAAGAGGTCCACGGCCTCCAATGCAAGTGCCGAAAATGTTGTGAACCCACCAAGGACTCCGGTGACCAAAAATGGTTTACGGTAACTCGAGTTGTCGGTGATCAGGGCAACTGCCGCGATCCCAATCAGAAACGCGCCCGACAGATTAATCGCCAGCGTTGCCCATGGGAAATTAGCGCTTTGATCCCCCAGCTCAAGGCGATCCTGACCAAAAATTTGGGAAACCCCGGCCCGGCTCAGTGCACCCAGTACGCCGCCCACACCGATTACCGCCAGTCGGCTTGCTTCTCGCATGGCCTCAACTCTAGAGCGCGGGTGCCCTGCATTAGCCATACCAACCAGGCTTAGGGCACAATTGGAAATCAGACTGGGGGAGTGCTCACTTCTCGACTGGTCGGACAACTGGAGGATTGCGTGCCCACCTACGAGTATTCGTGTAAAGAATGCGATACCAATCACGAGATCGTTCAATCAATGGTGGACCCAACCTTGACCACTTGTCCTGCCTGTGGAAAAGAATCATTACGCAAGCAGTTCAGCGGAGTGGGCGTGATGTTTAAAGGTTCCGGATTTTACCGCACAGACTCACGGTCAACCGATAGCTCCACTTCCACCTCAACACCAAAAACAGAGACCACACCTGCAGCAACACCAGCGGCTGAAAAATCAGCACCCAAAAAAACTGAGTCAAGTTCGGGTTCCGGCGCAACTTCGTAACCCTTGTGGATATCTATTGGACGCAGCCGGCTTTCGCACCTACATTCGTAGCATGCAGGGAAATGTAATTCTTCGAATTCGAACCCAACTCAATCGACATCGCCGCATTTTTGGTTCCGCTTCGGGAGCAGTCGCCGTTTTGCTCGTTTTTGGTTCGCTAACCGCACCGGCTCCGGCGAGTGGACCCGACGAGATTGTTGCAAGCTTGCCCAAGGGCTCCGTTGCGGTTCCGGTAACACTTCGGTCTGCTGCAATTGCACGTTCGGTTCGGGTAGGCGACAACATTGACCTGGTAGTTCCCAGCGAATCGGGTGTTCCCATAGTTATTGCAACCAATGCTTCAGTCTTGGATTTGCCCGATTCCTCAGGTTTTGGTTCCCCCACTTCGACTGTTATTTTGGTCAGTGTTGAGAAATGGCAAAGCGCCGCACTGGCGGCAGCAAGCTCCACCCAAATTTCATTCGTGATCAACTCCCGCTAACCGCTTTACGTGCGTTCGCTCACACACCGTGATGTGGAGGGACATTGTCGAGAAATTCGCGGTCCCGTTGGTCTAACTTCGCGGGACTGGTTGGCATTGGCCCTGCAAGACTGGCAGCGGTTGACCCCATCGCAATTAGAAGTTTTTTTACCTGTGACCCCGTCGCGCGGATCTGAGCGCGTGAGGTAAGTGAAGACAGGTCGAGGGTGAGACCCGAGTGCACCAATGTGGCCGGTATTCCAGATAGTTCATGCGCCATTTTCTCACCGAGGTCCTGTGGGGCGCGATCGGAGAAACCAATGATGACCTGGTCATACTCACAAATATCTACTGTGGAAATAAAGGCTTGATTTTGCAAAGGTGCAAAAAATGCAGCAATCGTGAGATGTAGGGCACTGGGATCAACCACCCGTACAGGGTACTGGCAAAATGCCTCACCATGAACTCCGTGCTCTCGATATCACAATGGCGCGAAGATCAAGCTGCACATAAAGCCCGTGCGGGTGCTCTGACCGGTGGTAGGCGTGAGCGCAGGAAATCGGGCACTCGAGAGCCCGTTGCTGACTTCATGTTCGAGTACTACCCCTACACGCCAACGAAGTTGGAGAGATGGTTTCCCGGGACTGGGGTGACATTAGAAGTGGATGCCGACCACGAATTTGATTTACCTAATTATGTTTCCACTGATGGTCAGTCTGAACTAGACACTGCTTATCGTGACAAGCACCGGAATAGGATTGAGTCAACACTTGAGCTTTTGATCAACACGCAATCACGAGAAGAAGTATTCAACTGTTTTGGGTTACATGAATGGGCCATGGTGTATAAAGTTGATCGACAACAGATTCGACATGCGGACCCATTGCGGGTGAGCCAACAGCAGGTTAATTCGCTCGTTGACGAAGTCGGACTACGTTGCACCCATATTGATGCATTCAGATTCTTCACCGAAGGGGCCGCACCACAGAACGCAAATCAACTAAACATTATTCCCACCCGCGAGAATCAAAAAGAAGTCGAGCAGCCGGGCTGTCTGCACGCGAATATGGATCTTTATAAGCACTGTATGTGGTTTCAACCAATGCTTCCCGGTGCTTTGGTCCTCGACAGTTTTGAACTGGCGCGAGATGCGCGAGCGCTGGACATGCAAGCGAGCCCTTATGACCTCAGTAGATACGGTTATGTTTCCATAAAAATGGAAGAAAAAACTGGTCGCGCGACCTACGTGGCACGACAGCGTCAGATCGCCGAAGGTGCGCAAACCCTGCGAAGCCGTCTCATTGAAGCACTGGGGGCTCCGCACAGTTAGCACTTCGGTGGGTCGCGAGTTGAAGTTGCCGAAGAAGGAACCTTGTAGTTACTCGATTTTGAACTTGCGTTGGACAACGCGTGAAAAGGGTGGCATTATCCCCACGTGAAATCCAAACTCGTCGCATTGGTCATTACGCTTTTCATTCCCGTCGGTTTTATTGCCCCAACCGCCATCAATGCAAATCCCAACGCCATTAAACAGATCAAGGTCAAACAAGTTAAAAAACACAACACGTCCGCCGACTGCTGGACTATCGTGAACAAAAAGGTGTACAACCTCACGGGCTGGATCAGTAAGCATCCGGGTGGTTCCAGTCGCATCATTGCGACGTGTGGAAAGAACGGCTCAAAACGCTTTAACGCCCAACACGCTAGTGCTGCAGCCCCCGCCTTTAACTTGGCTAAGTACCAAATTGGGGTAGTCAAGAAAAAGAAGAAGGGCTGATGTTCGACACCGTTAACGGCCTGCCAGCTCATCCCCTTTTCATCCACATCGTTGTGGTCCTGCTTCCCCTCAGCGCAATCGGCATGATCGCCCTGGTTGTGATCCCACAGTTTCGTGGCAAAGTCCAGAAGTATTTTGTCGCCTCAGGGGTACTTATTTCCCTAGTCGGGGCCTTTATTGCAAAAGAAAGCGGGGCCGCTCTGCAACAAAGCCGCGGTGTGACGGATGAGCATCATGACTGGGGTAACCGCACTTTTTACTTGGCCATCGCACTCACGCTCATTAGTGCCTTGTGGCTCTGGCTTGATACAAAACCAAAATCAATGGTCCGAACTGTGACCGGAAGCCTAGTGGTACTTATTTCACTCGCGGCAGTAATATCAACGGTTCTTGCGGGTGACTCGGGAGCCACACAAGTGTGGGAGGACAGCGCAAGATCCTCCACCATCTCAATGACCGCAGACCCAGAAAAGTCGCACAGCACGGTCGATCCCGAGGTCACTTCTGAGCCTGCCGAGACCTCTGAGCCTGCCATCACTGCGGCGGCAGTTGCCGGACATAACTCTGCAAATGATTGTTGGGCAATTGTCAATGGCAGTATTTATGACCTCACCCAATGGATCAGCGCACACCCAGGCGGCAGTGGTCCCATTGAGTCAATCTGCGGGGTTAACGCGACTGCAGCATTTACGAATAAACATGGTGGCCAAGGAGCCCCTGAAGCACGACTTGCAAGCTTCAAAATAGGAATTCTCGGCTAGTGGCAGCTCCCGTGGGGCAGGCATGTCTGGCGGAGCCCCCCAGTGCTGTCGTGAGACCACTTCGCAGGGTCTGCGCACCTTGATCGATCTGACGCTGCCGTGCCACGTAGGTCGTGGTCTTCTATGAACCCGCTGAATCTGTAAAAACTAAGTGGCCCCGCTTTTGCGGGGCCACTTCCTGTAGTGGATCTTCAGATCTTTTTCCAGAGGGAGAGCGCATTAATCCAGTTTGGGTCACCAACGCCCTGGTACGACTGAACGGCTTCAAAAGTTACACCGTTGCTCACAACACGGTCACCAGCCTGGTAACTACCAGTAGCGCTCCATTGTGCGAATGGAACAGGAACTGGTGCCGGCGTGAACTCGGGCTCTGAAGCCACGTCAGCTACCGGGGTCCATAGGGAGAGAGCTTTAATCCAGTTTGGGTCACCAACGCCTTGGTACGACTGCACAGCACGATAAGTGGTTCGATTAAATGTCACAATATCTCCCGCTTGGTAAGCCGCGGAAGAGTTCCAATTTCCACCTGACTCTGGTGCCGGTGCTGGTGCTGGTGGAGCCAGCGTGCTCGCATTTAAGACATTGCTTGACCCCGACTCGTTGCTCGAAGAATCAGCAGCTTTCACAACATACTGGTAAGCGGTGCCGGCAATAACCGAAGTGTCTCTCCATACTGTCATTTCAGTGGAGCCACGCAAGTAGCCATCACGATAAACATTGTAGGTAACTGCGCCTGAGGCATCAAATGACTCGCCCCACATCAGCTTCACCTCTGTTGCAGTCACTTGCATTGTGTGAAGGTTGCTCGGCACTGTTGGTGCAGTCACATCTGAATCGACGTTCTGGGCAAGTGTGACGGTAACGGTTGCTGACTGTGTCGACCGGTTTCCTTGAACATCACTGGCCGTGACTGTGTACTGATAGGTGTCTCCGGGAACTACTTCCCAGTCCGTGAAGCTCGTTCCACTGGTCTTTCCCACCTGTTCCCCATCGCGCGCAACCGCATAGGTGACATCGCTGCGATCACTATTTGCATCGATCCATGTCAAGTCTACGCCGCCTTCAACTTTCTCTGCAGCAATGAGATTGGTGGGGGCATTTGGCGCAACAACGTCTTCGCCTGCGCCGTTCACGTTGACATCAATAACGTTGTAGAAAGCATTAACCGTGTCAGCGATATCCCACACAGCGAGGATCACGTGGTATCCGTTGCGGTTTGCTGGAATGTCAATCACGTGAT
Source organism: Actinobacteria bacterium UBA4426 (assembly GCA_002390705.1). Lineage (GTDB taxonomy): Bacteria > Actinomycetota > Actinomycetes > S36-B12 > S36-B12 > UBA4592. Next base: position 4,575 of record DGQA01000007.1, on the reverse strand, counting down.
CTGGATTGGTGAAGGCTTTTGATCCGTCGTGGGTGACTGTCGCGATTTTTTCGAATCCAGAACGTTCCAGTGGCGCATTTTGATCCCAGCCCGGCTTAGTCATGTAATAGGACCAGCCGTCAGTTGAGTGAGGGGCCGTGTAGGTCCAGTCCATGAGTAGTGGGCCAGACGTGATGTCTGTCTTTGCCCACCGAACGCTCGACTGTTGATCAAGAAAGCCACCGAACTGACCGTTTGCGGAAGCAATCTTTCCATCCGCAGGGCCAGACTGGGGAAAACCTTTAAGGTACTCAAGGCTCTGCGGTTCATAAACTACAGAACCGCAGTTCAGATTCGCGCCCTCTTTACAGAGCAAAGCTCGAGACTTAGGTCCATCCATATAACCGTGGGCAGATACTGGAGTTGCCAGAGCAAAACTTCCAATTGCCAATCCGGATGTAACCGTCAGGGTCGCTATCTTCCTAGCTAGTTTCATTTCTTACTCCTCTTAGCCTGGTCAAGTTGTCAGGGCTAAGACGCGGCAAGCTGACGCCAGGTTCCAAAGTTGGTCACAGAACTTTTACATAATCGCATGAGACCGGAATTGACAAATTACATCAACGTATGAATCACAATGGATGATCAACCTGCGAAATTTTTACCACTGCTCACTTCTTTGAGACTCTCGCGCTGTGAACATCCGGTCAAGTTCTTCCAGCGCAGTGTGAACTGCGACGCTGCTGCCCAAACCACGACCATTTAAACGCACCGGGCCTGGAACCGAATCAGCGTGCAACCTCGAAATCCCCAGTTTTCGCTCCCATGGACCTTGTGTGATTCGAATTGACTGGATGCGCTCATGTGGCGCGGCGCTGAGTCGCCGGGTAAGCGCTCCACTCCTGACCATAAAAAGGTTTGGTGTCACACTCACCGCGAGACGAGCTGCCTGCCAAGGGAAACGCCAACGAGAACTTGTAGCGGATGCGAGCCACTCATCTTCTTTTTCTAGATTCCAGGAGGGAAGCAACTCGCGAAATAGCTCAGGCAGCGCGTCCTCATGAACTACCGGGATCAAGAAACGAGGCCCCGACTTCTTGCCGCTCTGCTCAGTACCAGCAACATTAATAGCGATTTGATACCACCCAAAAGGTCGCCAGGCAATTGGCTGAACTAAGCAAATCGCCTGAATACGAATCGGAGACACCGTGTAGTGAGCTGTGGTAAAAAATCCATGCGAAATCGCGATGCCACGTTCATTTCTACCTACTGAAAAATTAAATAGGGATGTAATCCCAGCCAAGCTAGCGGCGGAGCCACCCACCGCTAAAGCGAGAGCGACCAGCCCACTTACCCGCAGAGCGATTACAGCGGATGCAACTGCTACAACAATGACAAAGAAGGTCGACGTGGTGAGGACCATCGAAGCCACAAGTCGACCATTCGGGACCCGCCACTGCCAATGATTTTCACGCTCCGCTGATTGAGTGAATGCTTGTTCCTCTTTTGCCACACTCAAAATCTCAGACCGTAACTCTTGAGCTTTCCCAACACTCAAGTACGACAAGATCACGCGCGAGTCTCCGCTGCCGGCAACCTCCACTTTGAGACTGGAGTACCCCAGCAGTCTGGCAACAGGCGGACGCAAGATGTCAACGGACTGGAGCCTGGAGATCCGCAACTGTCTGGAACGTCTGAAAAAAATACCGGACCTAGCCTCAAGCTCACCTTTTTCATTAATCCAAAAAAAATTCTTGCGCCACGAAGCCCAATAACCAAGCCCGCCAACAACAAGAAAAATAACACCTATTAGTAGGAACAACCAGCTCAAGCCAACTGCAAAAAAGGCCACAAGCACGATTGGTGAGCCATTGACTAACTGAAGAATCGGCGTCAACGGAGCCGTGTGCTGCGGACGTGAAAAATTATCGGACATTGATGTTCACTAATCGATTCCTCAGAGGCCCGCGGTAGTTGCCGCAGCTGGAGTAGCACTGTGCACAGCAAGAGCATCGCGAATCTCGGCAGCGCGCTCAGGATCAAGTCCGGGGATTGTTGCGTCCGTTGATGCAGAGGCTGTGTGCAGTTGCACACTTGCTAAAGAAAATGCTCTTTCCAGTGGGCCAGCACTCACCTCAACTAGTTGCATTCGAGCAAATGGGACGCTCACCACTCGCCTAAACATGATTCCGCTACTCACTTTTAACTCGCGTGATTCGAGACGGTAGCCAATCGAGCGAACGCGACGGGTGGCTAAGACCCACGCCCAGATCGCAAAAATCATGATCACCATGATGCTGACGACCCCAATAAATCGGACCACCGGGACATCCTCAAAAATCGCAATGGCGATTGCCGCGACTGTCAGCAGCGGAACAGTTGTGACCGCAATGAGCGTATGCCAATAAGTGCGCAGTCTTGAATTCACCCGCAGCCAGTCTGTGGACCCGGCGCTAAATAATTCTGCGATTGTCATACTCAATACTAACGTCCGCTCGATAAAAGGACTGCTACGCAATCCCAAGGGAATATCCAGCTGTTCACAGAACTGGCTTTAGCGTATGACACTGTACTTATGCGATTTGTATTCGCTCATCGCCGTTCCCGATCTCGATACGCAAGTCTCCAAAGTCCTCGACATTTTTGTGGATAGTGTCAACCTGAATGAGCTCACCCCGCCTTGTACTGAGGGCCTCGGTTAACACAGAAAGCTTGTCGACGCGGCTCGCTTCGATCATGTGCCGTTTACAAATTCGGAAAGCTTCCTAGAATTAAGCCATGATCAGCCCCCCCGGAGCATCACAGATTGGCGCGCGGTTGACGATTGCATTGCGAGATTCCCAGGGCAACACAGAGGAACTGCTCGGAGTCCTGCACGACGTACGAACGATCCGCAAGCGTGATGGTTCACTTGCAACGTTTAATCCTGAATCGATTACCCAGTGGCGCGTGGTCAAAAAAGTCAGCGCGAAAGCCGGTTTCGGCGCACCGCTGAGCATGCGTATTCGTGAACTTGAGGCGGCGGCCTCGACAACATGGCCCGCCGACGTAACTGCCGAGTACGGCAAGTGGCTTCTACGAGCCTCCGTAGGCGACACGTTTCAGGGAAATTCAGTTCTACCCATGGGAGCCCGGCCATTCGGTGACCCCGGGAAAGAGATTGACCAAGCCCTGCTCGACGTGGCCGCTTTCTACCAAAGACACGGACTGCAACCAACTATCCAGGTGCCACTTCCCGCATACACGAAATTGGATGAATATCTCGATACGCAGGGCTGGCAGGTTGCGGCTGATCTCCAATTCATGGTGAGTAACGCGAGCGAAATTCAACCGAGTACACGTGACGTTAGATTCACGGTAGAAATATCAGACGAACCGACTCCTGAGTTGTTGGAAGTCCAAGGTGACAAGGCGTGCGCCGAAATCATGCGCCGCTACTGCGCACGCTACCTATCTGTCCTTCTCGAGGGTCAACGAGTAGCCACCGGGCGCATTGCATTCACTGGCAGTTGGGGCGTACTCACTCGCTTATACGTTCACCCGCAATACCGGGGTCGTGGCCTTGGTCGAATACTCATGTGCGAGTTAGCAAATGTGTCACGTGTACAAGGATGCGACCAACTCACACTCCAAGTCGACTCAAGTAACTCCCCCGCAGTATCACTGTGCGCATCACTCGGCTTCAGACTGCACCACCGCGACCGGTATCGCGTGCTCCACTAAATGGAACCGACATTGACCACGAATTCAGGGGATCCTTACCGTAATTCTTTCCTGAGCCACTTGCAGGATGACCATCTCGCCCTCAAAGTGGCCGTGTTACCTGATTTTCATCAACGGACTCCGCTATACGCTTAATTGCCGCGAGCGTTACCGGTATGCCGTCGAGCGCCTGCTGGGTGCGTTCGGCGATCTGAACATGGGCGTTGTTCCCGTACTGCTCCTCGAACATGGCGATCCCACCTGGAAGAAAATGCCAAGTCTCACTGAGAGTCGTCCCGGTTTCCGCCGGAGTAAGGATGTAGCCCCAACGTACAAAGCTGTCGCCCACCTCCCAGGCAAATTCTTGCCCGCGTTCGGCAACCACCACCTGCGAGCGACTCTCCCAGGTCCGGTGCGGAAGCTCGTTGCGCCCGGTAAACTTAGCACCAATCTGACCGGCAGTGGCCTCGTCGTCCCACCAGCATGAAGTGCAGATCGGGCTCCACTCGCCGGTGCGGGTGATGTCGGAAACAAGATCATAAAGTGCCTCAGCCGACGCATTGACCGTGACGGACTCCATGTGATGGCGGATGCCTTGCTCTCCCATAACGATATCCTTTCACACTATTCCTTCTGCTGACCAGTCGTATCGACATCCACACCGAGTGCACGGACTGTCGTAAGGGGCAATACAAACGGTCTACACGAGAGCACCTACACATTACGAGTGCGTTTGGACCATGAGCAGAATCAATGACCGGCTCCGGGGCAAACACTGCGGAGCTGTGTGGGGTCTGGACGCGGGGCAAACACTGCGGATAACTCCGCCGGTTGCCCCCCACCGGGGGTCTAGCCCCTCACAAAAAGCACTCTGGCTGCGTTTCCCAAAACATCACG
>DGQA01000016.1:108599-169759 GCA_002390705.1 Actinobacteria bacterium UBA4426 | reverse complement strand
CGCCCCCTACGTGCAACCGGCTCGCGCGGCGCAGCTCGGAGTCCGAATGGTGACTTTAGACGAGCTGCTTGCCGAGAGTGATTTCATCACGATTCACTTGCCCAAGACCCCTGAAACCGTCGGTCTCATCGGTGAAGCTGAATTGCGCAAAACAAAGCCGACAGTGCATATTGTTAACGCGGCGCGTGGTGGAATCATTGACGAAACAGCCCTGTACAACGCGATTGTGGACGGGCGGGTTGCTGGTGCGGGACTCGATGTGTACGCAAAGGAGCCCTGCACGGACTCCCCACTTTTCACGCTTGAGACGGTTGTTGCAACACCCCATCTTGGTGCTTCTACCGATGAAGCTCAGGAGAAGGCCGGTATTTCTGTGGCTCGCTCAGTGCGACTAGCCCTTGCCGGTGAGTTAGTCCCGGACGCGGTCAACGTTCAGGGGGGTAATCTCCATGAAGATATCAAGCCGCTGGTCCCGCTCGCTGAAAAGCTAGGAGCGATTGCGTGCGCTCTGGCCGATGCAGCAATTGTTCGCGTTGAAGTTGAAGTTCGAGGCGCAGTCGTTGAGCATGATTTAAGGGTTCTTGAATTGAGCACAACCAAGGGAGTCTTTCAAACGCTGGTCCATGATCCCGTCTCATTTGTCAATGCACCGGTGCTGGCTGAACAGCGGGGGGTCGACATCTCACTCAAGACCAATCCAATCAGTGATGATCACAAGAACTTACTCATGGTCTCTATTACTCAGACAGATGGTGTCTCGGTCAGTATTTCTGGAACGGTCGCAGGGAGTGCGCATCAAGCCAAGGTTGTCGAACTCAATGGTTTTGACATTGATGTCCCCGTGAGTACACACATGGCGTTCTTTCGTTATCACGACCGACCTGGAGTAGTTGGTCAGGTCGGAAATCTGTTGGGTGGTTCAGGAATCAATATCGCGGGAATGCAAGTCAGCCGAGACCATGAAGGGCACGCACTCATGGTGCTCACAGTTGATTCTCCGATCACCCACGAACTCGTGGATCACATCATCGCCGATATCGGAGCGCATACGGGTAAAGCGGTCACACTCTAATTTCGCTTAGCCCGATTTATAGCACTGATAATTCCTTTGAGCGAAGAAGTTGTGATTGAGGGGTCGATGCCAACGCCCCACAGCACCTGACCGTCGACCGCGCATTCAAGATATGAAGCTGCCGTAGCGTCTCCACCAGCGCTAAGCGCATGCTCGGTGTAGTCCAAGACGCGAACATCAACTCCGTATTCGGTCACTGCGGAACAAAAGGCCGCAATCGGACCATTGCCAGATCCAATCAATGTCACTTGGTCGGCACCGTCTGTGATATTTGCTTCAATAGTTGTGTGTCCATCAACGTCGGAGTTTTGCTTCACCGAGCGCAGCGAGAGGCGACCCCAGGGTGCTTGGGAGTCTGGCAAATATTCTGAAGAGAAGACTTCCCACATTGTATGAGGGTCAATTTCCCCACCCTCGGAGTCCGTGACTTTTTGAATTACTTGGGAGAATTCGATTTGAAGCCGACGCGGAAGTTCGAGACGGTGCTCGGTGCGCATGATGTATGCGACCCCGCCCTTTCCCGACTGAGAATTAACCCGGATAACAGCTTCGTAGGTGCGACCCAAATCCTGTGGGTCTATGGGGAGATAAGGGACTTCCCAACGGAACGAGTTGATGTCCACACCGGCGGCCTCTGAATCAGCTTTCATCGCATTGAGACCCTTATTGATTGCGTCTTGGTGGGATCCAGAAAAGGCTGTGAATACCAAGTCACCTCCGTAGGGGTGTCGTTCAGGTACCGGAATTTGGTTACAATATTCGACGGTGCGTCTGATTTCATCAATATTTGAGAAATCAATTTGTGGGTCAATCCCTTGGCTAAAGAGATTCATTCCTAGTGTCACCAGGCACACGTTGCCGGTGCGTTCACCGTTTCCAAATAGGCAACCTTCAATGCGATCAGCGCCAGCTAAGTAACCCAGCTCTGCCGCGGCGACTCCTGTCCCGCGGTCATTGTGCGGGTGCAGTGAAAGGACAATCGATTCGCGACGATCCAGATGCCGATTCATCCACTCAATTGAATCGGCATACACGTTAGGCGTGGCCATTTCAACAGTAGCTGGGAGGTTCAGGATCACTTTGTGATCGGGAGTTGGCTGCCAAATATCTGTCACGGCATTGCAAATCTTAAGCGCGAAATCGAGTTCTGTTCCTGTGTATGACTCGGGAGAGTACTCAAAGTAGATGTCAGTGTCTGGTGTGACTTCCTCCGCATATTTCCTACATAGTTGCGCGCCATGTACTGCGATGTCAACAATTCCCGCCTCGTCTAGTCCGAATACGACCCTCCGCTGGAGCGTCGAGGTGGAGTTGTACAGGTGCACAATGGCTTGTTGGGCGCCTACTAAGGACTCGAATGTGCGTTCGATCAGATGTTCACGTGATTGGGTAAGCACCTGGATCACTACGTCTTCTGGGATTTTGCCCTCTTCGATTATTTGGCGGACAAAATCGAAATCTGCTTGGGAAGCGGAGGGAAAGCCAACCTCGATTTCTTTGTACCCCATGGAGACGAGCAATTCGAACATTGCCATCTTGCGCGCAGGTGTCATGGGATCAATAAGTGCTTGGTTGCCGTCTCGCAAGTCCACGGCACACCATCGAGGTGCCGAAGTCATGGTTCTGGTTGGCCAAGTGCGATCGGGAAGATCAATTGGGGCGAAAGGCTGGTAGCGCTCAAATGGCATACCGGATGGTTTCTGGCTATTGCGAGTGTCGTATGTGTGAGGTGTGTTCATGTCTGTCTCCGCGGCTCGTTGCTTTCGGCTGGTTGAGGTAACCGGCTGATGCAGATCTTGTGATTGCACCAAGGTTGGGCACCCGCGACGAGGATCCGGTTGTTATGCCTCGGCGCGGCAGCGAAGTAAGGGGAGAAGTAGGCGCAACGGAACTACGTGTGACGAATCTGGTCCAGACGTCCCCTTCATAGTGCGCGAAGTCTAGCACCGATGGTCTTCTTGGCGAGCACCCACTAATGTTCCCCCATGACGGGCAACTATTCCATCGCGCTTATTCCTGGAGACGGGATCGGAACCGAGGTGGTGGCTGAGGCAGTTAAGGTGCTCTCGGCGCTCGCCCCTACCGCCGGATTCACTTTCGAAACCACCGAGTATGACTTGGGGGCTCGGCGCTACACAGCCACGGGTGAATTACTGCCGGAGTACATCGTCGAAGAACTTAGGGGAGCCGACGCCATTTTATTAGGTGCGATCGGTGATCCGAGTGTGCCCCCGGGGGTCCTAGAACGAGGGGTGTTGCTGCCATTGCGGTTCATCTTGGACCACCACGTGAACCTTCGTCCGGTCAAGCTCTATCCGGGAGTGGTGGGTCCTTTAGCCGGCAAAGGGTCGCAGGACATTGATTTTATTGTGTGCCGAGAGGGCACAGAAGGCCCTTATGTGGGATCGGGAGGTGTCCTTCGGCAAGGAACTGCACACGAAGTTGCCACAGAGGAGAGCCTGAACACGGCCTTTGGTGTGGAGCGAATTGTGCGTGACGCATTTAATCGAGCATCAAAGCGACCACGCGGGAAAGTATCGCTCGTGCATAAAACCAATGTCTTGGTGTTCGCCGGTAGTTTGTGGCAACGCACCTTCAATCGGATTGCCGCGGAGTTCCCAGACATTGACACGGAATACTTGCATGTAGATGCCGCAGCCATGTTCTTCTTAACCAACCCCGAGCGTTTTGATGTTGTCGTCACGGACAACCTCTTTGGGGACATCCTCACTGATATTGGTGCGGCTATCTGCGGCGGAATTGGTTTGGCGGCAAGTGGAAATATTGATCCCAGTCGCAATAACCCCAGCATGTTCGAGCCGGTTCATGGATCCGCTCCCGATATTGCAGGCCAGGGAAAAGCAGACCCGACGGCCACCGTTCTATCGCTAGCCATGTTACTTGATCACATCGGCGAGTCCCAGGCATCGCAATGGGTTGAAGGGGCCGTCGCTTTAGATCTTGCCCAGCGAGGTGCTTCCGTGCGATCTACATCGCAAATAGGCGCGGCCCTCGTCAGTGCCAGCGTGAAAGTGGCGGAAGGTAATTAAGATGTCGGGTTTATGGGAGATCGAAAATCGGACTGCAGGAGCGGCTCGTCGGGCACGGGCGGAGCGAGAGGAAATTCTGGTGAATCCAGGATTTGGTAAGTATTTCACCGACTCCATGGTGACTGCGGATTGGACGGTTGACAAGGGCTGGCACGATGCGCAGTTGATTCCCTATGGTCCATTAAGTCTGGACCCGGCAACCAATTTCATGCACTACGGTCAAGCAATTTTTGAAGGGCTAAAGGCATATCGTCACGAAGACGAAAGCATTAAAACTTTTAGACCATTTGAGAACGCGAGGCGTTTCGGGCGATCAGCTCGCCGACTGGCTATGGCCGAAGTCCCTGAAGAGCTTTTTGTTGCAAGTATCGAAGCGCTCGTTGAACAGGATCAAGATTGGGTGCCCGGAGGCCGGGAGCGATCGCTGTATCTGCGCCCGTTTCTCATCTCGACCGAAATTGGACTCGGGGTTCGGCCGGCAGATTCCTACAAGTATCTCTTGATTGCCTCCCCCGCGGGCGCGTATTTCGCCGGGGGCATTAGCCCCGTTTCGGTATGGATCTCTGATGATTATGCGCGAGCTGCACCGGGTGGAACGGGCGAAGCGAAGTGCGCCGGGAATTATGCAGGGTCGCTACTTGCTCAAGCTGAGGCAGCTGCACACGGATGTGACCAAGTGGTGTGGCTTGACGCCATTTCCCGTCAGAAAATTGAAGAAATGGGCGGCATGAACCTTTATTTTGTCTATGGTTCGGGGGATAGCGCTCGAGTCATGACTCCTAAGTTGACCGGGACGCTCCTTCCAGGCATCACGCGCGAATCTCTACTGACAGTTGCTCTGGACCTTGGTATCCGGGTGGACGAAGGCGAAATTACCGTGGCAGAGTTCAGGGCAGGGTGTGAAAGCGGCGAGATCACCGAAGTTTTTGCTTGTGGAACGGCGGCGGTCATCACACCGGTAGGCCAGGTAAAAAGTCGGCTCAATGGTTCATTTGGGGTGGATGGCGGCACGACTGGAGAGATTACCCTGGCATTGCGCAATGCTCTACTTGATATTCAGTCTGGCGAAGTCCCTGATCGACACAACTGGATGCACTCCCTCGTTGGCTAAAAACAAGGCCGGAACGGTTATTTGACTAAGTGTGGAAAACTTGAGCGCACGTGTGGCAGACTGGCTTTGTGAGAAGAAGCGGAATCAAGATTAGATAGCGCGTCGATGTGACGCGCTGCCCTTCGCATTGCGGAGGGTTTTTTCATGCCCGGAATGGAGTACAGAAATGACTAAGAGCGATGCCTTTCACGTCTACGACACCACTCTGCGCGACGGGGCTCAAAGGGAGGGGATCTCCTATTCAGTCAATGACAAGCTTGCAGTTGCTCGCCTACTCGATGAATATGGTGTCGATTTCATCGAAGGTGGTTGGCCAGGAGCAATGCCCAAAGACACTGAATTCTTCGAAAAGGCTCGGGCTACGCCATTTCAAAATGCCCAACTTGTCGCATTCGGCGCGACCCGCAAAGCGGGAGTGAAAGTAGAACAAGACGCTCAGGTTCAGGCCCTTATTGACAGTGAAGCGCCCGTCATTACGTTGGTAGCAAAATCTGATCTTCGTCATGTTAGACAGGCGTTGAAGACGACGGGTGCGGAAAACTTGGACATGGTGTCAGAGACGGTCAGTTATTTAGTGTCACAGGGCCGACGGGTCTTTGTGGACTTGGAACATTTCTTTGATGGACATAAAACGGATCCTGATTACGCAGTTTCAGTAGTTAATGCTGCTTACGAAGCGGGCGCATCTGTGGCAGTGCTGTGTGATACCAACGGTGGAATGTTGCCCACTGGAATTGAAAGAATCATTGGCGAAGTTGGTCTGCGTTCAGGTGCGAGACTTGGAATACATTGTCAAGACGACACAGCGTGCGCGGTTGCTAATACGTTGGCGGCAGTTGAGGCAGGAGTAACACATGTGCAGTGCACTGCGAATGGTTATGGGGAACGGACAGGAAATGCCGACCTGTTCGCGGTGGTGGCCAATCTGCAATTAAAGATGGGCATCAATTGCATCGCGGCGGAGTCATTGTCTGAGACATACCGGGTTTCGCACGCGATCGCGGAGATAGCAAATATTACACCAGACACACACCAGGCATATGCGGGAGTTTCTTCATTCGCGCATAAGGCTGGCTTACATGCCAGTGCACTAAAAATTAATGCGAATTTGTACAACCATATTGATCCCGAGAGCGTTGGCAATATCCAACGAGTGCTGGTCACTGAGATGGCCGGTCGGGCATCTGTCGAACTTAAGGGAAAGGAACTCGGGCTCGATCTAGGCAGAACTCCTGAAGTGGTTTCAGCAGTTGTTAATCGAGTGAAAGACTTGGAAGCACAGGGCTGGTCTTTCGAGGCGGCTGACGCTTCATTTGAGCTACTTGTGCGTGAACAGCAGGGGGCTGAACGCAAATTCGCAGTCGAGTCATGGCGAACAATTGTCGAGCAGCGAGAAGACGGAAAAGTTGTCAGCGAAGCCACGGTCAAAGTAAATGCAAATGGTGAGCGGCTAGTGTCGACGGGTGAAGGAAATGGCCCGGTAAACGCTCTAGACAATGCTCTGCGTAATGCTATTTCACAATTATTTCCTGAGTTGGGCAGACTTGAGCTAACCGACTATAAGGTTCGAATTCTTGAAGGAATCAAGGGCACCGGTGCCATTACACGCGTTCTACTTGAAACCACCGATGGCGAACGTGAGTGGACCACAATCGGCGTCCATGAGAACGTTATCGCTGCATCCTGGCAAGCACTTGACGATGCCGTTCATTACGGACTAGTGCGAGGCAGTGGGTGACATGCGACTGGCGAGAGCCGGTAGTGTTTGCATGTGCGCATTTGTCGATTTTCACATGGCGAAGAAGTAAGTTTTGGGGTCCTTGACAACCTTGATGATCAAGGAGAAATCACAGACGGTTCAATTATTGCAATTCTGACGGGTCACCCCTTCGGTGAGCCTGATCCTGATGGTCGCGTGATCGCCGCGTCAGCGGTGAAGCTGTTGGCCCCGATCTTACCCAGCAAGATTATTGGCATCGGTAAGAATTACGCGGATCATGCGGCTGAAATGAAAAGTGAACTACCTGTGGAGCCACTTATGTTCCTCAAGCCAAGTACAGCGGTAATTGGCCCAGGTGAAGTGATCACGCTTCCGAATCAGTCCTCCATGGTTCACCACGAAGCGGAGCTGGCGGTGGTGATCGGTAGGTTCTGTAAGGACGTGCCCCGTGACCGGGTCTCGGAAGTAATTTTGGGTTTCACCTGTGCAAATGACGTGAGCGCTCGTGACGTGCAAGAGTCAGACGGTCAATGGAGCAGGGCGAAAGGGTTTGACACATTTTGTCCACTGGGTCCTTGGATTGAAACCGATCTTGATCCCAGCGACCTCGCGGTCACGACCTATGTGGGTGACGATCTTCGTCAGTCGGGCAACACGAAGAACATGATTTTTTCGGCTGTCGACCTTGTGAGTTTTGTCAGTCACCAAATGACCCTGCTGCCGGGAGATGTAATCCTGACCGGAACCCCCGCCGGTGTGGGGCCAATTGTTTCCGGAGATGAAGTCGAAGTCGCAATTGAGGGTATTGGGAGCTTGGTCAACACGGTGCAGCGTGCCTAATGAGTGACATTCGAGTTCGTTTTTGTCCGTCGCCTACGGGAAATCCGCACGTGGGCATGATCAGAACTGCACTTTTTAATTGGGCATTCGCTCGCCATGTGGGTGCTACCTTCGTTTTTCGAATCGAGGACACTGATGCCGCGCGTGACTCCCAAGATTCCTATGAAGCGTTGGTGGAGAGCATGCGTTGGCTGGGATTGGATTGGGACGAGGGGCCCGAGGTCGGGGGTGCTTATGGACCGTATCGCCAATCCGAGCGGATGGAGATTTACGCCGATGTTGTTCACAGGCTGATTGAATCTGGGTTTGCCTACCGGTGCTACTGCAGTGCCGACGAACTTGATGCTAAGCGCGAAATCGCGGCGGCGCAGAAACGCACCCCTGGTTATGACGGGACTTGCCGAGAGTTAAGCCGGGAGCAGGTCGAAATATTTGTGGCGGAAGGCCGCCAGCCGGTAGTCCGCTATCGAATGCCTGGCTCTGACTTTACGTGGAACGATTTGGTCCGCGGTGATTTGAGTTTCCAAGCGGAGCACGTCCCCGATTTTGTTTTGGTCAGGGCAAATGGAGATCCGCTGTACACCTTGGTAAATCCGGTCGATGATGCGATGATGCGAATCACACATGTGCTGCGAGGAGAAGATCTCCTTTCCTCGACTCCGAGGCAGCTGGCCTTATTCGAGGGGCTCAAGGCTGTTGGTGTCGCCGAAGAAACGCCGGCGTACGGTCATTTACCTTACGTGATGGGTGAAGGTAACAAGAAGCTGTCAAAACGGGATCCGGAATCGTCACTGGCCATGTACCGGACAAAGGGTTACCTGCCAGAAGCACTGCTTAATTACTTAGCGCTTCTGGGTTGGTCCATGGGCAACGATCTTGAGTTTTTTTCTCCCGAAGAATTGACTCAAGCGTTTACCGTGGAACGTGTGAACCCGAACCCTGCAAGATTTGATCTTAAAAAGTGCACCTCAATTAACGGGGACTGGATCCGTTATTTAGAGCCGACTGATCTACTCGAGCGACTGGTTCCATTTTTAGAGTCAGCGGGGGTATGTTCAATTCCAATCACATCAGAAGAACGAGATCGATTGGTGCAGGTAATCCCGCTAATTCAAGAAAGACTCGATACTTTAGGCGCAGCTCCGGAATTGATCGCGTTTCTGTTTACGACAGCTGGCCAGTTAGACATTGATCCCGATTTATGGACATCTGAGTCGGCTCAGGTCCTTCAAATGGCGAGAACGATACTTGAAAAATTGCCATCGTGGAATGCTGTTACGATTCAGGCCGCTTTGCGGGAGTCGCTGGTGGATGGACTCTCGCTCAAGCCCAAGCTGGCTTTTGGGCCGGTTCGCACAGCAATTTGCGGGCGAAAAATCTCGCCGCCCCTCTTTGAATCAATGGAAATCTTAGGTAAAGCAGAGTCGCTGCTGCGGATTGAAAACGCTACGGCGCAGGCTGTGGGCAGACCTTTGAGCGAGTGATTTCACGCCAACGATAGACTGTTGCGGCACCCGTGGGGTATGGGGTAATTGGCAGCCCAACTGATTCTGATTCAGTTAGTCTAGGTTCGAGTCCTGGTACCCCAGCGAATCGCGTGTAGACGCGATTTTTTTCATGGCCCCGTTGTGTAGTGGCCTAGCACGCCGCCCTCTCAAGGCGGTAGCGCGGGTTCGAATCCCGTCGGGGCTACAAGGGTGGGGGAGTCCAAGTGGATTCCCCCGCTATGAGGGCAGTAATGAGGGCAGTAATGAGGGCGTCGTGAGGATGGGAGTGCGAGATGGGTCGTACGTTGGCAGAAAAGGTGTGGTCCGACCACATTATTCACGAAGGTGAAGGCCTTCCCGATTTGCTCTACATTGATCTGCACCTCATCCACGAAGTCACCAGCCCGCAGGCATTTGATGGTTTACGGGCAGCAGGTAGGCCACTGCGCAGGCCTGATCTGACGGTGGCAACCGAAGACCACAATATTCCCACGGTTGATGTTGACAAACCGATTGCGGATCCAGTTTCCCGGATCCAAGTAGAAACACTTCGCGAGAACTGCAAGGAATTCGGAGTCACGCTATTTCCCCTTGGTGATGTGGAGCAAGGAATTGTGCACGTTGTTGGGCCACAGATGGGATTGACGCAGCCAGGCATGACCATTGTGTGTGGAGATTCTCATACAAGTACCCATGGCGCATTCGGTGCGCTGGCTTTTGGAATCGGGACGAGCGAAGTCGAGCATGTAATGGCGACCCAGTCGTTGCCGCTGAAACCATTTAAGACTATGGCGATCAATGTAGAAGGCGCGCTCCCCGAAGGAGTTGCCGCAAAAGACATTATCCTTGCCGTGATCGCTCAAATTGGTACAAGCGGGGGCCAAGGCTACGTTTTAGAATATAGAGGTTCAGCGATCAGGGCGCTGTCAATGGAAGGCCGCATGACGATCTGCAATATGTCGATTGAGGCTGGTGCCCGCGCCGGAATGATTGCCCCGGACAGTACGACTTTTGATTACATTAAGGGAAAGCCACATGCGCCCTGCGGCAAAGACTGGGAGTCCGCAGTTTCGTATTGGGAAACCCTCAATACCGATCCGGACGCACAGTTTGATCGAGAGATCGCAATTGAGGCGTCCACATTGCGGCCCTTTGTTACCTGGGGAACGAACCCGGGACAAGGGTTGCCCCTTGATCAGGTAGTGCCCGACCCAAAAGCGGTCTCTGATCCGGTAGAACGAGCGGCCATCGAAAACGCATTAGCGTACATGGACCTTCGGCCGGGTCAACCGCTCAAGGAGATCGCCATTGACACCGTATTTCTTGGTTCGTGCACAAACGGGCGGATCGAAGACCTGCGGGCAGCAGCACTGGTTATCAAGAACCGGAAAGTGGCTGACGGTGTGCGGTTATTGGTAGTTCCGGGGTCAACTCGTGTACGCATAGAGGCTGAATCGGAAGGCCTTGACCAAATATTCCTTGAAGCGGGGGCCGAGTGGCGTGGAGCGGGTTGCTCAATGTGTTTGGCCATGAACCCGGATAAATTAGCCCCGGGTGAACGAAGCGCCTCGACCTCAAATCGTAACTTTGAAGGACGCCAAGGTCCCGGTGGCCGCACGCACTTGGTTTCGCCGGAGGTAGCTGCGGCGACAGCCGTCCGAGGAACTTTGAGCGCGCCAACAGATTTAGCGGAGGCTTAGTCATGGATGCATTTACCATTCACACGGGAACAGCGGCGCCACTGCATCGCAGTAATGTTGATACAGATCAAATAATCCCCGCCGAGTACCTCAAGCGAATTACTCGCCACGGATTTGAAGACGCGTTGTTTGCTAGCTGGCGCAAGGACCCGGACTTTGTACTTAATCGTCCGGAATATCAAGGCGTGTCGATTTTGGTCTCTGGACCAGATTTTGGGACGGGTTCTTCGCGCGAGCATGCGGTGTGGGCCTTACAAGATTTTGGTTTTAGGGTGGTTCTGTGTTCGCGCTTCGCTGATATATTCCGGGGAAATTCAGGAAAAGGTGGCCTACTGACCGCAGTGATTCCTCAGTCAGCAATAGAGGAGCTGTGGGAAATCGTGGAAGCTGACCCGTCAATCCCGATCACGGTTGACCTGCAGGAACGAAAAGTCCATGTGGGAGAATTCATGTGTGATTTTGAGGTAGATGACTATGTTCGCTGGCGTCTACTAGAAGGACTGGACGACATTGGAATCACACTTGAACATTCTGATGTGATCAGCGAGTTTGAAAAGAATCGGCCGAGCTTTTTGCCCAGTCTGGGCTAATGTACTTTCTGTCACAATGTCACAAGTGACCGAGTAAGTCGATTACGAAAGGCGTTGCGCACCAACACCTTTCGGCGTGGCTAAAACAATATTTTTCAACTATTGAGATACATTTAGGTGTTGGTCACAAGGCCAACCTAATCACCCTTCGGAGGGGTTTAATCGTGAACAAAGCAGAACTCATTGATGCAGTAGCGGGCCGCGGCGACGTTAGTAAGCGCGAAGTCACCGAGATCGTTGACGCATTCGTTGAAGAAATCAAGATGGCCGTGGTTCGTGGCGACAAGGTCGCCATTAGTGGATTTGGAATCTTCGAATCGCAGGACCGCAAGGCCCGTCTTGGTCGCAATCCTCGTACTGGCGAAACTGTGAAAATTAAGGCAACCAAGCTTCCTAAGTTCCGCCCGGGTGCAGAATTCAAGGCGGTCGTTTCGGGTGCAAAGAAGATCTCAACAGCAGCCCCTAAGAAGGCAGCCGCAAAAAAATAGCGGTTCCTCAAAAGGTTCCTGCCTGTCGTTAGTCGTGTGGACCACATAGATGGCCGCATCCTCTGGATGCGGCCATCTATTTATTGTGCAAGCGTGATGCGCTTGGTTCCTGGGTCAATTTGGACACGTTGGCCAATCTTGGGTGCCAAGATTTCGATGAGTGTGTAGTCGGGATAGGTGCGCTGATGTCCGGTTTCGTCGACCGCTTTAATCGGATCTAGCCCAGAAATTGTCGCTAAGGTGGGGGTAGTTTCTTCCAGTGCCCTCATGGTCGCAGGCCCAACCCCGATTCGAATCGCGTCCCATAATGCTGTTGGTGTGTCAACATCACGATGCGCACGAGGCGAGCCGGGAATCTCGATCGACCCGTTCTCCCGGTGAGTTGCACGTGACCGAACGCCGAAGTGCGGAAGTGCCGTGCTTGCGGGGCGGCGGGCCCACATTGTGCTCCCGGTGCCTTCTGAATCTGATATGAAAGAGCTGTCGTGGAGATCAGCGCTTTCGAGAAAAGCATTGACATCAGTTGGAGTCAAGCAGGGGAGATCACTGAGTGCAATCATGGTTCCCATGCTGGGTGGGACCGTGTGCATGCCCAATTGCAGGGCGTGCAAGAGTCCAGAAGGCGTGGGCTCTCGGACAGCCTGTGCCCCCAAACTCTTGGCCAAAGCTTCCAGGTTGCGGTCAGCGGTAATCACGCTGACACAGTCGACTCGAGAGGATTCAAGAAGCGCGGTCACGGTGTCAATCAGAAAGGCAGCGACCAATTCATCGCGACCGAGGCGGGACTTAGCGGCATGCATCGCCTTCGCGGGGACGAGCCCGTGCCACCTGATTTTACCTGGCTCGGAGTGAGTAAACATAGACCCATTCAACAGGGTTGCGAGGTACGCTGCTGTGGTGCCCAGACATACGACACGTAAATCAAAGATTGGCACTGGGTTCCGGATTGCAGTGTTAGTGGGTTGGCCGTTCCTCATGGTGTTCACTAAAAAAGACTGGCGTGGATTTGATCAACTCACGGACCAAGACGGTGGAATTGTCGTGGCAACAAATCACACCTCATGGTTTGATCCTTTGGCGGTGGCCCATCCGCTCTGGGCACATGATCGCCCCCCTCGATTCCTGGGCAAAGAATCTGTTTTTCGGGTTCCGATTTTTGGCTGGATAATTTCCAGTGCCGGTCAAATTCGGGTGTACCGTGAATCCAGTGAGGCTGTGTTCGCGTTCCGCGATGCGGCCGCGGCAGCGCAATCGGGTGAATGTGTTGTTGTGTATCCCGAAGGCACCATCACGCGAGACCCCGATCTATGGCCGATGCAGGGGAAAACCGGTGCGGTCCGAATCGCCTTGGAGTCTGGTTGCCCGTTATATCCCATGGTTCAATGGGGATCCCAAGATGTGATCGGCCCCTACAAGAAGCAGCTGCGATTGCTGCCCCGAAAAACAATGCATGTGTGGTTGGGCGAGCCCATGAACCTATCCCAGTATCGAGGCCAAAAATGGACTCCAGAGTTACTCCACGAGGCCACGGATCAATTGATGGCAACCTTGGCACGCATGGAAGGCGAGATCAGAGGAGAAGCCCCACCGGCAGTGCTCTATCGTCATGATGTGGATCAAGGGAGTGAACAGTGACGCGCGTGGCCATGATGGGTGGCGGCTCTTGGGGTACGGCGTTCGCCGTCGTATTGGCTGAAGCGGGTTCCCAAGTGACTCTGTGGACGCGGGGTGAAGAGATGGCCGCCGATATTAACCAGTTTCACAGAAATAGTCGCTATCACCCGGACGTCGATATACCAGAAACGATTATTGCGACTACCGATCCACAAGAGGCCTTGCAGAGCGCTGAGATTGTGGTGCTGGCCGTACCAGCGCAATCACTGCGAGCCAACCTTATGGATTGGGCGCCATGGATAGGTGACGAAGCGGTGTACGTGAGCCTGATCAAGGGCATTGAACTGGGGACGTCAATGCGCATGAGTGAGGTGATAGCCGAAGTAACTGGGGCTGATCCCCAACGAATTGCGGTTGTTTCCGGTCCGAATTTGGCGAAGGAAATAATTGCGCGTCAACCTACTGCAACAACCGTTGCGGCCTCAACACAAGCCAGCGCGGTTGCCATTCAGCAAGCCTGTACAACCGATTACTTCCGCCCCTATTGGACAACTGATGTCATCGGGACGGAGATTGGTGGCGCGGTCAAAAATGTGATTGCTGTGGCAAACGGAATCGCGGTAGGCATGGGTCTGGGTGAAAATTCCCAATCTTCCTTGATTACTCGCGGACTGGCAGAAATTGGCAGATTAGGGGTGGCGCTCGGAGCCGACCCCTTGACATTTCTGGGGCTGGCCGGGGTGGGCGACTTGGTTGCCACGTGCCAATCACCGCTTTCCCGAAATCGCACATTTGGCGAGAACCTCGGCAGAGGTCTCTCCGTTGAAGAAACAATTGCAGTAACTAACCAAACCTGCGAGGCATTCAAGAGCTGCCAGCCGATCTTGGAGTTGGCACAGAAACTCGGTGTTGAAATGCCGATAACCGCGGAGGTTGTTGAGGTCTTGCATTTTGACAAGCCGCCGCGGGACCTGTTGAGTTCTTTTATGGCGCGAGACACGAAGTCAGAGTTGTAGTACCTGAAGTTTTAGCCTTCGCGATCTTCAGTTGCTACCTGTGCAAAAGCGCTTGATCTAAGTCTGCCCAAAGGTCATCGGGATTCTCAATTCCAAATGAAAGTCGAATTAGATTCTCTGGAACCGTGTCACTCTCGAGTGGCCACCTACGCCGTCGTTCAAGGAGCGACTCAACTCCACCCAGACTCGTTGCATAGGTCCACAGGCGAGTTGCCTCACACACTCGATCAGCATCCCCATTAATTTCGATGGCCGCGATAGTGCCCCAACCCGGGTACCGGACCCTCACTACGCCTGGATGTGCTGTGAGCTTGGGGGCTATTGCCATCGCGTTAGCCTCGGATCTTTCGTAGCGAACAAATAGCGTCCGCAATCCTCGAAGGGCCAGGTAGCAGTCAAAGGCACTTGGCATTGCACCGAGCAATACTCGCCGAAATTGGAGTTTTTCCCAGTCAGCATGTTTCCGTGTAATAACAGCTCCCATAAGCAAGTCTGAGTGACCACTGAGAATCTTTGTAACACTATGCAAAACAAAATCTGCGCCCATAGCCAGTGGCTGTTGACGCACTGGGCTGGCAAATGTGTTGTCCACAATTGTGGTTACTCCGTGGGTACGAGCGCGACCCATGAGCACCTCAAGCTCGGCGACCTCAAGAAGTGGATTGGTGGGTGATTCAATCCAGAGGACCTGGGACTGGGGGAGCAGACTCAGGATCAATTCGGTGTGCGTCACATTGCAGGTGGTGAGTTCGATCTGACCGCGTTCGTGTAGCTCACGGAGTCGGACCGCTACACCCGTGTAGGCCGTAATAGGCGCAATTACACAAGTTCCCACCGGCCATAGGTCCATCAGTGCATTCGCGGCCGCCATGCCCGACGAAAAAACAATTGCTTCGCCACCGTCCAATTCGCCCAATGCCACTTCAAGCGCCGCGGCAGTCGGGTTATTTTCCCGGCCATATTCCAATTCACCACCCGCATGAAAAGTTGAGGCGGGTACGATCGGTGCATTCACAGGATTGTCGGGCTGCGCCGCGGGTCTTCCCGAGCTCACCACCCGAGTACTGGGGTCCAGGTCCTTGGCATCCACGATCACATTCTATTGGGGACACCTTGCAGATTGGGCTCCCAGATGGGGCAAATGCATTCCGGTACGGTGAGGGCATGCAGTTTATGTCTGATTCTGTGAGTCCGGCTCCCGGGGTGATTGCTCTTGTCTTTGGCGGGAGGAGTCCGGAGCACTCCATTTCATGTCTGAGCGCGAGGTCGGTACTTTCTGCCCTTCTCGAATTGGGCTACAAAATTTTGTGCATTGGGATTACTTCAGATGGCACCTGGGTCGAGGTCTCCCCTTGTGAAGTTGAGTCCTATCAAATCACTGCCGATCATTACCCTGAGGTAGCCAAGCGTGATCAAGTTGTGCGCCTTGTCATGAATGCGAGTGTGCCCGGGATTGAGATCGACGGTGAGTTCAGCCCCATTTCGGTAGTCTTTCCGGTGTTACATGGCGTTGGTGGGGAAGATGGGGCAATTCAAGGTGTATGTCACAGCATGGGAATCCCGGTGGTTGGTTCGGGTGTGCGGGCATCAGCAATCTGCATGAACAAGTTAACAACCAAAGAACTAGTCCGCGCAGCTGGCGTTGATGCTGGCAACTGGTTCTCCCAGAGCTCAGCGGCAATGACAGTAGGGCCACCGACAGATGCATTTCCTTTCCCCTGGTTTGTCAAGCCGGTCTCCGGTGGTTCATCCATTGGCATTTCTATGGTGAATCAACTACAAGATTACGAGCAGGCATGCCAGCACGCTTTTCATTCGTGTCCTGACGTGATTGTCGAACAAGGCTTAGTTAACCCACGGGAATTGGAAGTTGGTGTGCTCGTGGGTGAATCCGGTGTTGAAGCAAGCCCAGTTGGTGAGATAAAAGTGAAAGATCAATTTTCTTTCTATGACTTTGAAGCAAAATATATTAGCGATGGCGCGGAATTGATAGTTCCGGCCGACCTCGATCCCGAGGTGGTGCGTGAAATTCAGCGTCTTGCGGTTCAGGTTTTTATGTTGTTGGGATGTGCGGGCTATGCACGGGTTGACTTTTTCCTCGATGGTGATCGAATTGTTTTCAATGAGATTAATACGATCCCTGGTTTCACTCCAATATCGATGTTTGCTCGAATGTGGGAGCAAGCTGGAGTGAGTTTCCCTCAGATCGTTGATCGACTGGTGCGTGCGACTCTGTGAAACTTAAGGTGTGAGAGAGCTAATATCTAAGCTTAACTCGGTGAGGATGTCAGCCGTTGTTTCATAAGCGTTCGGAATTGACACTTCGACTAATTCAGGAGTCTGAAGTGAAGTGAATCGCACGCCGGCCTGCAGTTCTTCGGGGTACCAGGTGACCCCGTCAACCTCGAGAAGCTGGCTGGTAGCGGAATAAGTTGTGGGTACGGCAACCCCACAACGCGCCACGATTGCTGGATCACCCCAAGCTTTCGTTCCGGGGGAGTCTGGATTGGTGCTGCGTAACAACGCACCCTCCACGCTGACAGGCAGGATTGCGCCAAGTTCGGTACAAAATTTGCCCCCTGATCCTTCGCCCGGTTCCACGTGCAAAGGTGAGCTACAAGCAGTCACGCTTGCTAACAGGATAAGGCCACAAGCAATCGCCGCTATTGCGCTAAACAAGATTCACAATGGGACAGGTCAATGTTCGGGTGATACCCGAAACCGCTTGAATCTTGGCGACGACAAGCCTTCCGAGTTCGTCCATGGTTCGGGCCTCGGCTTTAACAATTACGTCGTATGGTCCAGTGACGTCCTCGGCGACGGCGACCCCAGAAATAGCGCGAATCGACTCGACGACGGTGGCCGCCTTACCGACTTCGGTTTGAATTAATACATATGCTTGTACCGACATGACCCCACTCTATATTTGAGGAGGGTGCTTTTGACAGTTGTTCAACAGGAAGGCTCAAAGTTGTGAGTCCAGAAGCCGCCCGTAACACCCTTGCTGACCTAGGAGAATCGGGACTCGTCACAAAGATCCTCTCCCACATCAATGCGGCGAAGATTTCCGGAATCGGTGTTGAGGTTCCTGCGGGTGACGATGCGGCCGTCATTGGCGCCGAAGGCTCATCGCTCGTTCTCAGCGTAGATATGTATGCAGAAGGCAAGCATTTTCGTACGGACTGGTCCACGGGAATTGAGATTGGTCGTCGTTGCGCTGCAGCTTCGATGGCAGACGTGTGTGCCATGGGGGCTAAACCGGCGGGCGTTTTGCTCGCGATCGGGTTGCCGGGGAGCACAACCACCCATTGGGCCGGCGAGTTTCTCGCTGGCTTTATGGAGGAAACGGATGGCGCCGGTGCAGTGGTCTTGGGTGGTGATGTCAGCGATTGCGAAAATATTGTGATCTCGGTGACGGCAATTGGTCACGTCGCTGTGGGAGCAGCGCTGACTCGAAGTGGTGCTAGTGCGGGAGACACCGTCGGAATTTGTGGAAGATCGGGTATGGCCGCCGCAGGGCTTCGAGTTTTGCAACGGGGATTGCGGTCTCCTCGGGTGTTAGTGGATGCGTTTAGGGTGCCCAATATTGACTATTCCGCCGGTGCTCGTGCAGCGAAAAGTGGGGCCACTTCGATGATTGATATTTCTGATGGTTTGGTGGCTGATCTGCAACACATTGCCCGAGACTCCGGGGTTTGTATTGAAGTTAACACCCAAAAAATTGCTGTGCCCGATGAACTTGTCTCGACTGCGGCCGCATTTGGGGTCGACCCCATGGAGTGGATTCTCGCAGGAGGCGATGATCACGCGATTGTGGCAACGTTCCCGCCTAAGAAGACCATGCCTAAGGGCTTTACTGCGCTGGGGAAAGTAGGGTCAGCACCCGTGGGAACTGTCCTTATTAATGGTGTTGCCTATGCAGATGCGTATGAGCAAGTGCCGGGCTTTAGACACTTTTCTTCCTAGTATTTAGGACGCGCGCACCACTTTGCCCGCTTTGATGCAGGAAGTACACACATTGAGTCGCTTGGGGGTTTTGCCAACCAAAGCGCGAACGCGCTGGATATTCGGATTCCAGCGTCGATTGGTCTTGCGCTGTGAGTGAGAAACGTTATGGCCGAAGCTAGGGCCCTTTCCGCAGATATCGCAGTTTGCAGCCACAATGACTCCTTCGTCAGATTGAAACAATGGATCCAGGCGGATCCGGTTGGTTATCGGGGTCTCATGCGGGAGGATTACGCGCGAGTCGTGCACTGAGTCACTAGCTCTTGCGGGTTCCTTTAGAGTGCTCATGTTAAACCGGTGGAAGAATAGCCGATCCGCTGTTACGAAGTGAAGGAGGGGCCATGGCCGAGCAAAAGTCGCAGATCACCCATGCCCCCATCACTGAAATAACGCTGCCCATATTGCACTCGTGGCTTATCCAAGCACAGGGTGCCTTACGGGTGGCTCGTGCGGAAATCGATGCTCTGAATGTGTTCCCGGTCCCCGATGGTGACACCGGCACAAATTTGTATCTCACGGTGGAGGCTGCCTGCACGGCCTTGAGTGAGCCAGCCGATGATTTGGCCCAAGCGGCCCACTGGGTGGGCAAGGCCGCGATCTTGGGCGCCCGAGGGAATTCAGGTGTGATTTTTTCAGCTTTATTGCGCGACCTCATGTCAGAGCTCGCAACGAGTCCAGAAAATTTCGCTCAGGCGCTGTCCCATGGTGCTCGAGGTGCATATCAAGCGGTAGCCATTCCCTTGGAAGGAACAATCCTTACGGTTGCCGCACGAGCGGCCCAAGAAGCTTCGCTCGTCACAGCTCAGGGGGCAGACTTGGCGAAGGTCGCCAGCGCGGCGGCGGATGCGGCATATACCTCGCTACTGCACACCCCGGAATTGTTGGCAGTCTTACGCGACGCAGGGGTAGTTGACGCTGGAGGTCGGGGACTGGTCGTGGTTTTGGACGCACTGGTAACGGTCCTGACCGGTGAGACGCCACGGCGGGTCGAACACGCTGTCCAGCCACTGGGTGAGTTTGCCCCGGCGGTGTTGCCGCACGAATTCGACAATACTGCTGTCGAATGTGAGGTCATGTATGACTTTGAAGCGGCTGATAAGGCTCCATTACAAGAGGCTTTGGAAGGCGTGGGTACGAGCGTGATGATCGCCGGAATCGATTCTTTGTGGAAGGTGCACGTCCACGCTACGTTGAATCGAGTTTCTGATTGCATTAATGCGGGTTTGGAGCGCGGGGTGGTGAGGCAGGTTTCCGTTGTTCCGCTCGAACTCCACTCAATTTCGCAAGAGCGCGCACAAGCCCAGACGCGGGGGTCTCGAATTTTACTTGCGGTCACTCACGGCGAAGGCGTTCGTCGATTATTGGAATCACTAGGCGTCATCTGCATTGCCACGCCTGCACGGCAGCAACCATCTGCCGCTGAGATCATCTCCGCGATCAGTGGAAATGAAGCCAAGGAGGTAGTGATTCTTCCGGCGGATCGAGATACGCATCCAGTCGCTGATATCGCTGCTTCTTACTTGCGGAGCATGGGCTATCGGGTGTCGGTGGTTCCCAGTCGTGCGATTACGCAGTCACTAGCCGCAGTCGCCATTCATGATCCTGCGTTGGACTTTGATCAGGATGTGGTTGCTATGACGCGGGCTGCGGGAGCAACTCACTATGGAGCAATCACCCAAGCAACCCGAGACGTGCTCACCATGGCTGGTGCATGCAAAACGGGTGACTACCTGGGCCTCATTGACGGTGAAATTAGTGCCATTGATACCGATCTTGCAGCGTCAAGTAAAAGTGTGCTCAGACGCATGTTGGCGCCTGGTGCCGAGTTACTGACGATAGTCACGGGTGCCGAAGTCACCGATGTCCACATCGAGTCACTACTAGCCTGGATTAAGACCGGATACCCACTGATTGAGTGTGAATTCGTTTCAGGAGAGCAGCCGCTATGGCCATTTATTTTCGGAGTGGAATAGCGTGAGCGGTCGAAAAGATTTTTTGACCACTACCCTGAGGGAGCTAATCGGCGGGAAAAGTGCGGCAAGTGTGGAAAAGGCATTTGGAATCACCACTGCCGGTGGGCTGGTCAATCATTATCCACGTAGGTACCTTGACCGAGGCAATTTGACACCCTTCGACAAAGTCGAAGTGGGCGTTCCGGTAACCATTTTGGCCACCATTAAAGGGGTTGACTCTCGTCGCATGCAACAAAAGCGCGGGTTCATCTTGGTTGTGAGTGTCTCTGACGGTGTCGAATCTATGGAACTCACGTTTTTTAACCAAAAATGGCGCGAGAGGGAATTGAAAGTCGGTCGAAGCGGCTTGTTCGCCGGGACGGTGTCAGAATTTCGTGGAGTACGAACGCTGACGCATCCGCAATATTCGCTTTTTACCGACACTGGAAACGGGGTGTTAGAGGAAATCGATGCAATCACCGAATTCACCGGGGAGATCATCCCCGTCTATCCAAGTTCCCAATCACTTGCTTCATGGCAGATTCAAGCGGCCATCGACATAGTTCTCACCTCGGCTGATCAGTTGACCGACCCGCTTCCGACGGAATTGGTGACCAAGCACGGCTTCATGACTAAACTCCAATCACTTCAGGCGATCCATCAGCCAAAGAATCATGAAGAGATTGGCAGAGCGACCGAGCGGATAAAGTACGAGGAAGCATTTGTCCTTTTAGCCCTGATGCGCCAGCGCAAGAGCAACGCCAAGTCTGCGCTCGCACATGCGCGAGGCGGGAGCGATTCCGCGCTGACTCCCGAGTTCGATCTTTCACTCCCATTTGACTTAACGCAGGGTCAAATTGCGGTGGGGGAGGAGATCGCTGCGGATCTAGCGCAAGGTGTCCCCATGACCAGGCTCCTGCAAGGAGATGTGGGCAGCGGAAAAACAATTGTGTCGATTCGAGCGATGCTCACAGTTATTGAATCTGGTGGACAAATTGCGTTGCTCGCGCCCACCGAGGTGCTCGCAGTTCAGCACTGTGAATCTTTGCGAAGGTTCTTAAAGGGGGTTACCTCGCGGCCGATTCACGTTGAGCTCCTTACCGGTGCCATGTCGGTACCAAATCGTCGCAGAATCCTGCTGGATACTCAAAGTGGAGACGTAGATGTTCTTATCGGAACTCATGCGCTCCTTGAGGACAATGTTCAGTTCTTCGACTTGGGTCTAATTGTGATCGACGAGCAACATCGGTTTGGGGTTGAGCAGAGAGCGACAATGTTGACAAAAGGCAAAGACGAATTGCGGCCGCACCTATTGGTAATGACGGCGACCCCGATCCCAAGGACCGTGGCGCTAACTGTTTTTGGTGACCTGGACGTTTCGACATTGGTAGAGTCCCCATCCTTGCGAGCAGAAATTCAGACCTTTCTCGTACCCACTTCCGGTGAACCCCGGCTTGTAGAACGGGTGTGGGAACGCATGGCTGAAGAAGTTGCTGCAGGAAATCGCGTTTTTGTGGTGTGTCCGAGTATCTCACCGTCGGAAACGGACCCCAAAAGTGATAAATCATCAGGTCGTGAGCCACTTGCTTCGGTTGAAGAAACTTATGACGCGTTGACAGCACGGTATCCGCAAATTTCATTTGAAAAACTGCATGGGGCTTTGGACTCGAACGCCAAACGCGAAGCCATGCGCAGATTTGAAGGCATCGCGGAGCCGAAAGTTGATGTTTTGATCGCGACGACCGTGATCGAAGTAGGTGTAGACATTCCTGCTGCAACCATGATCATCGTACTCAACGCAGAAAGGTTTGGTATTTCTCAATTGCATCAGTTGCGGGGGCGGATTGGTCGTGGGTCTAAGCCGGGCGTGTGCATTCTGGTTCACGCAAGTACGCAAAGTGCTGCGTCCACTCATCGACTCGAAGCCGTACGGGATTCGCGTGATGGGTTCGCGCTTTCCCAGAAGGACCTTGAGATTCGAGGCGAAGGCGATGTGCTTGGGCAAGATCAATCTGGGGCATTGAGTTCATTGCGGTTACTTAAGGTGATCGAGGACCTGGACTTCATTGATAAAGTGCGTCATGAAATTGACGAGTTATTTACCAGCAAGCTTTGGGGCCAAGTGATGGAGACGATCGATATTTTTGAGATTCAGCGTGCTGAGTACTTGGAAAAGTCCTGATGCGAATCATCTCTGGTTCAGCTCGCGGGCGAAAACTTCAGGTTCCCAAAATTGGTACGCGGCCAAGCTCTGATCGGATGCGAGAAGCACTATTTTCCAGCATTGATAGTCATCTTGCCCAGTCGAATCTGCAATGGTCCCAGGTGAGTTTTGTCGACTTATTCGCCGGTTCGGGAGCGATCGGGCTCGAGGCCAAGAGTCGTGGCGCTGCCCAGGTGGTCCTAGTCGAAAATGATCCTTCGGCTCTTGCAACTATCGAGCGGAATATGGCTGATTGCGGCCTTGATGTTCGGGCTGTACGGGCTGACGCGTATTCGTGGCTTCCCAAAGCGCAGATAAACATTGTCTTTCTTGACCCGCCTTATGCACATTCTGACGATGAAGTGCAGCAGTTTTTGGCGAAAATCAGTGCCAGCCCTCTCTTAGACGAGGCACTTCTCGTGTGTGAGCGGGACACTCGCTCCCCTTCACCGTTTGGCACAGTTGCACCCCACTTTTTGCCATATGCGTGGGAGCGTGGGTACGGTGACTCTAAACTTTGGTACGGTCAGGTTGAAACATCACCCAGTAGTTAAGGATTGCAGATGCGCATTGCGGTATGCCCGGGGTCATTTGACCCCGTGACCATGGGACACCTTGATGTCTTTGAGCGCGCATCTCGCATGTCAGATCAAGTGATCGTGGCCGTTCTGATCAATAAGATAAAAGAGTCATTATTCACCGTTGAGGAGCGGATCGAGATGCTGATCGAAGCAACCGCACATTTGCCTAATGTCACCGTCGACTCCTTTTACGGCCTGCTGGTGGACTACTGCAAGGACCATGAGGTTAATGCCATTGTTAAAGGCTTACGGGCCGTGAGTGATTTCGACTACGAACTTCAAATGGCACAGATGAATTATCGGTTAAACCAGGTCGAGACCTGTTTTATCTCCACAAATCCTTTGTATAGCTATTTATCCTCGAGTCTGGTCAAGGATGTTGCTACTCACGGTGGCGACGTCGGCGGGCTGGTACCCGAAGCCGTGTTGAAGCGCCTCCACGGAAAATTATCCAGCACAATGTGATCTAGCCCCAATAATTGAGCTTGAGAAGTACACTTGCGTAAGGACCTCAAATGTCAGGAGAAAGTGTGGACGTTCAGGAAAGACTCGATGAACTCACGGTCTTGGTGGAAGAGGCTAAAGCTATGCCGTTATCGGCTTCATGCATTCTGAATCGTTCGCAAGTGCTTGACGTTATTGAGGAAATCCGGCAGCTTATGCCGGAGTCTGTTTATCGCGCCGACGAACTACTCGCTGACCGAGAGGCAGTTGTTCAAGACGGCAGACGGGAAGCAGATCGAATTCTTGCCCAAGCCCGAGGGGCAGCCGATGCATTGGTATCAGAGCACGAGGTGTATCTCGCGGCGGTGGAAGAGGCAAACGCTTTGCGCGATGAAGTAACCGGACAAACCCAGCAAATGCGGGCCGAGACTGACGACTACATAGATTCCAAATTGGCGACTTTTGAAATCACTTTGCAAAAGACGTTGCAAACCGTCGATCGTGGCCGCGAGCGTTTGCGGAGTCAGATGTATCAGGAATTGGCTCCAGAAGGATCGCACCCGTCCGATTTTTTTGACGCTCGAACGGATTAGAGCGCCTCATGATTGTTCGGGGTGGCATCGAACCTGGTTCGTTTCGGGTGTCCCTGACACACCTGCCGCGAAGGCCAGGGAATATGTGGGAAGCAGATCTGGAGTTTGTGGCTCCGCCAGAACTTGAAGTAGGCATGGCGAAAGTAGCGCCCGCCAGCAAAATGCCCGCGCAGATCAGGATTGAATCAGTCCTTGATGGAGTGCTGGTAAATCTTGACTTCGACTTTGAAGTGGAAGCCGAGTGCGCTCGTTGCCTTGAGCCCGTCATGTGGACTGATCACTCCCGAGTCACCGAGCTTTTTCTTTATGAAGAAACGGACTCGCGCGGGCGGGTTGTACAAGCCTGTGATGACGCGTCAGAGGAATTGACATTCTTCTATGTGCAGGATGACGCAGTCGATCTACTCGACTCGGTGCGAGACGCAATTGTCCTAGATCTGCCTCTGTCCCCACTGTGCCGCCCAGACTGTCTGGGGATTTGCCCACAATGTGGAGACAAGCTTGAGGGTGTACCCCATGACCATGCCACTACCGATCACAGGTGGTCGGCCTTGGAAGGGCTCCTGGAATCAACCAATAATGACCCCTTGAAGTAGCGCACATGGCTCTAGTGCGATACTGGTGTGCGCTAAACAGCGCCAGCAACTAGCTCAGCTACTAGCTCAGCCACTAGCTCAGCCACTACGTGAAAGAGGATCCAGTGCCAGTTCCCAAGCGGAAGACATCGCGATCAAACACCCGTCATCGACGGTCACAGTGGAAAGCTGTTGCGCCAACTCTGGTGATTTGCACCCGTTGCAAGGAAAAACGGCTTGCTCACACGGCGTGCCCCACGTGTGGAACATATGCAAAACGTCGCGTCCTAGACGTTTAGTCACATTCCCCACATCCTACTTCAGCTCACATTATCCTGTTGTGATGAACCCGCGCCTGAACCCTTCGAGCGCGGACCCCATTGCCTCGCTCATGGCGGTTCTCGAATGTGAATGTGACCGAGAACTTCTCGAACTCGCCCTGATCCATCGCTCGTTTTCCTATGAAAACGGGAGCATCCCCACAAATGAAAGACTTGAGTTCCTGGGAGACTCAGTACTGGGGGTAGTTGTTACCGACTTTCTCTACCGTGAATTTCCTCAACTCACCGAAGGGTCGTTGGCCCGCATGCGAGCTTCGGTAGTTAATGCTCAGGCGCTCGCGGACGTAGCAAGGAGCCTTGGGCTCGGCGAATACGTGCGTTTAGGTCGGGGTGAAGTCACTTCGGGTGGCAGCGAAAAAACGTCAATTCTGGCGGACTCTCTGGAGGCGGTGATCGGTGCGATCTATTTATCAGGCGGAATCAATCTGGCTGCCGATTTCATCCATCGTATTTTTGACCCCATGATCATGGCTGCGTCAGAACTTGGTGCTGGCTTAGATTGGAAAACTTCATTGCAGGAGGTGTGCGGTGCACTTGAACTGCCGTTGCCGCACTATCACCTCAGTGACTCGGGCCCAGATCACGCAAAAGAGTTCGTAGCACGCGCCCAAATCGCGGGGGAGGATCTCGGGTTCGGTGTGGGCACTTCAAAGAAAGCAGCCGAGCAAGTTGCCGCAGAACAAGCCTATGGCCAACTAATTAGCAGATTACCCGATGCCAGAACTCCCTGAAGTTGAGGTAGTTCGCTCGGGTCTAGCCTCGATGGTGCTGGGTACCGCGATCAGCAATGTCCGTGTTCATCACGATCGCGCTACCCGCCGCAATGTAGGCGATATCGCAGTTCAACTTGACGGCGCTGTAATTGAGAGTGTGTGTCGCCGAGGTAAATACATGTGGCTTGAGCTGGATCGGCCGTTCGTCCTGATGATCCACCTTGGCATGAGTGGGCAGATTCGGATCAACGATTTCCCTTCAGGACATCCACATGTTCGGGTGGATTGGACCGTAACTCGGGCAGGGGATCCGGCACGCTTTTTCGAGTTCCTGGATCAGCGGACGTTCGGGGGAATGCAGATCTGTGATCGTGATCAAGACGGACTACCTGTGGCAGTTTCGCGAATCGCCAGGGATCCATTTGACCCGCTTTTTGATGTGGACAGATTTTTCGAAATGCTCAGGAAGCGTTCAATTGAGGTCAAGAAGGGATTACTTGACCAGCACTTGATTTCTGGAATTGGCAATATTTACGCGGATGAGTGTCTCTGGCGGGTGGGGCTTGATGGCAGAACCCCGTGCAATCGTCTAGATCGCAGCACAGCAATGGAAATTGTTACCACTGTTACTCGAGTTATGAGAGAGGCGTTTGATGTGGGCGGTACGAGTTTTGATGCTTTGTATGTCAATGTCAATGGAGAGTCGGGCTACTTTTCGCGATCTTTAGCAGTTTATGGGCGGGAGGGGCGCCCGTGTGATCGATGCGGTGATCCGATTACGCGCAGCAAGTTCATGAATCGTTCGAGCTTTCATTGCACAACCTGTCAACCTCCGTGGTCGCTTCCCTAATTTTAGCTCGCACACCGATAGGGTGAGCCACGATAAATAACCTTGTGCATCAGCCCAGAGCGATCCGGGCGGTGTCAGATTGACAGGATGAAAACCGCGCCGTGCATCTTAAATCCCTGACCCTCAAAGGCTTCAAGTCTTTTGCATCGGCAACTACACTTCACTTTGAGCCTGGAGTCACTTGTGTCGTCGGACCCAATGGCTCGGGTAAATCTAATGTTGTTGATGCACTTGCTTGGGTCATGGGCGAGCAGGGCGCGAAGTCACTGCGTGGCGGAAAAATGGAAGACGTTATTTTTTCGGGAACTGCGGGTCGAGCCCCACTAGGTCGGGCCGAAGTCGCTGTGACAATCGACAACTCAGATGGCGCGCTGCCCATTGAATTCTCTGAAGTCACCATCTCGCGAACATTGTTTCGAAATGGTGGATCCGAATACGCGATCAACGGTGAGCAGTGTCGCTTACTCGACGTCCAAGAGTTGCTGAGCGATTCCAGCATTGGACGGGAGATGCATGTAATTGTCGGCCAGGGACAACTTGATTCAATTTTGAAGGCGACCCCTGAGGATCGTCGGGGATTCATCGAAGAAGCTGCCGGAGTCCTCAAGCATCGCAAACGCAAAGAAAAAGCCCTTCGCAAGCTCGACTCGATGCAGGCAAACCTTACTCGTCTGAATGATCTCACGGCTGAGTTGCGCCGAGCCCTGAAACCGCTTGGACGGCAGGCAGAGGTCGCTCGTCGCGCCACGGTGATCCAAAGTGATGTACGCGATTCGCGGCTGCGACTCATGGCAAATGACCTTTCTGAACTGCGACTCACATTGGAAGCCGAAGTGGCGGATGAAAGCGCCTTACGCGAAAGGCAAAGGGAAGTCGAGTCAAAGATTGCGACCCTACGTGAGCGAGAAAGCAATGCGGAGGAACGTGAGCGAGAGTTAGGACCCGAACTGATCAAGGGTCAAGAAACCTGGTTCGCTCTGAGTAGCCTGCGCGAGCGTTATTTGGGTCTCGTCCAACTCGGTGTCGAGAAAGTGCAAAATCTTGCTCCAGAGCAGGAAGAGGAAAAGTCGGGTCGTGAGCCAGAAGCACTCGAAGCTGAAGCGCGATCGTTGCGAAGCCAAGAGTTCGAACTTACCCGAAAAGTTGAGGCCTTAGGTCAGGCCCTTTCTCAAGCAGAGATCGGCGAGCAGGGTGCCGAGCGTGCGCTAAACCAAGAAGCATCACGCGTTGCTGAAATTGAGAGTGCGCGAGTTACCCTTGTCAAGAAGATGGACGATGTCAAGGCCGCGCGGGACAATGTTGGCGCCCGGCTAGAGACCAGGGAATCTGAGCTCACACGATTGAATTCTCAGATTGGCGAGGCGCAGGAACGCAGTCAACAAGCACAAGCGCAATTCCAGCAGGTAGAGGTGTCTGTGATATCCCACGGAGCCGGTGAGGAAGGACTGGACTCTGAGCACGAAGCATCACAAGGGATTCTCGCCGGTCTAGACACTAAAGTTCGCGAATTATTAGCTCAGGAGGCCAAACTCGATCGAGAGAAGGCTGCTGGTATCGCTCGTCGTGACGCTTTGGCCCTGGGACTTGAGCGCAAAGACGGGTCGGCGGCCTTGGTCGACTCCGGGCTCGACGGATATATCGGTACGTTGAGTTCGTTGATTCAGGTTGAACACGGCTATGAAGCGGCAGTTGCTAGTGCGCTGGGGAATCTTTCATCTGCGGTAGTTGTTTCCAATGTTGATCTGGCCATGGACGCGCTGGTCTTTTTAAAGACTGAGGAGGCGGGCAGATCAAATGTTCTGGTCTCCGAGTTTCCCGCACCCCATGTGCAACATGATCGGCAAGCACCCGCGGGCCGTTGGCTTGTGGACTGTCTTCAGGTTGACCCGATGGTGTCCGCGCAAGTACACGCACTTCTTAATCGCTTCGTCGTGGTCGACTCGCTAGAAGAAATGCGTGAGAGCGCTAGGAGAAATCTTGGGGTCTCCTTAGTGAGCCGCCAAGGTGACTCAATTGACGCGGGCGTGATTGAGGGTGGTTCCTCAAGTAGTCCTAGTGTGCTTGAGGTACAGGCAGCATTTGATGAATGCGAAACCGCTCTTGCTCAGACTGAGCAAGAATTACAGCGGGTCAGATTCGATTTGGCTGCCACAAAAAATGAACAAGAGGCTGCGGCCCACCGCGTTGAATCAGCGCTGACCCTCCTACATGAATCAGATGCTGAGCTGGCAGCGATCGCCGAAAAGCTAGGCGCTCTGGGTCAACTTTCTCGAAATGCGCTCGCCGAGGCGGAGCGGCTTGAATCTGCGATGCTTAGCACCCAGGCGGCGCACGCGCGTGATCGAGAATTGCTGGCCACCCACATTGCGCAACTGGACACATTGCAGGGACAGCACGTCCCTACTATCGGTGAGGATCGAAGAGAGGCATGTGAGCGTGAACTGACCCAAGCGCGAAGCAATGTGGTTGATTCCCGTCTTGCGGTCCGTACCGCCGAAGAGCGAGTCAGGGCCATTGGAGAGCGCGCTGCCGCACTAGAGCGAGATGCCCAAAGTGAGCGAAGCGCTCGAATTGCAGCATTAGAGCGCCGCGAGCGCCGCGCAACGTCTTTGATTGTGGCCCAAGCACTTTTAGCCGGTGCGCGAGTAGCGCTCACCTACACCGAAACTTCCGTGGGTCTTGCCCAGAGGTCGCGCAGTCAAGGTGAGGCGCTGAAAAAAGAGCGTGACACGGAGCTAGTTTTCGTCCGCGCTGAAGTTCGGACTTTGGTCGACGTGCTGGAAAACTTGAAGGACACTGTGCACCGCGACGAAGTTGCACGGGCCGAGCAGCGCATGCGGATCGAGTCACTTGAGATGAAAGCTTTAGAAGATTTCGGATTTGCATCAGATGATCTCCTTGCCGAATACGGACCTGAGCAACTTGTACCGCCAAGCCCGGCCGCGCCAGGAGACGAAATAGACCCCGACGCCCCTTTGCCGGAGCCGTATCCATTTGTTCGGGAGGATCAAGAAAAGCGTCTGCGCGTTGCAGAAAAGCAGTTGGCGCTCCTGGGCAAAGTCAATCCGTTAGCTCTTGAGGAGTACTCGGCCATGGAGGAACGGCAATTGTTCCTCACCGAACAGCTAGAAGACCTCAAGAAAACGCGCGACGACTTACTCGACATTGTCAAAGAAGTCGATGCGCGAGTTGAACGCGTATTTACTGAGGCGTACACCGAAATTGCGCGAGAATTTGAGGGAGTGTTTTCCCGACTATTCCCTGGAGGCGAGGGTCGACTCGTTTTGACAGATCCCGACAACATGTTGACGACTGGAGTGGACGTGGAGGCCCGCCCACCGGGTAAAAAAATTAAGCGACTCTCACTGCTCTCTGGTGGTGAACGTTCCCTGACGGCGGTGGCATTCCTCGTTGCGCTGTTTAAGGCGCGACCGTCACCGTTCTACGTCTTAGACGAAGTCGAAGCTGCCCTCGACGACGTGAACTTGGGTCGCCTGATCGACATTATTGAAGAGTTGCGTTCAACATCACAACTGATTGTCATTACGCACCAAAAGCGAACAATGGAAATCGCGGATGCTTTGTACGGCGTGTCCATGCGCGGCGACGGGGTAACCCAGATAATTGGGCAACGATTACGTGAGGCAGAGCCCGCTTGATGGACACATTAACAATTGTCATTGTTGCGGTAATAATTCTGCTGGGGTTGATCATTGGCGGGGCGGTTGCTTTTTCACGGTCCAAAGCCAAATCTGTTCCTACGCTAAAAGCGCAATCGGGAAATGACGACCCACCCATGGCGGGGAACGACGGTCCGGCACTGGGTGAGCCCGAACAACACACTGATCAAACAATTGGCGTGCCAAAAACCCATGCAGACCCGTTAACGAGCATCGAGGAGACTGCGCCAGCTCTTTGGGAAGTCGAAGTTCCCGAACCTGCTGCTGGGCGACTTGGTCGGCTTCGGTCGCGACTAGCTCGTTCAAATAATGTTTTCGGTAATTCCCTGCTCGGATTACTGACAAGTGGCAGCCTTGATCAACAGACGTGGGACGATATCGAAGCGACGCTGCTCGGTGCAGATCTTGGAGTCGCAGCGTCGGCCGAACTCATCGCGGGGCTCAAAGTGCGTTTGGCCCAAGCGAACGACTTAAGTGAAGACTTCATCCGGTTGGCTCTGCGGGAAGAACTGGTCACCCTGTTAAACCCAAATTTTGACCGCAGCGTGCATACGGATCATGGTGATCGCCCCGCCGTTGTGTTGGTAGTGGGTGTGAATGGAACCGGAAAAACGACCACGGTGGGTAAATTGGCTCGCGTCCTCATTTCACAAGGTCAGACGGTTCTGATGGGGGCGGCAGATACGTTCCGCGCAGCAGCAGCGGATCAACTGCAAACCTGGGGTGACCGCGTTGGTGCCGCAGTCGTGCGTGGCCCCGAAGGTGGAGACCCAGCGAGCGTGGCTTTTGAAGCATGTTCGGTTGCCACACAAGCTCAATTAGATGTGGTCGTCATCGATACGGCCGGCCGATTGCATACGAAAACTGGGCTGATGGATGAGCTTGGAAAAGTGAAGCGGGTCATCGAAAAGCAATCACCGGTTGATGAGGTCCTGCTGGTTCTTGATGCTACAACCGGTCAAAACGGACTTGTCCAGGCGAAGGTTTTCAGCGAGGTAGTTAACGTAACGGGCATTGTCCTGACGAAACTTGATGGAACGGCAAAAGGTGGGATAGTCGTTGGGGTACAACGCGAGCTCGGAGTGCCGGTGAAGCTTGTCGGCCTAGGCGAAGGCCCTGATGATCTCGCGCCATTTGATGTGAACGAATTTGTTACTGCTCTATTGAGCTAACCGCGGTCCCGATCCTTGAGTTAACACAACGTTCATATTCTGGGCATTTATTCACATCATTGAAATGTCTTATCCCTTTTTCTGAAACGAGCCGACTCCAAGATTGGGGTACGCGATCGGCAATGTGCCGGAAAATTCGCACTCGATTGGAGGACTCCTATGGAATCCGCTTTAAACTCAGGTGACACCGCCTGGATGTTAACCGCCGCTGCGATGGTGATGCTTATGATCCCGGGTCTGGCTTTCTTTTACGGCGGAATGGTGCGTTCCAAATCTGTTTTGAACATGCTCATGATGGTGATGGGCGCAACCTTCATTGTGGGCGTCCTGTGGGTCATTTTTGGATATTCGATGACTTTCGGCTCCGATATCGGAGGCGTGATTGGGGATCCAACAGAATTCCTAGGTCTTGAGAGTCTCATGGCAGATGACCCAGAAGCCACATTGCCAATTATGGCCTTCGTGGCTTTCCAGGGAATGTTTGCTTGTCTCACCGTGGGTCTAATCGCAGGAGCCATTCCCGATCGCACGAAATACAATGGCTGGTTGGTCTTCGGTGCCATCTGGGCTGTTCTCGTGTACTTCCCCGTTGCACACTGGGTGTGGGCGAGCGGTGGATGGATCTTTGAAATGGGAGTCATCGACTTTGCCGGTGGGACCGCAGTGCACATAAACGCTGGTGCAGCTGCTCTCGCGCTGGCGATTGTGGTGGGCAAGCGGGCCGGATGGCCACGGACACCGATGCGGCCGCACAACCTCACGATGGTCATGATCGGGGCTGGGCTTCTTTGGTTTGGCTGGTTTGGATTCAACGCTGGCTCAGCACTCGCTGCAGACAACGCCTCTGCGATCGTGTTTGTCAATACTTTTGCGGCAACATGTGCTGCAGCAATCGGTTGGCTAATTGTTGAGAAGTTGCGCGATGGACACATGACCACATTGGGAGCAGCCTCAGGAATCGTGGCCGGCTTGGTAGCAATTACCCCGGCCTGTTCCGCAGTTAGCCCGGTTGGCGCACTCATTGTTGGTGTGATCGCCGGCGTGATTTGCGCACTTGCCGTCAGCCTGAAGTACCGCTTCGGATACGACGATTCACTCGATGTGGTTGGGGTCCACCTCGTAGGTGGATTGGTGGGCACACTACTGATCGGTGTGCTGGCTACCGAGCTGGCGCCGGCAGGTGTCAACGGGCTGCTTTACGGTGGCGGCGCAGAGCAGCTTGGTAAGCAAGCCATCGGTGCGTTTAGCGTGATGGCGTATTCCTTCGCAGTTGCGTTAATAATCGGCCTGATTCTCAAGGCGGCGGGTATTATGCGAGTATCGCATGATGACGAACTTTCGGGTGTCGATCTTGTGGAGCATGCCGAATCAGCCTACGAGTTAGGCGAAGCCGGCAGCGGTGGCCATTTTGCGGGCATTGGCGCAGGTGCAGCACGTCGTGACAGAGAGGAAATCTGATGAAGTTAGTAACGGCAATTATCAAGCCATTTAAACTCGAAGATGTGAAAAATGCCCTTGAAGGAGTGGGAGTGCGTGGAATGACTGTCTCGGAGGGTTCCGGATTCGGGAGACAGGGTGGCCACACGGAGGTGTACCGCGGGGCCGAGTACACGGTCGACCTCGTACCAAAAGTGCGCGTGGAGGTGCTAATCGACTCAGATCGCCTCGACGAAGTACTTGCAGCGGTCACTGATGCTGCCCACACCGGAAAGATCGGTGATGGAAAAGTCTGGGTCACCCCTGTCGAGGAAGTTATTCGGGTTCGAACCGGGGAGCGCGGCGCAGAAGCGCTGTAGGTGACGCAAATTAATCCGCTAAGTAAGAATCCACTAAATAGTAATTCTACAAGTCGGCGCTCTGGGCAAAGTGGCCCAGAGCGCCGATTGGCGTTGAGTCAGGGCGTAGATCTCTGGTTAAGTGAGTTATTTGATCAAGCAATTGGCACACACAAAACATGGTCTCAAGATTTTGCTTTAGTGGCGGTAGGAAGTTGCGGCCGTCGCGAGTTAGGCGCGAGTAGTGACTTAGACCTCGTGCTGGTACATGTGGATGCTGTTACTCCCGAGCTGGTGGCCGAAAAATTGTGGTACCCCATTTGGGACAGTGGCGTCAACGTGGATCACAGTGTTCGAACGATCGCTGGGGCGCGAGCCATTGCATCTACGGACGTAAAAGCATTTACCGGATTACTTGACGCGCGACATATTGCTGGCAATGAAGAGTTGACCCTAGAGCTTCGCGGAGTTATCGCGCACGACTGGCGAGCTACAGCAAAGAAATCCCTACCAGAACTTTTTGAGTTGGTTGCCGAACGTAGAAGGAATTTTGGGGAATTATTTCAGTTGATCGAACCGAATATAAAGGAGTCCTACGGGGGTATCCGCGATGCCACAATTTTGAACCATCTGAGTGCGACATGGTTGGTTGATCTTCCCCATACCGAATGGCAGAAGGCAAGATCATTTCTACTTGACGTCCGCGATGCCTTGGCCGTGACTGCAAATGGTGACCGCTTGCACATGCAGTCCCAACAGGCTGTCGCCGCGGAGTTGGGGCTCGCAGATCCTGAGGAGCTTTTGCGTCACACTTACTTAGCCGGACGCAAAATCGCCTACACGAGCGAATTGACGTGGTATCGAATCAACCAATTGCTGGCCCACGAAAAACCTGGATTTCGGTCTCTCGTCCCCAGATTGCGGGGTGGATCAAAACAGGTCAGAGAGCCATTGGCCGAGGGTGTTGTTGACGGAGGTGGTGAAATAACTCTGGCACGCAGTGCCGATCTTTTGGGTGACCCCGGCCTGTTATTGCGAGTAGCAGGGGCTTCAGCAGCCACTCAAAAACCAATAGCCCCGATGGTTCTCGAATCCACATTTGACACACGTCTACCGTGGAATCGAGAAATGCGGGAGTCTTTCGTCTCGCTTTTGGGGGCGGGGACTGGCTTGCTTAACACATGGGAGGCACTGGACCAACACGGAATTATTGAGGCGTGGTTACCCGAGTGGGCCAGATTGCGCTCGGCACCACAATTTAATGCCTTACATGAATTCACGGTGGATCGTCACCTCATCGAATGTGTATTGCAGTCGCAGGCATTTGTACGAGAAGTGGATCGGCCCGACCTTCTTCTCGTCGCCGCACTGTTACATGACATCGGGAAATGTCAAGAAGGGGATCACAGCAAAATTGGCGCACATATGACTCGCACAATTGCGCCACGCATCGGATTTGATCTTCACGATACCGAAGTCCTCGAGCGGCTGGTTTTGCACCATCTTTTGTTGCCTGACATTGCGACCAAGCGCGATCTTGATGACCCGGATGTGATCTCGGGCGTAGCGGTTGCCGTTAAAGACACGCGAACCCTCGAATTGCTTTTAGCATTAAGCCTGTCAGATTCCCGAGCTACGGGACCATCATTGAGGTCGAAGTGGCGTGAAAGTCTGCTGAACGATCTCGCGCGCAGGGTGAGAGCACATTTGGCGGGCGAGGAGCACATTGCCCGCGATGCGGTGATGTCTGAGGTGCAAGCCAAGGCCGCAGAACACCAAGGGTTGTTCCTGGCAACAACTCGTGAAGAACTTGGCTATCGAGTCACAGTGGGTGCCCCCGATCAAATTGGGTTGGTCGCGATAGTGGCGGGGGTTCTTGCTATGAATCGACTTGCGGTCCGTGCGGCAAAAGTATCTACGATTGGTGAACGTGCCATTTCAGAATGGTTCGTGCGCCCACTCTTTGGGGAACCGCCCGCTCACGAGGCGCTTTACACCGATTTAACCCGAACTCTTGCCGGGACATTCGACTTAAAAAGCGCTCTGTCTGGGCGGGCGCAGTCAGCAGCGTCGCGAAAGCCCGTGAACCCTTTGGCCACTGCCCAAGTGAGAATTCATCGTGTTTCCGAATCACAGGTAGTTTTAGAGGTGCGTGCCCATGATGCACCTGCATTGCTATATCGGGTTGCGAGTTGCATCGCACGAGAAGGGATCGCGGTAACGGGGGCAAAGATTTCGACACTGGGGGTTGATACGGTCGATGCTTTTTTTATAAAACGAGCGGACGGGGGAGAACTCGACATTTCTGACACCGAATCACTTGTCAGGGTGCTGGAGCGAGAACTCGAGCCCTTGCCCTAAGGAGCGACCGCTACCCTAGGCTCAGGATTTGCTTGGCTAGGTCGCACCAGCAGTGAAGGAGACAGTTTTGTTTGCAGCGTTGTCTGATCGGCTGGCGAGCACATTTAAGGGGTTGCGCGGTAAGGGTCGGCTCAGTGAATCCGATATTGATGCAACTGTTCGAGAGATCCGAACCGCATTGCTCGAAGCCGACGTTGCCCTTTCGGTCGTTCAAGCCTTTTGCGCTGTTATCAAGGAACGCGCTCTTTCAGCAGAGGTGTCTGGTGCCTTAAATCCTGCTCAACAGGTAATTAAGATCGTTAATGAGGAACTTATAGCGATCCTCGGGGGAGAAACGCGCCCACTAGTTTTTGCCAAACAGGGCCCGACGGTGATTCTTCTTACTGGACTTCAAGGTGCAGGAAAGACGACACTGGCGGGCAAGCTTGCAAAGCACCTAGCATCGCAAGGCCACACACCTGTATTGGTTGCAGCCGACTTGCAACGACCCAACGCAGTGGATCAACTTCGGGTAGTGGGAGAGCGAGCCGGAGTGCCAACATTTGCACCTGAACCGGGCAACGGCGTAGGTGACCCGGTGGCCGTCGCCACGGCGGGCAAGAAATTTGCGGTTGACAAGCTGCATGACGTCGTAATTGTCGACTCCGCCGGACGCCTGGC
The DNA here is from genome assembly GCA_002390705.1 of Actinobacteria bacterium UBA4426. Taxonomy (GTDB): domain Bacteria; phylum Actinomycetota; class Actinomycetes; order S36-B12; family S36-B12; genus UBA4592. The sequence goes on along the minus strand of DGQA01000016.1, from coordinate 133,166 downwards.
AATCGACAACAATCTCATGACCGAACTCGCAGATGTCCGAGAGGCTGTCCAGCCAGAGAACGTACTTTTTGTTGTTGACGCCATGATCGGTCAAGACGCTGTGAATACCGCCCGCGAATTTGAGCGCCAAGTTGGCTTTGACGCGGTAGTGCTCACCAAGTTAGACGGCGATGCGCGCGGTGGCGCTGCCTTATCAATTGTTTCCGTGGTTGAGCGGCCGATCATGTTCGGTTCAACGGGTGAGAAGCTGGAAGACTTTGAAGTTTTCCACCCGGACCGGATGGCTTCTCGCATCTTAGACATGGGCGATCTCATGTCGCTGATCGAGCAGGCGGAACAGGCATTTGATGCCGAAAGCGCAGAACGGTTCTCTCAAAAGGTCGCTGATGGCGAAGATTTCACATTGGATGATTTTCTGGAGCAAATGCAGGCCGTTAAAAAAATGGGTTCAATTGGGAAACTGATGGGCATGCTCCCTGGGATGGGCGACATGAAAGCCCAACTCGATCAGGTCGACGAGCGGGAACTTGACCGGGTGGCGGCCATTATTCAGTCAATGACTCCAGCTGAAAGGGCAAACCCCAAGATCCTCAACGGATCACGGCGGGCTCGAATCTCTGCCGGTTCCGGAACCAAAGTGGCTGATGTGAACAATCTCATTGAGCGCTTCGGACAGGCACAAAAAATGATGAAACAGATGGGCAAGGGTGGCGTCCCTGGAATGCCTAATATGCCAGGTATGCCAGGCATGTCCGGTATGGGTGGCGGCAAAAAGTCGAAGGGGAAACAGCCCAAGAGCCAAAAAGCCGCAAAAGGAGCCAAGGGGAGAAGCGGAAACCCGGCCAAACGCGCAGCCCAAGGAAGTGCCAGTTCCGACCCACTTGCTGCACCAGATTTGGGTTCACTTCCCCCTGACCTGAAAAAGTTGCTCCAATAGGCCGGGCCGGGAACGGGTTCATTTGCCGGTCGGGTAGCATTGCGTCGCTATTGCACAAGGAAGGTCCCTCTCAACCGGCTCTTGAGCAAGTCCGCAGGATTCGACATCAGTACATGTCCCCACGTGTAGTGCATTCGCATCACCCATTATTTGAGGAGAAAGCCCACCGTGGCCGTAAAAATTAAGCTTAAAAGAGTTGGAAAGATTCACGCCCCCCAGTACCGGATTGTGGTTGCCGATTCACGTACGGCTCGCAACGGTCGGGCAATTGAAGAAATCGGCATTTACCAGCCAATTTCGAACCCCAGCATCATGCAGGTCAAGTCTGACCGAGCGCAGTACTGGCTGGGAGTTGGTGCACAACCAACAGCGGCAGTTGAAGCAATTCTCAAGGTAACCGGTGACTGGCAGAAGTTCAAAGGTTTGCCAGGGGCCGAAGGCACCCTCCAAGTTGCTGCCCCCAAGCCTCATAAGATTTTGGCGTATGAAGCGGCTGTGACCGAGGCTGCAAATGCCCCCAAGACCACCAAGCCTAAGAAGCTCGAAATCAAAGAAGAAGTCAAAGAAGTCGTGGAGGCCGCCGTAGAGAAGGTCGAAGAGGCTGTTGAAGCCGCCGTCGACGTTGTTGAGGCTGTCAAAGAAAAAGTCGAAGAAAAGGTTGAAGAGCCCGTTTCATCTGACGCACCGCAAGAAGACGCAGCCAAGGAAGAAACTTCCTGATGCTCGAAGACGCCTTGGCTCATCTTGTTCGTGGGATTGTTGATAATCCCGATGACGTCAGCGTGACCTCCCGAGCGGACCGGCGCGGGAAGTCTGGCCAAGCGCTTGACGCTCGAGTCAATCCGGCGGACATGGGTCGAGTAATCGGCCGCTCAGGTCGCACGGCAACTGCCCTACGCACCGTGGTTTCAGCGATCAATGAAGGTCGTGGAGTGCGTATCGATTTCCTTGACGCAGCCGAGCGCTAATTCACGTGCTGGTAACGGTTGGCCGGATAGGCAAGCCGCACGGTATTCGCGGCCAAGTAACACTGGAGGTCCGCACAGACGAGCCGGAACTACGGTTTGCCCCTGGCACGACATTGCACCGCGAAAGTGGTTCGGATCTAATTGTTTCTGGGTTTCATTGGCACAGTGGACGAGTCCTTCTGACACTTGTTGGCGTGGATTCTCGAAGCGCAGCCGAGGAACTGCGAGACAGCATTATCACTGTTGAGCGAGCCGAGTCTGAATTGCCAGAAGAAGACGACGAATACTACGACTCCAACTTGATAGGTTGCGAAGTGCGAAGTGTGAACGGTGAGTCAATCGGCACGGTGACGGACGTCTTGCACCTTCCTAGTCAGGAAGTTCTCGTGGTGGCTCAGGGAGCAACCGAGCACCTCATTCCATTTGTTGAAAGTATTGTTCCCATCGTTGACATTGGGGCGAAACGCATCACGGTAGACGCGCCAGAGGGATTGTTAAATCAGGAAGTTTCCAGTGAAAATTGATGTTGTTTCGTTATTTCCTGCGTACCTAGATCCACTTAATTTGTCCCTCTTGGGTAAAGCCCAGACGCAAGGTCTGGTTCAGGTTCAGGTTCACGATTTACGCAATTGGGCGACCGATCCACACCGCAGTGTCGATGACACGCCCTACGGCGGTGGTCCGGGCATGGTTATGTCACCGATCGTGTGGGGCAGTGCACTGGATCATATTCGAGAAGGCACCCGGGCCAAGCCCACGTTAATCATTCCTACCCCGTCAGGTGAGCCATTCAGCCAGGTTCTCGCATTAGAATTTGCACGTGCTGAGCACCTCGTCTTCGCTTGTGGTCGCTACGAGGGAATTGACTCGCGTGTGGGTGTCCACTACTCGTCGAGCGAGCAATGGGAGAAAGTAAGGGAAATCAGCATTGGTGACTATGTCCTCGCGGGCGGAGAAGTTGCCACGCTAGTAATAATTGAAGCGATCACTCGGCTGATTCCTGGGGTGTTGGGTAACCCGCAGAGCGTCGTGGACGACTCATTCTCTCGACCGGATTCCTCAATTGAAGGGCCTGTCTATACCAGGCCGCTGGGCTGGCGCGGGCTAGAAGTGCCTGAAGTCTTGCGTAGTGGAAATCATGGGGCGATCGAGCAGTGGCGCCAAGACCAAGCACAGGCACGGACCCGTAAGTATCGACCTGACCTTTTGGCCGAAATACCACCTGAACAGGTGTAAGCAGACGGGGCCTGTCGCACGACACTGGCGGTGTGGCACACTTTGGAGGCTCGGCGCACCGGGAATCTGCCATAGGGGATCCGGATTAGCCGGCACTTACTAAAAATTTATCACCGCACATGACCTATGGCGTGGGCAGGAAGAAGTAATTATGAAGAAGCTTGACGCAGTAGATGCCAGTTCATTTCGCGACGACATCCCCGCTTTTCGCGCCGGGGACAACCTCAAGGTCTATGTGAAGGTCATTGAAGGAAGCAAGTCTCGTGTTCAGATGTTCCAGGGCGTTGTGATTGGCCGCCATGGTTCTGGTCTTGGTGAAACCTTTACAGTCCGTAAAGTCGCTTATGGAGTGGGAGTCGAGCGAAAGTTCCCAGTGCATACCCCAATAATTGATAAGATTGAGGTGGCTAGCCGTGGCGATGTTCGCCGGGCAAAGCTGTACTACCTTCGCGGATTAAAGGGCAAGAAGGCCAAGATTCGTGAATTGCGCGAAACCCCCAAAGATCAAGGTTAAGCCACTCTCCACGCGTGTTCTAGTCTGAATGAAAGTTTCTCTTGTAGCCATAGTCGGAATTTTCCTGCTATGGCTGTGTGGCTTATTCGTGGTACAACCTTTTATCATCTCTAGTGATTCGATGCAGCCGGCCCTGAAATCAGGTGACCGGATTCTGGTAAATCGGACCGCATACTGGTCGGCCCGCATTGCTCGAGGGGATCTGATTGTGTTTGAGGGTCAAAACAGTTTCAGCGCCGAGAGTGGTAGTTTTGTGAAGCGGGTGATCGGAATAGGTGGAGACCGGATCGCCTGTTGCACTGAGGCGGGCCACCTCAGCATCAACGGGGCCGCCGTCACCGAGAACTCCTATCTTTATCCGGGCGACCTTCCAAGTGAGGTTCCATTCGATGCTCTTGTACCTGATGGGAAGCTTTGGGTTATGGGTGATCATCGCTCCGAATCGGCCGACTCGCGATCCCACCTTGGGGATCCAGGTGGAGGATTTGTATTAGAGTCTAAGGTTGTAGGGCAAGCGCGGTTCGTGATTTGGCCACCGACTCGGTGGCAGCCGCTTGATTCATATTCATTCAAGGAGTTGAACTAGTGGCAGTTTCGGCCCGAGACGATGCACCGCAGAACCACTCACAGGATGAAGCGGCAGTTCACGGCGAAACCAAGAAGAAGAATTCACTAGTCCGTGGCATTGTTGAATTTGTAATCATCGTAGTGATCGCCCTTGCCCTTGCTACCGGTATTCGCACATTTGTCATTCAACCCTTCTTCGTTCCAAGCGGCTCTATGAAGCAAACCCTGCAGATCAATGACCGCGTTGTTGCATCAAAAATTACCACTTCGATTTCGGGTGTTGGGCGTGGAGAAATCATGGTGTTTAAGGACCCGGGTAACTGGTTACCTGTCATGCAGCCAGCGGATGATGGTTGGCGTTCTGTGATGGCAAAGGCATTAACATTTGTCGGCCTGCTCCCGAGCGACTCTGGAGATGATTTAGTCAAACGCGTCATTGGGATTGACGGAGATCGAGTTGCCTGTTGCAATGAGGCCGGCCAGATTGTTCTCAATGGAGTGGCTTTGGATGAAACCTCCTACATCAATGGACCGACCGATCAAGTTCTATTTGACATCACCGTACCCAATGGTGGGATGTTTGTTATGGGCGACAATCGTGCAAACTCCGCGGACTCGCGCTTTCACCTAGACCAAAATGATGGCGCTGTTCCCATCGATAATGCGGTCGGGCGCGTGTTCACTATTGTGTGGCCGCTATCTCGGATCACGATGGAGACGGTCCCAGAAATTTTTAGAAATCCAGCCATAGCGTCGGGCAATAGCTCGGAAATTGAGTAGCGGCATCACTCTTTCTGTACCAAGTTTGCGGCTAGAAAGATCTTTGCTGAGAGCAGGGCATTCGCTGGTCGCTGGAATAGATGAAGTTGGCCGAGGCCCGTTAGCGGGTCCAATTTATATTGGCTTTGTCGTGATTGCTGCGGATACTCCTACTGCACCCCGAGGAGTGCGTGACTCGAAGGCAACCAGGCCTAAGGATCGAGTCAGACTCGCTCAATTGATTGAAGATTGGGCTTGGTCAACAACAGCAAGTGTCGATGCTGACTTTATTGATCGGCATGGACTGACGGCGGCATTGCGTGAGTGTGTAAATATTGCTTTTCGCGCTGCTCGTGAATCAGGGATGGCGCCAAGTGTGCTGATCCTCGATGGAATATTTAATTTTTGTGACCCCAAGCTCCCGGTAAGCGTTGTGACGCGTAAACGAGCGGACAAGAGCGTATCCAGTGTTGCGGCAGCGAGTATTCTTGCGAAGGTTGAGCGGGATGCATTCATGTGCGAGCGCTCCGTGGAGTTTCCCGGCTACGGGTGGGAACGAAACAGTGGATATGGGACCCGCGAACATCAGCAGGCGATCTCGGAGCTGGGACTGACTCGATTGCACCGAAAGAGTTTTTGTCACTGAGCGCTTATCCACAGTGGACAACTTCAGTCTTCCTTTAGCTGCAGAACTCAGTGAGAGTAAGCAGATGAAGTCAAAGGACGCCCTGGGTTTTTATGGTGAGGAACTTGCTGCTCGTTATCTATCAAAAAATGGATTGGTAATCCTCGAGCGAAACTGGCGTTGCGATCTTGGCGAGATAGATGTGATAGCTCGTGAAAGAAGCGACCTAGTGATTTGCGAAGTCAAAACTCGACGCACGGTGGCTTACGGTGATCCGATTGAGTCGGTAACTCCCCGCAAGGTTCGCCGAATGCGTGGACTTGCACTTCGGTGGCTTGATACACAGTCGGTGAGTCCGCGGGATATTCGTTTTGATGTGGTGGGAATTCTCGCTCCGGTGGTCGGACCACCAACAATTACGCATATTAGGGGCATTTAACGTGGCACTTGCCAGGTCATATGGCGCTGTAGTTTCTGGCGTCTGCGGTCACCTCGTACGCGTTGAAGTTGATCACTCACGGGGTCTACCCACGGTAGGGCTGGTCGGGTTGCCAGATGCCTCGGTCATTGAATCAAAACATCGCTCAAAAACCGCGATCATGAATTCTGGGCTGAGCTGGCCAAGGGGAAGGGTGACGATCAGCTTGTCACCCGCTGAATTGCGCAAGCATGGTGCCGGACTGGACTTGGCAATCGCCATGGGAATTCTGGGGGCGACCGGGCAAATCGCCATCGAGCACATTGCTAATACCGTGTTCGTGGGCGAGCTGGGTCTTGATGGGTCGGTGCGGGCCGTTCCCGGAGCGTTGCCTTCTGTAATTGCGGCTGCACAAGCAGGTGTGAATTCTGTAATCGTTCCCCCAGGCAATTTGGTTCAATGCCAAATAGTCCCCACAACCTGCGCGGTCGCCTGTTTGGATCTCAACCACGTTATCGCCTACCTTCGTGGCGATCGTGAGCCGCTTCACGCTGAAAATTCAGCCACGTTCCCCGCCGATGAGTTAACCGATCTTTCTGATGTACTGGGTCAAGATGATGCGCGGTGGGCGCTCGAAGTCGCAGCGGTTGGTCGCCACAACATGTTCATGATTGGCTCACCGGGAGTCGGGAAGACCCTGCTTGCCCATCGAATCTCGGGAATATTGCCGCCACTAAGGCAAGAAGAAATTTTGGAAGCCACAGCGATCCACAGCGTCGCCGGACCGTCTGTGTGCAACCAGCCAATTACTCGTCCACCATTTGAAGCTCCGCACCACTCGGCCACCATGGCTGCACTTATGGGGAGTGTTCACGGACACAAGGTCACGCCGGGAGCAATGACTCGAGCCCATCACGGAGTCCTGTTTCTTGACGAGGCACCCGAGTTTTCCCGTAATGCCCTCGAAGCATTGCGGCAACCGCTTGAGTCAGGCCAGGTCGCGTTGAGTCGGTCCTCGTGGACGGGGTCACTACCTGCCAAATTTCAATTGCTTTTAGCGGCGAACCCTTGCCCGTGCGGGAATGCACTGACTGACACGGTCAAGGCGTGTGAATGCACGTCAATGGCTTTGCGCAAGTATGCGCTTCAAGTGTCAGGTCCGTTGCGCGATCGGATCGACATAAACCTATTGATCCCTGGAGTTCGCTCAATGGCCATGGGTGAGTCAAGTGGCATCGTCCGAGAACGGGTTATCGCGGCCCGGCAAGCAGCGAGCAGACGGTTCGCAGAGTTTCCGTGGGCTACTAATTCAGAAATACCGGCAACGTTGCTCCGGACAAAATTTTGTCCGGAATCGGAGGGACATGATCTTCTCAATACCTATGTGGGGAACTCCGGTGGATTACGAGGTAGCCATCGGGCTTTGCGTGTGGCTTGGACTCTGGCTGATCTAGCCGACCGTAAGCGACCGACCAAAGAAGATGTTGCCCTAGCAATTCACCTTCGAAACTCCGAGTCGGCTATGGCGGCATAATGAAAATAGAAACTATCAATGATGCGTTCATCGCTATGGCGCATTTGTGCGAGCCGGGTGACGAACTGATCAACAAGAAACTTGCATCAGGGATTTCACCCAATCAAGTGTTAGATATGTTGGGCTCGAAAGGGTTCCCACAGCGCGATCATGTGGCATTTACTCGTAGGTTCGAACGATTTGATCTTGGCGCCGAGTTGGATTTCGCGCATCAAATTGGTGCGCGAATTCTCACTCGTGACCAAGAAGGTTGGCCGACCCAACTCCAAGCTTTAGGCACCAAACAACCGTGGGCACTATGGGCCATGGGGTCGATTGATTTTCGAGTGATCGCTCTGTCCTCGGTTACGATCGTGGGGACACGTGCGTGCACACCCTACGGAGCAGCGATCTCCGGCCAATGGGCTGCGGAGCTGGGCGCATGGGGAACTCATGTGTTCTCCGGTGGTGCAATCGGAGTTGACTCGTGTGTGCATAAGGGTGCACTTCGTGCTGGCACGCCCACCGTTTCCGTTCTCGCGAGCGGGGTACATGCTCGGTATCCGTCGAGCAACGAATATTTGTTCGCGCAGATCTTGGAAAACGGCGCGATCGTCAGTGAGTCACCACCGCGTGAGCCGGCTCACAAACGACGTTTCCTGGCGCGAAATCGGATACTTGCCGGGTTAACCAAAGCAACGTGCGTTATTGAAGCGACAGATCGCAGTGGTACCAGCTCAACTGCCCGCGAGGCGTTGAAAATGAATCGAATCGTCGCTGGGGTTCCCGGGTCGATCCATGCGCCGACCTCGTTGGGTGTGAACACACTCTTGAAGCACGCGGATGTACATCTGGTGACCAGTGCCGCTGACCTTCAGGAACTAGTCACCGGTTTTAATCCTCGCGAGGGGCTATTTAAGGGAGCGGCCACTCGTGATCATCAACGAAACTCACGTGCAAATTGGCGGGCGTTGAGTGCTTCAGATTATGAAGTCTGGGAGTTGCTACCTACGCGTGGCGGCATGGGTGTCGATAGTCTTGCGGAAAAAACGGGCCGCTCACGACTTGATCTGCTCGCGAGGTTGAGCGAACTGCGTATGACCGGATTCGCCAGCACTGTCGAAGGGTTATGGAGCAAGTCAAAATAGCTGCCGACACGCTTCTGATGGGAAATATTTCTGAGAAGAAAGTGCGAGCCGTTACCTGTGTTATTAGCGTCTATTGATCATCATGGTCTAGTGGATCAAGCAGTAACGGAGTGCGATGCCCAGATTGAGGCATTTTTGGAATTCTTGGGTGGGGCCCGGGGACGCAGCCCGAACACGGTGCGCGCCTATCGCAATGATTTAACAACACTATTCGTTTCCATGCCTGATATTGAGTCGGTGGCCCAGTTGTCTCTGATTGATCTTCGGGCATGGCTCGCTGACTTGCATCGTGCCGGTTGCGCGAGAGCGACGATTGCTCGCAAAGCCGCAGCGGCTAGAGCCTTCACATCCTGGGCGTTGCAGCGAGGGATTATTGAAGTAGATCCGGCACTTCGTTTGGCCAGCCCGTCTGTGCCGAAAGCACTGCCGGTCATTTTGTCGCAGGACCAAGCCGCGACTCTGCTGGATCGGGAGATTGACCCAACTAATCTTGTTGATGTCAGAGACCAAGCAATCTTGGAGTTGCTGTATGCGACAGGCATTCGGGTTGCTGAATTGTGTAGTGCGGATTTTGGAGACCTTGATTCGGAGCGTAAGGTTATTCGGGTTGTTGGCAAAGGGAACAAAGAACGAATGGTCCCATATGGCAATCCAGCGCAACGCGCGTTGAATCGTTGGTTCACCTTTCGGGGGAAAATTGCGTGTGAGACGACTGCACTATTTGTCGGAGTGCGTGGTGGGCGGATTGATCAGAGGGTAGTCCGTTCAATCGTAAACAAATCAACCATTGCAGTGACGGGCAGCAGCCTTTCACCGCATGCCCTCCGGCATACCGCGGCTACACATGTCCTTGAAGGGGGAGCCGACATGAGGGTGGTTCAAGAGCTACTCGGACATGCATCAATGGCAACGACACAGCGTTACACCCACGTGAGCGTTGAAAGGCTCCGAAAAACTTTTGAGATTGCCCATCCAAGATCTGGCTCTGATTCAGGACCGGACTGGGAAGAAGAACCGCAAGCGAACGCCACAGGATCCTCGGGCTGAGATACCCTGTGGTGGATTTGTCAACCACTTTAAGCCCAAAGTGCAGACAAGAATCTCGACAATGGCCACTTGTGCGGCCGGAAAAATCGATGTGGCCGATGACTTCTCCCGCCGATACGTAACTGCCGGGGCCTAGCAGCGAAGTCACCGGCTCGTAGGTGCTTCTCACCCGATTCCCCAGAGCGCTGACCGAATTGGCCAACTCGATAGAAACCACAGGTTTGCCTGCGATATAACCCACAAAGGCAACCGTGCCAGACCCGACCGCGCGCACACGCTGCCCTTGGGTGGCGGGAAAATCCACCCCGCGATGCCCGGAACCAAATCGTGATTTTGGTGTGGAAAATTCAGAGACGATAGAAGTTGGGGGGACGCCACGAAGTGGCAGGTCCCAATTGCTTTGGGCAGCGGCATGTCCGATGGGGTGGCCCAACACGACGAGTGCAGAAATAACTCCAAGGGGGGCAGCAAAACGGATCGGTGTCATCGCCTAAGAGTGCGTCCTGATCTCATAGCCCGCCAGAGACCGGGCCTTGATTGTGAGCGGCGGGGCACTTGGATGCTTCCCTGTGGATGGCCGTAGACTGGGCACGCACTGTTAATGAACCTGTTATTGGTGCAAATTCGCGTGACTTAATCCGGTAGTCCGGCCGCGCCTTGAACGGTCCACAGCTAGCTGTGGGGACAAGAGCGAAGTCACCAGGGGAGTTACATCAGTAACTCCACACAACCGTGAGCGGTGAGAGCCGCATTAATGGGCGCATAGCGTCTGCAAGGAGTTCGACCATGGCAACAGTTACCATGCGCCAGCTACTCGATAGCGGCGTTCACTTCGGGCATCAGACCCGTCGTTGGAATCCCAAGATGAAGCGCTTTATTTTCACCGAGCGCAATGGCATTTACATTATTGATTTGCAGCAGTCTCTTGCCTACATCGATAGTGCATACGAATTTGTTAAGCAGACCGTGGCTCACGGTGGCAGCGTCATGTTTATCGGAACGAAGAAGCAGGCGCAAGAAGCAATTGCTGAGCAGGCTACCCGCGTGGGAATGCCTTATGTGAATCACCGCTGGTTGGGTGGAATGCTTACCAACTTCAGCACTGTTCACAAGCGCCTTCAGCGCCTCAAAGAACTTGAAGTAGTTGATTTTGACGACGTAGCAGGTTCTAACCTGACTAAGAAGGAACTCCTTGTCCTTCGTCGCGAGAAGATCAAGTTGGAGCATGTGCTTGGCGGTATCCGAGACATGGTGAAAATTCCAAGCGCCGTCTGGATCGTTGACACCAACAAAGAGCACATCGCTGTTGGGGAGGCCCATAAGCTCAAAATTCCCGTGATTGCAATGCTGGATACCAACTGCGATCCTGACGTCGTGGATTACCCGATTCCCGGTAATGACGATGCAATTCGCGCAGTGGCACTTCTTACTCGCGTCATTGCCGATGCTGTGGCAGATGGCCTCATGGTACGCGCGGGTGGAGCTGATACTGAAGCGGCTGAACCATTGGCCGAATGGGAGCGCGAGCTTCTTACCGGATCAGAATCTGCCGAAGCAGCAGTGGTGACCCCACCAACCGAAAACTAAATTTTCCACGTGGGAGAAATTTCCCCCACCGGTGCCTCAAGAAAAGGAAACCCGAAAACATGTCAAGCATAAGCGCCGCGGACGTGAAGCGTCTGCGCGAAGCAACTTCCGCCGGAATGATGGAATGCAAGAAGGCACTTGAGGAGTCTGACGGAGATTTCGACAAGGCTGTTGAGGCGCTGCGCATATCCGGTGCAGCAAAAGCCGCCAAGCGTGGAGCTGAGCGAACGACCTCAAACGGAATTGTTGCCTCGGAAGGGAATGCACTAATTGAGTTGCTGTGCGAGACCGACTTCGTGGCGAAGAGTGAGGACTTCCTCAACCTTGCAAATCAGTTGGCTGGTGCGGCCAATGCCCATCAAGTAAAAGACGCGCAAGCACTTCTCGCGGTGGATGTGGAAAATGGGGTCACCGCTGAAAATGCCATCAGCAACATCGCCGGGGTTATTGGTGAGAAAGTTGAATTGGGCAGGGTGAGTGTCCTTGAGGCGCCAATTGCCCTGTACTTGCACAAACGTGCGTCGGATCTTCCACCACAGGTAGGAGTTCTCGTTGCCTACCAGGGAGACGAAGCCGCTGCACGAGGTGTAGCGATGCAGATTGCCGCGATGCGCCCCCTCTACCTCAACCGAGAAGAAGTTCCAGAGCAGACAATCGAGAATGAAAAACGAATTGCCTCTGAAACTGCGAAAGAAGAAGGTAAGCCGGAAGCGGCAATGTCAAAGATCATTGAAGGCCGGGTAAACGCCTACTACAAGGACGTTGTTCTGCTCGAGCAGCAAAGTGTGACCGACAGCAAGAAGTCGGTAGCTCAAGTTCTTGCCGACTCAGGGACCAGCGTCACCGGCTTTGCCCGATTTGAGCCAGGCCAGTAACTCACCGAACAGAGACAAAGGGAGACTGAACGTGAAAGAGCCTTCGGCATCATTTCAGTCAACCCTTGACGGCACTATTGATCTGTGGCCGACCGCACCCGCTGGTGGCTGGAAGCGAGTACTTCTTAAGCTCAGCGGAGAAGCGTTCGCGGGCGATGGATCATTGGGGGTTGATCCAGATGTTGTCGGTTCGATAGCCCAACAAGTTGAGGCCGTTGTCGCGCACGGCATTGAAGTTGCTGTGGTGATTGGTGGTGGGAACTACTTCCGTGGTGCGGAACTCTCTGAGCGGGGCATGGAGCGGGCGCGAGCGGACTACATGGGCATGCTCGGGACCGTGATGAATTGTCTGGCCCTTCAGGACTTCTGTGAAAAGGCAGGTATAGACACTCGGGTTCAAACCGCAATCACTATGGGTCAGGTTGCCGAACCTTATGTTCCACGCAGAGCCATTCGACATCTGGAAAAGGGTCGGGTCGTGATTTTTGGTGCCGGCCTTGGACAACCGTACTTCTCGACTGACACTACTGCAGCTCAACGCGCACTTGAGATTGGTGCTGAGGTGGTGCTGATGGCAAAAGGTGTCGACGGTGTGTACGACAGCGACCCACGTACGAACCCGAAAGCGACGAAGTTTGATCAGCTCACACCCGCTGACGTGTTGGCACAGGGGCTGAAGGTGGCAGATGCAACCGCAATCAGCCTGTGCCAAGACAATGATCTGCCGATTGTTGTTTTTAACCTATTGCAAGAAGGCAATATTGCTCGTGCAGTACGTGGTGAAGCCATTGGAACACTTATCAGCAACTGAGTCATTGCAACGAGAAGGGGTAGGGAAATGAGCGAGGAAATCGACATAGTGTTGCTTGAAGCGACTGAAAAGATGGATAAGGCAATTGCGGTCGCACGCGAGGACTTCAGCACGATTCGAACCGGTCGGGCTACTCCCGCCATGTTCACCAAAATCAGTGTTGATTACTACGGAACCTTTACGCCACTGAATCAATTGGCATCTTTCCAAACCCCGGAAGCGCGCATGATCCTGATTACTCCATATGACAAGGGGGTTGCTGCGGGAATTGAGAAGGCACTGAGGGACAGTGATCTCGGCATTAACCCAACAACAGACGGTAATGTGATTCGCGTGGTGCTCCCGCAATTGACCGAAGAGCGTCGCAAGGAATACATCAAGGCTGCGCGAACTAAAGGCGAAGATGCAAAGATTTCAATTCGAAACATCCGACGTGGTGCCAAGGAAACTTTGGAAGGCATGCAGAAGAAGGGATCTGCGGGCGAGGACGAGGTTCATCGCGCTGAAAAGAGCCTCGACGATGTAACACATAAGCACGCTGAGCATATTGATGAAATTCTTAAGAACAAAGAAGCAGAACTGCTCGAGGTTTAACCTGTGAGTGAGGACCCCAAGATCAAGGCAGGTCGCAACCTTCCAGCAGCCGTGGCATCTGGGCTCGTACTTGCTCTTCTGGTTATTGTTTCCCTGGTCACCATCAAGTGGCTCTTTGGCGTTCTCGCGGTCGCTGCTCTGTTAGTTGCAGTTCACGAATTCGTGTCGGTACTGCGATCAAAAGGAATCCATGTAGCGCGTACTCCGGTATACATTGCAACCGCGGTAATCCCCAGCGTTGCTTACCTTTGGGGGCTGCAAGCCCAAATTGCCGCGACTGGGATTTCAATCTTGGCTGTCCTGTTGTGGCGTCTGAGAAGAGGCGCACAGGGTTACGTTGCGGATATCAGCGTGTCGGTGATGCTCGTCGCCTACTTGCCTTTTCTCGCCGCCTTCTTGATGCTTACTCTCTCGGAAGATAACGGCCCGTGGCGGGTTTTTGTATTCATCCTGCTGACAGTCTCCAACGATATTGGTGGCTACGCAGTGGGTGTTTTCTTCGGCAAGCATCCAATAGCGCCGCAGATTAGCCCGAAAAAATCATGGGAAGGTTTGGCTGGTTCAGTAGTACTGCAGTCGATTGTTGGCATTGTGGCATTCATATACATCTTTGATGCCCCGTGGTGGCAGGGACTTATCGCAGGTGTTGTCCTGACGATCAGCGCCACAGGGGGAGATTTTATTGAAAGTGCGGTCAAACGCGATCTTGGAGTGAAGGACATGGGAACTATCGTCCCTGGTCATGGTGGAATTATGGATCGACTAGATTCCCTCCTTCCAAATGCATTTGTTACGTGGGTCTTGTTTAGTATTTTTTTAGGGTCTGGTGCCTGATGCCCGCACCAGGTGAATTGATTTTTGAGTCGCCCAAGAAAGGTAAGCCGCCCGTTCACTTCCTCGATTTGAGTGTACCCGAGCGCAAGGAGGCAATCATAGCTTTGGGACTTCCAGGTTTTCGTGCTGATCAAATCTCGCGTCATGTCTTTGAACACTTGGATACGGATATCGCAGACTGGACCGATATTCCTGAATCGGCGAAACAACAAGTACAAAGTGAGTTGTTTCCGCATCTACTTGATCCAGTGCGATCTATTGAATGCGATAACGGTGAGACCGTAAAAACCTTATGGCGCCTGCATGACTCCTCATTGGTTGAGAGTGTCTTAATGCGATACCCATCTCGGGTGACAATTTGTATTTCTTCACAAGCAGGCTGTGGAATGAATTGCCCGTTCTGTGCCACCGGTCAGGCGGGGTTGACCAGGAATCTCTCGGCTGCTGAAATCTTTGGTCAAGTGCTCGCGGGTGCTCAATCGTTGGCAAGAAATGAAATTGCAGGTGGTCCAGGCCGGGTGTCTAATATCGTCTTCATGGGAATGGGCGAACCGCTTGCTAACTACAAGGCGGTCATGGGCGCTATTCACCGAATTGTGGATCCCAGTCCTTCTGGACTGGGCATGAGTGCTCGGGGGGTGACAGTGTCAACAGTTGGACTTGTCCCGCGGATCAAACAATTGGCCACCGAGGGGTTGCCTCTCACCCTGGCCGTGTCCCTGCATGCGCCGGACAACGAATTGCGCGACACCTTGGTACCGATCAATACCCGGTGGTCGGTCGAGGAAGTACTCGATGCTGCTTGGGAGTACGCCGATGTCACGAAGCGTCGAGTGAGTATTGAATATGCGCTGATTAAAGACATAAATGATCAGCCGGAGCGAGCTAGGCTCCTGGCCCAGCGGATTAAGGGGCAATTGGTGCACGTGAACCTGATCCCACTGAATCCAACACCAGGTTCGAAGTGGACTGCCTCACGCCCACAAGACGAACGGAATTTTGTGCGAATCCTTGAAGGGGCTGGAATTCAAGTCACGGTGCGCGATACGAGGGGCAGCGAAATCGATGGCGCATGTGGTCAACTAGCCGCATTGGATTAGGGAAGGGCGTAGCGTCAACGTCGTAGAAACCGAGCAAGGGGCCAACACAACAGAACATTAGTCATCCAAGTTCAATTCAGCGACGACTTCGCTGGTCGCATTCCCTAAATCTGGCGGGACCAATCGGTAGACGGCGGGCGTGCGACTGAAATTGACGGGGTTGGAGACCATGCCGTTGTGCACGGGTTCAAGTCCCAACTGTTCTGCCAGTTCAAATGCTTGGGGGATGGAATTGATGGGTCCGCAAGGTATCCCCTGTTTACTCAGTTCGCTATGCCAATAATCTGCGGTGGCGGTGACGAGAGCTTGATTCAATTCATTGTACAGAGACGAGCGGTTCTCGACCCGGTTTGGGTTAGTGGAGTATCGGCTATCTGAGGCCAGTTCCGCGATGCCCAGGACGAAGCATAAGTTCGTGAATTGGGTGTCATTGCCGACGGCAATCACGAGCGGTCGATCGGCGCAATCAAAAACTTCGTAGGGAGCAATGCTGGGATGGGCATTTCCCATGCGCTGGGGAGTGACACCACCGAGTACATATGCGCTGCTTTGGTTGACCATCGAGGAGAGAAGCGCTGATAGCAAGTTTACTTCAAGGTGCTGGCCAATCCCTGAATGCGTTCGCTCGACGATTGCTGCAAGAATCGAATTACTCGCGTGCAGCCCGGTAAGTACGTCGACTAATGCGACCCCCACTTTGTTTGGGGCATCGGTTCCAGTGATGCTCATGAGTCCGCCCATGGCTTGAATCAATAGGTCGTAACCGGGCAGATCTTTACCTTTTTTGCTACCAAATCCGCTGATGGAGCAATAGACCACCCTGGGGTTAGACTCACTGACCGTTGCATAATCCAAGGCGAATTTGTCCAGCGCACCAACTCGGAAGTTTTCAATTACGACGTCGGCTTGTGCCGCCAATCTACGTGCCCGATGTAGATCAGCGGACTCTCGCAGGTCCAAAGCTATTGAGCGCTTGTTTCTATTTACAGATTCAAAGTAGGTGGCCTTGCCTTGGGAAGTAAAGGGAGGGCCCCAGGAACGAGTGTCATCACCGTGTACTGGGCGTTCAACCTTGATCACTGTTGCGCCGTAGTCGGCAAGCAACATGGACGCATAAGGTCCGGCGAGTACTCGTGAGAAGTCCGCAACGACTAATCCGTCAAGGGATCCTGGCATCGCGTTAGTTAAAGGCTGCCAGACCGGTGAGTGCGTGACCAATTACGAGGGTGTGCATTTCATTGGTGCCTTCGTAGGTGAAGACGGATTCGAGGTTATTCATATGGCGAATTACGGGGTATTCGAGCGTGATTCCGTTCCCCCCAAGGATGCTTCGGCATTCACGTGCGATTTTTAGTGCCTCGCGAGCGCTGTTGAGCTTGCCCAGCGAAATCTGCTCGGGCGTAACACCAACCGTGTCTTTGAGATGTCCGAGATGTAAGGCCAGCAGCATGCCTTTGCCGAGTTCGAGTGTCATGTCGGTCAATTTTTTCTGAGTGAGCTGGTAAGCGGCAATGGGTCGGTCGAACTGAACCCGATTTACCGAGTAATCAATTGCGGTTTCAAGGCAGTCGCGAGCAGCACCCAAAGCGCCAAAGGCGATTCCAAATCGCGCTTCATTTAGGCAACTAAGCGGCCCGCGTAATCCTTTGACGCCGGGAAGAATTGAGTCTGCTGGGAGGCGTACGTCAGAGAAGACCAGTTCACTTGTTACCGAGGCGCGCAGTGACATCTTTTTGTGGATTGTGTTCGCCACGAACCCTGGTGTAGTGGTGGGAACAATGAAACCTCGGATGCCACCATCTGTCTGTGCCCAGACAACGGCCACGTCGGACACGCTCCCATTTGTGATCCACATTTTTGAACCATTGAGAATCCAATCGGAACCATCGCGCGTTGCGTGGGTGAGCATCCCTTGTGGGTTTGACCCGAAGTCTGCTTCGGTGAGCCCAAAGCACCCCAAGATCTCCCCAGTTGCCATGCCGGGGAGCCAGGCTTGCTTTTGCTCCTCGGTGCCGAACTCGTGAATCGCAAACATGGCCAAGGAGCCTTGAACGCTGACCAGAGAGCGAATCCCTGAATCGCCGGCTTCAAGTTCCAGGGCGGCAAGACCGTAGGCGGTGGCGCTTGTGCCGGCGCACCCGTAGCCCTGTAGGTGCATGCCTAAGACACCGAGCGAACCAAAATCACGGGCGAGTTCGCGGGCGGGAAGTTCACCAAGTTCGAACCAGTCCGCCACCTGGGGCTTTATGTGGGTGTTGACGTAGTCTTTAACGACGGCGGCAATTGCTCGGTCTTCTTCATTCGAGTGGTGCTCTAGTGCAAATAAGTGCAGGGGCGCCGTGGGCATCTCGGCACGCTACCACGAGCGGATCCACCCCGATCACATGTATCCAACCTTGGATCCGGGACTTGTCTGTCTGATTAGTGACCGAGCATTCGGGCGAGGTAGGCCGCGCTGCGGGAGGTTTTCCCCGTTCGTTCTTCGTGCGAGTCAGCCCGTTGCATGACCTGTAATCCAAGGTTGGCTCCAAGCCATCGCAGGGGCTCGGGTTCCCATTTGCGTGAATGGTGATTCACCCACGGCAATGTGGTGAGTTCAGATTCGGTTTCGGTGATCAGATGGGCCAAGGTCCTACCGCCCAAATGCGCGGTGCCCAGGCCGTCGCCGACATAACCGCCGCTGGATCCGATGCCGGTCGTTGGATCGTATTTGCAACTCGCCCACCAGTCACGTGCGATCCCTAGTGGGCCTCCCCAGGCATGTGTGAAGGTGGCGTTTTTCAACACCGGGAACATCTGGGTAAGTGTTGCCCGTAGTTCGGTGTGAACGCTTTCATTGGTGTCTTGGTCGGCGGAAATTCTTGAATTGAAGTGATACGGAGCCCCACGGCCCCCGAATGCAATCCTGTTATCAGCCGTCCGTTGACCATAGATGACCAAGTTACGGTAGTCTGAAAAAGTCTCCCGCTCACCGAGTCCAATTTCAGCACACACATTCGCGGAGAGCGGCTCGGTTGCCACCATGAGTGAGTACACGGGNNTGCGCGGATGATGTCAGTAGCGTGAACAGTTGCAGACGGGGTCTGTGCTTTCCCTGGCTCAATGTTGAGTACTCGCGTCCCTTCATATATTGCGATCCCGCGCGCGTGGAGAAATGCACTCAGTTCCTGTACCAATTTATAGGGATCAATTGCCGCGCAATGTGGAGTGAAGGTTCCGCCGACAACATCTGTTGCGTTGATTCGGTTTTGGGCTTGTTTTGCGGTGAGGTAACTGAGATCTTCTGGGAATCCCCAGTCCACAAATTCCCGAACGTCTGCTAGTGCTCGTTCATTTTGTAAATCGCTACGGGCTGCAATAACGGTTCCACCGTGTGCCCAGTCAATTTTCCAATTGTGTGTTGAAGCTACACGGCCAAGGTCGCTAATGTTTGTGACCATTGCTTGATGCATTCGACGCGCAGCATCACGTGAGGTAGCACGGGCGAGTGCGGTAAAATATGCGGGAAAAAGCGCCGAGACCCAACCACCATTGCGCCCGCTGGCTCCAAATCCAACGAACTCTGATTCGAGGATGGCGATACTGCGGTGTGGATCAAGTTGATTCACGTAGTAGGCAGTCCACAGTCCTGTGAAACCGCCGCCAACAATCACCAGGTCAACATCGAGATCAGTATCAAGGGGCCCGTCAAATAGGTGGACGGGGGAGTTGGCTTGCTCAAACCAAAGGCTGGGATTCATTGCATTTATCGAGCCCAGGTGGCTACATAATCCGGCAGCAAAGTGCCGCGTGGAACATATTGGTCGGGGATGGGTACACCCAATTGTTCAAAGATCGGAATATGCCCGGCCCAGATCGTTTTGCCCGCAACACTTTCCAAGTCTTCATCAAGATCATCGGGTGGGCCCTGACTAATTTTGACCGAATACTCATCAATTGGGAGTGAAAGCGTCATGGTTGCCTTGAGTTCTTTTGTGGTGGGTTGTCTAGCGTCATCCCAACGACCCGGCATCAAATGCTCGGTGATTACCTTCAACGCATCTACTTCGGCTTGACCGCTGAGCCGAGTAGCAGTACCGAACACCATTGCGCAACGGTAATTCATACTTGATTCAAACAGGCTCCGCGCCAGGACGAGTCCGTCGAGTAGGGTCACGGTGACACATGCTGGTGAACCTGAATCCAATAGTGTAAACATCCGTGAAGCTGATGAGCCGTGTATTAGTAAAGTGTCGCGGTCTCGGGCGTAACCCACGGGAATGACGATGGGTTGCCCGTGATCGACAACACCCACATGTGCGACCAAGCCTGAATCCAGCACAGAGTGAAGTGCCACAACATCTGTATGAGCCTTTTCAGGTAGGCGCTTGATTTTGGTGCGCGAACTGTTTCCAGGAGTGGTCATCTCAAGCCTGTTACAAGACTTCGAGCGCTTGGGTGAGCACTAGTCGCAATGTGCTTTCAATTTCATCGAACTCTTTTTGCCCGATTGTTAGTGGCGGGGCAAGTTGTATTACCGGGTCACCACGGTCATCGGCGCGGCAGTAGAGGCCGTTATCAAATAGGGCTTTGGAAAGAAATCCGCGGAGGAGCCGTTCGCACTCATCGTCGTTGAAGGTTTCTCGGGTCTTTTTGTCTTTGACCAGTTCAATTCCATAGAAGTAACCCGCACCACGTACGTCCCCGACAATCGCAATGTCGGTGAGTTTTTCTAGAGTCCGACGGAAGTTTCCTTCATTTTCTTGCACATTTTGGTTGAGGCCTTCTCGTTCGAAAATATCGAGGTTTTCCATTGCGACGGCCGCTGACACCGGATGACCGCCCCAGGTGTACCCATGCAGGAATGTGTGTGTGCCATGCTTGAATGGTTCAAAGAGTCGATCGCTGGCGATCATGGCACCCAATGGCGAGTAACCCGAAGTCATGCCCTTTGCGCACGTAATAATGTCCGGTGTTACGCCAAAACGCTTCATCGCGAAGTAGTCTCCGATCCGCCCAAAAGCGGTAATCGTTTCATCTGCGACCATGAGAACGTCGTATTCGTCGCAAATCTCACGAACGCGCTCAAGGTAACCTGGAGGAGGTGGGAAACAGCCACCCGAGTTTTGAACCGGTTCCACGAAGACTGCCGCGACGCTGTCTGCGCCTTCGAACTCAATTGCTTCAGCGATTCGGTTGGCCGCCCATAGCCCGAAGGCTTTTTCGTCTCCTCGGAATTCTTCGGGCGCGCGATAAAAGTTGGTGTTTGGGACTTTCACGCCGCCAGGGACCAGTGGCTCGAATGGGATTTTGGCCTCAGGGATTCCGGTAATACTTAATGCTCCCTGTGGCGTCCCGTGATAGGCGACCGCCCGACTGATTACCTTGTTTTTGGTCGGTTTTCCGGTGAGTTTGAAGTATTGCTTGGCGAGCTTCCAGGCGCTTTCGACGGCCTCGCCGCCGCCAGAAGTAAAGAACACGCGATTGAGATCACCGGGTGCAAGTTGAGCAAGTCGCTCGGCCAAAAGGATCGCACTCGGGTGGGCATATGACCACAATGGGAAAAACGCTAATTCTTCAGCTTGTTTGGCCGCAGCTTGGGCAAGCTCTTTTCGCCCGTGACCTGCTTGGACTACGAAAAGCCCGGAAAGTCCATCGAAATACTTGTTGCCCTGGTGATCCCAGATGTAGGCGCCTTCGCCCTTGGTGATGATCGGGACGTGGTGGCCTTCAAAGTAGGTCGAGTGCCGGGTGAAGTGCATCCAGAGATGGTCGCGAGCTTTGTCAGCGAGATGATAATTGCTTGATTCGGTGACGTTCTGTGGTGTGGTTGTCATTTGGTTCCCCAATTGTAGGTTTGTTTGCGAAGGCCGAGATAGATAAAGGTTTCTGTGGAAACGACTCCGGGGATCTTTCTGATCTGGGAATTTGTGACTCTGAGTAAGTGATCATCGTCCTCAGCCACGCATTCGGCCAGAAGATCGTATTTTCCAGTAACCAGAACCAGATAAGAAATCTCGGGTAGTTGTCCTAATTGCTGCGATACCGCCTCTAAATCACCCTGTACTGTGATGGCGATCATTGCCGAACGTGAAAAGCCGACTTGGGCGGGATCTGTGACGGCGACGATTTGCATCACTCCCTGCTCATGCATTTTTTGAACCCGTTGCCGTACTGCCGCTTCAGAAAGGCCAACCGCTTTACCAATCGTCGCATAAGGCCTGCGGCCGTCTTGCTGAAGTTGTTCGATGATGGCGCGAGATGCATCATCAAGGGGAGCGGGTGTGCGGGCCATATACCCACCATGCCCGTTACGCCGCCAAAAATCAAGTCTTTTCGTGGCGTAAAGGTCAAGAATCAACGAAAAACGAACAATATCAATCAATAAACTAGTGAAACCGAGCAAGTTCCGCTACGGTGACGCTAGTCCCTAATTGGAGGAATATATGACAAAAGAACTGAAGAATTTCGTGGGTGGAGAATTTGTCGACGCCGAAAGCGGAGCCGTAAGTGAACTTGTTAACCCTTCTACAGGGGAAGTGTTTGCAACGGCGCCGATTTCGGGCGCCGCTGATATTGATCGCGCCTACGGCGTAGCTGCCAAAGCTTTTGGGTCTTGGAAAAACTCCACTCCGTCAGAGCGCCAGCAGGCCCTATTGACAATTGCAGATGCATTTGAGACCCACGCACAAGAGCTCGTTGATATTGAAAGTGAAAATACTGGCAAGCCGATTCCGGTCACCATGGAGGAAGAGATTCCTCCCATGATTGACCAAATCAAGTTTTTTGCTGGTGCAGCCCGAATCCTTGAGGGCAAGGCTGCGGGTGAATATATGTCCGGATTTACTTCAATGGTGCGCAGGTAGCCGATTGGGGTAATGGGTCAGGTGACCCCGTGGAACTACCCCATGATGATGGCTGTGTGGAAGTTCGTTCCAGCAATCGCGGCCGGAAACACCGTTGTTCTTAAGCCAAGTGACACGACTCCTGCGTCAACTCTGAAGATGGCCGAACTCATTGCACAATCGGGTGCGCTGCCAGACGGAGTTTTTAATGTTGTGTGTGGTGATCGAGATACGGGCAAGGAGCTGGTCGAACATAAGACGCCGCAAATGGTGTCCATCACTGGATCCGTACGAGCTGGCATGGCGGTCGCTGCTTCTGCGGCGACGGACGTCAAGCGGGTTCATCTAGAACTTGGTGGGAAAGCTCCGGTTGTCATTTTTGAGGATGCTGATATCGAGGCTGCCGCGGAGTGGTTGGCTGTGGCTGGTTTCTTCAATGCGGGCCAAGATTGCACCGCTGCCACCAGAATGCTGGTAGCACCCAGAATCTACGACGACTTCGTCGCTGCACTGGTGGAACAGGCAGTCGGAACTTCAACCACGTTTGAAGACGGCCCGGCTGGCGAGGGATTTGTACCCCCCGTGAACAACACAGACCAAATGGATCGGGTACTGGGCTTTATTGAGCGCGCTCCAAAGCATGCACGGATAGTTGCGGGGGGTGCTCGTCAAGGTAGCCGCGGGTTCTACATTTCACCAACTGTCATTGCAGGCCTTAAACAGGATGACGAAATGATCCAAAAAGAAGTTTTTGGTCCGGTGATTACCGTCCAGAAATTTGACGATGAAGCGCAAGCTCTGGCTTACGCCAATGGGGTGGATTATGGTCTTGCTTCCTCGGTCTGGACAAAAGACTTTGGCCGCGCAATGCGTATGGCCAAGGGTCTGGATTTCGGTTGTGTCTGGATAAATACCCACATCCCAATTGTCGCTGAAATGCCACACGGGGGATTCAAGCATTCTGGATATGGCAAGGACTTGTCCATGTACGGGTTCGAGGACTACACCCGCATCAAACACGTAATGGCTAATTTGGAGAGTTAAGTGGGGCTGAGGCCGCGCGGTGTTTTTACTCAACTTCAAAGGTTAAGGGCGGGAGCATTGATGCTCCCGCCCTTAACTGTGTTCTCCAATAACTAGGGTTAGTTGCCACCCTCGTTGAGCGTCACTTCAATGGGAGCAAAACCATCTCCAGTGGTATCCAAACCTTCAGCGGAGAGGGCCGCAATAGCCGCTTCAGCGTATTGGTTCGTGTATGCCTCGGCCGGTGGTTCAGCGGTGATAATTGTTGCCCCTTCAAGGTTTTTGGTGTCGAGGGAAACGTTCACTGTCTGAGTCCACAGTTCCGGCACAATCATGCCAACACCCATGGGTGAAGGCCAGACCAGTTTGTTGACCTCGTTCATCATCCAGAGTTGGTGGCTTGCACCAAGTTTGGAGCCATTTGCGGTGATGATGTCAGCACACTGTTGTGCATTATCGCGGCAATGGATCCAGCCCTGGAGCGATGCAGTAACAAATCGCTGCGTGGTGTCTTGGTACACCGCATCGCTGAGGCGCTCTTCCGATGCCCACACTGCGTCGTTGTACATAGCCGTACCTTCAACATTCCAGTTGATGACATTAAAGTCACTTGGCTGGTACAACTCGCCCGTGTCGGGATTAACGGTTTCCAGAACCATGGCGTACTCGTTGTATGTCATGGCTTGCGCGGCATCAATCTCGCGATTGAGTAGCGCTTGCATGTCAAACTGTTGCTGAACGAGTTCAACGTCATTAGCCGGATCAAGCCCGGCCTTGGTCATTCCGGCGAATAGTTCATATTCATTTCCAAATCCCCAGTTGCCGACGATCTTTCCGTCAAGGTCAGCAGCGGTGGTGATGTTGGAATCTGCCCATGAAACTTGTAGTGTTCCGGAGGTTTGAAATACCTGCGCGACGTCAACAATTCCAGCACCTTGTTCACGTGAAGCAAGAGCCTTGGGAACCCAGGAGATGGCAAAGTCTGCCCCACCCTGAGCAAGCACAGTCTGGGGAACGATATCAACACCGCCTTCGAGAATAGTCACATCAAGACACTGCTCCTCGTAGTAGCCCAGGTCCTTAGCGGCGTAGTAGCCACCAAACTGAGCTTGCACGAACCACTGAAGTTGCAAAGAAACGGGCGTGAGTTCAGTGCAGGCACCGTCATCAGCCGCAGTTTCCTCAGC
>DGQA01000016.1:0-108571 GCA_002390705.1 Actinobacteria bacterium UBA4426 | reverse complement strand
CAGTTTCCTCAGCGACAGTTTCTTCGGCGGTCGCGGCATCTGAAGTCTCAGCTGCCGTGTCGTCACTACTGCTACATGCAGATAGCAAAAGAAGACCCGAAGCGGCCACAGCCACTATGCGAATCCAGCTTTTCTTTTGATTCATTCTTCCTCCTTGTTGTGTGTGATTGACGAAAAATCTAATGTGTTGTGGAGACCTGAGCCGTTCGTGGTGTAATAAGTCGTTCAAGTGCGATGATCGCGAGGTAGAAAATCAACCCCGTGATAATCGCAGCCAGCACATAGGCCCAAGCTCGGCCATAAGCAGTATTAGCGGCTGCGCTTGCGATCCTGCTGCCAAGGCCTTGTTGTGGCCCACCGAAATACTCAGCGACAAGGGCCGCAATTACCGACAGTGGTGCAGCAATCTTGAGCCCGGTAAAAAAGAACGGGATCGCGTTAGGAATGCGGAGCACTCGAAGTGTGGTTCGGGGAGTGGCGTTTAGAGACCGCATCAGTTCGAGCTGGGTGGCATGTACTTGAATGAGCCCTCGAGTCACGTTGACGAAAATGGGAAAAAGTACGATGATCGCGGTGACCAGTACTCGTGGAGTCCTGCTCGTAATGTTGAACATATTATTTAAAATTGGGGTTAAAGCAATGATCGGAACAGTTGCCAACCCTGCCGCGAGTGGGGCCACCAACTTGTCAACGGTGATGAACCTTTGAGCCATTAGTGCCGTGATCAAACCAAGCACGGTTCCAAAAATAAGCCCCAGGAAAGCAGTCGTGGCGGTGTAATAGGCGGCGCCCCACATCATGGCGGCACCCGAGGAGAACTCAGAGGCGATCAGGCTGGGTGCCGGAAGCAGGAAAGGCTTTAGGTCTTGAACAACAACGAGTAGTTGCCAGCCGCCAAGAAATATTGTGGCCACCAAAATTGGAGGCCACACGTGACCCAGTTTTGTATTCATCAGATTTCGCCCCGGTGCGAAGAAGACGTGGAGTTGGAAGTGTCGTGAGCTCGCAGCGCCTCTCGGACGGATGTGACACAGCGAAAGAAATGATCTGACTCCCGAGTCATTTCGTCACGGCTACCGAGGTCCACGTCAATTTCAGCTGTTATGCGACCCGGCCGAGGTGACATCACGACAACCCGGTCGGAGAGGTACACAGCCTCGGGGATGGAATGAGTGACGAATACGATTGTTTTTCCGGTCTCCACCCGGATTTTAAGCAGTTCATTTTGCATACGCTCACGCGTCATTTCATCGAGCGCGCCAAATGGTTCATCCATGAGAAGCAGTGGCGGGTCGACTGCAAGGGAACGGGCGATGGCAACGCGCTGCTGCATACCTCCAGAAAGTTCCCAGGGTCGGTGGTGGGCAAATTCGGAAAGTTGAACCATGTCAAGAAGTTCGGCGGATCGTTCCTGGCGTTGGGACTTTTGCCACCCGGCAAGTTCAAGTGGGAGCTCAATGTTCCTGGTAACCGTGCGCCAATCGAAAAGGGCGGCCTGCTGGAATGCGATTCCGTACAGACGCTCTTTGCGGGCGTCCTGCGGGGACTTACCAGAAACCTGAACACTGCCCGAGTCGAACCCGGTGAGGTCGCCAATGACGCGCAGTAACGTGCTTTTTCCGCATCCGGAGGGACCAATAAGTGAAATGAACTCCCCAGTGTGGACATCCAGGTGTACATCAGAGAGCGCCGTAACCTCATTGGGATTGCCTGCATTAAATACTTTTGATAAGCCAGAGATGGCAAGGGCACTGCCTGGATTCTCCGAGTCAAGTTGCGTGGGTGTCATGTGAGCCCTTTCTTGGGAAGGTTTCGGGTCAGTAGTACGTCGACAGCTGAGATTACGGCGGCAACGACAAGGCCTAACGCAATTGCGCCGAACACAGCTACATAAACCTTTGCGGGCTGAGAGGTGGTTTCGCGTGCATACTCCACCATGAGTCGGCCGATTCCACCGCGAACTCCGGTGGAGATTTCAGCAACCACAGTGCCCACAACACTCGCGGCGGCAGAAACCTTTAACGCTGGGACAAGATAAGGAACGCTGGAGGGAAAGCGAAGTTTCCACAGCACTTTGTTGTTCGAGGCTGCGTATGAACGCATCAGTTCAAGGGAAGTTGGACTCGGGGCGTGGAGCCCACGCAGGGCTCCGATGGAGAGTGGAAAGAACGCCAGGTAAGCGGCGATGAACATCACCGAATACGTTGTTGACCATTGAATTGGTCCAAAGCTGATTTGGTTTCCGATTCCTACAATCAGCGGCGCAAGTGCGATCAATGGGACGGTTTGTGAGGCGATAACGAATGGCAGTAGCCCACGCTCCATAAATAGGAAACGTTGCATTACTATCGCCAAAATCAACCCGACCGTGACTCCGATCACGAAACCGCCGAGCGCCAAAGTGAACGAGTAAGTCGCAGCCGAAACCACCGCTTGGAAAACCGTAGTCTCAGATCCCCTCACTTCTGGAGCGGTGAAGCCCGAGAGCATGGTCCATACGTGCGGCATGGCTTGATCGGAAGTGTTAAAAGGCAGTTCAATGACAGTACCTACAAACTTGGTGAGCTCCCACATAATTGCGATGAGAACAACTCCGGCAAGAGCCCACAGCAACGAAACACTTCCCTTTGCGATTCGTTCCCGTGCGGAAGACATGTTTACTCTGTGGCCAGCCGTTTTTCGACAACGGTGGGAATTATCTTCTCGCCATATTCAGCCAATGTGTGTTCTTTATCGTCATGCTGCAGATAAAGCGCGAACTGATCAACGCCAAGGCTTTTGAGTTCTTCTAGTCGCCGGATCTGCTCCTCAGGCGGACCGATAATACAAAAGCGGTCAATGATCTCATCAGGGACGAAGTCAGCATGGGTATTTCCCGCTTGACCATGCTGGTTGTAGTCGTAGCCTTTGCGTCCTTTGATGTAATCGGTTAACGCTTGAGGAATACCACCATCGTTTTCACCATATCGCTCAACAATGTCAGCCACATGGTTTCCGACCATGCCACCGAACCACCGAAGCTGATCGCGAGCGTGGGCAATATCTTCGGTGACGTATGCGGGGGCCGCAACGCAAATCTTTACATCGTCGGGGTTGCGGCCAGCAGCTTTGGCAGCATCTTTCACCGCCTTGATTGTCCATTCGGCGATTGCCGGGTCAGCGAGTTGAAGAATGAATCCATCGCCCACCTCTCCCGTTAAAGCCAGCACCTTGGGGCCGTACGCAGCAACCCATACCGGCGTGCGACTTTCTGATGCCCAAGGAATTCGAAGGTCATTGCCCTTGTATTCGATGGTCTCCCCATTTACCAAGCCTTTAATGTCAATCACAGATTGACGTAGGTCGGCGACGCTCACCGGCTTACCATTGGTGACGCGAACTGCCGAATCACCTCGGCCAATTCCGATTACGGTTCGATTGCCGTACATCTCATTGAGGGTGGCAAATACGGATGCGGTAACGGTCATGTCCCGCGTAGCCGGATTGGTAACCATTGGCCCCACGGTGATGCTGCGAGTCTCATTGAGAATCTTGCTGTAAATCACGTAGGGCTCTTCCCACAAAATATGTGAATCAAAGGTCCATACGTATTTGAAGCCGTAAGTCTCTGCTCTGCGGGCGAGATCCACAACTCGCGCAGACGGGGGAGTGCATTGGAGAACAACACCAATATCCATAACAACAACCTTCCTTGGGGATTAACCGTGGTTAACGAGTTTGAGGGAAACCTAAATCAACTGAGCTAGTTGCTGGGTCCGGCCAGCGTGACGTGATCGTTTTCGTGTGGGTATAGAACTCAATCCCTGCAGGTCCATACATATTTGCATCTCCGAACAAAGATGACTTCCATCCGCCGAAACTGTAGTAAGCGACGGGGACTGGAATGGGCACGTTAATGCCCACCATTCCTACCTGAATGTCGAATTGGAATTGACGAGCAGCCCCACCATCTCGAGTGAAAATGGCGGTGCCATTTCCATATTGGTGGTCATTGATCAACTCAACGGCCTCCTCGTAGGTGTCGACTCGAATGACCGAGAGGACAGGGCCGAAGATTTCCTCGTCGTAGACCTTCATTCCTGGGCGCACATGGTCAATCACTGAGGGGTTAAGGAAGTAGCCTTTTTCTGGGAGGATGCCTTCGCGCCCATCAATAACGACCGTTGCGCCCTCCGCAGCGGCGCCGGCAAGATAAGAAGCCACTTTGTTACGGTGCTCCTGAGTGATCAGGGGGCCCATTTCATTGCCGGGATCTGTACCGGGTCCCACCTTGAGAGCTGGGATTCTCGCCGAGATGGCCTCAATGAGTGGATCGGCCACGTCGCCCACCGCCACAATGACTGAGATCGCCATGCACCGCTCACCAGCGGAACCGAATCCGGCGCTCACCGACGCATCGGCGGCCATATTGATGTCGGCATCGGGCAATACCACCATGTGATTTTTAGCTCCGCCGAGTGCTTGTACTCGCTTTCCGTTCGCAGTCCCGGTTGAGTAAATGTATTTGGCGATCGGAGTTGAGCCGACAAAACTGACAGCTGCGATATCAGGGTGTTCCAAGAGTGTGTCAACCGCGAGTTTGTCACCGTGGACAACATTGAGAACTCCGTCGGGCAGTCCTGCTTCGGTGAGCAACCGGGCCAACAACACAGTGACCGAAGGATCTTTTTCGCTCGGCTTAAGGATGAACGTGTTACCTGCGGCAATACCGTTGGTGAGCATCCACAAGGGGACCATTGCTGGGAAGTTAAACGGCGTGATGCCTGCGACAACGCCGAGTGGTTGTTTAATCGAGTACACATCGACACCACCGGAAACCTGTTCGCTAAATCCGCCCTTCATGTGGGAGGGGATTCCGCAAGCAAACTCGATGTTCTCAATCCCACGGGCCAGCTCGCCGGCGGCATCGCTGGGCACTTTCCCGTGCTCAATTGACACAAGCCCCGCAATTTCATCGCGATGGGCAACCACCAATTCCCGGAATCGGAACATGATCTCGGCCTTCTTGGACAGCGATGCGGCGCGCCAAGCAGGGAAGGCTGCTTTGGCAATTGCAATAGCCGAATTCATCTCGCTCACGCTAGCCAGACCAACCTGCGCTTGTTGTTCCCCTAACGCGGGATTAAAGACCGGACCGAAATTCCCGGATGTCGGTGTTACATCCTGCCCGTTAATCCAATGGGGGATAGTTCGCATTTGTTTCTCCTTATATATCGGTCATGAGCGCGTAGTGGAAAATTAACACTACATTCAGACTGGTGCAGGGGCTAGATCAAATATTGACTCAGTCCGCGCTTGAGGTACTTACCGTGACCCATATGACCCAGATAGGCATTATTATCTACAATTACGGCGCCACGTGAGAGAACCGTGTCAACATGACCATCCACATTGAACCCCTCCCATGCCGAGTGATCCATATTCATGTGATGAGTCTTGTGGTAGCCAATTTCTGTGCGTCCGGAAGGGTTGTAGATCACGATGTCAGCGTCCGAGCCCGGGGCAATGACCCCCTTCTGTGGATATAAGCCAAACATCCGAGCTGGGGTTGTTGAGGTGATCTCGACCCAACGCTGGAGTGAGATTTTGCCTTCGACAACCCCCTGGTACAGCAGATCCATCCGGTGTTCAACCGATCCAATGCCGTTTGGGATCGCAGAAAAGTTTCCTACACCCAGTTCTTTTTGCTCCTTAAAACAAAAAGGGCAATGGTCCGTGCTGACGATTGAGAGGTCGTTTGTCCGAAGATATTTCCACAGTTCCTCGTGGTGTCCCTCGGCTTTTGAGCGAAGTGGTGTTGAACAGACCCATTTCGCCCCTTCAAATCCAGGTTGAGAGAGTTGCTCTTCGAGTGAGAGATAGAGGTATTGCGGGCACGTCTCACCGAAGACATTCCACGCATCATTTTTTGCTTCCTGCAGGATTTTGACGGCTTGCTTAGCCGACATATGGACTACGTAGAGCGGTGCACCGGTCATTCGAGCCAACATGATCGCTCGATTCGTGGCTTCGGCTTCGGTTTCCCAGGGCCGGGTAAGTGAGTGGTACTTGGGGTCGGTCTTGCCAGCAGCCAAAGCTTGTGACACCAGAACATCAATTGCAATGCCATTTTCAGCGTGCATCATAATCATGCCGCCATTGTTGGCTGCGGTCTGCATGGCGCGCAAGATTTGACCGTCATCGCTGTAGAACACGCCCGGGTAAGCCATAAATAATTTGAAACTGGTAATACCTTCATTGACGAGTTCGTCCATAGCTTTAAGAGAGTCATCGTCTACTCCACCGATGATTTGGTGGAAGGCGTAGTCGATGTGCGTGTTTCCCCGCGCCTTCTCATGCCATGTGGCGAGGCCGTCTTGGACCCGTTCGCCGAATTTCTGCACGGCAAAATCAATAATTGTCGTGGTTCCACCCCATGCAGCGGCGCGTGTTCCGGTGTCGAATGTGTCCGACGCAAACGTCCCGCCAAAAGGTAATTCCATGTGGGTGTGTGAATCGACCCCACCTGGAATCACATATTTGCCAGCCGCGTCAATCACCACATCCGCGGTCGAGGTCAGCTCGTTCCCAAGCGAAGTGTCACCGGGGGTAAGGACTGCGGCTATTTTCTCGCCATCAATCAACACATCAGCAGCGATCGCGCCTTGTGGCGACACCACCAAACCATTTTTGATCAAAGTAGTCATGTGAACTCCTCAAGCTAGGGGTGAACTAGGGACGAACGAGATCTTGGTAGGCATCAGGACGACGATCACGGTAGAACTGCCAGCGCGTCCGCACCGTCGTGATCAACTCAAGATCTAGGTCGCGAACTATGAGTTCTGGCTTATAGGCATCGCCCTTTTCGCCCACATAGCTGCCCTCAGGGTCAATGAAATATGACTGTCCATAAAAGTCGTCGTCTCCGAGATCTTCGATACCAACCCGGTTGATTGCGCCCACGTAATATTCGTTGGCGACCGCCGCGGCTGGTTGTTCAATGCTCCACAGGTACTGGGACAAACCGCGCGAGGTCGCAGACGGATTGAACACAATTTGGGCCCCGTTGAGTCCAAGGGCCCGCCAGCCTTCAGGGAAATGGCGGTCGTAGCAGATGTACACGCCCACTTTGCCTACGGCAGTGTCAAAGACGGGGTAGCCGCCATTGCCGGGACGAAAATAGAACTTCTCCCAGAAACCCTTGACGTGGGGGATGTGTTGTTTGCGGTATTTACCCAAATAGCTTCCATCGGCATCGATCACGGCGGCGGTGTTATAAAGGAAACCCGGTCCGGCATCTTCATACATGGGCAAAACCATGACCATCTCTAATTCGCGCGCCAATGCCTGGAATCTTTCCGTTGTGGGTCCAGGTATGGCCTCCGCGTACGCGTAATATTCGGCGTCTTGAACCTGGCAGAAGTAGGGCCCGTAGAAGAGCTCTTGAAAACAAATAATCTTCACCCCTGCGGCGGCAGCTTCTCGCGCGTACTTTTCGTGCTTAACGATCATAGATTCCTTGTCCCCGGTCCAATCTGTTTGAACCAAGGCGGCACGCACAACACTCATGTGTAACTCCAATTCGATGGGTATATTGGTTGGAAAGCATTTCTGCCTTAAAACATGCTTGATCATATGTTTTTACCCAGCTTTAAGTATTAAGTTACCCAAAATTTATACAAAACTGTGACTTTGCGCATTTTGGAGACGGTCGTGACAAAGTTGTGACCGTAAATGTTGATTATTCACTCGAATTGGGAGATCGTTGCATTAACTGAACCCATATCAATTAATGAGTTACCGTTCGCGTCAACCAGAATCCCGCCACCGGCTTTTGTGACGAAAACCGGAAGCCCGATGCCCACACCCGAGGAAACTGCATCTGCCTTGCGGGCGAGCAATGCCTGTGAACGGGGGCCTGGCAATTCGGTGACTAAATTGCGCTCTTGCGTAACTCCGTTGATAACGTGTTCCGAATCGATGGGCATAGGAATTCCTTTGAGCGGCGAGAGGGCGGACCGATTGGGGCAAGCACAGGGTGGATGCAGAGCAGGCAACCCCATCATCTCCTAAACTGCATCTGTGAGTAATTCGCACACGGGACCAATTCGAGTTGTGATTCTTGGCAGCACCGGTTCAATCGGTGTCCAGGCATTGGACATTATTCGACGTAACCCAGACCGCTTCACTGTCGTGGCCCTGTGCGCGACCGGTGTGAATGCCCAATCTTTGGCTTCGGCGGCTATCGAATTCGAAGTCGAAGTCGTGGGGGTGACGCGTGGAACTTGTGGCCAAGACGTGCAGATGCATCTCCTCGCAGGCGTACAAGATCGCGGTTTTTCCCAGGGGGATCACGTTCTTCCCGAGTTGGTCATTGGCCCGAGTGCTCCGGAAGAACTAGCCCGACTCGATGTGGACATCGTGCTCAACGCGATTGCGGGAGCCGCTGGCCTCAAGGCAACTTTAGAAACCCTGGCCGCAGGCAACCGATTGGCCCTAGCGAATAAGGAGTCCCTCATTATTGGTGGGGACTTGGTCTCTCACCTTGCCCGACCGGGTCAAATTATTCCCGTTGATTCGGAGCATTCTGCTGTCGCTCAATGCTTGCTCGCGGGGAAAAGCTCTGAAGTGCGAAAACTTATTATTACTGCGAGTGGGGGTCCATTTCTCGGGAAAAGCCGAAAGCAATTAGAAAAAGTGAGCGTAGAGGATGCGCTGGCGCACCCCACCTGGAAAATGGGCCCTTTGGTCACCATCAACTCTGCAACCTTGGTGAATAAAGGTTTGGAAGTAATTGAGGCGCATCTGCTGTTTGACGTGCCGTTTGCCGATATCGAGGTAACCGTGCACCCGCAGTCAGTGGTGCACTCCATGGTGGAGTTCATCGACGGGTCAACAATCGCACAGGCCAGTCCGCCCGATATGAGGATTCCCATTGCTTGGGGCTTGTCCGCCGGGCGAGAAATATTCCGGGTGCCCGAAGCTGCGCCGGCATGTGACTGGAAAACGGCATCAACGTGGGCATTCGAGCCATTGGACGAGGAAGTGTTCCCTGCCGTGGGACTTGCCCGGGTTGCCGGTGAAGCGGGGGGAACCGCACCCGCAGTATTTAACGCCGCAAACGAGGCAGCCGTGGCAGGATTTCTGGCCGGCGAGATCACTTTTATGTCAATTGTGGACCACATTGAGCACGTGTTACATCTTCACCTAGCCGGATCGGGTGACCTGGGGCCAGGAAGTTCCTTCGTATCCGGGAACGCGCTTACACTTGAGGACGTCTTAGCCGCTGACGGCTGGGCGCGCGAATTTAGCCTTGGCGGCTCACTCGCTAGTTAAACAGGGGTGGAGAAGTATTAATACTGGAAAGGGCGGATAGGTGTTAGAGGTACTCGGCATTGTGCTTTTTGCGCTCATCATTGGCCTTTCGATTGCACTGCATGAAGTGGGACACCTTGTGCCTGCCAAGAGATTTGGTCTTCGCGTACCGGATTACATGGTGGGTTTTGGCCCGACAATCTGGTCCAAGGTTCGTGGCGAGACTCGATATGGCATCAAAGCAATCCCATTAGGTGGGTACATCCGAATGGTCGGGATGCTTCCTCCAGCAAAAGATGACCCCGAAGGCCGGTCACGCTCGATGTCGACCGGACGATTCGCATCTTTGGTTGCTCAAGCGAGGGAAGCCTCATTTGATGAAGTCCTCCCTGGTGACGAGAGCCGCTTGTTCTACAAGTTGCCGGTGCATAAACGCGTCATCATTATGCTCGGCGGCCCGGTAATGAACCTCGTACTGGCTTTTGTCTTCTTCGCAATAGTGCTCGTAGGAATCGGTTTGCCGCAACCTTCACTCAATGTCGCTGCCGTTGTGCCATGTACACCGACGCTTGTGCAACCCACTGGTGATTCCTTACCATCGGGGATCTGCCCCGAGGGAACTGTGTCAACCCCAGCGATCCAGGCCGGATTACAACAGGGTGACACGATCGTCTCGGTGGGTGGACAATCGGCGACGTCTTGGGAGCAGGTAACAGATTGGATCGTTGCAAATCCCAATGTGGGGACAACCCTTGTAGTTGATCGCGGTGAAGGTCAAGTCTCGCTGCCACTTTTTGTTGCTGAAGTCACCCGACCGGTCTACGACGAAAACGGGGTCCAGACAGGGGAAAGTAATACCGTTGGATTCCTGGGCATACGTCCAGCGTTCGAGTACGAACGGCAGCCAATAACGACAGTTCCGGGTTTTATGTGGGATATCACAGTTCGCACAGTTCAGGCTTTGATCTCACTACCTGTTCGGCTATATGAGCTGGTAACTGACACCTTGCTGGGGGGGCAAGACCGAGCAATTGACGGACCAGTATCGGTCGTTGGTGCCAGTCGACTTGGTGGCGAGATCGCGAGCATGGATTCCCCCATATCTTCGAAAGCAGCTACATTTCTGGGGCTGGCCGCTTCGTTAAATCTTTTTCTTTTCCTGTTTAATTTGATTCCGGTTTTACCCCTGGACGGTGGTCACGTAGCCGGAGCTCTCTATGAAGGAATCAGGCGTCAGATAGCCCGGTTAAGGGGCAGGCCCGACCCGGGTCCGGTGGATACCGCTCGCTTGCTTCCGGTGGCATATGTAGTAGCCGCGGTGCTCGTGGCCATGGGAGTAATTGTGATTTGGGCTGATTTAGTGAAGCCCATCTCGCTGGGTTAAACAATAGGGCCGATAATGGGGTGGTGAGCATTGATCTAGGAATTCCCGCACCACCACCACCGGTCGTCGCGCCGAGGCGCAAGTCGCGGCAACTGATTCTTCAGCACCGCAACAAGCCGCTCGCCGTGGGAGGCGATGCGCCGGTAAGCGTTCAATCGATGTGTACGACCGTGACGGCTGATGTGGATAGCACCTTGCAGCAGATCGCTGAGTTGACCGCTGCCGGTTGCCAAGCTGTCCGGGTTGCCGTGCCAACCCAAGACGACGCGGATGCGCTATCGCAGATTGCAAAGAAATCTGGAATCCCAGTGATAGCCGACATTCACTTCCAACCGAAATACGTTTTTGCCGCGTTAGATGCTGGCTGTGCGGGAGTCCGAGTGAATCCAGGAAATATTAAAAAGTTTGATGACAAAGTTGGCGAGATAGCCAAGGCTGCTTTAGAAACTCGGACTCCGATTCGGATTGGGGTGAATGCAGGCTCTCTCGACCCACGGCTGCTGGAAAAATACGGTAAGGCCACGCCTGAAGCGCTTGTTGAATCTGCCCTGTGGGAAGCATCGCTATTTGAAGAACACGGGTTTGGAGATATCAAAATTTCGGTCAAGCACCACGACCCGGTGATCATGATGATGGCCTACATGCAATTGGCGCAACAGTGCGACTACCCATTGCATTTGGGCGTGACTGAGGCAGGACCGACCTTCCAAGGAACCATTAAGTCAGCCGTTGCATTTGGTGGGCTGCTCTCGCGGGGAATCGGTGACACAATTCGCGTGTCACTTTCGGCGCCTCCGGTTGAAGAAATAAAAGTCGGCATCGGAATTTTGGAATCCTTAAATCTGCGTCAACGCGGACTCGAAATTGTCTCGTGCCCTTCATGTGGTCGTGCTCAGGTTGATGTGTACACCTTGGCCGAACAGGTGACGGCAGGATTGGAAGGCCTCGAGGTTCCGCTTCGAGTCGCGGTTATGGGCTGTGTGGTCAACGGACCCGGTGAAGCCCGTGAAGCTGATCTCGGTGTGGCTTCGGGTAACGGAAAAGGGCAAATCTTTGTCAAAGGTGAGGTCATCAAGACAGTTCCCGAGTCACAGATCGTCGAGACACTTATCGAGGAAGCCTTGAAACTCGCGGAGTCCATGGACACTAAAGGCGAGCCTTCCGTCATCACGGTTTAGCCCAATCAGATGAGCATTATTCAGCGCGAACCAACCGTGAGCTTTAGTTCCGGCGACGTTCGTAATGTCTTGCAGCGCGAGCTGCCACAAGCGCTCGCACTCGCACAAAAAAATGCCCAGGTAAATGGGTTCGTCATCAGCCGGATTGAGGCAGCTCTCATTGACCATTGGAGGCTAGGTGGGGCGCTGTGGGGTTATGTAAATGCAGGTGAAATTCAGAGCATGCTTTTTGTTGGGGCAAATATCGTCCCGGTGAACACTGACGAATCAGCGCGCAGTGCATTTGCTCAAGAACTGATTCGAGCCGGCCGGCGTAGCTCATCTTTACTGGGCCAGCAGTCGGAGGTACTTGGGATCTGGGAGGGCATGCAGATGTTTTGGGGCAAGGCCCGCGTGGTGCGCGATAATCAGCCGTTTCTCGTGATTGACCGCGAGCCAGAAGTTCCCACTGACCCAAGGGTGCGCGCGGTGCAAAGCGATGAGATCGACATGTTGTTCCCAGCGTGTGTGGACATGTTTACCCACGAAGTGGGAGTCTCTCCAATTGCTCATGGGGGAGAACTTCAGTACCGCCGGCGAATCGCCGAAGTAGTGAGCTCGGGGATGGCATTCGCTCTCATTGAAAACAGTCGGGTACTTTTTAAGGTTGAAGTGGGATTTACCACCGCAGATGCGGCCCAGATCCAAGGCGTGTGGGTTGACCCCGCGCTAAGAGGCCAAGGCCTTGCCGTACCAGCTCTGGCGGCTGCCATAGTGCAGATCCGCGAAGCATTTGCGTCAAGCGTCACCCTGTATGTAAACGACTTCAATATCCCTGCGCGCAAAACCTATGCACAACTTGGTTTCGAGCAACACGCCACCTTTGCCACAGTCTTGTTTTAACCTCAAGAAGAGTAACGGTTCACTGGCCACTACTCTCTGACGCAGAGGTGGAAGATCCGCCCACTGCAGGTGTATCGATCAATCGAAATTGAGGTAACCGTGATTCAGCGCATGTCAACCCTTTTTGTGCGGACATTGCGCGAGGATCCGGCCGACGCAGAAGTACCCAGCCACAATTTGCTCGTGCGGGCCGGTTATGTTCGCAGAATTGCCCCCGGCATCTTCTCGTGGTTGCCACTCGGTTATCAAGTGTTTCGCAATGTGGAGGCAATCGTCCGCGAGGAAATGAATCAAGCGGGTTTCCAAGAGGTGCACTTTCCAGCATTACTGCCGCGTGAAGCCTATGAAACGACCGGTCGCTGGACCGAATACGGCGACAACCTTTTTCGCCTCAAAGATCGTAAGGGCAATGACTACCTCTTAGGTCCCACGCATGAGGAAATGTTCACCCAGATGGTGAAAGGGGAATTCTCCTCGTATCGCGACCTTCCGCTGTGGATCTACCAGATTCAAACGAAATATCGTGATGAAGCGCGGCCACGTGCTGGCATTCTTCGTGGCCGTGAGTTTGTTATGAAGGACTCTTACTCATTTGATGTCGATGATGCGGGGCTGGAGTTTTCGTACAATCGACATCGAGACGCATACGTCTCCACATTTAAACGCATGAAAGTCGATTACGTAATAGTTTCTGCAATGGCTGGTGCAATGGGTGGATCTCGCAGCGAGGAGTTCCTTGCTAATAGCCCGTTCGGCGAAGATACCTATGTGCGATGCGACTGTGGCTTCGCGGCCAATGTCGAGGCGCTCCACATCCCATTGGCTTCATTTGATCCCGGAATCAATCTGGAAACGGAACTGCCAGCTTCACATGCAGAGCAGACCCCTGAAACCCCAACGATTGCCTCACTTGTCAACTTGTCTAATGATCGGGCAGATTTGGCGCGAGCTGACCGTCTGTGGAATGCGGCCGATACCTTAAAAAATATTTTGCTTATCGTAACTAACGCTGATGGCAGTGAAGAACCGCTTGCGATCGGCTTGCCCGGTGATCGCGAGATTGACACTCGCAGACTCGAAGCTGCTTTGTATCCGCGAGTGGCTCGTCCATTTGAAGAGGCAGACTTCGCCGCACACCCGGCACTCATTAAGGGCTACATCGGACCACGTGCGCTGGGTAAAAAGTCCACGAGCGGGATTGAATTCCTGACTGATCCCAGGGTAGTAAGAGGCACTCGGTGGATCACCGGGGACAATGTTCAAGGCCAGCACGTGTATGACTTGGTGTGTGAGCGCGACTTTGAATCTGACGGGTTAATCGACGTAGCGGAAGTCTTTGATGGAGACCCCTGCGCATCATGTGGGGGAACAATAAACTTGGCCCGCGGTATCGAAATTGGACATATATTCCAGCTTGGTCGCAAATATGCCGAAGCGTTGGGCCTTAAGGTGCTGGATGAAAAAGGCGATTTGGTCACGGTCACCATGGGTTCCTATGGAATAGGCGTCTCCCGAGCAGTAGCTGTGATTGCTGAACAGCACCACGACGACAAAGGCTTGGTGTGGCCGCGTGAGATAGCCCCCGCAGACGTTTATCTGGTGGCCGCTGGCAAGTCAGAAGACGTAGCAACCAAAGCCGAAGAGCTCGCGCAGATCTGGGACCAAATGGGTTTGCGCGTGATCCTTGATGACCGGGGAGGTGTGTCACCCGGCGTCAAGTTTAATGATTCCGAATTGATTGGCGTTCCCACGATCGTTGTCATCGGTAAGGGCTTGGAAAGAGGCGTGATCGAGGTAAAGGATCGTGCAAGTGGCGAGCGCGTTGATATTGCAGTAAGCGATGCAATCGCCGCAGTGCACCGCATATGTACGAACTAAGCATCTGGACGGTTCTACTCCTGGCGCTTGCAGCAGGCGCAGCAGGTTGGGTCGATGCTGTGAGCGGCGGGGGAGGGCTGCTGCAATTGCCAGCATTGTTTATTGCGCTTCCAGCTGGGAGTGAAGTCAATGCGCTTGCAACCAACAAACTCTCGAGCATTTTTGGGACAGCGACCGCGGCGCGCACCTATATCAAAAATCTTACTCCTGATTGGAAAACCGCACTGCCCATGGCGAGTGTGGCATTTGCGTTTTCGGCCCTAGGAGCTACCACCGCGCATGCGGTCCCCACGAAATATTTCGGTACTGCGGTTGTCATCGCTTTGGTGATTGTGTGGATCTGGACATTGATGAATCCACTCATGGGTGCGGAAAGCAATATGCGTTGGAGCGGTGGCACCCGGCACTACGCGGTCGCAATATTCGTCGGGGCGATCATTGGCTTCTACGACGGAATTTTTGGGCCTGGGACTGGTTCGTTTCTGTTGATCGCTCTCGTCGGCCTGCTGGGTTATTCATTTCTTTTGGCTTCATCCGCAGCCAAGATTGTCAATCTGGGTACCAATGCCGCAGCCCTAATTGTCTTTGGATTTTCTGGCTCCATTTTGTGGACACTCGGCCTGCTGATGGCAGTGTGCAATATCTGCGGAGCCTATTTCGGCGCTCGAACCGCAATTAGGCGAGGCAGCCCATTTGTACGGCTTGTATTCCTTGGAATTGTCGCAATTTTGATTATCCGGCTGGCGTGGGATACGTGGATGTAGAGTATGCATCACAACTGACCAATCACAACTGGAAATCGCGGTGAGAATTATGGGTGTACCACTTGAAAGCGCACGCGATGCCGCACAAGCCGTATGCACCTCCATGGGCGTGGATCTTGAGGACTGCTCAGTTAAGAACGCCGGAAGACGTGAAGTGCTCACGGTAGTCGTCGATAAAGATGGTGGCGTTGACCTCGACGAAGTCGCAAAGATTAGTAGTGCAATCTCCGAGTCACTTGATTCCATTGAAGAACTCGAGGAAAATCCTTTCGTTCTGGAAGTTACCTCGCCCGGAACAGATCGACCGCTGACCCACATTCGACATTGGCGCCGGGCAATTAGTCGTTTGGTTGATGTGTCATTTATAGGCGAGCAAACCAACACCTTGATTCGAGTTCAATCGGTTGAGGGCGAGCAGATCAGCGGCACTGACCCCAAAGGCAATGTCGTGGTGTTCAGAATTCCTGATGTTGACAAAGGCACTGTCCAAATCGAATTCAACCGTGAGGAGTAAACGTGGATATTGATGTCAGCGCGCTGAAAGCGCTTGTGAGGGAACGGAACCTTTCCCTGGATCTCTTGGTTGAAACCATCGAGGCCGCATTACTCGTTGCTTATCAACGCAGCCCGGGATCATGTGAAAAGTCACGCGTTGAGCTTGACCGTAAGAGTGGGCACGTGACCGTGTGGGCCCAGCAGGCGCTCACCTCACCTGAATCAGTCGCCGCGGGTGAAGTTGCAACCTTCAGCCCAGAGTTCGATGACACCCCCGACGGCTTTGGCCGTGTGGCCGCAAGCATCGCCCGGCAAGTCCTACTGGGCCGGCTGCGTGAAGCGGAGGGGGATGCCACCTTGGTCGAGTTCACTGGCCGCGAGGGCGACCTAGTTTCCGGAGTGATTCAGCAGGGCACTAACCCGCGCATGGTTCGTGTGGATATCGGAAAAATTGAAGCGAACCTGCCACCTGAAGAACAG
Source organism: Actinobacteria bacterium UBA4426 (assembly GCA_002390705.1). GTDB lineage: Bacteria > Actinomycetota > Actinomycetes > S36-B12 > S36-B12 > UBA4592. The sequence continues at coordinate 92,216 of DGQA01000016.1, read as the reverse complement.
GCCACAGGGGAGAGCTACCCACATGGAGCGCGCATTAAGTGCTTGGTAACCGGAGTACGCAAAGGATTCAAAGGCCCCGTGGTAACTGTCTCGCGAAGTCACCCCGAACTTGTCCGCAAGCTCTTCGCACTCGAGGTCCCTGAGATCGCCGACGGAACCGTAGAAATCATGGCAATCGCACGTGAGGCGGGGCATCGCTCCAAGATCGCTGTTCGTTCGCACAAAGCAGAGGTCAATGCAAAGGGTTCCTGCATCGGCCCACAAGGCCAACGCGTCCGTCAAATCATGAGCGAGCTGGGCGGGGAGAAGATTGACATTGTCGATCACAGTGACGATTCGGCCGAGATGATTGCCCAGGCCCTATCTCCTGCGAAAGTCACGTCAGTGACGATCACTGATCCCGAACTGAAGAGCGCACGCGTACTGGTACCGGAGTATCAGCTTTCATTGGCCATTGGACGCGAGGGGCAAAATGCCCGATTAGCAGCCCGCCTGACTGGATGGCGAATTGATATTCGTAGCGATTCGGCACCCACTTCGGCACCCGAACCCGAGCCAGCACCGACTTCTGGGTCATAGTCCAGCGTTAATCCGTTTGGTCACGCGATATGCCACAACCAGAGCGAACCTGTATTGGCTGCCGCATCCGGGCCACGAAATCTTCAATGATCCGCGTGGCGTGGCAGCCTGAGCTCAGCGCTGTCAGCGTGGATGAAAAGCAGTCGCTTCCGGGTCGTGGAGCCTATGTGCATTTATCGATCCCATGCCTAGAAAAGGGTCAACGGCGGGTCCGCGGGGCACTCCGGATCCCAGGCACGGTAGATTGGCGCACTGTTAGTGATCCGTGGGCTTTTTTGCGCACGCTTGCGAAATTAGATCAGGCACAATTGAGCGCCACGTCCGGGTTCGATTAGGCAATACTTCTTCGTAAGCGGCGAAAATTACACGGTAAGGCCAAGACCAGACCAATCAAGACATAAAAGAGGTTGACCGTGAAAACAAAGATGAGCGCTTCTCAATGAAGGCCTTCGCATGAGCGTGTCCGCATGAAAATGCTAGGCGCCCAGTAACGGTCCGGTAAGCAAAGCCCGGACCAAGACAGGAGAGTTGTGTCAAAAGTTCGGGTATATGAACTCGCTAAAGAGCTTGGTATGGACAGCAAGACTGTTCTGGCCAAACTTCAAGACATGGGCGAGTTTGTTCGTTCCGCGTCGTCAACGGTTGAAGCACCAGTAGCCCGCCGGCTAAAAGAGGCATTACCCCCAATTCCTCCTGGTGAGGAGAAGCCTGCAAAAAAGGTGGCCAAAAAGGCAGCTAAGAAGGCCGCTGTCCCCGCGCCCGCAACAGAACCCGTGGCAGATCCGGAATCTGTAGTGCCCGCTGAGCCGGTAGCAACCGATGTAGCAGCCACACCTGCGGCAAAGCTCGCAGCAAAAGTTGATCCCGAATCAACCGATTCGGCACCGACCCCCAAGCCAGCTGGACCGCGCCCCGGAAACAACCCATTTGGTGGCACCGGCATGACCAAACCGGCGCCGCGCCCCGGAAACAATCCATTTGGTTCACCCAGCACCGAACGCCCGGCAGCGCCACGCCCCGGTGGAGTTGCCGGAGTACCGCGACCCAACCCGGGCACCATGCCTTCAGCGCGCCCACCACAGAGGCCAGCAGGTCCGGGTGGAGCTGGCGGTCCCAGTCGACCGGGCGGTGCAGGCGGTCCCAGTCGACCCGGTGGCTTCACTAATCGCCCGGCACGTCCGGGCGGAGCCGGTGCGCCCGGTGGTCCCGGTGGAACAGGTAGTGCGGGTGGTCCCGGTGGTCCCGGTGGTCCCGGTGGCCCGGGTGGTCCTGGCGGCGCAGGAGGCGGGCGCCCAGGTGCTCGCACCGGCGGGCGCGGAAATACGGCGGGTGCATTTGGTAGGCCAGGCGGACGTCCTTCGCGCGGGCGAAAGTCCAAGCGTGCCAAGCGTCAAGAGTTTGACAATATGGAAGCACCATCGATGGGCGGCGTGCGTTTGCCACGCGGTAATGGGGAAAGTGTCCGACTTCCACGCGGCGCCAGCCTCACCGATTTCGCTGACAAAATCGATGCATCATCGGCTGACTTGGTGAAGGTGCTGATTGGTCTGGGCGAAATGGTGACGGCAACGCAGTCAATTGACGATGCCACGCTGGAATTGTTGGGTTCCGAACTCAACTTCGTGATCCAGGTTGTCTCACCAGAAGACGAAGACCGTGAACTCTTGGAGACATTCGATCTTGAGTTTGGCGAAGACGAAGGTGAAAACGCGGATCTGCAAGCGCGCCCACCCGTTGTCACCGTCATGGGTCACGTTGACCACGGTAAGACTCGACTACTGGATGCAATACGCAAGACAAATGTTGCATCTGTTGAGGCCGGTGGTATCACGCAACACATTGGCGCCTACCAGGTGATTGCCCGTTCCCAAGATGGTGAACGTCCAATTACCTTCATTGACACACCCGGCCATGAGGCGTTCACAGCCATGCGTGCCCGCGGTGCGGAAGTCACCGATATTGCAATATTGGTGGTTGCAGCCGACGATGGCGTAAAGCCGCAAACGATTGAAGCGCTCAACCACGCCCAAGCAGCCGGTGTCCCCATCGTGGTGGCCGTTAACAAGATTGATAAAGAGGGCGCGGATCCAACGAAGGTGCGTGGACAACTCACCGAGTATGGATTAGTGGCTGAAGATTTTGGCGGCGACACGATGTTTGTTGACGTGTCAGCTAAAAACGATATTGGGATCGAATCACTACTTGAGGCTGTGTTGTTGACGGCAGATGCAGCGCTCAATCTGCTAGCAAATCCGCACCAGGACGCGCAGGGTGTTGCAATCGAGGCGCATCTGGATCGTGGTCGTGGTCCGGTTGCAACTGTTCTGGTGCAACGCGGAACACTGCGCCCGGGCGATTCGATTGTGGCCGGAGACGCTTTTGGCCGTGTTCGAGCGATGCTCGACGACCAAGGAAATACTGTGGACATCGCGGGACCTTCTGCCCCAGTTCAAGTGCTCGGGCTGACGTCGGTCCCCGGAGCTGGGGACAGTTTCTTGGTGGTGCGGGAAGACCGGATTGCTCGTCAGATTGCACAAACGCGCCAAGCACGTGAGCGCAATGCCATGTTGGCAAAGAATCGAGTGAAACGTTCACTCGAGGACTTCTTGGAGTCAATTGAGCGCGGCGAAGTGTCAGAGCTCACTTTGATTCTTAAAGGTGACGTGTCAGGTTCGGTTGAGGCTCTCGAAGACGCGCTATTCAAGATTGACGTTGGCGATGAGGTGTCATTGCGTGTAATTCACAGGGGGGTCGGTGCAATCACCAAGAGTGATGTCACGCTGGCCAGCGCATCTAAAGCCATTATTATTGGCTTCAATGTTCGACCCGAAGGCAAGGTTGCAGAATTTGCAACCCACGAAGGCGTCGACGTGCGCTACTACAGCATCATTTACCAGGCGATTGATGAAATTGAGGCAGCTCTCAAGGGAATGCTCAAGCCCGAGTTCGAAGAAATTCAACTCGGCACGGCCGAAGTGCGTGATGTTTTCAAATCGTCCAAATTCGGAACGATCGCAGGTTGCTTGGTGCGCAGCGGTGAGGTTCGACGCAATAGCAAAGCGCGATTGGTACGCGATAGTGCTGTTGTCGCTGACAATTTGACAATTGCGACCCTACGCCGCTTCAAAGATGATGCCACTGAGGTTCGAGAAGGATTCGAGTGCGGTATCAATCTTGGTTCCTATCAGGATGTCAAGGTCGACGATGTAATCGAAACGTTTGAAATGCGTGAGAAGCCACGCAAGTAACTCAAGGAGGGTCATCATGGCCAGTGAAGCGCGTGCGCGAAAGTTAGCCGATCGAATCAAAGTGATAGTTGCACAAACTTTGGAGACACGGATCAAAGATCCGCGCATGGGCTTCATCACGATCACAGACGTCCGACTTACTCCAGATTTACGCGACGCTAGCGTGTTTTATACGGTACTAGGAACCCAAGAGGAACGGGAGTCCACTGCCGCCGCGTTGGCCTCGAGTAAAGGAATGCTGCGAACCGAAGTGGGCAGGGGAACAGGGGTTAAATTCACCCCGTCGCTGGAGTTTGTCCTAGACGCGATCCCGGAGAATGCGGCCCACGTTGAGCAGCTCTTGCGTGAGGCCGCGGCGTCCGATGCCCGTGTGCATGAGCAAGCGAGAGGTGCACATCATGCGGGGGAAGTTAACCCCTATCGCGAGACAGAAGGCGATTAGCGACCCATGGGGATTAGCGCCGCCGTTGCACAGATGCCCGCAGGTCTGCTGTTGGTGGACAAGCCCGCAGGCATCACCTCACATGATGTAGTTGCTCGGGTGCGCAGAATATTCAATACTCGCAAAGTTGGTCACGCAGGAACGCTGGACCCGATGGCCACGGGTGTTTTGGTGCTGGGAATTAATTCCGGGACTCGGTTACTTGGTCACCTCACAACGTCCCATAAGACGTATCTCGGCACGATCCGGTTGGGTGCGGCGAGTTCAACAGATGACCGAGAAGGAGAATTGGGGCCGCTCACCCGCACGAGTGATCTTCAAGCCGATGAGATTGAGGCGGCGCTTGAGGAATTACGCGGTGAAATTTTGCAGCGGCCAAGTTCAGTCAGTGCGATCAAAATCGATGGCCGCCGGGCCTACGCGCGGGTGAGAGATGGCCAGGTGGTTGACATTCCCGAGCGAAGTGTCACCGTGTTCAATCTTGAGGTCGTTCATATGGATTCACATGGGGATTTCCTTGATATCGAAGTTAATGTGATGGTGTCATCCGGCACCTACATTCGAGCTATCGCTCGTGATTTAGGGGTAGCGCTGGGCGTGGGCGGGCATCTGACCGCGTTGCGCCGCACTTCGGTGGGCGCATTTGGCCAAGAAGTTGCGAACGACTTGGGCTTGTTAGAAAGTGCGGCCGATCCATGGGTGCATACGCTTTCCCTTGCTCAAGTGGCTACCCTCACTTGGCCGATTTTCGACATGGGGGTGGACCAGTCCGCGGCAGTGCGCATGGGGCAACGAATTTCTTGGCCTGATGAATGTGCTCAACCAGTGATCGCCTTAATTGATCACCAAGGAATACTGGCGGCCATTGCACAGAGAGTCGATGAGAGTTGTGCATATATTGCCGTCTTTCCCAGCGGTGCCCAGTCACCCAGTACCCTGTGAATGTGAGCGCATCTGAGTCATTGGTTTGCATTGGCATTTTTGACGGAGTTCACCTAGGCCATCAGGCCCTCGTCACATCAGCAAAGACGGCTGCAACTCACGCGGGCCTTAGCTTGACAGTGTGCACATTTGATCCGCACCCGAATGCCATCGTGCGGCCGGGCTACGCACCCAAGTCCATTAGCGACCTAGCCCACCGCAAGGAATTACTGACGCAATGTGGTGTTGATCACGTCGAGGTTGTTTCTTTCACACCCGAACTAGCCAACTTGGCCCCGTTAGAGTTTTCACGTGATTTTCTCCGAGATCGCCTAGGAGCGCAGATCGTCTGGGTCGGCGAGAATTTCACATATGGTCGAAATGGGAGTGGAGATGCGAAAACGCTCACGGAAAATGGAATTGAGTTGGGCTTTTTGGTCCAGATCTTTGATTTAGTTCAATCTGGTGGAACTATCTCCTCGACCCGAATTCGGGAGTTAGTCGGGTCCGGGAAAGTTCACTTGGCCGCAGAAATGCTGGGCAGGAATTTTATCCTGAGCGGAACGGTGGTGAGGGGAGACCAGCGCGGACGTGAATTGGGTTACCCGACCGCAAACTTGGACTGGGATGACCAGCTACTCGTCCCCGCAGATGGCGTGTACGCAGGCTACGTGATTGTGTCAGGAGATCGGCTTCCCGCAGCCATTTCGGTGGGAACGAACCCACAATTTCAGGGAAGAAGCCAGCGTGTGGAGGCCTACGTACTGGATCGAACCGACCTTGAGCTTTACGGGGCACGTGTGGGGGTGGAGTTCGCTGAATTTATTCGATCTCAGGAAGTGTTTGGGAGTCTGGACGACTACTTGGTGCAAATCGCAGTCGATGTAGCAACAGTTTCAGAACTACTCCCACCAGAGCCAGCGTGATGAAGTGGAGCAGTGAATGCTAGGCTCGGTTCACAAGACGGTTTGGAGGCGGGCGCTTCCAGATTCGTGTCAATGAAATCAGTGCCCACTTCGACTTCTTTTGTGGTCGAGAAGGTACGTCCGAGAGGAATAAATGCCGCTAGATACCGCTGTCAAGCAAGAAATTATTGCCGAATACGGCACCAAACCCGGTGATACCGGTTCACCCGAAGTCCAGATCGCGATGCTGAGCCGTCGGATCGCAGACCTCACCGGACATTTGAAGACCCACAAGCACGATCATCACAGCCGTCGTGGACTTCTACTCATGGTCGGCCAACGGCGCCGGCTACTTAATTACCTCACAAAAACGGATATCCACCGTTACCGCTCGATTATTGAACGTCTCGGTTTACGCCGATAATTTCACAGTGTGGCGACGAGTGTCGTTTCCGCAACGTGAAGTTTTCGAGCCACACCGGTTGAAATAAAACAATGTAATTAATCAGACACTTTTGGCGCACCGCGGATGTCGGTCCTCGGTAGTGATTTTCGGGTGAAAGCACCCGCGAATCTCGATCGGAGACCGCCGAACATGGCGACAGTGCTCAAGTGTCTCAAACAATGTAAGGAGACACCCCATGCAGGCCGATATTGTATCCGCAAGCGCCGTTATTGATAACGGAAAATTTGGTACCCGAACTATTCGATTTGAAACAGGACGATTCGCCCGCCAAGCCGCTGGCTCGGTGTGTGCCTATCTTGATGAAGAAACAATGTTGCTCAGTGCGACGACCGCAGGAAAGCACCCCAAAGACCAACTTGATTTCTTCCCGCTTACGGTTGATGTAGAAGAGCGCATGTATTCCGTGGGCCGAATCCCGGGCTCATTCTTCCGCCGTGAAGGACGCCCCAGCGAAGATGGAATTCTGACGTGCCGATTAATTGACCGGCCACTTCGCCCGACCTTCAAAAAGGGTTTGCGCAACGAAGTCCAAGTTGTAGTCACAGTTATGTCGTTGAACCCAAAGGATCTCTACGACGTAGTGGCCATCAACGCGGCATCCGCCTCAACCCAGCTCAGTGGGCTACCATTCACCGGCCCTATCGGTGGGGTGCGCGTGGCACTGATCGGTGGCCAGTGGGTGGCATTTCCCACCCATGAGCAGCTCGAAGAAGCAGTATTCGACATGGTAGTAGCCGGCCGGATGGCTGGCGACGATATAGCGATCATGATGGTTGAAGCTGAAGCCACTGAACGCACGATTGAGTTAGTGGCTAGCGGGGCGACCGCTCCCACCGAGGAAGTTGTTGCTCAGGGCCTTGATGCATCGAAGAAGTTCATTAAGTCACTGTGCGAGGCTCAGAGCGAACTCGCAAAGACGGCTGCAAAGCCAGTTGGCGACTTCCGGGTTTTCTTGGATTACGAAGACGACGTGTACGCAGCAGTTGAGGAAATTGCCGCAAAATCGGTCACCGAAGCTCTCACTATTGTTTTTAAGGCTGAGCGCGAAGAGCGCCTCGACGAAATCAAAGCAGACGTCCTTGCGGCGCTGGGTACGAAATTTGAGGGACGCGAAAAGGAAGTGAGCGCCGCACTTCGCTCAGTCACGAAGAACTTGGTGCGCGAACGCGTACTCGCGGATGGTGTTCGCATTGATGGGCGTGGTTTGGCAGACATCCGCACGCTTTCCGCGGAAGTTGACGTCATACCGCGAGTACATGGTTCAGCACTGTTCGAACGTGGCGAAACTCAAATCCTCGGAGTGACAACGCTCAACATGCTTCGCATGGAGCAGCTACTCGACACACTTAACCCTGAGAGTCGTAAGCGCTACATGCACAACTACAACTTCCCGCCTTACTCAACTGGGGAGACCGGCCGAGTCGGGTCGCCGAAGCGCCGCGAAATTGGACATGGTGCCCTGGCTGAGCGTGCACTCATGCCGGTTCTGCCCACCCGTGAGGAATTTCCTTATGCGATACGCCAGGTGTCTGAAGCACTGGGATCAAATGGTTCAACGTCGATGGGGTCTGTATGTGCATCGACCATGTCACTTCTTAATGCGGGCGTGCCCTTGAGGGCACCGGTTGCAGGTATTGCCATGGGCCTGATCTCTGGAATCGTGGACGGGGAACAGAAGTATGTTGCCTTGACCGACATCTTGGGCGCTGAAGACGCATTTGGCGACATGGACTTTAAAGTTGCTGGAACTCGAAATTTTGTGACAGCGTTGCAGCTGGATACCAAGCTTGACGGAATTCCAGCTGAAGTGCTTGCGAGTGCATTGACACAGGCACGCGACGCCCGCTTCACCATCTTGGAAGTTATGAACGAAGCAATCGATAATCCTGACGAAATGGCGGCAACGGCGCCTCGAGTGATTGCGGTTACCGTTCCCGTTGACAAGATCGGTGAGGTAATTGGCCCGAAGGGCAAAATTATTAAACAGATCCAAGAGGAAACCGGCGCTGACATTAGCATCGAAGACGATGGCACCATTTACATTGGAGCTACCGATGGTCCTTCGGCAGAAGCCGCCCGTAATGCAATTAATCAGATTGCAAACCCAACAATGCCAGAGGTGGGGGAGCGCTACCTAGGGACAGTAGTGAAAACTGCTGCCTTCGGTGCATTTATCTCACTGGTGCCAGGCAAAGACGGTCTGTTGCATATTTCTGAAGTCAAAAAATATGCAGGTAAGGGGCGGATCGAGACCGTGGAAGAAGTTCTCAAAGTCGGCGACAAGATCCAGGTTGAGATCAAAGAGATTGATCCTCGTGGGAAGCTTTCCTTGATCGCGGTTCCTGCAGAAAGTGCTGATTCGGCCGAATAATGGCAAAAACTAAAACCCTGCTGGCAGGGACGGATGGCTCGTTAGTTCGTCGGTCCGTCCTGTCCAGCGGGGTTCGGGTTATCACTGAGAAAGTTCCTGGTGTTCATTCGGCCAGCATTGGCATCTGGGTTGATGCAGGTTCACGGGACGAAAAGGGGTCGCATACGGGTGCGGCCCATTACTTGGAGCACTTGCTTTTTAAGGGCACATCGAAGCGTTCAGCTTTGGAAATAGCAGCCGCGATCGAGTCGGTCGGTGGCGACATTAATGCTTTCACAAGTAAAGAGCACACCTGCTACTACGCCAAGGTGTTGGCCGTGGATCTTCCGCTTGCGATTGATGTTCTTTGCGACGTGGTCACTGATGCCCAACTCACGTTGGAGGACATTGAGGGCGAGCGTGGAGTAATACTTGAAGAGATCGCAATGGTTGACGATGACCCCAGCGATCTGGTGCATGATCAATTCGCACGAACCCTCTTTGGAGACACCGCGTTAGGTCGCCCTATCTTGGGTACCGCCCACACCATTGTGGGGATAACCCGCCGTTCGATCATTAATTTTTATGCAAAGTTTTACCAGTCCGACTCACTCGTGGTGGCGATCGCCGGTGACGTTGATCATTCTCGGGCAGTGCGTCTGGTCGAAAAGGCACTTGAAGCCAGTCCCAAAACGCATCTGCGTAACGCGAAAGCGGGTCTTGGATCGAGAGAGGGAAAGATCAAGGCTGGCACTGCCATCAGCTCACTGGACACGCGGAAGACCGAGCAGGCACACGTCGTGATGGGAACGCACGGAATGATTCGGGGCGATGATCGTCGTTTTACCGGGGCAATCCTGTCCACAGTATTAGGTGGGGGCATGAGTTCTCGACTTTTCCAAGCGGTGCGAGAACAACGCGGGCTCGCCTATTCCGTGTTCGCCTACTCGCAGAGCTTTCGGGACTCAGGGATTTTCGGAATTTACGCTGGTTGTATCCCCACAAAGCTGGATCAAGTTCTTGACGTGTGTCAGAAGGAGCTCGCTGACTTAGTTGACATAGGGGTTACGAGCTCGGAATTACGAAGAGCCAAGGGCCAGGTAAAAGGTGGAACGGTGCTTGGCCAAGAAGATACGGGAGCCCGCATGAGCCGCATCGCTAAATCGGAGCTGTATCAAGAGGAACTGCTCTGCGTGGAAGATGTCCTCGCACGGGTAGATCAAGTGGAGGTCTCGGATGTAAACGCGATGGCGAGGGAATTTCTCAGTGAACCGTTAGCGCTGAGCGTGATCGGCCCGTACAAGAAGTTGAAGCCTCCCATAGGATTTGTCCCACCAACTTCGATCTCGCGCGCATAGGGAAGGACAGCCATGGGCAAGAAGATCCGAGTAGGCGTTATCGGTGCAAATGGCAAAATGGGGTCCAGTGTGGTCGCAGCCATACAAACTGACGCACAATGTGAATTGGTTGCAGCGGTAGACATTGATGATTCACTTGAAGAATTATTGAAGGCACGTTGTGAAGTAGTGGTGGATTTCACTAACCCTGCCGTCGTGATGGAGAATCTTGCTTTTTGTATTAAAAATGGAATTCATGCGGTGGTGGGAACATCGGGCCTTACGCCCGAACGTGTGGAAACTCTCAGGCTCTGGGCAGGTCAACGAGCAAATTCGCGAGTTCTTATTGCACCGAATTTCAGTATGGGTGCAGTTCTCATGGTTGCTTTTTCCGCAATCGCTGCACCATATTTTGAATCCGTGGAAATTGTTGAGTCTCACCACCCAGAAAAAGTGGATGCGCCCTCAGGGACGTCTCGCTTCACAGCCGAAAAGATTGCGGAAGCGAGACAGGGTCACGCACCCAGCCCGGATGCAACAGATCCTCGCGATCTGGGCGCGCGAGGGACCAGCGTGAATGGGGTTCCGATTCATTCGGTGAGACTACGCGGATTGGTCGCACACCAAGAAGTAGTATTTGGGTCGACCGGTGAAACCCTCACGATCGCACATGACTCATTGAGTCGCGATTCTTTTATGCAGGGTGTATTGATTGCGATCAAGGAAATGAGCCACATTGACGGGGTTGTGGTTGGTTTAGAAAATGTACTGCCACTAGGAAGCTGAACGCTAGATTTCCCATCTGTTCACCGGGACTTCCGAACCTTTATTCGGAAATGCTCCACCTACGAAGTAACTGAAAAAGTACATCTAGTCTTTCACTGGAAAAAATGCCGTCAATGCTGCCACAGTACACATGCGTCATGAGGTCTGGGCCGCCATTTTGACTGAGAACAACTCTGCGGCTGCGAAGGGCAATGGGAATTCCTAAAATTGCCCAAGTCGTGTGTCGGATTTCAACGCAATAACTGTTGCGCCAATGCCCGGAGTGAGTGGCTAACAGTGTGACTATTTTGAAACCGTTGCCATTGATAAACGTTCCCAGCATCCAGCCTCGAAATACCAACACGCAAACACTCGCAGCCATAGTGCCAATAAGCGCCGCTTCCAATGGCGCGATTCCTGATGTCGCATAAACAAGGCTAATTGCCAGCAACGACATCACGCCGAAAGTTAGTGGTGTCAGGACAGCGAGCCGCAACAGGCCACGCCGGCCCACGCGCTGCAGTCGACGCAAGTCTGGTTCGGGATATCGCCACACGGCACCAAAGATCGGCTTGCGAAATGAAGGTTCACCCATTAGGGCATCCACCCTAACCAGCGAACCAGAGCGGTACTTGCCGCGGCAACAAGAATCACCACAAGAAAGGGCGCGCGCAGGAGCAGGGCAACTACTGCAACGCCCAGTCCAAGGACCCGAGCGTCGATGAGAAATGCTTGGTCGCTGGCGAATGTTTGGACAGCTACCAACGCCGCGAGAAGTGAAACGGGAAGCAATCCGGTCATTCGTCGCACTGATTCGCGTTTCAATATGCGTTGGGGCAGCAAATAGCCGAGTAGTTTTTCCACATAAGTGCCTAATGAGGCAATAAGAATGCTCGCCCACATGACTAATTTTCCTCAGAAGGTGGGGAGGCTTTGCTCCACAATAGGCTCGCAGCAACGGCAACTAGGGCGCTGAAGAGTACGGGAAGCCCGGGGCGCAGAAAGGGAATCAACATCATGGCCAGCACAGCGCTGGCCACAGCTACGGTCCACATTTTCCGATTTTCGCTGCCGGATCCTGACGTGAGGCGGGGCCAGAGCAAGGCGAGAAAGCCAGCTGGGATTGCGGCATCAAGGCCCAAAACCCCAGGGTCTGAAAGCGCGCTGGCACCAAGGGAACCTAAAGCGGTACCAATATTCCAAAAAACGTAGACACTGAGTCCGGTGGCAAAAAAAGCGCGACGAGACGCCTTTCTCGATGCGTTGTATCGCAACGCCATTGCGGTCGATTCGTCAATTGTCAAAAGAGCCGTAAAGGGCACTTCCTTTTTCTTTGGCGTGAGCACCGGCCCTAATGAGAGAGCGTACAAACTATTGCGCGCACCGAGTAGGAGTGCGGTGACCACGGCGATCACTGCACCGCCACCGGCTCCAATTACGCCAACAAAGGCAAATTGAGAAGCGCCGGTGAACATGAAAAGTGACAAGGATTGGGTTTGCAGAACGCTCAGCCCACTGGCGACCGAGATTGCACCAAACGAGAGGGCGTAGGCACCGGTAGCGATTCCTATTCCCAGCGCATTGGTGTGAATCGACTGGCTTTCACCGCCGGACTTGCGGTGGTTGCGCATCCAACCCATTCTGCCCCTCACAATCGCACATATAATTGCGTTAGGCTAACGGCTGTGATTATGGTGATTCCATCCGCGTACCTGTCCACTGGGCGTGGGCGGCATGGCTTCAGATTCCTATTCACATGCTTACTTCTCGGGCTCACACATGGATCTATTCCCCACTATAAGCGGGAAATTGCCGCGTCTCGTTATTCGGTTTCCAGACTCGTGGTCAACTCAATTTGGTGTGCGACGACCGTGCGGTCGGGGTCGTCGGTAACCGTGCCAAGGGTTCGGCTGGCGCCGGAAATCCCCCATCCGGTGGATTCTAAGAAAAGCCGACCGTCATGCTGGTCTTCATTGAGCCAGCAATTTAATCGCATACATCCACTTTTGTGAGCGAGGTCGGCTGCCGCATTGAGTAACCGTGATCCAATCAGAGTCCGACGTAGATCAGGGGCCACTTCGATCAGCGATAGGTGCCCTATGTCCTGGTCAAATTCGACCGCCGCAACGCCTACGAGAATTCCGTCTCGCTCGCAGATAAGTACGCGCCCGCGGGCTCCTTGATCAGTTATCGCGTGCGCCCACTGCGATTGGACATCCTCGGCATCCAGTAGGTGTGCAATCTCAGGATGAGAGAGCTTCCAGTTTGTGATTTGAAGATGTGTGATCTGATCGGAGTCAGTGGCGTTCGCCAATCGTGTTATGTCCACGTCGTTACGGTATCTGTGTCCGATCACGCAGTAGGATCAGGATCGTGGGAATCGAGTTTCGAAGTGACATCACCGTTGAGTTGGTTCGTGCTAATGCAAGTGATGCTGACGTTGTTTTTGCTGCGCGAGTCTCAACTGTGGGGGAGCAATCGCTCGAGGACGTGGATGCTGATCCCCAGCGTAGCGCCGGCTTGATCAATTATTTAATGCGCGACCGTCATGGCAGCCCGTTTGAACATAATTCCATGACCTTTTTCGTGAAGGCGCCAATTTTTGTGTGGCGCGAGCATATGCGCCACCGGATCGCGAGTTACAACGAAGAATCTGCTCGCTATCGCGAGTTACTCCCGGTCTTCTACGTTCCCAGCCATGAACGCCCACTTGTTCAGTCGGGAAAGCCGGGCGCATACGAGTTTCACCCCGGCACCCCGGCCCAATCTGAACTGGTGGAACGCACTATTCAAGAATCCTGTACCGCTGCTTATTCGGGTTATCTGGAGATGCTCGAGGCAGGTGTTGCCCGTGAAGTCGCCCGAATGGTGCTTCCCGTGACCATCTATTCATCGGCGTATGTAACCATGAATGCGCGAGCCCTCATGAATTTCCTTTCCCTCCGGCGCAAAGTGGAGGGATCACATTTTGTGTCCTACCCGCAGCGGGAGATTGAAATGGTGGCAGAGGTCTATGAAGATCATTTTGCACAGTTGATGCCATTGACACATTCGGCTTTCAATGAGCATGGGCGGGTTGCGCCTTAGCCGGTCACGGTAGGCTTGTTCTATGAAAAGTCCGTTCGGAGTGATGCTCACCGCGATGATCACACCCTTCCAGCCTGACGGCAGTCAAGATCTAAATGGAGCCCAGCGCTTAGCGAGCCATTTGGTTGACAATCTTGGTCACGAAGGACTCGTCATCAATGGAACTACTGGGGAAGCCGCAACGAAAACTGATGCTGAGGATCTGGCACTTTTGCAGGCGGTAGTGGAAGCCGTGGGTGATCGCGCCACGGTGATTGCTGGGGTGGGAACGAATGACACCACACACTCGATTTCTAGCGCGAAAGCGGCCCAAAAGGCGGGCGTGCACGCACTCATGGCTTCTGCACCGTATTACAATCGGCCACCTCAGCAGGGAATTTTTGAGCATTTCTGGGCAATCGCTGATAGCACCGAATTACCCTTGATGACCTATGACATCCCTCGCCGTACTGGGGTCGCGATTGAAACGGAAACTTTGGTCCGATTGGCGGAGCACCCCCGGATAATCGCGAATAAAGATGCAAAGGGTGACTTAGAGGCATCCCAATGGGTCATGGCGCGCACAGATTTGGCGTGGTACAGCGGTGAAGATTCACTCAACCTTGCTTTGCTGGCATTGGGTGCAGGTGGGATGGTGTCCGTCGTGGGTCATCTTGTGGGGGATCGTCTCGCAAAAATGGCGAAGTTGTTTGGGAACGGTGAAGTTGAGGCCGCCCGCACAATAAATGAATCACTTTTGCCCGTGTACACGGGGGTGTTTCGCGCCCAAGGCGTAATTTTGATTAAGGCTGCACTACACCTTCAAGGCTTGCCCAGCGGACCGGTTCGACTTCCGTTAGTAAATGCAACCCCGAGCGAGATCGAACAATTACGCATTGATCTGGCTGCGGGAGGTGTTGTTCCCTTTGCGTGATGTGCGCTTTCTAGAAAATATTAAGGACTGATTACATGTTCCTACCTGATTTGCCCGCGCCGCCATCATTAGCTCCCGGATCTTTACGAATCATGCCTCTGGGGGGTCTGGGTGAGATCGGTCGCAATATGACGGTATTTGAATACGAATCCCGATTACTCATTATTGACTGTGGTGTCTTGTTTCCGGAGGAGTCTCACCCTGGCGTTGATTTAATCCTGCCCGATTTTGAGCCGATCGTTGATCGGATCAACGATGTTGATGCCATCGTGCTCACCCATGGTCATGAAGACCATATTGGCGCGGTCCCCTACCTTCTGCGGCACCGATCTGATATCCCCATTATCGGCTCAGCGTTAACACTCGCTTTTATTGAAGCCAAATTGAAGGAGCATCGCATCAAGGCATTCACGATGTGTGTTGCGGATCGAGCAGTTGAAAAGGTCGGTCCATTTGAGCTTGAGTTTTTGGCAGTAAATCACTCGATCCCTGACGCTATGGCAATTGGGATCAACACCCCGGCCGGCCGGGTACTGCATACGGGCGATTTCAAGATGGACCAGTTACCTCTTGATGGAAGAATCACCGACCTCGCGAGTTTCGCCCGACTAGGTGAGTTAGGTGTTGACATCTTGATGGTGGACAGCACGAATGCCGAGGTACCTGGTTTTGTGTCCAGCGAGAAAGATATTGTTCCCGTGCTCGAACGAGTATTTAGTCGGGCAAAGGGTCGAGTAATCGTTGCATCGTTTGCATCCCATGTGCATCGGATCCAACAGATAATTGATCTCGCGGTCTCGCATAACCGGAAAATTGCATTCGTGGGTCGATCCATGGTGCGCAACATGAACGTGGCGCGTGACCTGGGGTTTTTAAAAATTCCTGGTGACACTTTGATCTCATTAGATGAACTGTCCAAATTGCCCGATGACAAAGCGGTGCTAATTTGCACAGGGTCCCAGGGTGAGCCGATGGCGGTGCTGTCGCGAATTGCTAACCGTAGCCACGATATCTCGGTCGGAGAGGACGACACAATAGTTCTTGCTTCATCTCTTATTCCTGGTAACGAGAATGCGATCTATCGGGTCATTAACGGGTTAACGGCGCTCGGTGCTGATGTTGTTCACAAAGGGAATGCTCTCGTTCATGTGTCCGGACACGCAGCCGCTGGTGAATTGCGTTATGTATTTAACGTGGTCAAACCACAATACGTGATGCCGATTCACGGCGAGTGGCGACACCTCAAGGCAAATGCGCTACTTGCGCGCAGTGTGGGAGTGCCCGCGGATCACGTGCTTGTTGCGACCAATGGGACGTGTATTGACCTAGATCGCGATCAGGCGCGGTTGTGCGGTGTCTATCCATTGCGGGAGGTATATGTCGATGGCACCAGCGTAGGGAGCGTGGATGAAAGCTTGCTTAACGACCGATTGATCCTGGGTGAAGAGGGCTTTATATCGGTCTATGCAGCCGTTGACATTGCCAATTGCAGCGTTGTGGCTGGCCCAGAAATTATTGATCGTGGGGTCGGAGAAACCTCAGATACAACGAAAGTGGCAATTGAAGTAGCAAAAGCCTTAGTTCAGGCGATGGAAGAGGGGATCGAAGACCCCCATGAGCTTTCCCAAAAAGCCCGGAAAATTGTGGGCAAATGGGTCGGAACCACCCACCGCCGCCGCCCCATGATCGTTCCGGTTGTGATCGGGATCAAAGGGGGGCATTAGCCCGTAAAGGTGTCAATCTGTGACACGCGGGACGTATGTGACTGCAGGGAATTAGCTTAGACAGTCGGTACGCTCGTGGCTATGGCTTCCCGCACGTCTACGCGCACGCGTGGATCTTCCCCGAGCAAGGCAAAAAGCAACCCAAAAAAGAAGACACCTGCCCGCCCGCGGGGCAAGAATTCAAGGCCGGCCAGACCAGGTCCGGTACCGAGAGCGTTTGCCGGGATTGCCCGCGCAATTGGTCGAACCTGGACCGGTATTGCCCACTTAGCTGGCGGTGCGGCACGGAGAATTGGTCGTGGCGCAAAAGAGCTTGACCCGGCTGTCCGCCGGGATGGACTCGGTCTGTCCCTCATTGCCGGGGCGATTATTTTGGTTGCAGCCACCTGGTTTGGCGTTGACGGATGGTTTATTTCATGGACAGCAATGCTGGCCACTTCATTATTCGGAGCATTAGCATGGATTACGCCAGTCCTTCTCATCGCACTAGCGTGGCGTTTTCTTCGTCACCCGGACCAAAACGGGGCGACCGGACGGCTAGCAATTGGCACCGCGGCACTAGTTGTCAGCGTGCTCGGTCTGTGGCATTTGGCCCAAGGCACCTCAACCCCCAGTGATGGCGCCGACGCCATGAACAGTGCCGGTGGCACGCTTGGGTGGATTGTTACCGCTCCGGTAGGAGCGGCGCTAGGTTCAATTGTGAGCGGGTTGTTACTGGTAATTCTGGGTTTTTTTGGATACTTGGTACTCACCAAAACCACAATCGCACGCTTACGCGAAATTGCGATGGGTGGTTTTGGCCGGGTTCGCGGGGGAGTTTCTCTTTGTGTGGAAGCCGAGAGTGAGCACAAAGAGGAAGTTTTCGAGCCTGAATTGGGTGGTGAAATATATGTCTCACCGGGTTTTGCAGATCCCAATGGAGTGTTGCGGGTGGATCATTCAGATTTTACATTGGTGGGAGATGAACCATTCATCTCGCCGATTCCGACCGAAGATGAACGCCCCGCCGCCGCGCTCATGGCGGGAATAGATTCCACCGCACGCACACACACGGATTCGCGTGATGACACGATTATCGTGTCCGCCAGCACTGCGGCCGTACGCGCCAAAAATGCGACCGAGATCGTTGCCACACACCAGGTTGCCGAACAATTGCCACTGACTCCTCGTACTGCCTACCGACTGCCCAAGGGAGACTTGCTTAAATTGGGGCCCGCGCACAAGACAGCCACGAAAGCTAATGACCATGTTGTCAACGCGCTGACTGAGGTACTGACCCAATTTGGCATTGATGCCCGAGTAGTCGGATTTATGCGGGGCCCCACAGTGACTCGATACGAAATTGAGCTAGGACCAAGTGTAAAAGTAGAACGAGTGACCGCTCTGAGCAAAAATATTGCGTATGCAGTAGCCAGCGCAGAGGTCCGAATTCTTAGTCCTATTCCCGGCAAAAAAGCCATTGGGATTGAAATCCCCAATACCGATCGCGAGTTGGTTGCTTTAGGAGATGTCCTCAAAAGCAATGTTGCGGCTAACGACCAGCATCCAATGGTGGTGGCTTTAGGAAAGGATGTCGAGGGTGGTTTCGTTGTTGCAAACCTAGCCAAAATGCCCCACATTCTGGTGGCTGGGGCGACGGGCGCAGGTAAAAGTAGCTGCATCAACTCGCTGATTACCTCAATTTTGATGCGCTCAACCCCGGAGGAAGTGCGCATGATTCTGATTGATCCCAAGCGGGTCGAGTTAACAATTTATGAAGGCGTGCCGCACTTGATCACGCCGATCATCATTAGCCCGAAAAAGGCAGCGGATGCATTGCAATGGGTTGTTAAAGAAATGGATCGACGCTATGACGATCTTTCTACGTTTGGGTTTAGGCATATTGATGACTTCAATAAGGCGGTTCGTTCAGGCAAGGTGAAGCCACTACCAGGCTCACAGCGCAAAATCGAGGCGTATCCATATCTGTTGATAATTGTTGACGAACTCGCTGATCTCATGATGGTTGCTCCACGCGATGTTGAGGATTGCGTTGTGCGCATCACCCAGTTGGCACGTGCTGCCGGTATTCATTTGGTTCTTGCAACGCAACGGCCCAGTGTTGATGTTGTTACTGGCCTAATCAAGGCAAACGTTCCCAGCCGTCTAGCGTTTGCTACATCAAGCCTCACGGACAGTCGGGTGATTTTGGATCAGCCTGGCGCTGAAAAACTCGTCGGCCAAGGGGACGGGCTTTTCCTCCCCATGGGCGAGAATAAGACAATGCGGATTCAGGGTGCTTTTGTATCCGAGCACGAGATCCGTGACGTCGTGGCCCATTGCAAGGACCAATGGGCCACGGATTATCTTGACGATGTGACTATGCCTGCTGCGTCAACGAAAGACATTGACGCAGATATTGGCGACGATCTTGACGTACTGCTGCAGGCGGTTGAGCTGGTTGTGGGAACCCAATTTGGCTCAACCTCAATGCTGCAACGCAAGCTAAGGGTCGGATTCGCCAAAGCTGGGCGCTTAATGGACCTGATGGAGTCCCGTGGGGTCGTGGGACCCAGCGAAGGGTCGAAGGCTCGCGATGTGCTGGTTTCAGCTGATGAACTTCCGGGCTTAATCCTTTCAATCCGTGGGGGATAGGCTTTCGGGGTGTCGGAAAAAACTGTTGCAATCATCACTATGGGCTGTGCCCGCAACGAAGTGGATTCCGAGGAGCTTGCCGCAAGATTAGAGTCCCAGGGTTGGACTTTGGTCAAGGATGCTGAGCATGCCGAAGCGGTAATGGTGAACACCTGTGGCTTCGTGGACATCGCGAAGGCGGATTCAATTAACACGATCATTGAGGCAGCAGATCTTAAAGATAGCGGCGGGGCAACCAAGGCGGTAGTTGCGGTGGGTTGCTTGGCGCAAAGGTACGGTTCTGAGTTGGCGAGTGACTTACCCGAAGCTGATGCAGTGCTCAGCTTCGACGACTACCCGAATATCGGCGAGCGCCTTGATGCGGTGATGCGTGGGGAAAAGATCACGGCCCACACGCCGAGTGATCGTCGGGCATTATTGCCTATTAGCCCAGTTGACCGCGCGGCTAACACCAACCCGATTCCCGGACACGGCTCACAAGAAGTAATGCCCGCTGCAGACGGCGCGTTAGCGTGGCAGCCACCGATTTTGCGCACACGACTTGAGAATTCACCGGTAGCTCCGGTAAAGCTGGCGTCAGGGTGTGACCGTCGGTGCACCTTTTGTGCGATCCCTTCATTTCGTGGCTCATTCATTTCGCGACCGCCCGCTGATGTGGTGGCGGAGGTGGCTTGGCTGGCGGGCCTTGGTGTTACCGAAGCCGTCCTGGTGAGCGAGAACTCGACCTCATATGGCAAGGACCTAGGGGATTTGCGGTTACTGGAGTCCTTACTCCCCGCGATTGGCCAGGGTACTGATATTGCTCGAATTCGGGTCGCGTACCTGCAACCGGCCGAAGTTCGACCAGATCTATTGACCGTCATGGCGAACACTGAGGTTGTCGCTCCGTATTTCGATTTGTCGTTCCAGCATGCGTCGGGCACATTGCTACGCCGAATGAAACGCTTCGGCGGTAAGGATTCATTCCTCGAACTCATTGCGACGATTCGAGATCTTTCACCCTCTGCTGGAATTCGCAGTAACGTGATTGTCGGTTTCCCGGGTGAAAGCGATGAAGAATTTGCAGAGCTCATCGCATTTTTAGAGCAGGCACGACTTGATGCGGTGGGGGTTTTTTCCTACAGCGATGAGGAAGGTACCGAGGCGTTTAATCTTGAGCCTAAAGTTGACCAAGGCGTAATCGATGCGCGGGTACGCCGGATTACCGATCTCGTGGACGAGCTGATGGCTCAGCGAGCCCAAGATCGAATCGGCGAGTTAGTGCAGGTCGTTATCGAGTCCTTCGACGAGGAATCTCACTGCTACATCGGTCACGCTGGACACCAAGGACCTGATGACGGTGAGACGCAAATTTCGGGAGTTGCGGGGACCAAGGCACTGGGGATCGGCCAGCTAGTGTCCGTGAGAGTCACTGACAGCAGTGGCGTTGACCTGATCGCGGAACTGGAAAATTAGTGCCATCGCACCCGCTGCCGCCCGACCATGCGGCTGATTTGCCGAACAGTACTTCAGCGTGGAATATTGCAAATGCACTGACCGCACTGCGTGTGGCGGCAGTTCCCCTTTTGGGTTACTTGTTACTGCATGATTCCCAATCCGCGCGCAATTGGGCCACGCTCGTATTTTTGCTCGCATCGTTAACCGATTTTCTGGACGGTTTTGTAGCGCGTAAGTACGGTTTAATCACAACATTGGGGAAAATTGCCGATCCGATCGCCGACAAATTTCTGACCGGGGTTGCACTTATCGGCCTGTCCTATCTTGGGGCGCTTCCATGGTGGGTCACGATCGTGATAATTACGAGAGAAATTGGAGTCACACTTGTTCGATTCTGGGTGATTGAACACGGGGTGATCTCGGCCTCGCGCGGTGGCAAAACTAAAACACTTGCTCAAATAATTGCGATCAGCATGTATCTGGTCGAGTGGCCGACCTCGGTGCCGGAGTCATTTCTCACCCTGTGGGACGTGTCAAAAATTTCTGTTATGGCGTTAGCCGTAATACTGACACTAGGTACGGCGATTGCTTATGTGCGAAAAGCGACGCAATTGCGCAAGGAGATTGAGGTCGTTCGCAGATGAGCTCGACGAGGCGTGGTGCAGCGCGGGTAGTTGAACTATTGCACGCCAACGGGAAGAGCATCTGCACGGCAGAGTCCTTAACAGGCGGTGATCTAGCCAGTGCGCTGGTGGATATTGCCGGCGCATCTACAGTGTTTGCGGGAGGTGTGACCACCTATTCCCTGGAGGCAAAGCGGGCAGTCCTGGGGTTTAGTGAGACCGAGCTAGCCGACGGTGCCGTTTCGGCTGAAGTGGCCACCAACATGGCGCAGCGGGTTCGCAAGCTATTTGGGACGGACTACGCGCTCTCCACGACCGGGGTTGCCGGGCCGGGACCTCACAGGGGTGTTGCGCAGGGAACCGTGTGGCTGGGATTTGCGTCCAAGACGTCGAGTGGTGCGATTTCGGTCGATTTAGCAGGTGTTAAGGATCTGCCCACGTCAGGCTCTGCCCGAAACGTGATCAGGGAGGTGGCCGTTACAGCAGCACTAGATTTAGTCTTTACCCAAGCAGTATTTGACGGGCTCCACCCTCAAACCTAAGCTAAGATCGGCGCAGGTCAGGTAGTGCGAGTACGATGTGGGTATTGGTAGAGAGCAGCAGGTGGGAGTTCGCAGAGGAAAGGAACTGGACATGATCGTTTTACGCAATGTGATCGGTGATGAACTTCGCCGTCGTCGTCAAGATCAAGGTCGTACCCTGCGTGATATTTCAGGGGCCGCTTCGGTCTCACTCGGTTACCTGTCCGAAATTGAGCGCGGGCAAAAAGAAGCATCCTCTGAGCTGATCGCGGCTATCTGCGGAGCCTTGGATGTGTCACTATCTGATATTTTGGCCTCAGTGAGTACTCAAGTTGCCCACGCTGAATCTGTGGAGCCTATTACCTACCCAAACGCCATTTCTGCGATTTAGTGTGCACCTCATAAGTTGATAGCTGATAGTTGATGGCTGGTAGTTGTGCGTCTGAGTGACATGTCCGAGCGACTCGAGCACGTGATTGGGCCAGATCACTGCGCCTCGTGGCGCAAAGACATCGTGTTGCCCGGTCTGGGTGACACTGTTGATGGCGCAGTGTCTGCGGGCGTGCAGACCGCCGAGATATGGCGCGCCGTGTGCGATTTTGTCGAAGTGCCGGGCACCTTGCTCTAGGGTTCACACGTGAGTCACGCCACGGGAGCCAGTCGAACCAAGTGGGCACCCAAATCGTTACACCCGTCTGGAGTGGCTTCTGTCCACAAACGTTCCATTGCGACTCTGTCGGCCGCGCAAATATGTGGCGGAGTCGCGATTGCAGGTTCAATGCCTGCCGGAGCATTATTGGCCGCATCACTGACGGGCTCGGAAGTTTTTGCTGGTCTCGCGCAAACAACGGGAGTGCTGGGCGCCGCGATTTTTGCACTGCCTCTCGCACGGATCGCTTTGACCAAAGGACGCAGGCCAGCGCTGGCCACTGGTTACGGTATAGGAATTCTGGGAGCAATTCTGGTGATTGGTGGCGCGGTATCGCGTCAGGTGGCGCTGGTTCTGATCGGTTCACTCTTTGTCGGTGTCGCCAGTGCGGCCAGTCTCCAGGCGCGATACGCCGCGACAGACTTAGCACTGCCAGAGCAACGGGCACGCTCGTTGTCCTATGTGGTGTGGGCGGCAACAATTGGTGCGGTGCTCGGGCCAAACCTTCTCAACTTCAGTGGCTCAGTGGGCTTGAGTCTGGGGCTGCCGCAGCTTTCTGGAGCATATGTAATTGCCGGGATATCTTTGACTCTGGCGGTCGCGATACTGGTTGTGGCACTGCGACCGGATCCGTTTGTTCTTGCGCGGCAAGTGCGTCAAGCGGCAGATCCAGGAAACAAGATTCCCAACCCGAAATTGCGTGATGGAATCGAACATTTACGCACCCGACCTCGAGCGGTTCTGGGAATAGCGACAATCTCGATCGGGCAGGTCGTCATGATTATGGTGATGGTGATGACACCCGTCCATATGGCCCATGTAGATGTAACACTGCAACTAATCGGCCTAGTGATCAGCGTGCATGTCGCCGGAATGTATGCCTTCTCACCACTGGTGGGAAGCGCGGTTGATCGCTTCGGTCGGGTCCCCATGATCATTGTTGGAGCAATAATTCTCGGCGCGAGTTGTGTGATTTCGGGGCTGGCACCGGCGGATAATGTCGTGATTTTGGGGATCGGATTGTTCCTTCTTGGCCTGGGCTGGTCTTTTACACTGATTGCTGGTTCGACTTTAGTCACCGACTCCGTTGGCGCCGAAGAGACAGCTTCAGTGCAGGGGCTGTCGGATCTGTCCATGAACGCAGCCGGAGCCTTGGGCGGGGTAGCCGCGGGAATCATTATGTGGTGGGGCGGGTACCTGTGGCTCTGCGCGCTTGCGACCCTCCCACTGGCCGCCTTGATCATCTGGATCAGCCTTCCGGCGTGTCGCGAGCCTTCGAACGCACGTTCGATATAGGCTCACATCGCTGGGTCGAGTTATCAACAGCCCTAGATGCTTATCCACATCAGGAAATCATCTGGAGTAAATGTCAGTGCTCGCACCTAGCCTCAGGCACACATAAAAAAGTGAAGTGTTCCAGCTGCAGAGCAGCTGAGATCATGGACCCAGGGTTGAGGAGAACAGCATGGCAAATACAGAGAAGGACCGCGAAAAGGCCCTTGATAGCGCGCTAGCCCAGATTGAGCGTCAGTTTGGTAAGGGCTCGCTGATGCGCCTTGGCGATTCCGAGCGTGTTCCCATTGAGGTAATTCCGACCGGATCAATTGCACTTGACATCGCGCTCGGCATTGGCGGATTGCCACGCGGTCGAATTGTTGAGATTTACGGTCCAGAATCTTCGGGTAAAACGACTGTGGCCCTTCATGCCATCGCTAGTGTGCAGGCGCGTGGCGGACTGGCGGCCTTTATTGACGCGGAGCACGCCCTTGACCCAGAGTACGCCGGAAATCTTGGGGTAGACCTTGACAACCTTTACGTATCTCAACCAGACACGGGAGAACAAGCACTGGAAATTTGTGACACGCTCGTGCGCTCGGGTGCAATTGATCTGGTAGTCATTGACTCGGTAGCCGCGCTCACGCCTCGAGCAGAGATTGAAGGTGACATGGGAGATTCACACATGGGCCTTCAGGCGCGGCTTATGAGCCAGGCCTTGCGCAAGATGGCTGGTCCGCTGAGTAACACAAACACCACAGCCATATTTATCAACCAATTGCGCGAAAAGATCGGCGTGATGTTTGGTTCACCCGAGACCACAACGGGTGGCAAGGCTTTGAAGTTCTACTCCTCGGTCCGACTCGATGTGCGCCGGATTGAGACCCTCAAAGGCGGAACCGAAGCTGTGGGTAACCGCACCCGGATTAAAGTTGTCAAGAACAAAGTTGCACCGCCTTTTAAGCAAGCTGAGTTCGACATCTTGTACGGGGAAGGAATTTCCCGCGAGGGTTCACTCATCGATATTGGAGTGGATCAGGGGATTGTTCGCAAGGCAGGAGCGTGGTACACCTATGAAGGCGACCAGTTGGGACAGGGGAAGGAAAACGCACGGACTTTCCTTAAAGATAATCTGGACTTAGCAAACGAGATTGAGAAACGAATTCTCGAGCAACTTGGTATGGGCGCAAAAATTGATGAACCTGCGGAAGTAGCACCCGCAAAAGCGCCAAAGGCTACAAAAGGTGTCGAAACCCAAGACGAAGACGAGTAGCAGCGTCGCTTGATGAACTGGGAACATGCTAGCGGTGTCCCGTCGAGCGAGGAGTCACAAATTATGTCGGTTGTGATGCGCCGACTGAATGCGGCTCCTCGCTCAAGGGGAGAACTGCGCACCTACCTACTGGGTAAAGAGTTCGAGTCGAAAGAGATCGACACTGTGTTGGATCGCGTGGAGTCAATGGGCTACATCGACGACGCACAGTACGCCCTTGACTGGGTGCGAAGCCGGCATCGTTCCCGGGGTTTGGCCCCGAGTGTTCTCACCCGCGAGTTGATCAACAAAGACATTGACAGCGAATTGATTGACGTTGCTGTGAAACAAATCAGTGACCAGGACACTCGGGACCGGGCATACCAACTAGCGGCCAAGAAGTACCGCAGCGTGCACGAGCTGGAAGGTAAAGTTGCGATCCGACGGATTGCGAGCCTGCTGCAACGCAAGGGTTACGCCCCGGGGGAGTGCTGGCAAATAGCCATGGAAACGGTGGGGGCTGAACTCGAGGCAGTGGGGGATTTGGAGGGGTAGCACCCAGGATCTGAGCACTGTTTAGATCCTGCTACAATTTCATATTCCAATGTGAGCGTTTGATTTTTTAGGAGTTTCATGCCCGGTTTATCAGCATGGGCTGTTCGGCAGCCCATTAAGGCCCTCATCGCGTGGTTTATCGCAGTTGTGGCAATAGGAACGCTCGGCATCGGCTTTGCTGGTTCCTACAATGACGCCTTTGAACTGCCCGACACCGAATCGAAAGCGGCCACGGACTTACTAATGTCCAGTGGAACGGACACCTCGAGTCTAGAAGGTGGCGCCACAATCGTGTGGAAACTGCAGGACGGACCAGCGCTTTCCCCAAAGGCGGAAGAAAGCATCGTGCCACTGCTTGAAGAGTTATCTGGGTTTGAGTCGGTCGCATGTGTGACAAATCCATTTGATTTGACTGGGTCGGGGTTTGGGTCAGGGTGCGTATCTGAAAATGGTACGCAGGATGTGCTTCAACTGTTGACACCAGAAGAAGCCGAAGTTCTCACGAGCTCGTTCGCTCCAGTAAGCTCCGACGGCTCGGTCGCGTTTGCAACCATGTCGATCGTGGGAAATGGGTCCGACGGATTACCGCCAGAAGAGGCAAACTCCATACTGGCGTTAATTGACGAAGTCAGTAGCGAGTCTTTAATGATCGGGGCTGAAGGGCAAGCTCTGGATTGGAGCTCCGGCGAGCCTCCTAGCAGCGAGGTTATTGGAATTATCTTCGCTCTCGTCATTCTTCTTGTGGCTTTCGGATCTGTGATAGCTGCCGGACTACCGATTTTGGTTGCTATCGTCGGTGTGGGAACTGGTGTGCTTTTTGTGACCTTTATTGCGAACTTTCTCGACGTTGCGACATTCGCACCCACTCTCGCGGCAATGATCGGACTCGCCGTTGGAATCGACTATTCACTCTTCATTCTTAACCGCTTTCGTCACGGGATGTTAGCGGGAGAGGATAAGGAGGTCGCTGCGCTTCGGGCTGTGCAAACATCCGGGCGCGCCGTCGTTTTTGCTGCCTTTGCAGTTGTGGTCGGTCTCCTAGGCCTACTCGTCCTGGGCATCAACTTTTTTACTGGCTTGGCAATTGGTGCCGCGATGACCGTTGTGATCGTGATGCTTGCGGCGGTCTGGATGTTGCCGGCTCTGCTAGGTCTATTGGGTGCGCGAGCAATCGGGTGGCGCTTGCCCTGGGGACGCAAGCCAGGGAGCGGCGCTGTCGACTCCAAGGCCTGGACCGCGTATGGGCATTTCCTTCAAAAGCGCCCGCTGTTACCAGTCATCGGCGCGCTTGCACTGATCACGATTCTGGCAATTCCCGCACTCAGCTTGCGGCAAGGATTCACTGACAACTCAGGAAAAGCTGAAGGTTCCCCTGCGCGGGTGGCATATGACTTAAGAGCCGAGGGATTCGGGGCCGGAGCTAGTGCTCCCTATCTTGCTGTCGTCGACTTGTCCGCAAGTTCTGACCCGTCCGCTTACTTAGAAGTCATCACCGCGTTGAATGAGACCCCTGGCGTCGCGGGAACGAATCCGAGTCTAGAGGTCTTACCCATCTTGGCAAAAATTTCTGAGGCGTCATCAGAGGGAGATGCCAACCCCATTCAGGTCATGGCTGTTTATCCGACCACCGCACCGCAAGATGCGGCGACAAGCGAACTTCTCACGACCCTCAGGGAAGACGTAAACCCAGCACTGGAAGCAACCACGGGGGCGGTAATCCTTATGGGTGGAACCGCTGCCATCACGGCGGACTTTACGACAGTTTTGTCCCAAGCTCTTCCGGTCTTTCTACTACTGGTCGTGGGTCTAGGGTTCTTGGCCCTCGTTGTGTTGTTTAGATCCTTGTTAGTGCCCCTTATCGGAGCTGTAACGTCGCTGTTCTCCCTGGCCGCGGCGATGGGTATATCGGTGGCGGTGTTCCAGTGGGGATGGTTCAATGCAGTTCTCGGGATTCCAGGGACAGGACCGATCCTGCCATTCATCCCAATCATGGTGTTCGCGATCTTGTTCGGGTTGTCAATGGATTACCAGGTGTTTCTTGTGTCCCGAATGCAAGAAGAGTGGGCAAAAACTCATGAGAATGCGGCAAGTATTCGAAGCGGGTTGAGCAACTCCGGCCGTGTTGTAGTTATTGCGGCCCTCATTATGGCGGTCGTTTTCGGTGCATTCGCCCCGGCCCCGGACCCGATCATCAAATTGTTTGGTATAGCCCTTGCCTCCGCTGTACTGATTGACGCTTTCATCATTCGCCTGGTCCTCGTCCCGAGCCTCATGACGCTCTTCGGCACTGCCAACTGGTGGCTTCCAGGCTGGCTGGATCGCATCCTGCCCAAGGTTCAGATTGAGCCGGATGAAGAAGAGGTTCTTGGGGTCGATAATCGGGGTAGGGACGGTTCACCCCAACCCGTTGGATAGGGGGAAGTAACCCAGGACTGAGCCTTCATTACTGTTGAGCACTATGTCTATCAGTGGCAATTCTCGGACCTATCAAGTGCGCACTTACGGGTGTCAAATGAATGTACACGACTCTGAGCGCATTACTGGCTTGCTGGAGTCCGAAGGCTATCTACCGGTTGAAAGTGGCGAGGTCGCGGACCTGATCGTGTTCAACACGTGTGCGGTTCGTGAAAATGCCGACAATAAGCTCTACGGAAACCTGAGTCACCTAGTGCCGATTAAGGCTGCGAACCCAGGAATGCAAATTGCAGTGGGCGGTTGTCTTGCGCAAAAGGATCAAGGAGAAATCTTACGCAAGTCACCCGTGGTGGACGTGGTTTTTGGAACCCACAACTTAGGGTCTCTGCTTGTGCTTTTGGAACGTTCCCGGATTCAACAAGAAGCACAAGTCGAAATTGCCGAGGCGCTCGTTGATTTTCCATCAGCCCTGCCCACCAAACGCGATGCCATTTATAGCGCATTCGTGTCTGTGAGTGTGGGCTGTAATAACACCTGTACTTTTTGTATTGTTCCTGCGCTTCGCGGGAAGGAGAAAGACCGACGAGCGGGTGATATTTTGACCGAGATCGAAGTCCTCGTCGCGGACGGTGTGGTGGAAGTGACCCTACTGGGTCAAAACGTAAATGCATACGGCTCGGATCTGGGGGACCGTCAAGCTTTCAGTAAACTCCTGCGTGCATGCGGCGATATCTCTGGTTTGGAGCGGGTTCGATTTATGAGCCCGCACCCGCGTGACTTTACGGACGACGTTATTGAAGCAATGGCGCACACCCCCAATGTCATGCCCACTTTGCACATGCCGTTGCAATCTGGTTCTGATTCGGTACTCCAACGGATGAGGCGCTCCTACCGACAAGACAAATATTTGGGAATTATCGACCGTGTGCGTTCGGCTATGCCCCAGGCTTCGATCACGACCGACATCATTGTGGGATTCCCAGGTGAAACAGAAGAGGAATTCCAGGCGACGATGGATGTGGTTCGCAAGGCCCGCTTCGCGAGCGCATATACCTTCCAATATTCCAAGAGACCCGGAACACCAGCGGCAACTATGGAAAATCAGATTGCAAAAGAGGTCGTTCAGCAACGCTATGAACGGTTGGTCAAGTTGGTCAATCAGATCTCACTAGAGGAAAATATCGCGCAAATTGACAACAGCGTCGAGATTCTGGTTGCCCACGGTGAAGGCCGAAAAGACGCACACACGAATAGACGTTCTGGCAGAAGCGCTGACGGTCGGCTTGTGCATTTTGATCTTGGTAAGCATGTTGCCCGTCCCGGTGACTTCGTGACCGGAACCGTCCTCTCGGCTGCCCCACACCACCTGCTGGGTGAGGCAACATCGGTGCGGCTCACTCGTGCCGGTGACCGCTCCGAATCCCCATCAGGGACCTCGGTAATGCTGGGCATTCCTACATTTGTTTCACCTTGATTGAACCTGCCATGAGTCCAAAACCCATTGTGACAATCATTGGTCCGACCGCGGCGGGCAAAACTGCACTTGCCATTGACCTAGCACGTGAAATCGACGGGGAACTAGTGGGAACTGACTCGATGCAAGCCGTTTCAGGAATGAATATCGGGACTGCAAAACCCACGTCACAAGAACTACGGGAGATCCGGCACCACATGCTGGATGTATGGTCGATTGGGCACCGGGCCGACGTTGTGCAATTCCGAGACTTAGCGCGCGAAGCGATCACTGGGATCGCTACTCGCAAGAAAATTCCGATCGTGGTCGGTGGAAGCGTTCTCTATGTGAAAGCAATCTTGGACCAAATTGATTTCCCTGCCACGGATCCTTTGGTGCGTGGACGATATGAGGCTATGTTGGAACAAGACGGCCCAGAAAAATTGCATAAACTGTTGGAAGAAAGGGATGCAGTGACGGCCTCCAATATTCTCCCAGGCAACGGTCGTCGAATAGTTCGGGCTTTGGAAGTAATCGAGTTGACAGGGGCGCCGTATAATTCCCGCTTGCCGGATCCGGTGGAAGAATTCCCCAGTGTTCGTGTGGGTTTGGAAATCGATCGGGTCAGCATGGATGCTCGGATCGAGCAACGGGTGGACCAAATGCTGGAGTCCGGTTTGATTCAGGAAGTACAGGAACTTGAGTCACTTGGTCTACGCAATGCGCCGACGGCTTCACGTGCAATCGGCTACTCGCAAGTCTTGGCGCACTTAAGCGGCGAAATCACGCAAATTCACATGCGGGAAAAAATTATTTATGCAACCCAAAAATTTGCTCGACGTCAGCAAAGGTGGTTTCGGCAGGATCCTCGAGTCCGCTGGGAACCATGGGACAGTGAACAATTAGTCGCAGCTGTATTAGGTCACTTTTACGAAGTATTCGGTTCCGAGTAAAGCATCGAAAATTGGTTTGGGCAATCTGCTCAGTACGGCCAGGGTGCGAATCGTTCCGTCCGCCGTCGACTGAGAAGCGTGCGCCACGATTGATTTTTTCTTGAGTGCCGTATACCCACGGACATTGACGCGATGGGTAATTTCAACTTTTGGGGTCCAGCTGTGTGAAAAGGTCTCGGGGTCAAAATCAGACGGGGTGAGCGAGAGTGCACTAGCAAGTTTCACGGCTCGAAAGATGGGTTCACGCGGGAGAGTGGCTTCGAATAGGTGGATCGAAGTAAGTGCGTGCACCGCGCGAGCCACTTTATGCACTTGGAGATGATCAGGGTGGCCATAACCTCCAGCCTGATCGTAGCCGATCAGAGTGTCGATTTGCAGATCCTCGATGAGTTCATTCAGCCTCGTGGCAATCACAGCTGGATCAAGGCCGGCAAATCCATCGTCAGCATTGTATTGCCCGAGTAAACCTGAGTCAGGGTATCCGAGCTCGGTAACGCTGGTGACACCCAAGATCTTCCCTGATTGAGCGAGTTCCGCTGACCGGTGGGAGGCCAAGTCGTGTGAGAAATGTGACGAGGTCAAGCCGGCTGATCCGTCGGTGGCTACTACTAAGTGGACCCGGTGGCCAAGGCTTTGGGCCCTGGCCATGGTGCCAGCCGTGAGCAGCGCCTCGTCATCTGGATGGGCGTGTAGAAAGAGCAGGTTGCGCATAGTGGGCCCATTGTGGCGTACGGTCGTCCCCGTGCGCATTACCCACGTCAGTGATTGCTTTGTCCCCAGAACGGGTGGCATCGAATCCCAAGTCCTTGGGCTGACTCGTGCCCAACACGCGACTGGGGACCAAGTGCGCGTAATCACGGCAACTGGCGGCCCGCAGTTTCTCGAGTTCCCTGTTGACCGATTAAGTTTCCCGGTACCTTTTGAGCTACCGGTGCATCCGCGTACCTACCGGGAAGTCACCAAACTGTTGAAAGTCAATCTCCCCGAAGTGGTGCACGTGCATGCTGGTGTGCTCTCACCATTTGCGTGGAGCGCCACTCGGGCGGCCTATGACATTGGGCTTCCTATCTTGGTCACAATTCACAGCGTGTGGGGTGCATGTGCGCGTCCAGCCTTTTCCGCAATCGGGTCATGGTTGAGATGGAACAGGGTTGCCATGAGTGCGGTGAGTGAGGTTGCGGCGGAGCAGATACGCGCATCCTTAGGGGTTGAAGTTGATCTGGTTCCCAACGGCATTGACCCAAACCAGTGGAGCAGATTAGGTGTTGCAGATTGGAATGCTGCGCCCTTGCAATTAGTAAGCGTTCTGCGAGTCGCGCCGAGGAAAAGAACCGGGGCGCTCTTGCGCGTGATGGAGCAACTGCGCAACTTCGATGTTGCCGCGCTACTCAATATTGTGGGAGACGGGCCGGAGCGCGCTCTATGGGAACGTCGAGCGCGTAGAGCTGAGCTTCCGATCGCTTTCTTAGGGCGATTAGCACCGACTGAACTGAAATTGGTATTGGATCGTTCTCAAATATTTGTTCAGCCGTCGGTCAAGGAGTCATTTGGAATTGCAGCCCTTGAAGCCCGCGCTAATGGGCTGGCGGTTGTGGCTCGCAGTGGCACGGGAACTCACACATTTATCGCCGATGGAACCGATGGAAGGATCTGCGATACTGATAGCTCCATGGCGGTCGCGGTGAGTGAGTGGAATTCAGATCGGCAGGCACTGAGGGAAATTCTTGAACATAATTCACATGTTCCCCCCAGCTACTCATGGGTGGAGATTGATTACCGCGTTCGTGCGGCGTATCACAGAGCGCTCACGCTCGGCCAATAGAGTGGTGTGGTGAGTTTATTGGCTGAATTGGCGTTTGTTAAAGGGCACGGAACCTCCAATGATTTTATTGTGTACAACAATGAAGACGCCAAGGCTGCGCTCTCGATCGAGCAGGTTGTAGCCCTGTGTAACCGCCGTTCAGGGCTCGGCGCTGACGGAACGATTGGGGCCGTTCGAACCAAAAATATTGAACTGGCCGGTATTGAGCATGCGGATGCGACTTGGTTCATGGACCACCAAAATGCTGATGGAAGTTACGCTGAAATGTGCGGCAATGGTGCCCGAGTTTTTGCTCGCTACTTGGTGGCCAATGGTCTTGAAACCACGAAAGAATTCACTATTTCAACCCGCGGGGGAGTGCGGGCAGTACAGATACATCCGGACTTCACGGTGTCAGTCGACATGGGTAAAGCCGATGTACCCAGCCCAGAATTAACTCCACGTATTCGGCTCGTTACTGGTGAGGTGTTCGACTCCGTAGGAGTGTTCTTTCCGAATCCGCACGCAGTGTGTTGGGTTGAGGAGGAAGTTTTAGCCCTGCTCGAGTTGAACCACAGGCCGGTCGTCGACCCAAACGATGCCTTTTCGCAAGGGGTGAATGTCGAATTCGCCTCGGTAATTGCACCCGGGGAAGTTGCCATGCGGGTCTTCGAACGTGGGGTAGGTGAAACTTTTTCATGTGGGACCGGTGCGTGTGCGGTCGCGTGGGCTGCCCGCCGAAGTGCACCAGGGCACCAAGATGTGGATAGTTGGACGGTGCGCGTGCCTGGTGGCGACGTGATTGTGACTGAAGACCTGCAGATGGGAACATTTGTTTTGCGTGGACCGGCGGAACTTGTTGCCCGCGGTCGAGTCTTGATCTAGCGCACGGCGGTTGCTAGCGCAGGAGCGTGCTCAGCGCGCGAGCCACACATGGATGAAGCCATCAAGGCTGAGTTGGTTGATTACGTGGCCAAGGCCGGGTTGAGCCGGATGGCTGACCGCTTCATGCTCCGCGGGACTAGCACTGTGTAGGCATCAGTTTCAATTGCAAATGTCTCTTAATTGATTCATCTGCGATACTGCAGTGGTGAATGAATTCAATCTTGGCAAAGATGGTGACGTCAGTCTTGAGCTTGAGCAAAGACAAGGGCTTAGAAGGGTCTCTTCTCTTTCCACTGAGTTACAAGATGTCACCGAGGTTGAGTACCGTCAGATCCGACTCGAACGGGTAGTTCTTGCCGGGGTGTGGACCACGGGGACCGTTGCACAAGCGGAGCGCTCACTTCGTGAACTCGCACAATTGGCTCAGACCGCCGGATCAGAAGTTGTTGAAGGTGTGATCCAGCGACGTGATGCTCCTGATCCTGCCACCTATCTGGGTTCAGGAAAGGTCAAGGAACTCGCCCTGATCGTGGCCGACGCGGGGGCTGACACCGTGATTTGCGATGGCGAATTGTCACCCGGCCAGCTCCGGAAATTGGAAGGTATTGTCAAGGTCAAAGTTGTTGATCGCACCTGGTTGATCCTCGATATTTTCGCACAGCATGCTCGCAGTCGTGAAGGTAAAGCCCAGGTGTCCCTTGCACAAATGCAGTACCTATTGCCGCGACTTCGCGGATGGGGTGAGTCACTGAGTCGTCAGGCCGGCGGTCACGCAGGGGGTGCCAGTGGGGGACTGGGAACCAGAGGCCCAGGTGAGACGAAGATTGAAACAGATCGACGGCGAATCAGAGCCCAGATGACGAAGTTGCGCAGAGAGCTCAAAGCACTAGAGACAACCCGCAGAACCCAGCGTGCTGCGCGGGAGGCCTCAGGAATTGCCACCGTGGCTCTGGCGGGCTACACCAATGCCGGCAAATCAAGTGTGCTTAATGCTTTAACTGGGGCGGGAGTTCTTGTCCAAGACGCTTTATTCGCCACCCTCGATCCAACTGTTCGAAAGATGAGGGCGCCCAGTGGTAGGGAGCTCACGCTCGCGGACACCGTGGGTTTTGTGCGCCACTTGCCCCATGATCTTGTGGAAGCGTTCAGGTCCACATTGATTGAGGTCCAGGAAGCGAAGTTAATCGTTCACGTTGTGGATGGGTGTGACGAGGATCCCTTTGGGCAGGTATCTGCGGTGCGGGAGGTACTCAACGAAATCGGCGCCGGCGAGATTCCAGAATTAATTGCAATTAACAAGAACGATATCGCCGACCCAATGGATATCGTGGCATTTCAGGGATCCTTCCCTGGATCAATTGTTGTCAGTGCGCACACGGGGGCGGGCCTCGAGGAACTTCTGGCCCGAATCGATGCAGAACTCCCACACACGCTGGTTGCAATTGAAGTGACAATTCCATATGGCCGCGGGGATCTCATTTCGCAGATTCATGAATCCGGCGAGCAGGTAAAAATTGTTCATATCGACACGGGCAGTGACGTGAGTGCATTGGTGCCAGCAGCACTGGCAGCGGACATCGAGCGCCAAGGGTTTTTGCGTGTCGGTTGATATTGATGCACAAGAGCTGTTACACAAGGCGGTAAAAAGTTTCCAAGGTGCCGAGCGTTCTGGCCAATTCCAAATGGTGCACACGATCGTTGAAGGTCTGGCCGCCGGTGGGCATCGCATAATCCAAGCAGGCACCGGCACAGGCAAGACTCTCGGCTATTTGGTGCCTGCTGCCACCCACGCATTGAGTGAAGGGGGAAGGGCAGTCGTAGTGTCAACCGCGACCATCGCATTGCAACGCCAACTGATGGAAAAGGACCTGCCGTTGCTCGCGAAAGCATTATTAGAAGAGTATGGAGTCACGCTTACTTTCGCTGTTCTCAAGGGTCGAAATAATTATGTCTGTCTACAAAAGCTACATTCGGCAATCCCCGACCCGGAAGGGGAGGCTCTTTTTGAGGTGAGTCGTGGAGCTCTGGGTGACCAAGCGGTTGCGGTACGTGAGTGGGCCAACGAAACTGATACCGGGGACAAAGACGATTTCGGCGACGACATCGACCCTCGAGTCTGGAGGAGTTTCTCTGTCAATAGGCGCGAATGTGTCGGCGAATCAAAGTGTGCGTTCGGCGAGGATTGCTTTACTGCCAAGCACAGATTGCTTGCCCAGACCGCACATATTGTGGTAACCAATCACGCCTTATTGGCGATCGACGTTGTTGAAGGTATTCCGATTTTGCCCGAGCATGACATTGTCGTGATTGATGAAGGACACGAAATAGTCGATCGGGCAACGGGAGCGATCACGATTGAGCTGAACGCAGCAGGAGTGGAACGCGCTGTCTCTCGCGTGGGGTCGCAAGTGAGTGATCAAACAATGGACTTGTTGGTGGATGCGCAGAAAGCGTTTGAAGACTCGTTACTCGGGGCGTCAGATCCGACAAGTGGATTGACCCGCTTGGCGTTGTTGGATCCGCAATTGCTCTTGGCGTTGATTCTGATTCGAGATTCAAGCCAAGCTGGGGTGATCGAGATGTCATCCCAAAAAGGTGAGGATCCAGATATCGCGGCACGAAATCAACGAGCCCGCGGCGGCCTTGAGGAGCTACATGATTTGGCCGGGGCTCTTATTTCCCAGGGAAACGATTCGGTTCTGTGGATCGATCATGATGGCAGGCCGCCGACTCTACATAGCGCTCCGCTCAGTGTTGCCCACATTTTGCGAGACAAGTTGTTTGCCGAAAAATTTGCGGTGGTGACAAGCGCAACACTTACCACCGGTGGAAATTTTGATGCAATTACGCAGTCTTTAGGTCTGGGAACCGATGCGCGCACGGAAACTGTGGATGTCGGTTCTCCTTTTGATTACCCGAAGCAAGGGATTCTTTATGTTGCAGCCGACCTACCACCTCCGGGGCGTGAAGGACTGGACATGGCTGCGTTAGACGCAATGGGTGAGCTGGTAGAAGCATCGGGTGGGCGTACCTTAATTTTGTGTTCAAGTTGGCGGGCAGTGGAAAAAGCGGGCGAGTATTTGCGGGTCCGGTGCGATACGCCATTACATATCCAACGAAAGGGCGAATCCGTTTCGCTGTCGGTTGAACGGTTCACCGCTGAGATCGAATCGACGCTCATTGGCACGTTATCACTATGGCAGGGGGTTGATATCCCCGGTGATTCCTGTATTCAAGTAATTATTGATCGAATTCCGTTTCCACGTCCCGACGACCCGGTGATGTCCGCTCGCTCGTCACGGGTTGATGAAGCGGGTGGCTCTGGATTTCGCTCGGTAACACTGCCACGCGCTGGGCTCTTGCTCGCTCAGGCATCAGGGCGTCTGATCCGCAGTGGTCAGGACCGCGGTGTTGTGAGCGTGTTGGATTCACGGTTAGCGAACTCAGGTTATGGGGGTAGCTTGCGCAAAAGCATGCCGCCCATGTGGTTTACGAGAGATAAGTCTGTTGCAATTCGTTCACTTAAACGTTTGCGCGTGGAATCTGATCAACGAATTGCTGGGCAATAAGCCACTCACAGCCTTCTCAGTACCGACACGACTTTGCCCAGGATCTGCGCGTGATCGCCTAAGATTGGTGAATACGCTGGATTGTGAGGCATGAGCCACACATGACCATCGCGTTGTGTGAAAGTTTTTACGGTCGCTTCGTCGTCGAGTAGAGCTGCGACAATATCCCCGTTCTCACAGGTCGGCTGTTGGCGAATAACCACCCAATCGCCATCGCAGATTGCCGCATCGACCATCGAGTCACCGACAACTTTGAGGCTAAACAGTTCGCCCTCGCCTACTAGGTCGCGGGGGAGTGGGAAAGTCGCTTCAACAGATTGCTCGGCCAAAATTGGGCCACCGGCAGCAATGCGGCCGAGGACAGGAACCTGCGCAAGCGTGCGGTCAGCGTGTGCTGGGAACTGTAGATCGTCATGATCGGTTGTTTCTGGGGCAAGGACCAAGGCTCGTGGACGATTCGGATCAATGCGCAGGTATCCGGCTCGTTGCAGGTTTTTCAACTGGTGCGCCACCGAACTGGGGCTGTTTAGACCTACCGAGTCACCAATTTCGCGGACACTGGGCGGGTAACCGCGCTCCAAGGTGGTGACTCGAATCATGTCCAAAATTGCTCGTTGTCGATCGGTGAGTTCGCTGCGGGCAGGGTCATGCAGATGCCTGATCACGGAAGTTGCATCGTCATTCTGAGGTTTTTGGATCCGGCCGGCCATTGTGGCTCCCGTCAAATTGCAGTTGATGTGGCGAGGACTCACCCGAAAGGATTCAAATGTCAGTCCCTTCTGGTGAACTCAGGTTATCTCAAGACGCGACACGAATCAAACATATGTTCGAAATGTATTGGACGTGTCGCATCCTCAGTGATATAAATCGTACATCTGTTCGAATTAGTGAAAGGCTTCCCCATGAATGTTCATCATCCTGCATCGGCATCGATCGTCCTCACAAC
The DNA here is from genome assembly GCA_002390705.1 of Actinobacteria bacterium UBA4426. Lineage (GTDB taxonomy): Bacteria > Actinomycetota > Actinomycetes > S36-B12 > S36-B12 > UBA4592. The sequence continues at coordinate 54,511 of DGQA01000016.1, read as the reverse complement.
CAGAGGACGGGTGGTCCTTGGAATTGTTATGACGTGCGCGGTCCTGTGTATGTGGGTCCTTTTCGGTAGCGGTACCGCTGATGCCGCATCTGAATCAACCCCACCCACAACTCAGGTAGTGGTTGTCCAACCGGGTGAGAGTCTCTGGTCGATTTCGCAAAGTCTGAATCCTGGAGCTGACCCCCGGGCCCTGATCATGGGCATCCGGGAGATCAATGGGATCGGCACGGAGCACGTTTTTCCAGGTCAATCGTTGATTATCCCCATCTCTGGTTAAAGACGTCGGCGACTTAGGGTGAAGGCATGAACTTGGGAGCACGAAGGGCTGTCGTGGCTATAGTCTTGGGTTCCTTCTTGGCTATTGGCTCGGTGAGTGCGCCGGTTGGGGCAGCCGAGTCTGATCCCAAATGGCGAACGGGAGGCGACTCGCGAGCATGTAGTGCCCCTATCTCGTTTGACACAGTAGGTCCGAGTGGCCCGGGGGTGGGCAGAAGAGTCGTGGTCATTGGTGATTCGTTGACTAGGAATTCGCGCACGATTCTGCGAAAGTCTTTGAGGAAATCAGGGTGGAATCCCACGATTAGGTGCTTTGGGGGTAAGCGACTCGATTGGGGGATGTCGCAGATTCGGGACCAGCGCAAGTGGAAAGGGCTCCCCAAGACCGTAGTGATGGCGTTGGGTGTCAATGACATGAGGTGGATGGAAAAGTCCACCACAAAAGCACGAATTGTCAAGATTCTGGACCAACTGGGCCCGAAGCGTTCAGTGCTATGGATCAATCTTTACGGAGACAATGGTGACCGATTCAGTAAATCGAAGCAGTCGTGGTTTAACAAGACACTCGACAAGGCTGCTGCAGGTCGGCCTAACGTGCATGTATTGCCGTGGGCATCGCATGCAAAAGCGGCGAATATCCGGACAACAGACGCGATCCACTACGACTATAAGGGTCGAGTTCTGCGAACGAAACTTACTGTCTCCTACCTGAATCAGCTATTTGGAAAAAATCCTTCGGCTATTTAGCAACACGCCGGTCGAAATAGGTTGCATAACGCGTGTGCATCCATTAGGTTCGGACCCCAAGATGTAGTAGTAAGACCCTGGTGCTTCGTCCACAGGTTGTGTTTGCAGGTTGTGGTGGCAGGTTGTGGATCGAGCGCACAGGTTGATCGCAGATCATCCACAGGTAGTCCCCAGGGTGGTCGAACTAACGTTTCGCGTGTTACGCAAGGGGGCAAAGGTTCCCATGTGACTGTTGTGAAAGAACGAGGAAAGGGGTCAGCGCATGAAGTGTCCATTCTGCCGCCAAGAAGACTCACGGGTCGTTGATTCGCGCACAGTCGATGAAGGATTGGCAATCCGCCGCCGTCGTGAGTGCGGGCATTGCGGGCGACGATTTACCACTGCGGAAGTAGCGGCCCTAGGAGTGGTAAAACGCAGCGGAGTCAGCGAGCCATTCAATCGCAGCAAGGTTGTCAGTGGCGTGCGTAAGGCGTGCCAGGGAAGGCCAGTATCAGATGACGAGCTCGCACTACTTGCACAACGCGTGGAAGATTTTCTCCGCGCCACAGGCAATAGTGAAATCCCTGCCCAAGAGGTGGGACTCGCTATTTTGGCTCCCTTGCGTGAACTTGATGAAGTCGCCTACCTTCGCTTCGCTTCGGTCTATCGCTCCTTTGACACTCTCAACGATTTTGAGGCCGAAATTGCCCTCCTTCGAGCTGAAGGCGAACCCACAGGCCGAGAACCGGACCGAGTTACACACACGCACAACTAAGCCACACATACGAATAGCTACACAGACTTCCTACCACCCGTCTCGCGCAGATATTTCGGCTCGGGGCTTCACATCAAATGAGAAAGGCACGACCATGACACAGGCACCAGAAGCCCCGGTGATCACTCCCAAAGACGAGTTCGTCCACAACACGATTGCCGGCCCCGGCCTGCAAATGCAACGGTTGTTTACGACCGAGGGAATGCATCCGTATGACGAGGTGAATTGGGAACGCCGAGATGTTCTCCAAAATAATTGGCGGACAGGCGAAATTGTATTTGAACAGCGCGGGGTGGAGTACCCAGATTTCTGGAGCGTCAATGCGTCCACAATCGTTACGACAAAATATTTCCGTGGGGCTCTCGGTGCCGAAAATAGAGAGTGGAGTCTAAAGCAACTCATTGATCGGGTAGTGCTCACCTACACCAAGTCGGGTCGCGAGAATGGGTATTTCAGAACTGATCAGGATGCGGAAATCTTCGAGCACGAACTCACACACATGTTGCTACACCAAGTATTCGCGTTCAACTCCCCAGTGTGGTTCAACGTGGGAACGACATCCCCGCAACAAGTGAGTGCCTGTTTCATCCTTAGCGTGGACGACACCATGGATTCGATACTTAATTGGTACCGCGAAGAGGGCATGATTTTCAAAGGTGGGTCAGGAGCGGGACTGAACCTGTCTCGGATCCGTTCCAGCAAGGAGGTGCTGCGCTCATCCGGTGGAACAGCTTCGGGTCCAGTGTCATTTATGCGTGGGGCTGATGCCTCAGCGGGAACTATCAAATCAGGTGGGGCGACGCGTAGAGCGGCAAAAATGGTTGTCCTAGATGTGGACCACCCCGATATTGAAGAGTTCATTGAGACCAAGGTGCGCGAAGAAGACAAAATTCGGGTCCTACGCGATGCCGGCTACGACATGGACTTAGGTGGTGCTGATATTTCCAGTGTTCAGTACCAAAATGCCAATAACTCGGTTCGCGTGTCTGACCTATTTATGTCAGCGGTTGAAAATCGGGAGCCATTCGGGCTCACTTCACGAACCGATGGTCAGACAATTGAAACTGTAGATGCGGTTGGGCTTTTCCACAAGATTACTGAGGCAGCTTGGGCGTGTGCTGATCCCGGTATTCAATACGATGACACGATCAATGATTGGCACACCAACCCCGAAACAGGTCGGATTAATGCATCCAATCCATGCTCTGAGTACATGAGTCTTGATAACTCATCGTGCAACTTGGCGAGTCTGAACCTTCTCAAATTCCTCAAAGAAGATGACTCATTTGATGCTGAGCGCTTCTCTCGAGCAGTCGAATATGTCATAACAGCCATGGATATATCAATCTGTTTTGCGGACTTCCCCACGGCGCCAATCGGTGACACGACTCGGCGCTACCGCCAACTCGGAATCGGCTACGCAAATCTGGGCGCCCTGCTCATGGCCACAAGTTTGCCTTACGACTCTGAGGCCGGCCGGGCATTCGCGGCGGGAATCACTTCGTTAATGAACGGAACTGCGTACAAACGCAGCGCAGAGTTAGCCGAAATCGTTGGACCTTATGAGGGCTATGCACGCAATGAATATGCGCACAAGCGAGTGATGCGCAAGCATGCTTCCGCCAATGACAACATCAGGCGGTTTAGTAATCTCGACGGCGATGTAACCGCGTTGGCGGTGAAAGTCTGGGAAGAGGCTCTCACGTTAGGTGAGGCACACGGTTGGAGAAATGCACAAGCGAGCGTGTTAGCTCCCACAGGAACAATTGGTTTCATGATGGACTGCGACACAACGGGTGTCGAGCCTGACTTCTCACTGGTCAAATTCAAGAAGCTTGTAGGTGGCGGGTCAATGCAAATTGTGAACCAAACCATTCCACGTGCACTTCGTAAGCTCGGATACGCTGAAGAAACGGTCGAAGCAATTATCGAATTTATTGGCGAAAATGGCCATGTCATCGATGCACCAGGACTCAAGCAAGAGCACTACGCCATTTTTGACACCGCGATGGGCGCGCGCTCAATTGCGCCGATGGGGCACGTTCGCATGATGGCTGCGGTACAACCTTTTATATCGGGCGCAATAAGCAAGACGGTCAATATGCCAGAGGATGCCACCGTTGAAGAGGTTGAAGAAATCTACTTCCAGGGTTGGAAGATGGGTATTAAGGCGCTTGCGATCTACCGGGATAACTGCAAGGTGGGACAACCACTCAGTGATGCGAAGGCAAAGACAACTAACATCGCGGTCGAGAAGGTCGTTGTCGGGGATAACCCGGTTCGTCGCAGGCTCCCGAAGTCGCGACCGAGTCAGACAACTTCTTTCTCCGTTGCTGGGGCTGAGGGCTACATGACTGCGGGGAGTTACGACGATGGTCAACTTGGCGAGGTGTTCCTAAAGCTCGGCAAACAAGGGTCAACCTTGGCTGGGGTAATGGACGCTTTCTCCATTGCGATTAGCATTGCATTGCAATACGGTGTGCCGCTTGAAGCCTTTGTTAACAAGTTCGTCAACATGCGCTTTGAACCGGCCGGAATGACAGATGATCCAGATATTCGGATCTCGCAGTCCATGATGGACTACATTTTCCGCAGATTGGCACTGGATCATCTCAGTTTCGAACAGCGGGAAGCATTGGGTATCTTTACCGCCGAGGAACGAACGGCCACGGTACACAACAACTATGCGCCCGCACCTGCTCCAGCCATCGACCTTGAGACCAATGATCAAGGGGGAGATTTGGTCGGAGCGCCAGTGGCTCAAGCACCGATTGAAGTGCATTCAAGTGCGGAATTGCTCGAGGCAATCACAGGCACTGCCTCTGATGCGCCCCTGTGCATGACCTGTGGGATCAAGATGCGCCCAGCGGGTAGTTGCTATGTCTGTGAGGGGTGCGGCAGTACCTCTGGCTGCAGCTAGGCAGTACTGACATCAAAGTCACATTTGGTCCCACCCGAGTCCGGGTGGGGCCAAATTATTTGTCCGCTGGTGCCGAAAATCCCACCACGCTGTTGTGTGTGCCGTAGGCTGGTAGCGGATTAGTCAACTGCCTGAGGAGCTCAGTTATGCGCAAAAGCATTGTCACAGCCGGACTTGTAGGACTTAGTGCGTCTCTCTTGCTCGCAGGGTGCTCCAGTAGCGCCGAATCTGAGGTCACCCCGACGGTTACGCCCGCGCCCTCGAAAACCACAGTAGTAGTTGCTGTTTTGGCTCAGGATGCCTGCGACGACTATTTTGCACTCGATCTAGTGCGTTCACGGATCAATGGTGACACGGGAGAGCTCACCAAGAAACAGAAGAAGGCCCTTCTTCGTGAAATACAGTCCGATACAGATCTCATGGTTGTTTCTATTGATTCAGCGGTAATCGGGGGCGAACTTCCCGCAAAGGCTTTGGCAAATGCCGAACGAATTCAGAACAATGTGAATGCGGCAAATCCGAAAAAGGGGACTGACGGGATCAAGAAAAAGTCCCTTAAGCGGATAAATACGTCGGCCGAGCGAATTGAGCGTTATTGCGTGGCAGCAGGAAATGACCTGCCAATTGACAACATAAATGCACGGAGTTAATCCACGCAATTGCGTGGCGTGATTGGTCTACGGACTCTGGCTGGGTATGAACGGGTGAGTGGGCGGATAGGAATGTTCGGGGTCACGGCCGGTGAGGTATTTCGCCACCCCGTAGACCGCGCCCGCGATCGGCACCGCGATGAGAGCCCCGACGATTCCCAAGGCGATGCTGCCCGCGGCAATCGCTAATATAATCGCAAGTGGGTGCAAGTTCACCGCTTTGCCCATGACCAATGGCTGTAACACATCCCCATCAAAGGATCCAACGATCACGGTCAAGATCACTACTAGGAGCGCGATAAGTGGGCCACGTTCGGCGAGAGCGACCACCGCCGCGAAAAATGTGGCGATTGGTGCACCGATCACAGGAATAAATGCTCCGAGGAAGACGACGGCTGCAAGTGCGGGAGCCAGTGGCACTTGAAGGATAAGCAAACCAATAAAGACCAAGACCGCATCGGCGAAGGCAATAACGACAATCCCACGGGTATAGCCGGAAATAGAGCCCCATGCGATCCGTCCGGACACGTTTACTGACTCTGCAACTTCTTTTGGTAGCCAAGACACGAACCAGTCCCAGATTCGATTAGGGGTGAGCAGGAAAAAGATTACTCCGAAAAGGAAGACCGAGCCTGCGATCACCAAGGTTCCAATCGAGCTAAGGGAGTCAAGCAAGCCCACCGCGATGCCCTTCGCTGCGGTTTCACCCCACGATTGAGCCTGGCTGAGCAAGTTGCTTAGGCTCTCATCACTGAGGTTGAGTGGGCCATTCTGTAGCCACTTTTCGATCTCATTGAGCCCCGCGGTCAGGCTCTCCAATAGTTTGGGACCTTCATCCACCGAGGATCTAATCACTATAAAGAGAATGCCGAGGATGAATGACCCAATAAGGAGTAGGGCTAACAGCATCGAAAGCACTTTGGGCAGAAGCCTGTGAAAAAGATTCATCACTGGCTGGGTCCACGCGGCGACCAACATTGCGAAAAACAGTGCAAACACGACCGGAAAAATCGCGTTAAGTGCTAGGACAAATACGCCGAACCCCGCGAGCAGCACCAGGATTCGCCACGTGAAACCTGAGGCCTTCTTGAGCGTGTCGGGGACACCATCTGAAATTTGAGGTTGGTCACGAGTGGTCATTGCTAGCTCTCTTTAGTCGATCCGAACGTGTCCGTGTGGTGTTTCAAATGTAACAGCGTTCACGCCGAATCCATCAGTTTCAGTGTCATGTACCCACCTGATCAAATCTGTGAGTGGAGCCAGTTCGGTAGCCATGGGTCCTAGATCTTGGGAGGGGCAATTAATTTCCATGCTGAGCACCTTGATGCCGGTAGCTTCACCACCAAATGCGGGATGGTGTTCTTGTGGGCTCTCCCATTGCACGAAGAACGGGGATTGTGGGTGCTCAATCGTGTCCAGAACCCCAATTTGGCGCCAATGCAAGTCCACACCATCAGGTCGAATGCGGTGCCCCTCGGCGGCTTTTCTCCCCAGCTCTTGCTCTACCGGTGAAAGGTCCGTTGTCGACACAACCCAGGACATCCAGCCGCCACCTGCTTGGGCTCTTTGCGCCACTGCTCGACCGAATGGGGCTTTCTGCGCCGAGGGGTGGTCCAAGGCGCTGACGACCTCAATGTACACGCCGTGCGCAAGTGGAAGAATAAAGTTTCTGGTACCAAACGAGGGGTGTCGCCCACCGTCAATGAATGTGTTCCCCAGATCAACGCCGATTCGTTGGACAACGTCAGCGAGTTCATTGCTGTGACAGGCGTAGGAAATATGATCAAGACGCATGGCGTCATCCTGCCGAATGCCCGAAGGAGTTCTTGCGCCACCCCCAAGTGACACAGATAGGGCATTGGTTGTGCCAGAGTAGTCCCGTGGAATCCCAACATGTAGCTCCCGGGGAATCGATGAGCCTTGGTGGACTTGACAGGAAGAAATCAATAATTCTTGGCGCGGTCGGTCTCGCATTTATTGTGATTATTTTCTGGAAAGTGATTCCCCAAATTGGTAGTTACTCTGAGGCTGCCACCGCGCTGGAAACAATGAACACTTCCGCCCTTGTGTTGATAGTGGGATGCGTGTTGGTGTATTTGATCACGTACGGATTCCCATTCAAGGCTGCAACGCCAGGGTTGACATACTGGCGATCACAACAACTTAACCAAGCTGCATTTGCCATTAGCAATGGTGTTCCGGGCGGTGGAGCCGTCGGACTTGCAGTGCAGTTCGGGATGCTGAGCACCTTTGGGGTGCCCGCAACAGGCGCTACCGCCGCGATCACGGCTGTGGGTATGTGGAGCACATTTGTTACGTTGTTGTTCCCGGTGTGCGGTGTGGTCACCGTTACCTTGTTCGGCGTTAGTGGGGATAGCCATGCGGCAACTGGGTTCCTCGGTCTGGCGATCTTGGTGGCCCTAGTTGTGACCTTTGTGCTAATCATGCGTTCGCCGGCACTCGCTACCAAAGTAGGTGAACTTTCCAACCGATTAATTGGGCCTTTACGTAACCGCATCAAGGCGATTAAGGATCTAGATCTTGCAGCCCCAATCATCAAGTTTCGGGTGGACATGTATGCATTACTCAAACGGCGATGGGCGGCATTGACAGCGGCTCAAATCGCCGTGTCATTCACGCAATTCCTGATCCTCTATGTAGCCTTAAGAGGTATTGAAGGTTGGGACAGCGTGGGCACTTCGTTTGCAGCTGCATTCGCTGCCTTCGCGATTAGTCAACTAGGTCTCATGATCCCAATTACCCCGGGTGGGCTGGGCACAGTTGATGCAGCGATGATCGCTTTGCTGGTGGGATTTGGTACCTCCGTAGGAGTCGCCACAGCCGCGGCACTCGTCTGGCGGGCTGCTAGCTTCATTCCACAGATTCTGATCGGTGTGATTGCGCTAGTGGCGTGGTACCGAAAGGCCGGCCAGGCGTTAGCCAAGCCCCCCCTTACTAGTTCTACTCATTCTGCTGATTCGGGTGAGCCAGGGGCACAGAAGTAGAGTGGCGACACCCCCGATGCAGAGTCCTGCTGCTCCCTTTACATGGTCATCCACTACTGTTGGGTCAACCCGGTCGTCGCGGGAGGGGAAGCCTTCGGCGGCCGGGTCTTTTTATTTAGTTCATCGAAAATATTTATGAACGGGTAGTTGTCGAAATGATTCACACGCAAGCCAAGGAATGGAAATCATTTGTCGCTGTTGGCGACAGCTTCACAGAAGGTGTGGCCGATCAAGGGATCAACAATGCTTATTACGGTTGGGCAGATCGTTTGGCTTCACAACTCGCGGATACCTACTGCACCACACAGGAGCCGCTGAAATACGCGAACCTGGCAATCCGGGGTCGGCAACTGACCCAGATGCTCGCCGAGCAGATTCCTCGGGCCATTGAGTTGACACCAGAGCTGGTTTCATTCGCCGGTGGGGTAAATGATGCGATGCGTGGGTCATTTGATCTGGATGCGAAGGCAACACAAATTGAGCGTGCGGTGCGTGATCTTCGATCAGGTGGCAAAGACGTATTGCTTTTCGCATTTGGCGACCCGGGCCGCACTTCCAAAGTGATGGGGCTAATTGGGGATCGATTCGCCGGTTTAAGGTCTGCAACTGTGGCAATCGCTGAGGAATATGGCTGCTACTTGGCGGATTTTTGGGATGTTGAAATTTTCGACGACCCGCGAATATGGGACGCTGATCGGTTGCACTTGAACCCCAAGGGCCATGCCCTGGTGGCGAGTGCAGCTATGCAAGCGTTGGGCTGGGGCAATTCGGATTGGATGCTCAGCGTGGGCGAGACGCCCACCCCGACGGTGTCGACGCGGATGCTGGGGCATGCGTCATGGGCGAAAAATCACGGATGGCCCTGGATGAGTCGGCGGATCCGACGTGTGTCATCCGGTGATGGCGTTTCGGCAAAATATTGGGATTACATCGAGCTTTCACCTCGCGGGTAATAGCTGCGAAGGCCGGTTACTGCACAGCATGGAAAACTGTGCCAACTCATCCACAAAAGCGTGTGTGTGGTTGCCGAGGTGTGTTGCCGGCACGAGATTTATCTCATGGACCAAGCCACACATGCACATAGCCGAAGAATTCAAATTGCACGGGAAACCCTGGTCGATCTTGTGAAGTCATTTGGCTTCTATCCGGCGGATAGTGTCATCATCAATTGGATGAAAGCAGCTGAATCGGTTCTCGCCCAAAGGGTAGATGTGGAGGTGTTCCTTGAACCCACGGATTTGAGCAAATCCGATCTGGAACTCTTCATCGAACCCGGTCGGATTTACCAGGCAGAACAAGCGAGGGTCCTCACCTGCCTCACCTACATGGACGAACGAATCTATTCGGGTATAGACGCGGTTCAAGAGGCGCTAGCGAAGTACGAAATTGAGGTAAAGGACGTTTTCGTGTTCGCCGGTGATCGCGTATTTTCGCGCGAGTGTGATGAAGGCTGTGAACCCCACCTGATGCACGTGGAGAAAAAGATTAGTCGAGTGTCTCGGGAAAGCCAGTGCGACAGTGATTCGTCCGTGTTCATTGACGCGCAGGCGTTTCCGGTCGTACCAAGTGTGGAAGATCTATCGCCTTGGCGGACCACCGAGAGCGCCTTCGTTCAGCACCTGTTGGGCCAATGGTGCGCCAACACGGCCACAGTTGACATTGCCCGCATGGTCGTGGCGTTAGAGGACATTAGGGTCCGGGATTCAATTTTGTGGGATTTAGCTAATGGGGCGTACGAGCCAGTGTCCGTAGCCGAGTCAATGAGCAAATTACTCCCTCGACTAGATGCAAATCATGGCGCCGCAATAGCCACGACGGCAGCAATTTGTTGGTGGCTTCACGGCAATGGCGCGATGGCAAACATCTGCATCGCGCGCGCATTATCTGACTCGCCTCATTATTCATTGGCACAGATGATTCGTTCGGTATTAGATTACGCACTCCCGCCAGAATTTTGGCTCGCGAGCGTCAACGGGCTCACCCGTCACGAGTGCTTAACCGGTGTCGACGTGACAAGCTAGCCGGAATATGGGTATAGTTTCACTAGGTCAAGAGTCCAGCGTTAAGCCCCGGCTAGCTAGACGGCAACCCTCCAACCGCGGTGGGGTGCTCCCGGTGGAGACCTGGCCACGAGTGTTGTGGCAAGCGCGGGCCTTGCAAAAGGCAGGGCCCCAGAGAGATTGAGGGCTGCCATGTGTTGTTTACCTTGTTGTTGTTGAAGCACCTCCACTTGAGTGAGGACTTGTGTTCTCTGCGCAGGCACAGGTGGAAAAGGTGCATTTATGCGTCCGACTAACAATCCACACACACAATTTTAGGGAGAAAAAAATGAGCGATCAATGGAGTTTTGATACTAAGCAAATACATGCGGGACAAAGTCCTGATGAAGCTACGGGTGCTCGTGCACTACCCATCTATCAGACGACGTCATATGTATTTAGGGACACTGAGCATGCGGCTAACCTTTTTGCACTAAAGGAATTAGGCAATATTTATACCCGAATCATGAACCCCACACAGGCCGCGGTCGAGGATCGCATTGCGGCCCTTGAAGGTGGCGTGGGTGCGTTGTTGGTGTCTAGTGGGCAGGCTGCTGAGACATTGGCGATTCTTAATATTGCTGAAGCCGGTGACCACATTGTCTCCAGCGCGAGCTTATACGGAGGCACTTACAATCTATTTCATTACACGCTTCCCAAGCTGGGAATCGAAGTGTCATTCGTTGAAAATGCAGATGACTTGGAATCATGGAAAGCAGCAATTCGACCGAATACCAAGGCGTTTTATGGGGAAACACTGGCTAATCCGAGAAATGATGTCCTCGACATTTCTGGGGTTGCATCGGTGGCGCACGAGTTTGGCGTTCCACTTATTGTTGACAATACGGTTGCAACTCCGTATCTGATTACCCCCATTGATTTCGGTGCCGACGTGGTCGTGCATTCTGCCACGAAATATTTGGGTGGGCACGGAACGGCAGTGGCTGGTGTCATCGTCGACGCTGGTAAATTCGATTACGCCAAGTACCCCGAACGTTTCCCCAATTACAACCAGCCGGATCCGAGTTACCACGGTTTGGTGTATGCCCGAGACCTAGGCGTTGATGGGGCATTCGGAGTGAACCTTTCCTTCATCCTCAAAGCGCGGGTTCAGTTGCTACGTGATCTGGGATCCGCAGTGTCACCATTTAACGCGTTCTTGATTGCGCAGGGAATTGAAACTCTCTCATTGCGAGTGCAGCGACACACTGAGAGTGCGCTCAGTGTTGCCCAGTGGCTCCAGGCACGCCCAGAAGTAGTGTCTGTTAACTACGCTGGTTTGCCAACCAGTCCGTGGTACACCAATGGTCAGAAATATGCGCCAAAGGGCACAGGTGGGGTTCTCAGTTTTGAAATCGCTGGCGGGGTCGAGGCAGGTAAAAAGTTTGTCGAGGGTCTGGAATTACATAGTCACGTTGCCAATATTGGTGATGTCCGCAGCCTGGTGATCCATCCTGCATCCACCACTCACTCGCAGTTGAGCGAAGAGGAACAGCTTTCTGGTGGAGTAACACCGGGATTGGTGCGACTCGCGGTGGGACTGGAAGGCTTGTCCGACATTCTGGCTGATTTGGAACTTGGATTTGCGGCGGCCCAAAAGTAGATGCCTACGCAATACGGGGCTCTGACTTATGAAGGAATCCCTCCCGCCAGCGGATCGTGGCGGGAGGGATTTCCCGTGGGGGAAAGGCTCTTTTTCGAGTGTGGACCATTCACTACTGATTCTGGATTCGAATTCGAGCAGATCAGAGTTGCATACCAAACTTGGGGCGAGTTAAATCCCGAGGGGAGTAATGCGATCTACATTGCACATGCATTGACGGGCGACTCACATGCGACTGGAGAAGCCGGACCTGGGCACAAAACTGGTGGTTGGTGGAGCTCGCTGGTGGGGCCGGGTGCGCCGATTGATACGGACACCTACTTCGTCGTGTGTGCCAACGTCCTGGGCGGGTGCCAGGGCACAACCGGACCGTCCAGTCTTGCTCCCGATTCGAAAGCGTGGGGATCTCGTTTCCCCGTCATAACGATTGCCGACATGGTGTGGGTTGAGTACCAACTTATGCAATTTCTCGGAATTGAGTCCTATGCGCTGATGCTGGGCCCGTCACTAGGCGGAATGCGGGTCTTGGAATGGATGGTTCGGCACCCAAAAGCAGTTCGAGGCGGTCTTGTTCTTGGTTCGACCGCGGCGGTCAGCGCCGATGAAATCGGAATACATGCGGTTCAGCTCGCGGCAATCGAGTTGGACCCACATTTTCAGGGCGGTGATTACTACGACTCAGACGTTGGGCCCGTTGCCGGCATGGGTTTAGCTCGTCGAATGGCCCACTTAACTTACCGCAGCGAAAACGAACTCGACACTCGTTTCGGTCGCAGTGCGCAAGGGGAAGAGTCGCCAATAAATGGCGGGCGCTTCGCGGTCGAATCGTATTTGGACCACCATGCGAACAAGCTGGCGCGGCGCTTTGATGCCAACACCTATGTCGCTCTCACGCGAGCCATGAGCCTATTTGACTTAGGCGAGGGACGAGGAGGAGTGGAGCGTTCGCTGGGAACAATTACTGCGCCACTGACCGTGGTGGGAATTGATTCTGATCGACTATTCCCGCTTCGACTGCAACAAGAGATTGTGGACTTAACGCCAGGGGCGGATCAATTGCACGTGCTCGAGTCCGTAGTTGGCCATGATGGTTTCTTAGTTGAAGAGGAACAGGTCGCTCGATTCGTTCAGCATGCGCTTAGCCGGGTTGAAAACCCGGCACCGGCAGTTGAAAAAATGGTTTTCCACAGTTAACAACCCCACCTTGATTTGGATCCCACCGCAGCTGAGAATCAAGGGGTGAGTAAAAATCGCTATCTGGCGTTTACGCTGATTATTAGCATGGCTGCACTTCTCTGTGCATCTTTTGGCGTCAACGCTCCCACGGGCTACGCAAACCCTGAGGTGGTGGCAGATCAAGAACAGGTGCGATACCAGGGAAACGGTGGACTAATTCTTCCCACGACCGTAGACACCAGCACTCGCAACGAGATGATGCGATGCCGCGGGTGCGGCTGGAAGCTCACAGCGGCCTGCGTGCCCGGGCCCAATCATTACTGTGACGCAGTAATCAGGGGGTGCATGGGACTAATTGACCACGTTCGGGTGTGGTTTAGACCCGAGGGTGGGGATTGGCGGGAGGTCGATCGGATTTGCCTGACCCATTACGAGGTAAGTACTGTCACGGGCATTGAAAAACGGATCGCGGAGCATTTCATTCGATACGTCCCCGAGCAAGCGGCTCGCTGTTGGCCCGCTCGCGGAGCCGTCACGCGCCTCCCATTACTGTGCGAATCAGGCCAACCCGCCAGTCACGTACGTTGGAGCGTCCCTATCTCGGGCTTTACCGTTGCGATAACGGCGACTCCCTCCTGGCGCTGGGATTTCGTCGGACGAGTCTTGTACACAGGCCAAAGCGGTGGCCCTCATCCCAACAGGGCCATCTCGCATGTATTCGTCACGGCGGGACGTAAGAATATTGAGGTCACGACTAGGTGGGCGGCCGAATTCACCGTCGACGGCCTGCAACCGGTTGCCATCGAGCGTGATCTACTGCAGCGAACGACCTTAGGAGTGACCATCGGTCAGGCTAAGGCTCGTTTGCGATGCCCCGGCGCAGACCGATGTTGACCGGCGTGCCAAGATAGAGTGCCCGGACAAGCCAATTGGCTTGACTCGGGCACTTGTTATGGGTTATCGGCGAAAGGGCACCCACTCTCACATGGCAACTGCAGCGAAAAAGACAACGACCACTAAGAAAACCGCGTCCAAGCCCACGGTGTCGAAAAAGACAACGACCACTAAGAAAACCGCGTCCAAGCCCACGGTGACAAAAAAGGCTGTGTCGAAAAAGGCTGTGTCGAAAAAGGTTGTGACAAAAAAGGCTGTGTCCAAGCCCGTCAAGAAGGCCTCGGCAGCAAAGAAGGCGGCGGTGAAGCCCCCGGTTGCCAAGAAGTCAACCCCGATCAAAAAAAGCTCGCCGGTCAAGAAGGCTGCCGCTAAATCGCCGGTCAAGCCAGTTAAGCCGGTTAAATCTGCAAAGGCTGGTTCACAGTCTGACAAGGATGCGCTCGTTGAGGTTATTGCCACCGAGCAGGGAGTAGTTGAAGTGACCCCGGCAGGGGAGCCAGATCTCAAAGTGGCGGCTGAGCTGGAAAAGGCTTTGGAGTCTGACCTAGAAAAGGATTTGGCTGGAGTCGCCAAAGAAGAGCCGGCGGCTGCAACTGAAGAGTCCGGACGTTTCGTGATTTCACACGTGGATGAAACCGACGAGCCCGTACAAACTGTCACCGTGGCCGGCGCAACCGCCGACCCGGTTAAGGATTACCTCAAGCAAATTGGCAAGGTTCCTCTGCTCAATGCGGAAATGGAAGTTGACCTCGCCAAGCGAATTGAGGCGGGACTTTTCGCTGAAGAGATGCTCAACGAGGGCGCCAAGATGGCCAAAAAATCCCGTCTTGACATGGAATGGGTCGCAACAGATGGTCGCAGGGCTAAGAACCACTTGCTCGAAGCGAACCTGCGCCTTGTGGTCTCACTTGCAAAACGCTACACAGGGCGAGGAATGCTGTTCCTCGATCTAATTCAAGAAGGCAACTTGGGTTTGATCCGTGCGGTTGAAAAATTTGACTACACGAAGGGCTACAAGTTTTCCACCTACGCAACCTGGTGGATTCGTCAGGCGATCACGCGAGCAATGGCTGACCAAGCCCGAACTATCCGAATCCCAGTGCACATGGTTGAAGTAATCAACAAGCTAGCGCGGGTTCAACGTCAAATGTTGCAGGACCTAGGTCGGGAACCAACCCCCGAAGAACTTGCCATGGAACTGGACATGACACCTGAGAAGGTTGTTGAAGTTCAAAAGTATGGTCGCGAGCCAATCTCTCTGCATACGCCGTTAGGTGAAGAGGGCGACAGCGAGTTCGGGGACCTGATTGAGGATTCAGAGGCAATCGTGCCCAGCGACGCTGTGTCGTTCACCCTTTTGCAAGAGCAACTCGAGTCAGTTCTTGACACCCTCTCGGACCGCGAGGCAGGGGTGGTGCGGATGCGTTTCGGACTCACAGATGGGCAACCGAAAACTCTCGATGAAATCGGTAAAGTGTACGGAGTCACGCGTGAGCGAATAAGGCAAATAGAAAGTAAGACGATGTCCAAGCTCCGTCATCCAAGTCGCTCGCAAGTACTGCGAGACTACTTAGACTAGGTCCCTGAAGGGATGTCGCTACTAATTGAATGAGGCTGCTAAGGGCGTTCGTTAAGGCGATGCAACTCGTCAATGACGTTGACGAGCTTGGGTCGCAGGGCGGCCTCGTGGTTACCCCAGTGATGGCCGCAAAACAATAGAGCGGATCCACCCGGAAGTTCGGCTAGTATGTAAGCTTGAGCCCCACATCGGTCACATCGATCGGTGTTCGACAAAACCGGAGATTCAAGTGTCGGGGTGCTGGTATCTGACATGACTCAATCTAAGCATGGAATTGGGTCAGCACACACTCAGACTCGCTTAGGTTCGCCAATAGCGAAGTAACTTGGCGGTGGGCGTGAGCGTGATTCATTCCCACGTTCTCGGCGTGCCGCAGACTAGATTAGGCCAGTGGCTAAAGTGAAATCACAAAGTGCGGCACCACAGGATTACACGGCAAAGAATCTGGCGGTCCTCGAGGGGCTCGAAGCAGTACGCAAACGCCCTGGGATGTATATCGGTTCCAATGATTCCCGAGGTCTGATGCACTGTTTGTGGGAAATCGTGGATAACGGCGTTGATGAGGCGTTGGCGGGGTTTTGCACCGAAATCTCGGTGACCTTGCTCGCTGACGGATCAGCAGAGGTCCGCGATAATGGGCGAGGAATACCCATTGACATCGAAAAACGGACAAAACTTACGGGTGTCGAGGTCGTCATGACCAAGCTTCACGCAGGTGGAAAATTTGGTGGCGGGTCCTATGCTGCATCAGGCGGGCTGCACGGCGTTGGTGCCTCTGTGGTGAATGCACTGTCGTCGAGACTCGATGTGTCGGTTCTTCGAAGCGGAAAAGTGCACTCAATGTCTTTTCGTCGTGGAGTGCCGGGGAATTTTGACACCGAAGGCCCGATGAGCGCCTTCTCAAAAAAGAGTGGACTCAATGTCACTGGGAAAACACCACGAACTCACACGGGAACGATTGTGCGGTGGTGGGCAGACCACGAAGTGTTCACAAAAGACGCAGAATACGACCGAGAAGCACTGCGTGAGCGCGCGTTACAAAGTTCGTTCTTGGTTCCAGGTCTTGTTCTTCGCTTAGTCGATCAACGTGATCCCACTGATCTGTGGGAGGAAACATTCCAACACAAAGGGGGAATCTCCGAATACGCCACTCACCTCAATGACGGTCAGGTCATTGGAAGTGTGATTCGACTTTTTGGTTCGGGCCATTTCGCGGAAACAGTTCCGGTGCTCGACGACCAGGGACACATGACAAGCCAAGAGGTACAAAGGGAGCTCGCCGTTGATATTGCGTTGCAGTGGAATACCGGCTACGAATCGATCCTTCGCTCCTTTGTCAACGTAATTGCGACTCCGCAGGGTGGAACCCACGTCGTGGGCCTGGAGCGCGCTCTCACAAAGGTGTTAAATGAGTACCTCAAAAATGCGAAGATCCTCAAAAGCAGTGAGGACAGTGTTACCAAAGAAGATCTGAGTGAAGGCCTCACCGCGGTAGTTGCAATCCGCCTCGCTGAACCACAATTTGAGGGGCAAACAAAAGAAGTCCTCGGAACACCTGCCGCAACTCGAATAGTGTCCGCCGTAGTTGCTAAAGAAATGGCAAAATGGTTGAAAACGCCACCGAGGGGGGAGAAGGCAGCAGCGCGAATGATTGCCGAGAAGGTGGCCAATGCAATGCGGGCGAGGATCGCTGCGCGGAGTCACCGCGACACCCAACGGCGTAAAACTGCGCTGGAATCTTCGTCCATGCCTGCGAAACTTGTCGACTGTCGCAGCACCGACGTGGGAGAATCCGAATTATTTATTGTCGAGGGTGACAGCGCATTGGGCACAGCCAAGTCGGCAAGAAACTCCAAGCATCAAGCGCTTCTGCCCATAAGGGGCAAAATCCTTAATGTTCAGAAGTCGTCGCTGTCTGACATGCTCAAGAATGCCGAGTGCGCCTCAATTATTCAAGTCATCGGTGCCGGCTCCGGTCGGTCTTTTGAGTTGGATCAAGCGCGTTACGGGAAAATCATCTTGATGTCGGACGCCGACGTTGATGGTGCGCACATTCGCTGCCTGCTCCTTACCTTGATTAACCGATATATGCGTCCCCTTCTGGAAGATGGGCGAGTATTCGCCGCTGTTCCTCCTTTGCATCGAATTGAAGTGATCAACGCTGGTAGCAAAGCCAACGAAGTGATCTATACTTATTCGGATCAAGAAATGAAAACGGTCATTGCTGATTCACATAAAAAAGGGAAACGGGTTAAGGATCCTGTGCAGAGGTACAAGGGTTTGGGCGAGATGGATTCACATCAATTGCGGGAAACCACAATGGATGCGGGGCGCCGTACGCTTCGACGCATGACTGTCTCTGACGCAGAAGGCGCGTCTGATGTTTTTGACTTACTCATGGGATCCGAGGTAGCGCCTCGCAAGGAGTTCATTGTTTCCGGTGCACAGAATCTTGATCGCGAAAGGATCGACGCATGAGTGAGCATATTGCCGACTTCGCATCAAGTTTTGAAGATATTTTGGATGCCAACGAACGCTATGCGTCTTCATTTAGCCAAGCTCACCTCACCGGAGTAGCGCGAAAGGGTCTCGCGGTTGTCACCTGCATGGATTCGCGCATCGACCCACTTTCTCTTCTGGGGATGCAAGCTGGCGACGTGAAAATTTTGCGAAATGCTGGCGCTCGCGTAACCGAAGACGTATTGCGAACTCTAGTGTTGGCCAGTCACCTTCTGGGTGTGAATCGAGTGCTCGTCATGCCGCACACTGACTGTCGAATGGCTTCAGCGGATGAAGAACAAGTGCACGCTGCAATTTTCAAGGCCTCTGGAATAGATTCACGCAGCATTGAAATTCGGACGGTCTCAGATCAGCATGCGGCCTTAGTGCAGGACGTGACCCGGATCCGCGCCTATCCCTTGTTGTCCAAGGAATTGGTCGTCGGAGGAGCCATTTTCGATGTCCACACGGGTCACTTGATTGTCCAAGATGTGTAGGTTCGAAACAGGGGCGAGAAACTCGTGAGGGTAGCCGTCATCGGCGCAGGTCCATCGGGAATCTATGCCGCAGAACACTTGGCAACCCAGTATCAGGTGGAAGTCGATGTCTTTGATGCACTACCTGTGCCATTTGGTCTCGTTCGCTACGGAGTGGCTCCAGACCATTTCTCGATCCGTTCTGTGCGCGAAAAACTCGCTCAAACATTTGATAACCCACTGGTTCGTTTTCGTGGAAATGTGCGTATTGGTCGTGATCTCATGCCCTCGGAGTTGCAAAATCACTACGACGCTATCGTCTACACCTACGGGGCATCTTTGGATCGGGAACTGGGAATCCCAGGGGAAAATCATCCGATGAGCATCGCGGCGACGGCATTTGTTCGCTGGTACACGGGTCACCCGGACGCAATTGATTTTTCGGATCACTTGTCCAAAGCAACAGACGTTGCCGTGATTGGACTCGGCAATGTAGCGGTTGACGTTGCTCGGATTCTGAGTAAATCGGCTGCGGAACTCGAGCAAACGGATATTCCCCAATATGTGCTCGATGCGCTCTCACACAGCACCGTTCGCCGGGTACACATTGTGGGTCGACGTGGACCGGCTAATGCCACTTTCACGACAAAAGAACTAAAGGAACTGGGCGAGATCCCCGGAGTGGACGTGGCGTTAGATCCGGCAGACCTACCGGATGATTTCGCACACGCGAGCGCAGGGAACAAGGTGGTTGCGCGCAATCTTGACGTCATGGCTCAATGGTCGCAACGGGAGGCAATCGCGGATCGAAATATTGAATTTCACTTTTATTGCGCACCACGCAACATGGATTTGGACAATGGCGTTCTCATAGTTGATACAATGAAGATTGATGCGCAAGGGCTGCTCATACCTACAGGTGGGAGCAAGGAGATTGCGGCCGAGTTAGTGATACGCAGTATCGGGTACCGCGGTGAGGGTCTACCGGGTGTCCCATTTAATGAAGACACCAACGTAATTCCCAGTGTTGATGGAGCGGTTATCGGACTCGAGAATTGTTATGTCGCAGGCTGGATCAGGCGCGGTCCGTCAGGAATTATTGGCACCAATAAAAAAGATGCGGTCGCCAGCGTCAATACCCTTTTCCAGGATCGTGAAAACACACAGGCTTCCAGTTCTGCACAAATTGATGAGCTACTCCAGCATCGTCAGATCGATGTTATTGATTTTGAAGGTTGGAAGCGAATCGATGCCCGAGAAAAGGAATTGGGCGGCACTCGCAATCGAGATCGAACCACGATCCATAGCCGTCAAGATTTGATTGATATTGGATTGGGGCGTTAACCATCTCATTCTGACCACTTAATCCCGCATCCTAGTGAGGGAGCACCACCGGTGAAGGTCGTCCCTTGGGCCGCACATTCAACAGCCGCTCTTAAGTACTCTCCCGTAATCACGGTGTCACTGTTTGGTCGTGATGAATCAAATGCGCCTCGATAGATCAAGGTGGAGTCGGGCGCGAAGACAAAGAAATCCGGTGTGCAGACTGCCCCGAATTGATGGGCCACATTCTGGTCTGAGTCAATCAAATATGGAAAATTCCATTGGGCGCGGTGCCGTTGGTCGAGCAACCCAGCAATGCCATCCTCTGGGTAATTATTGGTGTCATTGCTACAGATTGCGATCCATGAAACCGAAGAAAGCTCATGGGCGAGTCGTCCTACTTCTTGCTCGATCCACTGAACGTAGGGGCAATGATTGCAACTGAAAAATACAACACTGATGGCACCGTCACTGAGTTGCGCGAGTGATTGGGTAACCCCCTGTAGATCAGGAAGACTTACCGCTGGGGCATACGAAATTTCGTTGTGAGCTGACTGGACTGGCATCTAATTCCTCCCGATAATCGTAAATTCGGCGATCTGCTTTCGCTCGGCACCACATGAAGCAATCTGCTGCGCCACCGTCTGCTCAACCAGGAAAGTTACGGTTGAATCACCGACTCCCACCGTGAACTCACTCACGCTACCCATGACAGCAGAGGAGCGAAATTC
Source organism: Actinobacteria bacterium UBA4426 (assembly GCA_002390705.1). Lineage (GTDB taxonomy): Bacteria > Actinomycetota > Actinomycetes > S36-B12 > S36-B12 > UBA4592. The sequence continues at coordinate 33,839 of DGQA01000016.1, read as the reverse complement.
AGCCGCGACTGGCCATAAGTGCGCCTGAATTACCTGCTGCGCTGGGGAGAGAGAGGTGCTTCCGCGGACGTATCGCGAGTCAACGGCCTGGTCGGAGAGAAGCTGTAGTACCGCAGATGGGTCTAGGCGTCCAAGAGCCAAATTTTGTGGGAGCATCATCCCGGTTGGCGCGAATCGATGACCACCGAGATGACTGCATTCCAGGATTCTCGCAAATTGTTCGGAGGAGAGCGAGTCTGCGCACTCGGAGATTAGGTTTCGACCAAAAGTTGCACAGCATTGATCGCGCTTGCCGTTCGTGCAAATGAGCAGCATTTGCTCACAGACGAGGGTGTCTTCCAATACTGGCAATCCGTTGGCATTGAGGGTTCCTTGCCGCAGTTGGTTCCCACCGTCAGAGAACCAATAGGTGGCCTTGGGAAATACAGGTGCACGCTGTGGCGTGCGCGCCAGGAGGATCTTGCAATCATGTTCTTGGGCCCAGACCTGCAATTCCGGGGGAGCAAGCGTCTCAACCGGCCGATCACCCCAAGCTCCTTGATGTAGCAGGATGAGCCAAGTGGTCGCGGTGGGCGCAGTTCCTGCCAGTGCGGAAGGTGCGTTGATGACACTGCAGGGCAAGGAGGCTGGCATGAATCAAGACCCTAAACGGATCACAATCGGCCCACCCAGCGCATCGATCGGGTGGGTAAGTGGGGTGCCGGTTCCGTCTCGTTTGCCGTCAGATTCGGGAAGGTAAGCGGGTGTTCCACTCGAAGTTGCGGCTCTTGCCGGAGTGGGGCCGCACCACGCCCGCGAAAGAGTGTCCTCACCCGACCGGAATTTGTGTGACCGAACACCCGCCGTTGCGCGCCCCTTGCCCGGATATTCGCTGAAATCGGAGATCTTGCCGTTTCCCGCCTCGGTTCCTGGAAGTGCTTGACTAGAACCGGACACCGTGACGACAATGTTTTCTCCAGCCGGCTCAACAACCCCGAAAAAAATAACCGCGGAGTCGGTGGACTTGATTCCGGTAACTCCGCTGGCCGAGCGCCCTTGCACCCGTACGGCTGAAGCTGGAAAATGCAATAATTGCCCGGCGGCTGTAATAAACACTAATTCCGATCGGCCGGCATGGTGCTCATCCAAGGCAACCGCGGCGACTACGGCGTCCCCCGGGTCAAGACTGATGACATCCCAGGCAGGGCGACCAATGGGATGCGTCGATGCGAGACGCTTCACCGATCCTTTTCTGGTGCCTAGTACGAAGGGGGATTCGAGGTGGAGAAGCGCCACGGGTGATTCGGTGGACTCAAGTGAGAGAAAGGCGCCAATTGGAGCTCCGCCACTCAGTCCAGGTACACCCAATGTGGGGGGGATTGCAGGGATATCGACAACCGAAATTCGGTGAACGTTGCCATGTGAGGTTAACACGCCAAGTTCACCCCTCGAGGTGCCGCGCGCACTAGAAATCACGACATCGTGGCTGGTTCGTTGACTCGACTCACCAGTGCTCACCGAAGAGGTGCGGGCAATCAAGCCGGTGCTAGAAAGCAAGACGACACAGTCCTCATCCGCGATCTCCAGGGATGCGCTGGCGGCAATGGACGGGGATCCGGTGGACTCGAGTAACAGGGTCTTGCGCGGACTCGAATGCGCCGCACTCACTTCCGCTAATTCTGAGGAGACCAGAGCACGAAGGGCCGACTCGTCTTCTAGGAGCGATTCCAAGGCGGCAATAGTTGATCGAAGTTGGTCTGACTCCGTATCCAACTCAATTTGTGAAAACTTTGTGAGCCGTCGCAATGGCATTTCTAAAATGTAATTCGCTTGTATTTCAGTGAGGTCAAAAATTTCTATAAGACGAGCACGTGCTGCCGAGGTGTCGTCACTGTTGCGGATTACCTGAATAACTTCATCAATGTCAGCAATGGCAATGAGTAGGCCATCGACGAGATGCAGACGGCTTGCCGCAACTTCCTTGCGGTGACGGCTTCGTCGAGTGACCACGTGTATCCGGTGATCAATAAACACCTCAATCAGTTGCTTGAGGCCCATTGTGACGGGCTGTCCATCAACGAGAGCGACCGCATTAATGTTGAACGAGTCTTCCATGGGTGTGAGTTTAAAGAGTTGTTCCAAGACTGCCTCAGGAGAAAAGGCACTCTTACATTCGATCACAAGATTTAGTCCGGAATCCCCATCGGTGAGGTCAACGATGTCAGATATACCCTGCAATTTCTTGGCTATGACCAAGTCTTTAACCCGTTCGATGACGCGCTCTGGTCCGATGTTGGCGGGGAGCTCGGTGACAACGATTCCCCGCTTGCGCGCACTGACCTGTTCAATTTTTGTGCGCGCCCTTACCTTAAATGTGCCCTTACCTGTTTCGTAGGCATCACGAATTCCTGCAAGCCCAATGATTACGCCACCTGTTGCGAAATCGGGACCAGGAATAAAGGTCATGAGCTCATCGAGTGTTGCTTTTGGATGGTCGAGCAGAAATCTGGTTGCGTTGACTACTTCAGCAAGATTATGGGGCGCCAAGTTGGTTGCCATGCCTACCGCAATTCCACTTGCTCCATTTACTAGCAAGTTCGGAATTGCAGAGGGCAGCACAATGGGTTCGATTTCGCGGCCGTCGTAATTGGCAGCGAAATCGACAACGTCTTCGTCGATTCCAGCAGTCATTTCGATTGCGCTCTGGGCCAGCCGCGCCTCGGTGTAGCGCATTGCGGCCGGGCCGTCATCGATGGACCCGAAATTGCCGTGACCGTCAATCAAGGGAATGCGCAATGAAAAGGATTGCGCCATACGAACCAGCGCATCATAAATTGCAGAATCACCATGGGGGTGCAGCCGACCCATTACTTCACCGACAACGCGTGCGCTCTTCACGTGCCCGCGATCGGGGCGCAATCCCATCTGGTTCATCTGGAACAGAATTCTGCGTTGCACTGGCTTTAAGCCATCACGAGCATCTGGTAGGGCGCGCGAGTAAATAACCGAGTAGGCGTACTCCAAGAATGAGTCACGCATTTCGTCAGCGACATCTGTGTCAATGATCCGTGAATAACCAAGACCAGAGTCTCTTTTCGCAGCCATGTGCTGGTCGGTCTCCTCTCAAGATGAAGCCTCTCCAGCACCGTATCTGCGGTGATTACGGCGGCTTCCACCTGGCTCAATGCCGGCTCCGCAAGACTAGTGCCTGCTGCATAAGAAATCGGTATATCGCTTCCTGCGAGCCCCGGATTGCTGTGGTTGAATACTCTCACGAAGGCCCTGCTTCTGCTAGTGCGCGGGGAAAATCTTTGACGTCATATGTGAATGGCGCGTGCAGAGTGAAGAAATAACGACTATGGCTTGACCACGCTTAAGTAAGACCCTGTTGCTGTGCCAGAATCTGCGACTGCAATTCTCGCCGCGAGTTCCGCATTTCGAACGATGATCTCGGGATTGACCACCAAGCTTTGTCCATGGGTTGCTCGGTGAAAGTGATCGAGCAGAAAAGGAGTTACCTCTTTGCCCGTGATCTTCTTCGAGTCTGCGAGTTTCAGTCCTTCAGCGAGAACTTGATCGTGTAGATCCGGATCTAATTGATTAGCCGCGGGTAACGGGTGCGCGATGACAAGTCCTGATCTAATTGACAGACTCCGTCGTGCCGTCACAACGTCTGCAATCTCAGTTGAATCAGAGAGTGACCAGTCGACAGTGATTCCCGAGTCACTCAGAAAAAGACCGGGAAACTGGTGGGAGGTGTAAACGACTACTTCTACATTAAGTGTTTCCAGGCGCTCCAGGGTCGCGCTCACGTCCAGGATTGACTCAACTGCGGAGCACACAATCGTGATGGTGGCCGGCACCGCGTCCCGTGAGCCAACCGTCTCTTCGACCTCTATGGCGACCCGTAGATTTTCTGGGCGAGGGAGACCGTGACTAATAATTGTGGATTCCAGGGCAACGACGGGTGCACCTGCAGATAGGGCCGACAACACCTCTTTTGGGAACGAAAACTTGTGCGATTTTTGATTCCGTAAATTCACCCTGCGGCCCTAGCCCCTAGACTGATGGGCAATGAATACTGGTGTCTTGGAGCAGGCGCTCCTGAGCGATCTTGAGCGGCATGGGTATTACCCCCAGCTCGTGTTTGAGTCGCTCGACGGGGCACTGGGTTCTGAGGGACTACTTGCCTACGTTGTACACCACGAGGCGACATTTGACCGCGATGAATTGCGGCGACACATGAGCGTCCTTGCGCTTACGCATACTCGGTTGATCGTGTCACATACGGATGAGCACAGCCACGAAGAGCATGCGTACGCATCCACTTCAAATGAAAGCGTGCGGCTTGGGGCAGTTGATACGGTTGTGGTCAATCGGGTGGTGAAGGACCCGGCAGGTGCGCAAGGCACATCGACATCTGAAGTCGTTCTCACCATCGGGTGGGGAGCGGTGAGCCGAATCGAGTTGGAGCCAGCTTCGTGTGGAGATCCTGAGTGTGAAGCAGAACATGGTCTGGTAGGAACTGCGACAAATGACGACTTTTCGTTACGAGTTTCACAGGCAGCTGACGGCGATGACACAATCGCGCAGGTCCTTGAGTTCGCACGTGCATTGTCCCAGGCCAGCGTGTTGGGCAACAACTAGATCTCCGTGCACCCGTTACATGCGAATCCGTTTGGGCAACCAGCCCTTCAATTAAAAGATGTGATCCCAGGCGCGATCCGCGCTCTCAAGCCATCTCTTTTTTCCGGTGCGTCTGCGTTTTCGGGTGCCAATATTCCATTGTCTTCACACGTGGTAGTACTTCTTATTGATGGTCTGGGTGAAATCCAACTCCAAGAATTCGCTCCGAATCTGCTTCTGAGTGAGTCTTCGATTGCTGCCCCAATGCTCACCCACTTTCCCAGTACGACACCGGTTGCCTTGGGTTCGTTAGGGACCGGGCAATCCCCCGGCCAGCACGGGTTTGTGGGCGCGAGTTTTTACGTTCCGGAAGAAGATGCCCTGTTTGCGCCGTTGCAATGGGGCTCTCACCCACATCCGCTTGCCATGATTCCTTCGGCACCGTTATTTGAGTGGGCGTCGTCCAATGGAATCGATGTCGCAAGCATCGCGAGTGAAAACTATCGCAGTTCGGGGATCACCAAGTCAGTTCTTCGCGGTGGCGTGTACTTGGGGACTGCCGATCTTGCTGACATGGAACGGATCGTTCTTGATCGAATTGGGTATGCGCGAACACCCGCGTTGACCTATGTGTATTGGCCAGAACTCGATCGGATTGGACATGTACATGGTCCGGGATCTCGCCTCTGGCTGGCGCAATTGCGACTAATTGATGCTTTTGTGTGCCGAATTGCGGGTGCGATCGCAGAAAATGCTGGATCCGATATCAGTGTGGTCATTACTTCGGATCATGGAATGGTGTTGTGTCCGCCGGACCGTCGAATCAATATTGAGTCACATCCGGTACTGGCACCGGATGTGAGGTGGGTTGCTGGTGATCCGCGGGCTCGACATATCTATACCCGGCCAGGTTCGGGGCCAGATGTTATGGCGCGGTGGCGAGAAGTTCTCGGACCAGATTTTGACGTGGTGACTCGGGTGGAACTCGCTGCGGAGGAATATTTTCCTCAACTGGATCCAGATTTCTCTGAGAGATTGGGTGACTTTATGGTGATTGCTCGCAGCGATGCACTATTGGGGAGCACTTCGGATTCGCGTTCCAGTTCATTTTTGGGCCAACATGGGTCGATGTCGGTGGGTGAGATGCGAATCCCGTTTAGGGTTTTCCACTCGGGGGTTAACACCTAGCATTTGGGTTCAGTAAGGCCAGATAGCGACGGCTCGACAAGGCATGGAATTATGCAACTGTGGCCGAACTCATCTATTACGTGGGAACCATGGACTGCGGAAAATCGACGCTGGCCCTTCAGACCGACCACAACCATGCGAGCCGTGGAAGGTCTGGCCTAGTGTTTACAAAGTTTGACCGAGCCGGAGAGTCCGTGCTTTCGAGCAGACTCGGCCTTGAGGTTCCTGCGATCGAAGTGAGCGACGGGTTGAATTTGCGCAGGTTCGTTGTGGACCGACTCTCCCGTGGGCACCGGATCGACTATTTAATTTGTGACGAAGCGCAGTTTTACACACCAGAACAAGTTGAGGAAATTGCGCAGCTGGTCGATGAACTTGCGTTGGATGTGTTTGCATTCGGCATCTTGACTGACTTTCGAACAAAGCTCTTTCCTGGATCGGCTCGACTATTGGAACTTGCCGACCGGGTGCAGTACCTGCAAGTGGAAGCGCTGTGTTGGTGCGGTAGCAGGGCACTGCATAACGCGCGCACGATAAACGGGGAAATGACTACCGATGGTGATCAGGTAATGGTGGGAGACGTGAGCAGTAGCACTGAAGTCTCCTACGAAGTGTTATGCCGGCGACATTACCGAGCCCAACTCACGTCAAAGCGAGCAAAAAATGCCCACTCGTCTCGCGAACCACTTCCATTTGATGCGGGTTAACTGCTGACCTGCGGGTTCGGCTATTCCTCCGTGGAGTTGTTGCCAAACAGGATTTCGTCCCAGCTGGGGACCTTGGCCCGGCCTTTGCGCACCTTTTTTGTGGGCGCCGGTGGCGCTGGCGCGCTCTCGGGTGTGTCCTCGAATACACCGGAGGCTTCCGGCAGTTCCTCTACATTCACCAGTTCTAAGATTTCCGATTCCAGTTCGGGGACGGCCGTAAGTTTTACAGTTGCCACGGGTGTTTCTTGAGCAACTTTCTCACGTTGAGGTTGAAGTGCGGCCGCAGTAGTGTCAATGATGATCGTTGACTCCACCGCCGAGCCAATTCCGGGATCACGCGCGGGATCCAGGCCCATCAGGGTTCGAGCCAGGGCGTTAAGTGGATTAACCGACTTGCCCGACGGCTCATATGACCACTGGGCACTATCGGTAGGCGACTGTGCGCCTAAGTGTGGCTTGAGTTCAACCAGCCATTGACCATTGAGGTGGGCGCTATCCCAATTCAACTGTTCGACCGTGAGTCCTAGGGTGTTGCCGACAACTTCTGCCAGTGTTGCACTGCCACGATATTGATGAACCAGAACTTCGCTTGCACATTGGGCAACATAAGCGCGTTCGCGCATAGGTGGTTCCGCATAACGATTTACACGCTCTAAGTCCCAGCCGGTCTCCTGCGCCACCATTTCGGGAGATTCACCAGCACGTACCCGCTGTTGAATCTCACGTGGGCTCAGGGGATTCAGGGGGTGCTCCTTAGGCTAGAAGAGATGACTTCTCACACACTAACTTACTTGCTGTCCGTGTTATCTATGAACGCGCCGGGGGCTGGCCCTGGTATTGGGTCCTGATTCCACGTAATCGGTGCCACGAGGGTGGGTTCTGTTCCGCGAAGGGCAATTTCGCGAAGGGCGATGGCCCGATTCCATTTCGCACCGGCGATGAGAACGCTGGCCAAGGAAATAGTGGAACCAGCCACTGCCAGACCGAATGCAAATTGAGTGCCGACTCGATCAACAAGGAAGCCGCTCAGGGAGGCTCCGAACGCAAAGCCGGCAGCGAGACCGGAGTTGGTCCAGGTAAGGCCTTCAGTGAGCAGTTTTGGCGGTGTAAGCCTTTGCGCAAGCGAGAAAGTTACAATTAACGTGGGGGCAACTGCAAATCCTGATATGGCGATTGCACCAATGAGCACCGGGGCCGAACCAATGAACGGCAGTGGCAGGACGATAACGGTGGTGATCAAAATCGTGTAGGTCAACTGACGGGAAAGTGGAGCTCGGAAGTGACGGCTGCCATAGACAAAACCGCCGATCATTGAGCTCAACGCAAAAAGAGCCAAAGGGAGTCCGGCCAACTGTGGAGCCCCAGACTTTTGCATAAAAGCCACAACCGCGACGTCCATTGTGCCGAAGAGCGTGCCAATTCCTAAGGCTACGAAAACGGTCGCGATCATGCCTGGCGAGCGAATGGCCGATCCTTGTTCTGTGTGTGTGTTTCGGTGCGATGGCGGCGGGGCTGATTCCCCAAGTCCTGCCAATAGCAGTGCACCCACGAGTGTTATGACGGCGCCCACGAGTATCGGACTCGCAAAACTCACGTTAGAAGCGAGGGCCACGGCCACGATTGGACCTATTGTGAATATCAATTCGTCGAGAACGCTTTCCCAAGCGAACGCACTGTGAAGAAGCGGTTCCTTTTGGCTAGTCACGTGGGCCCACCTGGTACGCACTAGGGAACCGAATGAAGGGAAGGTCGCCCCTGCGATCACAACGAGGATGGTTTGTATTACACGCGAAAGTTCGGATGAAACTGCGTAAACAAACAGAAAAAGCGTAAGTGTAAATAGGCTGGGCAAAATGATCAGGATTATTCTTTGCCCGTATCGATCGCTCATACGACTGGAGATAACCGCGGCAAGGGCGGCCGAAATAACGAATACCGCTTGCAAAAAACCGGCCAAAGAGTACGAGCCCGTGGTATTACTGATGTAAAGCAACACCCCCAAACCAATTAATGCAAGTGGCATGCGAGCGAGGAAACCTGCAGCGGAAAACTTTGCAGCCCCATGGATGCTCAGTGCATCTCGGTAGGGGCGGATAATTGAATGAAACATCGCAGGGAAAGGTTACTATGCCTGCGACGCGCACAAAGCGTTGTGGGGCGCATGTGGCAGGCTGGCGAAATGACGCATTCGATCGACTCTCTACTCACTGAGCATCACCTTGCACGTCTTGCTTGGATCTGCGCCCAGTCCGCGGGGGCGTTTCTCAAAGACCAGAGGCCACGGGAGATCGAGATTGACACGAAATCTAGCGGTTCTGACTTGGTGAGTGAAATGGATCGAGGCGCGGAGGCCCTCATCGTGGATCTCATCACGTCTGCTCGGCCTGATGACTCAATTTTGGGTGAGGAAGGCGCTGATCGGACGGGGAGTTCGGGCGTGCGCTGGATAATTGACCCGCTTGATGGAACCGTTAATTACCTTTTTGGGATCCCGCTGTGGGGCGTGTCCGTCGCGGTTGAAGTCGATGGCGAAGTGCAAGTGGGCATGATTTCGATTCCAGAAACTCACAAGAGCTATCTGGGCATCGCTGGCATTGGGGCCTTTTGCATCACGGGTGATTCCATCGAGAAATTACAGGTGAGGGAGAGCAAAGATCTGTCTAAAGCACTGCTGTCAACGGGTTTTGGGTATTCAGCCACACGCCGCAGGTTGCAAGCCGAAGTGCTCACCGAGGTGCTGCCCAAAGTCGCAGACGTGCGTCGTTCTGGCTGTGCAGTGGTGGATCTGTGCTGGTTGGCAAGTGGGCTCTTCGACGCCTACTATGAAACGGGCCTCAACCCTTGGGATTATGCGGCAGGAGCGCTAATCGTTGATCTGGCAGGTGGACAGGTGGCGGCACCGATCGACGGGGATCTTGGCAAACTCTTAGTAGCGAGTTCACCCGGAATTTTTACTGAATTTTCGCAGATGCTGCGGTCGGTGGGTGCCCATGAGGTACTACTCAAGGAGTCGCAAGTCCTCTGAGTACCACTGCGCATTCCTGATATATATCTGGGCAGCGGGTTCAATGTCTGAAGTGGTAACCACTCCTTCTGTGATCACAGCGGGGACACCTAATGCGCGCGCATTGGGAGGGACCTTTTTGTTGTTGCCTACTAGCGCACATGCACCGACAAGTGAGGTGGGACCCACTACGGCGTTGTGTAAAACAACCGCGTGGGAGCCGATGAGCGAGCCAGATTCAATCCGGCACCCTTCAAGGTGCACTCCATGCCCAATCACGCAGTGGTCGCCAATAATTGTGTCGTGTGTATCCGTACAGTGAATGACGGTGCCATCTTGAATCGAAGTGCCAGCACCAATAATGATCTTTCCGTGGTCGGCGCGAAGAACGGCACCAGGCCAAATACTCGATGTAGGACCAACGATCACCTGGCCGATCAATACCGCATCAGGATGTACAAAAGCTGTTGGGTCAATTGAGGGGCTCTTGTCTCCCAATGCATAAATAGGCATAGCGCATTGTGGCATGAGCCTCTAGGAATTGGTCGCACCGAGACGGAAAGGCCCCCAGATGAAGGCGCCGAAAGTGCATGAGGCACAATCTGCGCGCACACCGGAAGTGAGTTTCGGGGGACCGCACAATGCAAGGGAATGAGGCACCATGGCTACCGATTACGACGCCCCACGCAAGACGGATGAGGAACTTGCTGAGGACAGCCTTGAGGACCTCAAAGCCCAGCAAGCCGAGAAGGCTTCTTCTCCGGTGGATGTGGACGAAGCCGAACTTGCGGAATCCATTGAGTTGCCCGGAGCGGACCTTTCCGCGGAGAACCTGACAGTTGAGGTAGTTCCCAAACAAACAGATGAATTCACATGCGTGTCATGTTTCTTGGTCCGACATCGAAGTCAGTTTGACCACGAGGGGAAATCTGGACCGATGTGCAAGGATTGTGCTTAAGCTTTTTTCGCTAAGAACCTAAAGACGGCCACTTCAACGACAGCCGCGCTGGCTGCCGTAATTGCCGCCCACATTACTGCTGAACCCAACCGGGCTTGCAGGTCTTGCGAATTGGGGGCGTTGCGGCCGGTCACGGAGCGGTAACCGGTATCGAGTGCCTTGCGGGCCGCCCAAGTCGCACCCATGGCCGCAAGGGGTGCAAGCACATGGATTACGAGATTGTTCTGTGCAGCTTCGTGGGTATCTATTTCGGACATAGTACTTTTCTACCACCGCGTGTCTGTTGAGCTATTTTTGGGTCCTTTCGCGGTGGTGATTGCGCGGATGAGTTCCTGTGGGTTTCGCGTAGATAAGCACCACAATCCGTGGGGGTCAAGTGGGTCTAAAATTTCCAGCTCGACAACAGGGAGCGAACCTCTGATCAGACTAAATGCGGTGTCTGCAGATCGCCCGCGGCGGATCTCAACCCGTCGATCTGGGCTCAATTGCGATACTGAGCCAACTATCTCGATGCTGATGCGGGCCCTTCCCGCGGTGAGAAAGCAGGCGCCGTCACTTTCCTCAAGCCGAATATAAGGTGCCGTTGCACAAGCAAATCCTATAAAGAGGGCGCTCACCAATAGCCCTAAGGCAACCCCCAAAACCGATCCGAATGCGCGAGAGTAGGCGGCACCGACCATGAGAAATAGGGCCACTCCCAGGGCGAGAATCAGGGGACCAGGCAGTAGTCGCTCGCGATACAGCATGTCCGGAGTATGGTGCATGGGTCATGTCTACGAAACCTTTGGCGCACACATCCGGTGGCGCATTGCCAGATGGCACGGAAATACCCCAACGGGCGTTAAATGCGCCGGCATTGGGCGATTTGATTCCGTCCCACTTCAGATCTTGCTTTGGATGTGGAGACGATCATGAGACTGGTTTACACATGCGAATGCACGCGGGTAAGGGTCTCACTATTGATGGCACCTTCACGGTCACCAAGTACCACCAAGGGGCCCCTGGCCTAGCGCATGGTGGGTTACTCAGTGCGGCAATCGACGAAGTTTTGGGATCATTGAATTGGTTGCTGGGCAAACCTGCCGTGACTGGGCGACTGGAGTGCGAGTTCATTAAGCCAGTGCCCGTTGGTTCCGTGCTGCACATTCACGCAGAAATCGTGGGCACGCAGAGGCGTAAAGTTTTTGCCGTGGCTTCGGTTCGTCTCAATAGTGAGACGGGTCCGGTTGTGGTCGAGGCCAAAGCGATCTTTATTCAAGTCGGTGTTGAACATTTTCTCACAAATGGTGACCGATCCAGTATAGAAGCCACCATGCCAGGGGCGAGTGATTTTGAGATGAACCCATGATGCATGAACTGCTGATTCACCGGCTGGACCCGGGGCTACCCCTTCCAGGAACCGAGAATCCGGGTGACGCCGGATTGGATCTTCGGGCTCGCACCGACGTACAGATTGAGCCCGGGCAGCGGCTACTCATTCCCACGGGGATTGCAATCGCATTGCCACCGGGATTCGTGGGCTTGATCCATCCTCGCAGTGGCATGGCTATTAAGGCAGGATTCTCGTTGCTCAACGCTCCAGGAACAATCGACGCGGGTTATCGGGGAGAGATATCTGTAATCGGCCATAACGCAGACCCGGTCACAAAAATCTCAATCTCGCGCGGGGATCGGATTGCGCAATTGGTGATTCAGGAGATACCGGAGATCAGAATTGTCGAAGTGGAGCAATTACCGGGGTCTGTGCGCAGCGAACGAGGCTTCGGGTCCAGTGGTTGATTCCCACCGGTCTGCGCGCGCTATCAGTGACGGATGAGAGGATACGAATATGGAATTTGAGCGGGGCGTAAGCGGTGGACCATGGGACGAATCGGATTCGGGTGTGCCTCTGGTGGAGTCCGTTGGCGATCGCGTTGTGAGCTTTGGGGCACTTCGACTCAGGGTCCCCGAAGGCGTCGAGGTGCAAGTCCAGGCTGACAAATCGACCGGGCGCATTTCTTTGTTGACGTTGCGAGATGGCGATTCTGGCATGCAACTTCAGCCGTATGCATCGCGGAAATCAAGTGGCATGTGGGCTGAAGTTTTGGAGTCACTTAAAACTTCCGTGAACAGCGCTGGTGGTTTGGTGGAGGAAGCCGAAGGAAAATACGGCACGGAATTACTGGCGCAGGTGCAAGCGGTCGGCGACACTGCGGGACTGCAGCCCGTGCGCTTCGTGGGGGTGGACGGGCCCCGGTGGTTCCTGCGCGCGGTGTTTATGGGTGCCGCTGCCCGGGATATTGATGCCGGAGCTCGGCTCGGCCTAATTTTTGAAAGCGCGGTGGTTTCTCGTGGTGATACGGCCATGGCACCAGGAGCTCCGATTGTTTTGAATTTGCCAGAAAATACCAATACCGACAAGGCTGCGCCAATAAAATCGGCCGGGATTAACCCTTTCGTTCGTGGCCCCGAAATAACAGAGATTCGCTAAGTTAGATGAATGCCATTGCGAAGGCTTACCGCAGGTTTACCGCTACCACGACGCAGCTAGAGTCTCGTGAGTTGCAGGAAACATTTGGGGCCTTCGGAGACGCGGAGATCCAACAGATTGATCAGTGCCAACCTGGTGCTCACATCGAGGTGGTAGGAACTGTCCGTAGCGTGAGCATTGCACCCACGATCAAAAATCCGGCATTAGAAATTGAACTCTACGACGGCTCCGGAGTCGTTACCGTCGTGTGGATGGGTCGCCGATCCATCCCTGGGATAGTTGCCGGACGCACGATGAAAGTGTGCGGGCGATTAACGTGCAATAGCGAACGTCCGACTATTTTTAATCCCCGATACGAATTGAGGCCCTTGTCCCGATGAGTGAACCAGAGCACAGTGGCGAGGACGTAGAGCACGGTTTGGAACGCGAGAGCATTGAGGACATTCGTGCTGAACGGATCATGCTTGATCGTGCAATCGGCGGGTGGCGTGGGCTTTTTGACAGTGGCGCTCCGACATTGGTGTTCGTCATTGTGTATCTGTTGCGATCAGATAATTTACAGGTCGCAATCGGGGCAGCGGTAATAGTGGGTGTGACAATCGCGGTGATTCGGATTATTCGTAAGGACTCATTGCAACAAGTTATTGCAGGTTTAATTGGAGTTGGCATTGCTGCAGGGTTTTCCGCCATGACAGGGAAGGCTGAGAACTTCTTTCTGCCGGGACTGCTGACCAACGCCGCATATGGCACCGCATTTCTGATTTCGATACTCGTTGGGTGGCCGCTATTTGGAGTGTTCCTGGGCTTTTTCACAGGATCGGGCACGAAATGGCGCACGGTAACGCAATACAGGCGGGCTGCCGCTGCGGCTACGTGGATCTGGGTAGTCATGTTCTTTTTGCGTCTTGCGGTTCAACTTCCGCTGTATTTGGCGGGGGCGATCGGAGCATTGGGAGTAATGAAAGTGGTAATGGGCTGGCCACTATTTTTGGCCAGCGCCTACTTCACATATCGACTGCTGCAACCCGTTCACAATAGTTTGGAAGCAAGCAAAGATCAGGAATGACCAAGCATGTCTTGCAAGGTGTTCTCTTGGTGAGCGGCTGCAACAAATATAAGTTCGTCGCTCACCTCAAGTGAGTCGTCAGAACTCGGTGCAATTACGCGGTTGCCTCGAACAATTGCAACAAGTGCCGTGTCTTCGGGCCAGTTCTGCTCGCCAACGCGTTGCCCGGCCACAGGGGAGTCAGAAGCCAAGGTGATTTCCACCAAATCGGCTTCTCCCTGACGGAATGAAAATAGACGAACGAGGTCACCGACGGATACGGCTTCTTCGACTAACGCGGAGAGCATGCGCGGGGTCGAGACGGCCACGTCGACTCCCCAGGAGTCGTCAAACATCCATTCGTTCTTTGGGTGGTTGACGCGGGCGACTACTCGTGACACTCCAAATTCGGTTTTGGCAAGAAGCGATACCACCAAATTGACCTTGTCATCTCCGGTTGCTGCTACAACAACGTCGCATTGCGAGAGTCGCGCCTCTTCCAAGGCGGTAATTTCACAGGCGTCAGCCATGAGGGTCTCGGCGCCCTCGACAATTCCCGGTTTGGCCAAAGCGGCATCGCGGTCCAGCAGCAGAATCTCGTGTCCGTTCTGCAGGAGCTCACGAGCGATTGCCCGACCTACTTTGCCAGCACCCGCGATCGCGACTCTCATGAATTGCCCTTCTCGCGGAACAGTGCGATGCCTTCGATCCGCTCGCGATCTGCGGGTGGAAATAGTAGGTGCACGTAGTCACCCTCTTGGAGAACAAAATCTGGACCGGGCAACATGGCGGCCTCATATCGAGTGACGAAGGCAATCCGCGCACCTGTCTGGCGTTCAAGTTCGGTGGCGTTGCGCCCATACCATTGCTGGTCCAGCGGTACCTCGGCCAAGGTTATGGAGCCGGTCGGATCGGTGAATTCTTCGCTGGCACCGGTGGGAAGCAGTGCTTTCATTATTTGCGTGGCCGTCCACGTGACCGTCGCAACGGTGGGTATTCCAAGCCGTTGGTAAACGGCAGCACGTTTAGGGTCATAGATTCGAGCGATCACATGCTCCACCCCGTATGTTTCGCGCGCCACTCGAGCAGCCAGGATGTTGCTGTTGTCTCCACTGCTGACGGCCGCGAATGCATGAGCGCGGGTTATGCCAGCCGACTCGAGGGTCTCTCGATCAAAGCCCACACCTTTTACCGTGATCCCGGTAAAATCGGGACCCAATTTGCGAAAAGCCGATGGTTCCTGATCCACAACAGCTACCGAATGGCCCCCCTGGTCGAGCCAGGCGGCAAGCAAAGAGCCCACGCGACCGCAGCCCAGAATCACAATATGCACGTGCACACGGTACACGCTGGGGCCGTCGCTATGCAGGGCAATCTATGACAGGTCTACGCTGGGGAATCGTGTCAATCGCGAATGGTCTGAAAAGGGTCGTATTAGGCCGGGCTCTACGTAGCGAGCGGCTCTCCCAGACCCTGCTTCCGAAACGGATCGCCCTGCCGGTTTTTGCTAGTGATGCACTGTCTTCTAACGCGTATGCCACCCAGGAAATCTTGCTTGTGCTCTCACTGGGTGGCGCATCTCTGTTCGCTTTTGGACCCTGGATAGCCGGATGTGTTGTCCTTGTCTATTTTCTTGTGATCGCGTCCTATCGGCAGAATGTTCGGGCCTATCCGGATGGGGGCGGAGATTACGATGTTGTTTCGGCGAACCTAGGCCCGCAGTGGGGAGCCTTTGTAGGTAGTGCGCTGCTCATCGACTACGTACTCACCGTTGCTGTGTCCGTTTCTGCGGCTGTTGCAAATTTGGGTTCGACCATTGGCTTTGTCGGACAACACGCCGTGTGGTTTGCCGTTGGTTTCGTCGTCATCATCACATTATTGAATTTGCGAGGAGTGAGAAACGCAGGGGGCATGTTTGCAATTCCTGCGTACCTGTTTGTTTTCTCGATTTTCGTCATGATCGGCGTCGCGATTATCAAAGTCATCAATGGGGAGCCCATGTTGGCGGAGAGCGCCGAATGGGAGATTTCACATGAAGGTACTTTGACCGGTTTCGCATTAATTTTTCTGATCGCTCGTTCATTTAGCTCGGGCACGACAGCCTTAACCGGTATCGAGGTGGTCTCAAGTGGGGTTCCTGCTTTTCAGGAACCGAAATCTAGAAATGCTGCGAAAGCTCTACTCATGTTGGGGTTAATCAGCATGTTGATGTTTAGCGGAATCACATGGTTGGCGATGAGAACCGGCGTGCGGGTCACCCAAGCCGATGTTGACTTAGTCGGACTCCCAATAGGTGAAAGTCAAAAGACGGTGATCGTGCAAGTGGCAGCAGCGGTGTTTGATAACGCAGGATGGGCGGTCCTGTTGATCTCGCTCGTCACCGCACTGATTTTGGCATTGGCTGCGAATAGCGCATTTATTGGCTTTCCCGTGATGGGCTCAATCCTTGCGCGCGACGGCTACCTCCCTCGACAACTTCACACGCGCGGTGATCGCCTCGCGCTCAGCAATGGAATTTTAGTACTTGCTGGATTAGCAGTGCTTCTCATTATCGCATTTCAGGGTGATGTCACACGATTGATTCAGTTGTACATTATTGGCGTTTTTATCGCATTTGCCTTGAGCCAATTTGGGATGATCCGACATTGGGGCAAGGTCCTGAAAACGGAAATTGATCGCAGAGAGCGTCAGCGCTGTCTTCGTTCACGAGTAGTGAATGCAATCGGATTCACCATGACTGGTGCCGTATTGGTGATCGTGGTCGTCACCAAGTTCACGAGCGGTGCTTGGGTCGTGGTGGTAGCGATGCCCATAATTTTTTATGGCATGCTGCGAATAAATCGGCACTACGAAAAGGTGCGCAGAGAGTCGTCGACTTTAGAAACTGAGCATGTAATGTTGCCCGCCCGTGTACATGCGCTCGTGTTGGTGTCCAAAATTCACAAACCAACACTCCGGGCAATTGCATACGCGCGCGCTACTCGGCCTACGGTAATTGAGGCCGTCACCGTGAACGTCAATGATGCCGAGACGCAACAATTGCATGAGGACTGGGTCCGTCGCGATATCCCGGTGACCTTGCGAATATTGGATTCGCCATACCGCGAAATTACCAGGCCGATTATTGACTATGTCAAAGAACTTCGTACGGAGTCTCCGAACGACTTGATCGCCGTCTTTATACCCGAGTATGTGGTGGGGCATTGGTGGGAGCAGATTTTGCATAACCAATCGGCACTGCGACTTAAGGGCCGATTGTTGTTCTCCAATTCAGTGATGGTGATTAGCGTGCCCTGGCAGCTTGAGTCAAGTGAAAACAGTGTCGAAAATGAGTTCTAAGTCAGCCCTGAATGTGGGTGATTTTTACATTGCCGAGATCGGAAAAATAGCCCACGGTGGTCACTTTGTCACGCACGTCGAGGGTTGTGTTGTTTTCGTCCGTGGCGCCATGACCGGCGAACGTGCAAAAATCCGAATCACCCACAAGAGGCAGAAAGTTTATTTCGGCGTCGCTCAGGAGATTTTGGAGTCGTCTGAATATCGGGTTAATCCCAGCTGTGCCGCGAGTGCCCAATGCGGGGGTTGTGACTTTCAATACGTCGACTACGCGCATCAACGTGCTCTGAAGACAAGGGTGCTTAAGGATTCATTGGAACGTTTCGCCCAATTGCAGGCAAACCAGGTTGAAAAAATAGTGGGCGAAGGGGTAATCGAACTACACGGTGACAGCGGTTTAGGTTGGCGAGCCCGAGCCAGATTTGAGTGGAATGACGAATGGCAGATGCACCAAAATCGCAGTGACATGTTGGTGAATACTCCGTTGTGCACAACGGTGACGAGTGAAATTGCGCAGGAACTCCTCCGGCTGAGGTCCACCGCAGGAGTAGTACCAGGCGAGTACACCTTTGCCCAAGGTTCCGCAGGGGTCAGTGTGGTGGGTCCGATGGGCCACATCTCGGGGCCAGAGCTGGTCACCAGAGAGTTTTCGGGCGTGCAGTGGGAAACGGATATCCAAGATTTTTGGCAAGCAAATGGGTCCCTGCTCCCGGTCGTACAACAGGCAATTATTGACTCTGGTGCCGCGCGGTCCGGGGAAGACTGGTGGGATTTGTACGGGGGTGCGGGGGTATTTTCGCGGGTGCTTTCACTTGAGTTGGGTTCCGCTGGCAGAGTCACCACCGTTGAGGGGAACCGGGCTGCCTCCCAACGCGCGCGTGATCGGTTCGCAGGGGTGCCAGATGTAGATTGTGCACATGTCCGAGTGATCACCAGCAGTGTCGAGGCGTTCATCCGTAACATGCGCGGTTCCGGATCTGGAGTCGACGGGATATTGCTGGACCCGCCGCGGTCGGGGGCCGGGATTTCGGTGTGTGCCGATGTACGGGCACTCGGTCCGCGGTCAATCTTGTATGTTGCCTGCGATCCGGTAGCGCTCGCACGTGATGTCCGTGAAATCTGCACGGACGGGGCATATGAATTGGTCAGTGTCCGGGCGTGGGACGCTTTCCCTATGACCCATCATTTCGAGTCCTTGGCAGTTTTGAGGAGCACCAAAGTATCTTGACGTCAAGATACTTGTGGTACCTTATGGTTCCTTAACCTTAACCTGGAGGTCCTGTGTCGAGCGTGAATTCATTTTCTGCAAAACAAACCCTCAAGGTCGGCGGTGAAGAATTTGAGATCTTTGCCATCGATGCTGTGCCGGGTAGTGAGAAACTCCCATTCACCCACAAAATTTTGCTCGAAAACTTGTTGCGGACCGAGGACGGCATAAATGTTGATGCAGATACGATCCGCGCTTTAGGCGCCTGGGACGCAAAAGTTGAGCCCACGCAGGAAATTCAATTCACGCCCTCGCGCGTGGTGATGCAGGACTTCACGGGGGTACCCGTTGTGGTCGATTTAGCCACTATGCGCGAAGCAGTGATTGCCCTCGGTGGCAACCCTGACAAGATCGAGCCTCTGAATCCATCTGAATTGGTGATTGACCACTCGGTGATCGCAGATTTCTTTGGTTTGCCCGACGCCGCGGAGCGAAATGTTGCGCTGGAATACGAGCGCAATCGTGAGCGATATCAATTCCTGCGCTGGGGCCAGAGCGCATTTGAAGAGTTTAAGGTGGTGCCTCCCGGAACGGGGATTGTGCATCAAGTAAATATCGAGCATCTTGCGCGCGTGATCATGGCCCGGGGAGGGCAGGCCTATCCTGACACGGTTGTGGGCACCGATTCGCATACCACAATGGTGAACGGTTTGGGTGTGCTTGGTTGGGGGGTAGGTGGCATTGAAGCCGAGGCCGCGATGTTGGGCCAGTCTGTTTCTATGTTGATCCCGCGCGTGGTGGGTTTCAAACTCACGGGCGAGCTTCCGCCAGGAGCAACCGCAACAGACTTGGTACTCACGATCACGGAAATACTCCGGACAAGAGGTGTCGTGGGCAAGTTCGTGGAGTTCTATGGCAGTGGCGTGGAGACTGTGCCACTGGCCAATCGGGCCACGATCGGAAATATGAGTCCCGAGTACGGCAGTACGGTGGCAATTTTCCCCATTGATCAGGTCACTCTTGACTACCTAGAACTGACGGGGCGGACAAAGGATTCAATTGAACTGGTCCGGGCCTACGCACACAGACAGGGCCTATGGCACGACCCCGATCATGAGGCAAATTACTCGGAGCTTGTCGAGTTAGACATGAGCACGGTGGTGCCCAGCATCGCTGGACCCAAGCGCCCACAAGACCGAGTGATTCTGGCCGAAGCCCAATCCAAGTTCGGGCAAGCTTTGACAAGTTTTACCGAGGAGCCGGAAAAACGAGTAAGTATCAATATTTCGGGTGAGGCGCTTGAAATTAAACATGGTGCTGTCAGTGTTGCGGCCATTACATCGTGTACCAATACCTCAAATCCGTCAGTGATGATCGGTGCTGGACTGCTTGCAAAAAAGGCGGTCGAACGCGGGCTCGCCCGAAAGCCGTGGGTGAAGACTACGTTGGCACCGGGTTCAAAAGTGGTGACCGACTACTACGAAAAGTCAGGTCTGTTGCCGTACTTGGAAAAATTGGGCTTCAGTGTGGTGGGCTACGGCTGTACGACGTGTATTGGAAACTCAGGACCACTCATTACTGAGGTCTCGGCGGCGGTGAACACCCATGATGTTGTGGTCACTTCGGTGTTGAGCGGAAATCGAAATTTCGAGGGAAGAATCAACCCGGATGTGAAGATGAATTACCTCGCATCCCCACCCCTGGTTGTGGCCTATGCGATCGCAGGAACGATGGACATGGACTTGGTCAATGATCCACTTGGGGTAGATCCAGAAGGTGCCCCAGTTTTTCTGGCCGACATTTGGCCTTCATCAACAGAGATTGAGCAAGTAATTGCTGACTCGATTGATTCGCACATGTACATTGATCGATACCGGGACGTGTTTGCGGGCGATCAAGCGTGGCAGTCGTTGCCCACCCCGACCGGGAGCATTTTCCAGTGGGATCCGGACAGCACGTACGTTCGTCGGCCGCCCTATTTTGAAGGCATGGAGCGGGATCCGAAACCGGTAAGTGACATTAGCGAGGCTCGAGTGCTTGCTGTACTAGGGGACTCGGTAACAACGGACCACATCTCTCCTGCTGGATCCATTAAGGCAGATTCACCAGCGGGCCTGTATCTAAGTGAGCACGGAATTGAACGTAAGGATTTCAATTCGTATGGGTCCCGACGCGGGAATCACGAAGTCATGATTCGTGGGACTTTCGCGAATATTCGCTTAAAGAATTTTCTGGTTCCAGGCACAGAAGGTGGTGTGACCGTGGACTTCACAGATCCGGGCTCTCCCATTACCACTATCTATGACGCCTCAATTCGATACCAGGCCAAACAAATTCCGTTGATTATTCTTGCTGGAAAAGAATATGGGTCCGGGTCAAGTCGTGACTGGGCCGCAAAGGGGACCGCGCTATTAGGCGTCCGAGCTGTCATTGCTCAGTCCTATGAACGAATTCATCGGTCGAACTTGATTGGGATGGGAGTACTTCCCCTACAATTCATGGCCGGCGACAGTGCCGCGTCGCTGGGGCTTTTGGGCAACGAGGTATTTGCAGTTTCTGGGATCACTGCCCTCAACAAAGGAATCACCCCACAGACGTTAACGGTGAGTGCCACGTCACCGGGTGGTGCGGGCATCGAATTTGAGGTCGGATTGCGCATAGATACTCCAGGTGAGGCCGACTATTACCGAAACGGTGGAATTTTGCAGTATGTTCTACGTTCGCTTCTGTGATCATGTCCTCGCCTGGATGGCCCAGCGACTTGGTGACCGCACAAGACCCCGAGTTTCTTGGGCAGGTAACCCGATGGCTCCTGGATCGACTGCCCGGGGAGTTCCGGGACTCGCAGAGCAGAAAAGACCCAGTAGCTTTGGCATGGGTGCTCCGTGAGCGAATACAGACCGATATCGAGTTGATGCGCCGGCTTTACGCAACCGCTCGTACGGGGTCTGGTAGTCAGCGCCCAGAAGACCTTCTTGACACGTTGAGCGCCGTCGGAGCACAACTATTGCGGGAAGCTCGAGAGGTCAATTGCGTCTATTCGGCACTGACGGACCTACACCACAGCGCCACTGACACTTCTCACCTACACTAGGCTGGTGCGTTATTTGCCGGCAATCCGTGATCCTCGAGACGTGCGCGCGTTACCACCAGAAAGGTTGCCTGAACTAGCCCGAGAGATCCGGGCTTTCTTGGTAGAAAAGGTTTCTGCAACCGGTGGCCATCTCGGCCCTAATCTTGGAGTGGTGGAACTGAGTATTGCGTTACACCGAGTTTTTCGATCCCCAGAGGACGCAATTATCTGGGACACCGGCCATCAGTCCTACGTACATAAAATTTTAACGGGACGGGCCGCCGAATTTGACACGCTTCGCCAAGAAGGGGGACTCAGTGGCTACCCCAGTCGCGCTGAGAGCGGTCATGACATTGTCGAAAACTCCCATGCATCCACAGCGCTTTCATATGCAGATGGACTGGCCAAGGCTTGGGAGCGGCGGGGGCTCTTGGGTGAGCAGCATGTGGTCGCAGTGATTGGCGACGGTGCACTCACCGGTGGCATGGCGTGGGAAGCACTCAACAATATTGCGACGGGAGAGAGGCCCCTCGTGATAGTCGTTAATGACAACGCGCGCTCCTATTCACCCACAATTGGCGGCCTTGCCCATCATTTGCACACACTCCGGACCGCCCCCAACTATGAGCGGGTCATGAGTTGGGGCAAGCGGGTGCTGCATCGCACGCCAGTAGTAGGAGAGCCCATTTATGATGCCCTACACGGCATGAAAAAGGGCGTGAAAGATGTTGTAGCGCCACAAGGCATGTTCGAGGATCTTGGTTTGAAGTACGTGGGACCGGTTGATGGTCATGATGAGTCCGAGCTTGAGTATGCATTGAGTCGGGCGCGTGATTTTGATGCCCCCGTAATTGTTCATGTGATCACGCACAAAGGCCAAGGCTATGCACCTGCGGAGGCCGATGAAGCTGATCGATTCCATGGGGTGGGCGTGATTGATCCTGAAACCGGACTTCCAGTTTCGGCTTCTGGTCGCACGTGGACCGAGGCATTCTCCGATGAACTGGTCGCCATTGGCCAAGTGCGCTCAGATGTTGTCGCGATTACTGCTGCTATGGGGGGGCCAACGGGATTAGATCAGTTTGGACAGTTATTTCCGGACCGCATCTTTGACGTAGGGATCGCCGAGCAGCACGCTGCGACAAGTGCAGCGGGACTGGCTTACGGGGGTATGCATCCGGTGGTGGCACTGTATGCAACCTTTTTGAATCGGGCGTTTGACCAAGTAATAATGGATTGTGCATTGCACAATGCTGGTGTGACTTTTGTACTTGACCGCGCTGGGGTGACCGGCGACGATGGTGCTAGCCACAATGGGGTCTGGGACATGGCAATGTTGCAAGTTGTCCCGGGACTGCGAATTGCGGCACCGCGCGACGAATCGACGCTCAAGCAATCTTTGCGGGAAGCAGTTGACATTGACGATGCACCCACCGTGGTGCGATTTTCAAAGGGAGCTATTCCGCAAGACATCCCAGCAATTTCACGCGAGAGTGGCGTTGACGTATTGGCCGATCACGGTGAAATGGAAGTCTGCATCGTGGCGATCGGGTCGTTCGCCCCGCTGGGGCTTGAGGTTGCTGATGGCCTCAAAGCACAAGGAATAGGCGTTCGGGTTCTCGATCCGCGCTGGGTAAAACCAATCCCGCAATACGTGATTACGCAAGCAGCACGGGCCAAACTGGTGGTGGTAATCGAAGACGGCATGCGGGCAGGTGGCGTCGGTGCGGCCTTAAGCCAGGCACTGCGGGACCAAAACGTGGACGTGCCCCTTCGCAACTTTGGAACCCCTCTTGCATTCCTTGACCATGCCAAGCGCGCGTCCATTCTCAATTCGCTTGGCCTTACCGGACAGACCATTACTCGGTCAATTACTGAGTGGATGGTGGGCAATTTGGAAAGTAACGTGTCAGATGCCGTCAAGCAGGAACGCTAGCAATGCCTTGTGCTAAAAATCGGGGATCGCTGTAGCCTCCGCGGTCGAGATACGGAGTGATCCCACCCAACCAGAACGGCCAACCGGCGCCCAAAATCATGCACAGATCGAGATCTTGAGCTTCTGCGACGACCCCTTCATCGAGCATTATGCGGGCTTCCTGCGTGATCGCTGTGAGGGCTCGATCCCTGATCTGATCAGGGGACATGGTGCTCGGTGCATCTCCAAAGATTTCAAGGACTCGTGGATCCACGGTTTTGTTGCCCGCTTCGTCCCACAACCATATGCCTGGAAGTCCAGCGGCAACAAGCTTGCCCATTTTCTCGGAAGCATGGAATCGATCCGGAAAGTGCCCATTGAGTGTCTGGGCAACATGCTGAGCCACGGCCGGTCCGACCATTTGCACTAGGACGAATGGGTCCATTGGAAGCCCCATGGCGTGTACCGCTGCATCGGCATCTGCAAAGCTTGCCCCCTCGTCCACGCAGGAAATAATTTCGCCTAGGAATCGGTTGAGCAAGCGGTTCACCACGAACGCTGGACGGTCAGCGACCAGCACACATGACTTCTTGAGCCCCTTGCCAACGGCGAAGGCGGTGGCAAGGCAGGGGTCGTCTGTCTTCTCGGCTCGAGCGATCTCAAGTAGCGGCATGAGCGCAACAGGATTGAAGAAATGGAACCCCACGACGCGCTCAGGGTGTGCCAAGTCGGCCGCCATCTCGGCCACGGAAAGTGATGACGTGTTGGTTGCCAAAATGCAGTCAGGTCGAACGACTTCTTCCAATTGGGCGAAGACCACCTTTTTCACATCAAGTTGCTCAAAGACCGCCTCAATCACAAAATCGGCATCAGAGAAAAGGCTCTTATCAGTCGTACCCGTGATGAGTGCCTTAAGCCGATTGCGCTTATCGTCGGATATCCGCCCTTTCGTGTGCAGAGTGTCGAGTTCTGTGTGCGCGTAGGCGACACCTTTGGCCACCCGTTCCTGATCTAGATCGGTCATGACAACCGGAACCATCAACTGCCGCGCGAAAAGTAGTGCTAACTGACTCGCCATGAGTCCTGCACCGACAATTCCCACTTTGTTGACCGGTCGAGCCAGTGACTTGTCGGGGACCCCGACCGGGCGTTTTGCACGTTTTTGGACCAGATCGAATGAATATAGGGAGGCGCGAAGTGGGTCAGACATCACTAGCTCAGTGAGTGCTGCATCTTCTGCGTCAAATCCCTCGCTGCGCGAATTAGTTTTTGCAGCTTGTACCAGATCTAAGGCAATGTAGGGGGCGCGAGTTGCTCCATGGACTCGTGCATCAACCTGCCCGCGTGCCGCATCCACTACCGCGTCCCAACTATCGCGATCGATCGGCGCGCGCTCCACCGCGACGATCCCTTGAAGTACTTGCGCCGCCCACAAAACCGATTGCTCGAGAAAGTCTGAGGGGGCGAAGATGACATCCATTATCTCCAACTCGACAGCCCGTTGCGGTGTGAGTTGCTTGTTCTGGCTCATCGAGTTGCTGATGATCACTTCGAGTGCCCTCTTGGGACCCACTAGGTTAGGGAGCAGCCAGGCTCCACCCCAGCCCGGAATGAGTCCGAGAAAAACCTCGGGCAGGGACAGAGCCGCAGCGTCTGCCGATACCGAGCGGAAATCACAATGCAAGGCGAGTTCTAGTCCGCCACCCATCGCCGCTCCATTTACAAACGCGAAAGTAGGGATTGAAAATTCTCCGAAACGACGCATGACGTCGTGACCAAATTTCCCGAAGGCCGAAATAATCGCCGGGTCATTAACCAAGCTCGTGGCGGAAAGATCGGCGCCAACGGCAAACACGAACGGCTTGCCGGTAACGCCAACGGCAGCCACGTCGGTTCGGGCAGCAATCTCGTCAAGGGCTTCGTTAATTGATGCAAGACCACCCGGACCGAACGTCGATGGGCGAGTGTGATCGTGTCCATTGTCCAGTGTGATCAGTGCCATGGTCCCCGCGCCTAGGGGCATAGGGAAATAGCGGACCCGGGCTTGGGTTACCACTTCGTCCGGGTTTTCGGCGACGGCCGTGGGGTTCGTTTCGCTCATGCGTTGCTCCCTGAAATATTTTCCCAAATGACGGTTCCGCCCATGCCTAATCCGATACACATCGTGGTAATTCCATATTTTGCGGTTGGGTTCATCGTGAAATCTCGCGCAAGGTTGGTCATAAGTCGGATACCACTAGATGCTAATGGGTGACCGACCGCGATGGCGCCGCCCATCGGGTTAACCCGCTCGTCGTCGTCCGCGATACCAAAGTGATCCAGCAGTGCCAGCACCTGAACCGCGAAAGCCTCATTGATTTCGAAGAGGTCAATATCATCGATGGAAAGGCCGGTGCGAGCGAGTGCTTTTTCAGTGCTGGGCACTGGCCCCACGCCCATGACTTCGGGCTCAACTCCTGCGAATGCGAAGCCGATCATGCGCATCTTTTTGTTCAGACCGAGCTCATCTGCCACTTTTTCATTTGCCAAAAGCGCTGCTGTCGCACCATCGGACAGGCCCGAGGCGTTACCGGCTGTGACCCGACCGTGCGGGCGAAACGGGGTTTTGAGTGCGGCAAGCCCTTCCAGTGTCGTTCCCGGGCGGGGGGCTTCATCGGCGCTCACCAAAATGCTTCCGAGCTCAGCGTTGCGGGCCGCAATGGGGACGAGATCTAGCTGAATCACTCCATTTGCATACGCCTTTGCCGTCTTCTCTTGTGAGCCAAGTGCAAAAGCATCTGCCCGATCTTTTGTGATGTGGGGGAATCGATCATGTAAGTTCTCGGCGGTCTTTCCCATCAGCATCGCTTCCGGGTCAACAATGCGCTCCGACAAATAGCGGGGATTGGGATCCATCCCTTCACCCATCGGGTGATGGGTCATGTGTTCCACGCCGCCTGCGAGGGCGATGTCGTAAGCGCCAGCCATGATTGCACTCGAAAGGGTAGTAACGGCTGTCATTGCACCGGCGCACCAACGGTCAATGGAATAGCCGGGAACAGTATTGGGGAGCCCGGCCAGAAGGGCTGCCGAACGGCCGATATTCATGCCTTGATCGCCGGTCTGGGTGGCCGCGGCTATGGCGACATCATCAATCTTTTCGGGGGGAAGGTGGGGGTTTCGACGTAAAAGCTCCCGCATTACTTTGACAATGAGGTCGTCAGCTCTTGTCTGCGAATACAGACTTCCGGCTCGGGCAAAAGGGGATCGAGCCCCATCAACAAAAACGACATTCGCACGTTCAACCATTTTTTCCTCCTTGTGGAAGGCCTATGTTACCCGCTAGTAACTTATTGTGTCTCGGGCTCGGGGTCTTCGGCAGGTATGGGTTTCGCTTCGCGCGCGGCAAACACAATGGGGAGGACCAATTCACGCTGCCACTTTCTGGCTCCACCTGCCTCCAAAAATTCGTTATACGCCCCCTCGGTGTCGAGCGGTTCGCACCAGCAAGCCCGCCGAACCAGCTCCGGCGTCATGAGGTTTTCAACTGGAATCGAAAGTAATTCGGACAACTGGGCCACACCCTCGCGCACGGCTTCGAGGCGAGCGAAAGCATCCGGATTTTTCTCAGCCCAACTCTTAGGTGCGGGCAATAATTGGGATTTCGGGGGTGGACCGGGCAACTCCGATTCCGGCAGCAAACGGGACCGCTCGATCGCCAAATTCCACTGGCGCTCGTAGCGCGCCGCCGCCCGACCATTAAAGTCTTTGACTTTGAGTAAAGTCTCGGTGGGCATCGCTTTAGCCGCGGCAATAATAGCGCGATCAGGAATCAAGCGACCCGGGGCAATATCGCGTCGCCGGGCAATGTCATCGCGGGTAACCCAAAGTTCGCGCACAATGGCCCGGGCTCGAGGATTTTTAATCGCATGCACTCCGGTGGTGCGCCGCCACGCCTCACCTTCATGTTGACGAGGTCGCCAGGTCAATAGCGCAGCAAATTCCTGCTGGGCATATTCGTACTTGTTTGCCTCCCGCAAACTCGCCGAAAGTGAGTCCCGCAGTTCGACGAGCAACTCAACATCAAGGGCTGCATAACGCAGCATTGCTGGTTTGAGTGGTCTCAGCGACCAGTCGGCTGCGCCATGGCCCTTCTCCAAATATTTTCCGAGTTCACTTTCAATCAATGGGCCAAGCCCTACTCTTTCGCACCCAAGGATTCGACCCGCCAGTTCGGTGTCAAAAAGTCTTGAGGGGGACAGGCCGACTTCTCGCAGGCATTCAAGATCTTGGGTGGCAGCGTGCAAAATCCATTCCACCCCAACTGTTGCTTCGGCAATCGGGCGCAAGTCCGGACAGGCGATCGGGTCTATAAGTGCAGTGCCAGCGCCCTCGCGTCGCAATTGGATCAAATATGCCCTCTGGGAATACGTGTAGCCTGAAGCCCTCTCGGCATCGAGAGCTAGTGGGCCGGTCCCTTGTCGCAATTTCTCGGAGTACGCCACTAGCGCGTCGTGCGTCACGATTACGTCAGGTATTTGCTCGCGAGTTTCATAAGGAACTTTTGGCTCTTCGTTATCCACGACGACGCGCGTGTGCAACATGGGCCACACCCTCTGGGAGCGGCATAAGTCCGCCCGCACACACCAGTACGTTTATCCAAGCGGTGAGGTGACCGCCGAGGTCGTCCCGCGGCGCCCCCGAATCGTCTTCAGTGGGTGTCCAGGAAGATCTCACTTCAACAAAACCCTCGGCGGGGCGCTCCGCCAAGGTCCCAAATGACTGACCAAAGTTGCTGGTCACGGTGCCCCCGATTTCTGAAATCTGAAGGTGCGAAGTGCTCTCAGAAATCCAACTCCAGGCGACCTCCCCTACTAGGTCGTCGTTGAGAAGATCGGCTTCCAACTCAGCACGCGCGAAAATAACCGCGCGAAAGGTTCCACCCCACTCTTCGACACCATCAGGATCATGGAGTAGCACAAATCTTCCTGAGAACGCATCGCTGTCAACGTCGGTGGGTGCAGCTGTGAGGGCCAAGGCAAAAGGTGCCAGTCGGCTGGGCGCGGGGACCTGCGTCAATGTGATGTCTGGCCGGACCACGACGTTACTGATCTGCTCAACCGTGACCGCGAATTGGTCTGCGGCTGGAGTCACGGTACGCACTGCTTAAGACTATTGAGAAGAACGAGTTTGGGGAGGCTGGCGCGCCGTTAAGTCACTCGAAGTTTACTGAAATGGAGTTAATGCAGTACCGCTGGTCGGTGGGTGTGCCATAACCTTCGCCTTCGAAAACGTGCCCCAAGTGCCCGTCGCAGGCCGCGCAGCGAACTTCAGTCCTTACGCGACCAAGGCTGGAATCTTCAATGTAGACGACCGAGTCTTTGGCTAAGGGCTGATAGAAACTAGGCCAACCGCATTGGGAGTCAAATTTGGTGTCGCTGGTGAACAACTTAGTTCCACAGGCCCGGCAGGAGTAGGTCCCGGCGGCCTTATTGTCGGTGTATTCACCTGTAAAAGCGGGTTCGGTTCCCCCTTCACGTAGGACGTGGTATTCCTGGGGTGTCAGTCGCTCGCGCCACTGGTCATCGGTCACAACGGAGGGATCACCCAGATCTGGGAGTTGAGATTGGTCATTTTCCGGAGTTGATGTGCTCATGGGCAACAGCATACGATCGATTTGGTAGGGGCGCCTGCCTGTTATGAGGAAGGATCCATGTGAAGATTGGCCCGTGATGGAATTACTAGAAAATTCAGGAGCGTGGCTATCCGATAATGAGCTGGAAAATGCTCGGGCCAATTTGCCGATTGTGTATGTGGATGCGATTCCGGTGCGCGTCGATGCAAGCGGTGAGGTTACCGAAGTGGGGCTTCTTCTGCGAATTTTGCCCGATGGGTCAATCAGTCGGGCGGTGGTTTCGGGTCGCGTGCTGTACCGGGAGCGGGTGCGCGATGCAATTATTCGGCACCTTGAGAAGGATTTAGGGCCTATGGCTTTTCCAAAATTGCCCGCATCACCGCAACCGTTTACCGTCGTGGAGTATTTCCCGGACGAGAGTGTGTCCGGCTTTCATGACCCACGCCAGCACGCAATCTCGTTGGCTTTCATTGTTCCGATCGAGGGGGATTGCGTTCCTTCACAAGAGGCACTGGACCTTATTTGGGTTTCCCCTGATGCGGTAACCAGCCCCGAGTTTGAATTAGAGATGGTCGGAGGACAGGGGCGGCTCGTGCGAATGGCACTCGCCCACTGTGGTTTATTGCGCTAATTCGAAGGGAACTGTGGTGGTACCCCATCAATTTTTCCGCGAAGTGCGGCGGCGAGATCTTCGCGACCAAATGCGTGGCCCATCTCGACGAAAGCGTCATCGGCACTTTCATTAAATTGCGCATTCATGCCTCGCACCAGCTGGGCCTTAATCACAGCCATTGATGCGGGTGAGCAATTGCTCACTAAATCGGCAGCGCATTCGTATGCCGCCGAGAGTGGATCATCGCTGGCGCTCAGAACTAGCCCGTACTCAGCAGCTTGCTGGCCAGTGAATGTGCGACCACTGATCAGGATCTCCGAGGCGCGAGCTAAACCCACCAAACGGGGGAGCAGCCAGGCAATGCCGTATTCAGCGATCAGGCCCAGTCGAGCAAAGGTGGAACTAAGTTTCGCATCGGACTTGGCGAATCGGAAATCTGCGCTCATGGCAATCACAAAACCCAAGCCAGCAGCCGGACCATTGATTGCAGTGATCACCGGAGTGGACAGGTGTAGGTATTTCCCCGGCACGGTTCGATGGCTCTGACCGTTGAGGAACCCTTGAACCAGCTCCGGATCTGTACCCAAGATGCTGAGATCTGCCCCGGAACAGAACCCACGACCGGACCCGGTCACCACGATTGCTCGGACTTGTGGGTCTGCATCAGCAAAGTCCAACAAGTTCGAATAGGTATGGATCATGTCGGGAAGTAGCGCATTGAGTCGCTCGGGCCGATTAAAAGTGATGGTTGCGACCTGATTATCAAGTGTGTAGGTCACGAATTCGGTGGCGGGAGTCAGCGTCATGCCCTATTCATAGCAGCAAGACACTCAATTCCGATACGCTACCGTGAATAGTGGTGAGATCGAGAGTGGATCTGCGAACTGAGATCCTTCCAACTGGAAAGAGGAACTGATGTCGGACAATTTCGGTAAAAGTGAGTCGAAGCCCGGCATGCGGCTTACTTGGCGTGGCGTCGTAATAATCGTCATCGCAGTAGTTCTCTTAGTTTTTGCCGTACAAAATTTGGAAACAGCGCAGGTGAAATTCTTGGGCATGGATTTTGACATCTATGTGTGGCTGATCGTTACTGTGTCGTTTCTTCTGGGCATGTTACTTGGGGGAGTTGTTCGAGGAACTGCTCGCAAACTGCGAAAGCCCAAACCTCAGGTCAGTAAGTAGTTCACGCGGGGCGTGGTTCGATTCCCAACAAAGTTTCGTCTTCAGGCGTGAGGTCGGTGACTGGTTGATTAAATTGATCAAATCGCGTTTTCGTATTCTCTGAGTCGCTTTCGTCGTCGATGTACTTATCGGTGTCAACGTACTCATCAATGTCGATGAAGTGCATGGCCGCGACTTCCTCGCTTACCACAGTCGAGGGAGTTGACTCGCCTGCGTGCATTGGATCGTCACTCGCGTCTTGTGCGTCCTCGCTGGCGAGGAGGTACTCGGTGTCTTCAAGTGGGTAGAGCAATCCATCGAGTGAACCTTCTCCGCCGTACTCACCATTCTCACCTGCGATGCCGTTGCGAACCGCCTCAGCCTCCATGATCATGGTCAGCCGATCGGCAGCGTCTGCCGCGTCGCCCGGCTCAATGTCGACATTTTGGGTCGCTCGCAACACCTCCACCGGGAGGGATTCGTCTGCTTTGGTGAACATATAAACAATGTACCTGTCAATTCAAAGAATTATGGCTGAAATGCAAATTAGGGCTGGAGCGCAATACATGGGTCAACGTGCCACAATACGGACATGACGCAGATGCTCGACCAGATCGAGACCCTCAATCTTCTTAATGATTTGGAACCAGTCGTTGAGAAGGAACTTAATCGACACATCTCGATAGCAAAAGAGTGGTTTCCTCATGACTACATTCCTTGGGGTGACGGTCGAAATTTCGCACATCTGGGTGGCCAAGACTGGACCCCTCAGGAGCAAAGATTCAGTGAAGCCGCGCGAACCAGTCTGATCATCAACCTGCTGACAGAAGATAATTTACCGAGCTATCACCATGAAATTGCCACGATCTTCGGCCGTGAGGGCGCTTGGGGCGAATGGGTGGGTCGCTGGACGGCTGAAGAGGGGCGACACGGTATAGCGATCCGCGATTACTTGGTGGTCACGCGCGCGGTTGACCCGGTGGCGCTGGAGCAGGCACGCATGTTCCACATGCAAGAAGGCTTCCAAGCAATTCACCCGGGTATGTTGGCGGGCTTGTCATATGTGTCATTTCAAGAACTGGCAACGAGGGTTTCGCACCGGAATACCGGTGCGGCGACCGGTGATCCAATTGGTGAGTCGCTTTTACAGCGGATCGCACTAGATGAGAATCTGCATATGATTTTCTACCGAAACCTTCTTGACGCGGCACTTGAACTCCAGCCCGATGCGACAATGGTAGCAATTCTGTCGAGTGTGCGAGATTTCGCAATGCCTGGGCACGGAATTGATGGTTTCCAACGCAAGGCAGTGGAAATCGCCGTGGCCGGTATCTACGATCTCAAGCAACACCGTGACGAAGTGATCATGCCGGTCCTGCGCAAATGGAAAATTTTTGAGCGCAATGATTTCGGCTCGGTGGGCAATGCTGCGCGAGACGAGCTCGCTCAGCTCTTGGCTGACATGGACGTCAGCGTGAATCGTTTTGAAGAACGCCGGGAGGCCCTTCGAGCCAGACTTGCCGTCCGAGGTTAATCATGCGCGTCGTGAAGACGCATATCGCCGACGTTGGCGCCATGAGCGTATGAAAGGCCAGCTGTAATCGTTACAACTGCTGCTTTCAAGAAATGTACACTCCGCAATTTCGAAATTGAGCGCAAATTGTGTCCGAGGGGGGGGCTTGGCCCCTTAAGCTGATTCGAGCGTGACAACCGTGTCGTCTTTGGGTGGAGGTGACTCTTGTCAACGAAAAAGCTCGCTTGCAAATCGTGATTTCTGGATTTTCTTTTCATTAAAAGAGTTGGGATCTTGCTTGATGATTAATTTATATTGTTTGTCAGTGAGGTTATTTATTTGTCTCACGGATAGTTTACGTAACACACTTCGTGGCGAATCAGCTAAAGTTTTTGGGGCTACCCCGGTAAAGTTAAGGGCTCGTATCTGAGATTTCTTAATCTTTTGGGGCTTTTTTGATAAAAATGACGTGACCTGTCCCTTATCAAGGCTCTTGATTTGAGTGGCTGTGAATCTATTTTTCACATCAGGCTTCATCTTGGCGAAGACCGTGCGAGAAATTCCTGCCACAAGCGCAGCCGGCAATGCTTTCACTTGTTCAGCTGAGAAAGAGTTGAGTTGGCCGACTCTCAAACCCCTAATCGCCACGGGAGAGATTTGGGCGAGGTACTGTGCCGGATATCGACCGATGTTCTCTATCGGGATTGCCGACAGGGCTTGGGCATCAAGTGTGCTCACGATTCTCGCGTTATTAATAATCGTGGCAGCCGAGACACACACCGCATCAGGATCAACTTGTTTTGCTGCACACACAAAAACAGGAAGAACCGCTGCCTCTGCCGCCAGGACTGCTGCCTCAACCCGCGCTGCCTCAACAATCCGCACATTCTCCGCATACGCTGCTTCGGCCAATTTCTGAAGCCGTACATTCTCCACATACGCCGCCTCTTGCGCTGCCCGAACAGCCTCTGCCGCCGCCGCTGGGTCCTCACCACCGCCGCCTGCAGCTGATGGGTCCAGACTGCGCATCACCCGGTTCGTGGTGCCGCTTTGAGCGACGGCGACCCAGACGCCATTGCCGTAGTCAGCCCCAGCCCACCCATTTGCTTCCGCGGCGGCTACTGCACTCCAGGACGCGCCGCCATCGGTACTTCGCATCACCCGGTTCGTGCCGTCAACGCTGACGGCGACCCATACGCCATTGCCGTAGGCAACCTCCCGCCAAATGTTGGCTTCTGCGGCGGCTACTGCACTCCAGGACGCGCCGCCATCGGTACTACGCATTACCCGGTTCGTGCCGTTAGAGCTGACGGCGACCCATACGCCATTGCCGTAGGCAACTGATTGCCACGAATTCGCTTCCGTGGCGGCTACTGCACTCCAGGACGCGCCGTCATCGGTACTGCGCATGACCCGGTTCGTGCCGTTAG
>DGQA01000034.1 GCA_002390705.1 Actinobacteria bacterium UBA4426 | reverse complement strand
ACCGCGAGGGGTGGGCCAAGGTAGGAGCGCATTTGGTCACGTTCAGGGAATGGGATTCCCTGGTCCTCGAGGGCGTATTCGATGCAACTGAGAATCCCGGGACCAGAATCGGTCAGCGTGCCATCGAGGTCAAACAGAATTAAATCAAGATCACGGCTTACCATTAGGGAATCATGGCATTGCCACAAGTTGTCGCCCACCGGGGTGCAAATGACACCGAACCGGAGCACTCGCTCGCGGCATATATCCGCGCTATTGAACAGGGCGTGGACGCAGTTGAGTGTGATGTCCGCCTCACCAACGACGGCACTTTGGTGTGTGTACATGATCGCCGGATTGATCGGACCAGTACGGGCAGAGGGTCGGTTTCTGGCCAGTCATTGTCCGACTTAGTAACCAATGATTTTAGTGGAAGCCTTGATAGCTGGATTGACTACGAGGATCCGCGACCCGATGCATCCCGAACTCGGTTACTCACTTTGGAAACACTACTTACCACGATTTTGGACTTCTCCCAAACAATTGAATTAGCAATTGAAACGAAACATCCGGTGCGCTTTGGAAAATACGTCGAACGTGAGCTATTTGACGTGCTCCACAGATACGGGTTAACGACTCCACATGCAGGACATGAGTTTCCCCGCGCCCGTGTGATGAGTTTTAGTCGGATGGCGGTGCAGCGATTCACAAGATATTCGCCAGACAGTCAAGTTGTGTACCTTGCTGGAAAGTTGCCGCGTCGGTTTCGCGGCGGGCAGTTACCTCAGGGGGTGAGTATCTCCGGAATTGGCATTCAGTACATCAAGGCGCACCCCGAGTACGTGGAGCAGGTCCACGCATTTGGTCACAAAGTGCATGTCTGGACTGTAGATGAAATGGCCGACGTTGATTTGTGTCTGCAATTAGGAGTGGATGCGATTATTTCTAATTATCCGGGTGATGTGATTGCTAGGGTGAAGGAATGGAACCCACGCTCCACACCAGTGGTTTAGGCAAGAACTACGGTGACTTCGCCGCGCTCGCTGATCTGAATCTGAGCGTTTCCGCCGGGGAAGTGTTCGGATTCCTTGGCCCCAATGGCGCAGGTAAAACAACAGCGATCCGCCTTTTGATGAACGAAATACGAGCAACTAGCGGAACTGCTTCGATCCTAGGAATGGACGTGCACCGGGACAGCCTTGCCTTGCGACACAGAATCGGATACCTCCCCAGCGAGCTGGCACTGTATCCGAACATGACCGGCGCCGACCTGATTCATTTCTTTGCCAACTTGCGTGGAGGCGTTGACGCACGCTACGTCGAGCAACTTGGTGAGCGTCTTAACGTGCAGATGGCAAAAAAAATCGGTGATCTTTCTTCGGGTAACCGACAGAAAATTGGAATTATTCAGGCGTTTATGAATAAGCCAGAGTTCGTGATCTTGGACGAACCGAGCGCTGGACTGGATCCTTTAGTTCAACGAGAATTACAGGGCTTGATCCGGGAAATAGCAGATGCGGGTGGGGCCGTTTTTCTTTCGAGCCACACTTTAAGCGAGGTGCAGCGGGTTGCCGACCGGGTGGGAATTATTCGCAGCGGGAAGCTGATCGCACTGGAGACAATTGCGAGTTTGCGTGGGAAAAGTATCCGCAAAATAGAGCTTGAACTTTCCAGTGGACCGGAGGAAAGTGTTTTCGAGGGGATTGCTGGGATTCGTAGTTTGCTGATTGAAGGCAATCGAGTCTTTATTTCCTATGAGGGAACAATGGAAAAACTGCTAGCTGCAGTCATGAGCAAATGTCATCCACTTGATATCAGTACGAACGAGGCAGACTTAGAAGAAGTGTTCCTTACGTACTATCACGATGAATCTGTGTGATTATTTTATGAGCAGACTAGGTTCTGTGTACGTTCACAACCTGTATTCGCGGGCGCGCACTGTTGCCTTGGGAGTGATGGGTCTTTCGGTCATGTTCGCATTTGGCATGGTGGTCTATCGCGATGTCGACATGTCACTGTTTGACGACTTGCCTGAAAGTCTGATGTCCATGTTTGGGCTCACCCCGGGCGAAGATGTTGCCTCCCTTGCCTACAACGCAATTTTTTCCACCTATGGAGCGTTGGTGCTCGGCGGGATGGCGATCATGATTGGTGTGGGTGCAGTTGCCGGGCGCGAGCGTGATGGAACGATTGGGATTCTGCTCGCGAATCCTGTAAGCCGAATCCGACTCGTTGTCGAAAGCACCCTCGCGCTCATCACGTTGTATGCCGCTTCCGCACTTGTACTGCTGGGTGTTGGATTGTTAACCCCCGCGGTTTTAGACGTGAGTATTTCCGGTTTAAGTGTGTGGGGGTTTATTGTCCAATTAGTAATTGGCACAATTTTTTACGGCTTTCTCGCCTTGGCCATTGGCGCGCGGACAGGGAAAGCTCATGCTGCAATTGGAATTAGCTCTGGCATTCTGATTCTTTCCTTCTTGGGGGCAGGCGTCATGCCACTGATTTCTGGGTGGGAAGAAGTCGCGCGAATTTTTCCGTGGTACTACATCAGTGATGGGGATCCGTTACGCAACGGTGTAAATGTGGGAGCGATTGCGATTCTGCTCGGGGCTTGCGCACTGCTGTTTCTCGCGGCGCTTGTTGGTTTCTCGCGGCGGGATCTGCGTCAACGATCGGTCAATATTCGGATCTTGGATCGACTTCGAGCCAATCACCTCACTGCGAGATTGGGCGAGCGCGTTGCCGGTCGCACTCTTGTCTCGAAGATCTGGGTGAAGACCCTTTCTGAATTTCAAACCATGACCCTGTTTGTGTCCTTCCTCATGTGTGGCCTGATGGGTGTGATGATGGGGCCGATCTACGCGTACATGCAACCAAATATGGCGCAACTCGGCGAGTCTTTCCCCCCGGAAATGCTCGCATTCTTTGGTGGTGGTGATCTAGGAACACCTGAAGGCTTCTTTCAGCTAGAAACTTTTGGATTAATGGCACCCATTGCAATCATGGTGATCACCATTTCGATCGGTGCCAAGTCAATCGCGGGTGAGGAAAATAATCGAACCCTAGGAATTCTGCTCGCAAATCCGATTTCACGGAGCTACCTACTTACCCAGAAACTCATTGCGTTATTGATCTGGGGTTTCGTTGTCGCGTTCGCGACCTTTGCCGGAGTTGCCACGGCGAACCTGATTTCGAGTTTAGGCATGGACTACCTCAACATATTGGCTATCTGCGTGAACCTCCTACTCCTTGGCTACCTATTTGGTGCACTTGCATTCTTTATGGGCGCCGCATTCGGTCGGGTGGGGCTAGCCGCTGGTGTGAGCGCAGGGGTTGCGGTCGTGCTGCAGGTGGCTAGCTCGATGGCTGAGATCAGTGGTGGCTGGTGGCAGAAATTTACGCCATTTTATTGGTATAACGGAACCGATCCCCTTAATAATGGCTTCACGCTTGCCGGAATCGTGATTTTGGCTCTCGCCGCGATACTTGTACTTACTACCAGTTACCCCGCGTTTAATCGGCGAGATTTGACCAATGGCTAATTGCTAGTGCAAAGGTGGGCAGAGTAGCGCGTCCGAGGAGTTCTCATATGAGACCGCGAAGTCGATCCCGGTAGTCCGTTCCGAATTCTTCGAAGCCGGGTGTATGCCCGCGAAGAACAACTCACCTGCTAATTGCGCTGCCTAGTTGAATCCGTCCAGTCAGTCGTTGTCAGTCCTAGTTTTGGTCAGAGATCTGTAGAAGTCCCACCTAGTCCTGTGTCCCTCTAACCGAAAGATGGTGAGTACTTTCGGCCATGGTGGCGCCAGAGGTACATGAGACGCGGATGCATTTTGGTGGGACCACAATTACTTCGACACACAGCATGTTCTGAAAGCGGTCAATTCTGTCCAAGAAGCGAAATTAATTGAAACCGCTCGATACTTTTGTGACTCGAAAGAATGCAGAGGGGGCATTCCCCAGGGTCATGCGTGTCAGGGAGTGTTGAGACCAAAGGTTCTTAGCGAGTCGCCTGCCGTTTGCAGGGTGAGATCCGGGCTATTGATCGACGGTGGTGGTTGTTGTGGTCATCCTTCCAGACGGTGACGATCGCGAAGTCTTCGTTGCCGTGGCTGGCGGCAGAAATTCATCGATGTGTTGCAACACTAGACAACCTGTTTGGGTGAACGATTATTTCTGATTGCCACAGCAACCGGGCCTTCGCACCCGCAACGGGTGCTATTTCACCCTGGAACCGCTGCAAGGGGTCATGCCAGGAGCTATGCGCCTCCGGTACGTTTGCGCACTATGGCAAAGAAAACCCAGGGTAAAAAAAATGGTGTACACAATTCTGCAGTTACCGAACTCGAAGGTGAAGTCCCAGTAGTCGGGATGCGGGAGCCGTGCCCCTGTGGCTCCGGTCGTAGGTATAAGGCCTGCCACGGGCGTGAGGCGTCAAAAGCAGTCTCAGCTCCCAATCGTCCATTCCAAGGTTTCGCCAGCGAGTGCGACATCGTGGCGATGCGGGAACTGGTCCCCTCTGCGACGGCAGAGCTCACTCTCAATCCCGGTGTCGGAGACGGCCGCAAGGTGACCTTGGCAACAGTGCTACCCATGGCCTACCCCGCACTCGTTCGCGCAAACGGCGACATCTTGCTCGGTCTGCAAATCAACACCGGCAGTGGTGATCCATCGCGGGATCTGGCTAATGCCCTGCAGCGAGCGCTGACAACTCCGCACGGTGAGCCGGTAGGTCTTGAACGAGTGTCGACTGATTCGCCTCCAGCACAAGACTTGATTGATGCTTCCGAGGTTTTGGATGTAGTCGTTCACGAGAATTTTGATTTCTGGATGGACGAAGAGGCAGAACTCTCGGACGAAGTTAAGGCGTCCCTTGAACGTGCCAGCGAGTACGCGAACCCAACGCTGAAACTCGAATCCATTGCTGCCGGTTATTGGACTCAAATGGGCGAGAAGGAACACCTTCGGTGGATCATGTCCACGCCAGAAAATGAACTACTCAATGCACTGGCCCGGCTTCATGCAGTCCAAGAGGACTCAATTGGTCCGGACACCAGGCTGGTTGGCATGTTCCGCGCTCAAGGGCTCATTGTTCCCGTATGGGACATCCCCTTGGGTCGGGGAGCTGCCGCAATTGAAGAGCCAGCAGCAGAGTTTGGCAAGCGACTTGCTTCGGCGCTGAAATTGTCACAGCCACTCAGTGATGCTGAGCGACGGGCCCGGTCGGGGCTTACTTCGCGTCAGGTTACTTTGCGCGACGTTTAGGAGCAGTTGGATTGGGCAGCGACGTCTAGAAGGTTCCGGTCGGCGGATCGCTCTGCGTAATATTTTCTTCATAGATGTCAACCGACGAGGTGGGCCAGATTGTGTCGAATTTGCTTTTGCGTTCTCCGCTCCACGGAGCTGGAAGCACGTTGAGGATGTACGCGAGTTGGTAGGCAACATATTCATAGTGCACGCGCGACATTGAAAACTGGGTCCAGGCGGTATCTAGATCAACCTCTACGGGGTAGCCAGATTTTTTCAACATGTTGACCGCTGTTGTGAATTCTTCTTTGCTGAGTCGAATTCCATTTTTCTCACCGACGCTGATCTGATGAACAGCTTCGGCCGAGAACACTCGGGCCGAGTCAGTACTGGCAGCTTGTTCAACGGCGACGCTTCCCGGTTGATAGCCAGGCATTTTGATCAGGGCATCGGATTCGGGAATCGGGGCGCCAAGGTGGCGGCCAACGAAAGGCAACTTCGTGAAGAATTTTTTACGGACAGTGAGGGCCGCGTACAGGGTTTCGAGGGTTTGGGTTCCGTGAATTACTACCTGGGTGCATTCGGCCCTGGGCAAGGTCTTTGTCAGGGACAGTTGCAGTGAGGCTGCATCGAGGGCGGTGATACTCGCGATAACCCAGTGCCGGAAGGGGGACGCCGATCGAATTTGGACGAGTACCGGGTAAGTCGTGTGGGTCAAACGCAGATTTCCAAACCATTTGGTCCATGCGTTCATATGTGTAGGAATGTCTCCCAATTGATTGTTCAATGTGAGCCGAGCAAGTAGTTCGGGACCCCAACTTGGCTGGCCACCGGAAACAGCCAGCAGCGAAATATCCGCTTCACGGTTGATGTAGGCGTTATAAACAGTGGGCAAGAAACCAATGAGAAGTGCGATCACAATTGGGCCGGTGGCCGCTGCCATGAAAGCCAGAATGGTGGGACCAGACTCGGTGGAGTGGGCAAAACCCAGAGTGAACAGGCTTGATCCGGATTCACGGAAGGAATCCCCCAAGTCAACCCCACCGATTCCATAAATCCATAGGCCGTACGCGGCAAAGTAGAGGAGCAACCAGCTCAGCAATTGACCAATGATGATCAACGGGCCATTCCACGCTAAAACTGAGTCTTGTTTTACGTACGTCTTGCGGCGACGGGCAATGAGATGGTGCAGTCCAGTGATGCTTCGAGCGACGGCATCAGAGACCGGGGAAGTGAGTGCACGCGGAACGACCGCGGTGCGCAACAGGCTGATCGTGGTAACGATGAACAGAAAGAGGCCAAAAAGGGTCGCTGCGGTGCGAGAGAACAGGTCAACGAGTAGTAATTGGAGGTCACTCACAGGCTAATGTTGGCATGGTGCGCTCATCTGGGGACGCTTTGGTGCGGTTCTTTGGCAGAGCCATGCTGCCAGTACGCTTGTGAGCGTGAATCTTGACGCCCAAACAGCAACGATTGTGGCGCTAATTGGTGTGGTCGTCGGGGTAATTGGGGTCGCGATCGGAACTATCGCACTGGCCAAACTTTCACGGCTGCACCGTTCCTACTCGCTTCTACAAGTTGCTGAGGGCCGCGAAACCTACATTGACGTATTGGCCCGGACCCTTGAGCGCTTCAATGAGATCCAAGACGAAATGCTGGCACAGGAATATTCCATTAATCAACTCAAGTCCGGTTTGCGTGATTCACTTAATCACATTGCAGTGGTGCGCTACGACGCGCTCGACAATCTCAGCGGACGCTATTCGTTTTCTGCGGCGATTGTTGACGACTATGGCGACGGCTTAATTGTCACGACAATTCACGGCCGATCTGACACCCGCTCCTACCTGAAAGAGATTACCGCGGGAAAATCTGACATTGACCTTTCACCCGAAGAGAGCGAAGCAATTAGCACGGCTCTTGGTAGGACCAAAACAATGGAGAAAAGCGCATGAGCAGTCCGATGCGCCAGATCGCCTACCTTGGCCCATCCGGATCCTTTTCGGAGGCGGCATTACGCGCATCCAATCTTTTCCAGGCCGGTGGCGTTGATCCGGTTCCGGCTAAGTCAGTGTTGCACGCCCTAGATTCGGTCCGTAATGGTGAAGTTGCAGCTGCGCTAGTTCCGATTGAAAACTCAATTGAAGGTTCAGTAGCAATTACTCTCGATGAGCTAGCGAGTGGTAAACGTTTGGTCATTATTAGTGAAGTTGTGCTACCCGTCGAGTTCTCATTACTTGTCCGTCCAGGCACCAAGCTCTCAGACATTCACACGATCAGTACGCATCCACATGCGCAGGCCCAAGTGCGTAAATGGTTGAGTGCGAATCTGCCTGATGCGGACGTTATTCCCTCAATGTCCACTTCGGCCGCTGCCGCGGCGCTGGTGGGGGACAACCCAGCTTTTGATGCCGCCATTGGGCAGGCACTCAATTCGAAAATTTACGGACTGGAAATTTTGGCTGACCACATCGGTGACAGCTCTGATGCCTATACGCGTTTTGTCATAGTCGCTCTGCCAGGTGACCTCCCCGCACCATCGGGCGCTGACAAAACAACTTTGAGCGTATTTCAGCGCGAGAACCACCCCGGTGGATTATTAGAAATCCTGACCGAATTTTCGGTACGCGGAATTAACCTCACTCGACTGGAGTCGCGCCCAACGAAAAAAACGTTGGGTGACTACTACTTCAGCGTGGATTTCGAGGGTCACGTGAATGACCTCCGCGTTGAAGAAGCCCTCATGGGCTTGCATCGGGTCTGCCTTGATATCCGCTTCCTTGGCTCCTACCCTCGCCACGNNGAGCCGGTCCTACGTGCCGGCGTGACCGACACTGATTTTGAAACTGCCAAGGCTTGGTTGGACAAATTAAAGGGAACTCAATGAAAATTATGGTCACTGGCGGTGCTGGCTTTATTGGTAGTCACTTTGTGCGCGAACTGCTGGCGGGTTCTTACCCCTGGCTAGGCGAAGTCGACGGCGTAACCGTGTACGACAAGTTGACGTATGCGGGTAACTTGGACAACCTCACTTCAGTGTCAGGTGATCCTCGCTACTCATTTGTCCAGGGTGATATATGCGACGGAGATCTGCTTGACCAGGCTCTGCCCGGCCATGACGTAGTGGTGAATTTCGCGGCCGAAACCCACGTGGACCGTTCAATTCACGGACCACAAGACTTTATTATTACCAATGTCGTGGGGACGCAAACAGTGCTCGATGCATGTCTGCGCAACAAGATTGATCGCACCGTGCACATTGGTACAGACGAAGTGTACGGCTCAATTGATGAAGGATCTTGGACTGAGTCCGAGCCCCTGCAGCCGAACTCGCCGTACTCCGCTGCAAAAGCTGCGGCCGAAATGCTGGTTCGGGCCTATCACGTCACCTACGGTCTCAATGTCAGTAGCACACGTTGTTCCAATAATTACGGTCCGTATCAGTTCCCAGAAAAGGTAATCCCACTTTTTGTCACGAACTTAATTGATGGGAAAAACGTCCCGCTGTACGGTGACGGCCTCAATGTTCGCGACTGGCTGCACGTTGATGATCACTGCCGTGGAATTGCGCTCGTCATCTCCAAGGGTCAGCCGGGTGAGTCATACAACATTGGTGGCGGCCTGGAACTCAGCAATAAGGAAATAACTACGAGAGTACTTGAAGCAATGGGTGCTGATTGGTCAAAGGTCACGCCGGTGGAAGACCGCAAAGGGCACGACCGACGCTATTCAGTTGATGATTCAAAGCTTCGTAAACTCGGTTACCAGCCACGACACAAATTTGTTGACGGACTCGCGGAGACGGTCGCTTGGTACAAAGACAATGAAGCCTGGTGGCGCCCACTTCAAGCCAAGGCAGTGATCAAGTAGTCGCAATGAAAATCCTCATTACTGGCAGCAACGGACAACTCGGCACCGAGTTGGTATCGCGCTACCGTGATCGCCCACAAGACGAAGTGTTCGTGGGCGACCTCCCCGACCTTGACATCACCTCTGAACTGTCAGTCGCATCGGTATTTTCCACGATCGCGCCCGAGCTTGTGATCAACTGCGCGGCCTGGACTGCAGTTGACGCGGCAGAAGAAAAAGAAAGTTCCGCGTTTACGGTCAATGCGGAAGGACCGGCAATTCTTGCGACCTATTGCGCACGCGCCG
This sequence comes from Actinobacteria bacterium UBA4426, assembly GCA_002390705.1. GTDB lineage: Bacteria > Actinomycetota > Actinomycetes > S36-B12 > S36-B12 > UBA4592. The sequence continues at coordinate 113 of DGQA01000034.1, read as the reverse complement.
GTGCGCGCATGGTGCAGATATCAACGGACTACGTGTTCGCGGGCGACGCCGACGAGCCATATTCTGAAAATGCTGACGCCCAACCTGTAACGGCGTATGGGCGCACCAAATTC
>DGQA01000017.1 GCA_002390705.1 Actinobacteria bacterium UBA4426 | reverse complement strand
TGGGTCTCGACCGATATGGCCGATAGTCCACAGGCCGAAGGCAAATTTATCTTCTGGAACGGGCGTAAGACGATCCATCACGAGTCCCTCAATCCACATTGGATGACTAAATTGTTGTGAGCGACAACATAATCTCATTTTTTAAGCAGTGCAACTAAAAATGGCCATATTTATCAACATTCGGGTAACAATTTCATTACGGAGATCTGGCTATTCGGTGAAAAGAGTCGTCAATCGCCCGGCGGAGTCGAGGGCCGTCACAAAAAACATCGAAGGTTCCACTAACTCCAGTTCCAAAATGACCGGCCTCCCGTAGGGGTTATCGAGCAGGTCAACCCGCGCGTACAGCGGAGTGCCAAAACTCCTAGCGACGTATGCGATGACCGCGTCTGCCAATTCACGTTGTGCCTGGCTTGGGTCCCGGGGTGAAATGTCCTCTTTGAGGAATAAGCCATGCTCTTTTTCGGCCAGCACATTGGGGGCCAGGAGCGGGCCCTTGCGAACTGCATGCGAATAGTCGCCACCAATAAAAAGTTGCGCCGTCTCTCCCACCTCATCAACAGCTGCCAAGTATGGCTGCACCATTGCAGTTTTTCCATGGGAAACAATTCGATTAATGAGATCTTGAGCATTGCGCTTCGAACCCGGCCTATCCGCGGGAAAACGCATAGTGTCTTGGCTGCCGGCAGAGACCGTTGGTTTAACCACAAAATCCGCGGTATTCGGTGGGTCCCAACCGCTGTCCCCGCCTGACACAAATTGAGTGTCAACCACGGGAAACCCCGCGGAAGCTAAGTCTTTGAGGTAAATCTTGTCGCAGTTCCATCGAATAGTCTCGAATGAATTTCGAATCCGGGACTTATTCGATTTCGCCCATGCTAAGAATTCTCCTAGCCGATTGGTGTAGTCCCAGGTGTTTCGGATAATTATCTGATCAAACAGCGTCCAATCAATGCTCGAATCAGACCATATGGCTGGCGCCGCCTCAATCCCGATCTTGCGAAAAAGATTGATTAGTGGCTGGTCATCGGGGTCAAGGTCGGGAAGTTGCTCGCAGGTTGCGAGGGCTATTCGAGTGGTCACCCGACACATGTTAGTCAGAGTGAGTTTGCCGGAAAGCGCTACCTTTTTAGGAGACTGTTACCACGATGTCTCGAATTGAACCATCGGGACTGGTGACCGTAATAGTGGCTGTTCCTGGGGAAAGCGCCTCAGCACCTGGGTTAAAGGTCGCACTTCCGTCATCTTTACCTTGTATGACCTCAAGTACCTCAGCATTGTCGACCGCGATCGTCGTATTTGCTGGGTCATCAACCACAATGTCGATAAAAGCGCCCACTGTGGCCGACGCATCGGTTTGATCCGCCGTGACAATGACCGGTGGGAGCATTTGGTTCGACTCTGAGGAGGTAGTTGTGTCGGTTGTAGGGTCATCGCTGCTTGAACAACCCGCAAGAACCGTGACGCCAAGAATGCTGATCGCCCCGACTGACGCAAACTTGCTGATGCTTTTCATATGTACTCCTATCACGTGGATTTAGTCTATCCTCAATGCTCAGACGAGTATAACCCAGAAAAGGTTCCGCTAAGTCAGTTCATTTAGTTGGGCTACTCGATCAGCATGACGCCCGCCTTCAAAAGGCGTGGACAGGAAAACGGCAAAAGCTTCTTGTGCGAGTGATGCATCAGTCACCCGTCCGCCGAAGCAGGCCACATTCGCATTGTTGTGCGCTCGTGCCAGTTGTGCATCTTCGACCGTTCGGATGAGGGCCGCGCGGATTCCTTGAATTTTGTTTGCCGCCATGCAGATCCCTTGGCCGCTACCGCAGACAGCAATTCCGAATTCCGCTTCACCTGCGGCCACAACGCGGCCAAGCTCTGCTCCGAACTCTGGGTAGTCAACCCGTTCTTCGCTGAAGCCACCTACGTCGTAAATCTGGTGACCCAGGTCGAGTAGCCATGCGCTCAGGGCGTTTTTAAGCTCGAATCCGGCATGGTCGCTGCCTAGTACAAGTTTCATGAACTTTCCCAACTTCTGATGGACAACACAACCGAACTCCTGCCATGACATTATCTCTCTGTGAGTACACCTGCAAACATCAAATTGAACCCGTCTGAATCAGTCGTAGTGGTCGTCGGAAGTCTTAACACAGACTTCCTTCTTACACTGGACACTTTCCCAGCATCCGGTGAAAGCGTTCTTGGCAAAACTTTCGAGCAGGCGCCTGGCGGGAAAGGTCTCAACCAGGCCGTTGGAGCTTCCCGACTTGGCGCCCAAGTTGCCATGATCGGCGCTGTTGGAGGTGACCAATTCGGACACGGCTTGATTCAAACCCTGACGGATGAGGGAATCAAATCTCTCGTGAGTCAGGTGCCGGATATCAGTACCGGGATGGCGATTATCGAAGTGGAAAGCTCCGGCGAGAATCGCATAATTGTGGTCTCCGGTGCCAACAACTCTCTGAGCGAAAATGCTGTCGAAACATCGCTACGAGAAATTGCTCGTGAATACCGGATCGGGGTAGTACTCACCCAAGGTGAAATTCCGGTCCAGACTACGGAAAAAGCATTAAAGGTGGCGAAAGAATTGGGAGCGATCACGATTTTGAATCCTGCGCCTGTACGTGACTTCCCTCCATCCGTTTTTCCCCTCGTTGACTACTTGGTTCCCAATGAACACGAAGCTCAGGGGCTATGTACGTTGGAAGGCAACGCTTGTATATCTATGCTCGACTTCGTTGAGGTCGCGACATCCATTGTTGATCTGGGTGTTGGCTCCGTGATCATCACACGCGGAGAGAAGGGTGCAGTGTGGTCAACAGCGACTGCATCGGGGCAGGCGGCGGCATTTCGAATTGTCCCCGTTGACACGGTTGCCGCGGGGGATGCCTTCTGTGGCGGACTTGCAGCTGCATTAAATGAAGGGCAGCCATTGAATGAAGCCTTGCGTTGGGCGAGTGCTGCCGGAGCATTAACTGCAACACGCGTGGGCGCAGCCGCCTCACTACCACGACGACCCGAAGTTGAAGAACTACTACTTTAGGGAGCGGGGAATCCTACGGTCACGGGATTGCCGTTTCGGGTAATTGTGACCGTTCCATCACTGATTTGCACAGGGACACTCTCGGCTGATCCTCTTGGCACAAATACCGTAACCATCACTTGCTGATCGCCTTTGCGGGGAACAGTTGTTGACCGTGACAAGACCGTGCCAGGTGCCTTTACACCCCAGTCCGTGGTGTGCCAACCAATTGAAGAACCTTCTACCGCTGAACTCAAATTCCAGTCACCAACACCTGCCTTGATTACATCAACTCGCTGATCACCCGACACCAGTGTCAACTGACCCTCGGTGCCTTCAACTCCGATTCCGGGACCAATTTGCCAACGTTGCGATATTTCACGTTTCTTGTAATTCTTCCGCTTTTTCTTGCGGACTTTGACTTTGGTTGCATTTATATAATCTGCCACAACGAGTGCATCGCTTCCACGAACATAAGTCACACAGCGAGTTATTTCGGACTTTTTCCACGAATTGTCAACCAAGCATGAATAGTCGTTGCCTCCAGAGCGAGAGTCCGAACGACTTTTGGTTTTAACCACACCCTTCCCGCGATTGTATTTTGTATTGGAGACTGTGAATGTGGAATGAGCCGCCCGTGTTTTCACAAAAGATCGTAATGAGCTGGAGTTGTAGCGGTACGGGCCCGGATCCGAAATCCAGGGCACTCCACGAGAATAGAAAGTCAATGATCCGCCATCGTCATGGGTATGAGCCGTGGCCGGTCGAATACCCTTATATCTCAGCGAATAATAAGTATCCGGCGCACCCGAGCCACTGAGAGCCCACGAATGGCGGCCGAAAATGTAGCCACCGTCGTAAGCCCTGTAGACCGGGGTGGGTGGCGTTCCGATCGCACCTTTACTGCGCAACCAATCCGCGCGCCAGTCCCCGACTCCGAAAGTTCGGCGAAGTTCAACTGCGGCGGTATCACCAAGTGATTCAAGTCTGAAATCAGGTCGGACTGCCTGTGCAACAAAGCCGTACAGCAATCCACGAAGTTGTGGAATTGGTTCGTTAGGTATCCCACATGTGGCTGCTGCTGCCTCCACGGTCGACAGTAGCTTCTCCATATACATTGCATAATGTGGGGATCCTTCAACATCACTGCCATCGCTATTAATTACTCCTCGGGCGATTGCAACAAGATGATTCCAAGCAGCATTTCGCAGATTGACATCTCCCACGGAACAGAAAGTTGCGAGGGCGCCCAATTGGCGAGTGAGGTCTGTGTTATTTGCACCGATCTTGACATCGGTCCCACCACGATACGTTTTCCACATCGAGGTTGCGTCCCGTACCGCTGCCTGCTGAATGATTGGATCCTGCAATGTTTGCCACGCACAAGCAAGTGTTTGGGTTCGTAAACCACCGTAGATTGATGCGTTCACCCAGTAAGAACGCTTTCCTTGATGGTCATCGATCCAGTCGTACATCAGTTGTTTGAATCGGTCCACCATCGCTTGGTTCTGTGTATTGACCCCACGAAACAAGAGCGGCAACGCCCAGCGCAGCGAATTAATATGCCGATTTCCGGAGAGGTCTGCTGAAGATTGTGGTCTCCAGTCGGGATTCTCCGTGAGCGAGTACGTTCCTCCCTTGTCAAGATTTACTTTCCCCACCATCAAAGCTCGGGCTCGGTTGCGCTGCTTCTTCACCGACATCGGGAACAAACTCGTGCACCAACTGCCGAGTGCCGTGGGCATGACCGGAGGAGCTGGGGCAGGCACAGCTGGTTCCGCTGGAGCCGGCGAATCTTCCGCGTGAGCCACCGACCCAAGAGTTGACAGGCAAATGGCAGCGCACACCACGAAGGTGGTTGTCCGCGCTGGGAGAAGTCGACCTTTCGGCCGCAGCGACCGCATGTAAGACATCATCACCCGAGCGGAGGTAGTTATGGCGAACCGGGGGTCTCTTGGCATGTCGCGACCCGCTCATTTGCGGCATTCATCGAGGGGGAAGTGGGTCCCAGAACCCAACCAAGGCTCCCCAGCATTCCGGTCACCAGGGGTTTAACGGCAGTCATTGGGATTGTCGGTAGCCCCAATAGTTCCCGCTGGTATTTCGGCATTGTTGCGGCCGCACCGGCAAAAAGCGCACTGTACGGCGCTTTTGCAGCAAGTGGGACCGGTGCATTTCTCACAAATCTCACCGTACGAAGTGCCCGTTCACCACCACAAAGATCTGGTCTGAAAGCGTTGAGTTGGTCGTGTAGTTCGTCAAAACTTCGAGGCGGATCGGTGACTCCAACCATTTCACCAGCGATCGCCCACTCGCGCACGTACTGGTCCGGGCCGCCAGGGATTGGCCCACCCCACACTAAATGCGCAGCTAAGAATGAGTCTGCAAAAGCGACATGAACCCAACGTAAGAGATCTGAATCTGTTGCCTTGTAATCCATTTCTTGACCGTGCGCGTTTATGTAACTCCCCGTTACTTTTCGATGCATTCCGCGAACGCGTGCGCACTCTCGCTCTGCCATCTCGGTGTCACCGAATGTCACAACCGTCAGCCACTGTGTAGTTCCTGCCAAGCGACCAAGTGGGTCTGCCTCGTAGCGCGAATGCTCGTCGACGCCGGCAAGGGCACCGGGGTGCAATGCCTGCATGAGCAGTGAACGCACACCACCCACCAGCGTGGGCAGGGAACCGTGCACGGCCCACGTTGCCGAACCAGGACCAAAAAAACCCTCATCAACACCGCGGCTTAATTGCGTCACCCATTCGGGCGCTCCGTCGGGCTCCCCAGACACCATGCGTCTAAAACCTGAGGCGATTCGCTCACGGGCGATAGAAAGTGGGTTGATCACGGACTAACCCTGCCCAATAAACACCAAACCCGCACCTCGAGGGGTGCTCACGGCGCTCACGGCTGCGCGTCACTCACCGTCGGGTTCAGCAGAATCGGAAACATTGTTTTCAGCGTATGGGAATTGCAGTGCGTCACGGTCATCACGCGACAGAACTGAGCCCGCCGTGGAGGAGGTCACGGCGGGCTCAGGCTTTACGGGGTCATGACAAAAGTCACTTGTGCTTAGATTTTTTCAGCCGTCGCAAGAGTTATGTTGACTGAGAGTGTGTCGCCATTGCGTAGCACGGTGAGTTCAATTTCATCTCCCGGAGCATTCGCGCGAATGGCAACTATCAAAGCGGTTGAATCACTGATCAAGTTGCCAGCGACCTTGGTGATCACGTCGCCTTCTTGCAACCCGGCAGCCTCAGCCGGTGACCCCGAAGTTACTTGTGCGACAGCTCCACCGGGACCTTCGAAGCCCATGTCGAGTTGAACACCAATCACCGGAGTTTGGGATGTTCCGGTATTAATCAGCTCATCAACAATTCGTTTCGCTGTATCAATTGGGATTGCAAAACCAAGTCCGATGCTTCCCGCGGCATCACCTCTGCCCACCGTCGCGATTGCAGAGTTAACTCCAACTACTTCACCTGCCATGTTCACAAGTGGCCCGCCAGAGTTACCGGGATTAATCGCAGCATCTGTTTGAATTGCGTTGATATACGCCGTATCCCCCTGACCGCCAGCGGTCACCGGGCGATTAAGTGCACTAATAATTCCCGAAGTCACGGTCCCTTGGAGCCCCAACGGTGAACCAATTGCAATGGCAATGTCGCCCACGTTGACTGTTTCAGAACTACCCAGTGTCAATGCGGGTAGTTCAGTACGATCGACTTTAACAACAGCAATGTCGTAACCCGGGTCGCCTCCTACGAGCGTTCCCGTCGCGGTTGAACCGTCAACAAAAGTTACATCGATAGTTCCGTCATTTCCTGCGTCCCCTGCCACGTGATCATTGGTAACGATGTATCCGTCGGAGCTCACAACAAATCCGGTTCCAGTCCCATCACCCTGCGATCCCGACACATTTAGCTGAACCACGGAAGGTTGCACCGCCGCGGCGACCGCGGCGACGGATCCGGCTGCGGGATCAATTGAACCACCGGATAGAACCGCGATGGGTGAACTCGAATTACTCTGAGCAACCGTGTAGCCAACTGCTCCACCTACTGCCCCGCCAAAGAGTGCCGTGATCGCTGCTCCGGTAATTACCAAGCCGACACGGGATTTACCTTTGGGAGTTGCACCTATCGGTGTATCGAAAGTTGGATTTGGATCAGGTTTTGGATCCACTGACTCTTGAGCCAATGTGTCAACATTCATTGTTCTATCTGGATTAATGCTCTCGGGTGCAATGGTCATTTTGTTCCTCCTGAATTGGTTGCTGTGCCCATTAGAGCGACCGTGCACCCGATTGGCTCCATCAAAATCAATACTTTGCCGAGCCCAAACACAATCTTTACCATTCCCTTACAAAACTACACAGAATCCACTACGGCTAGAGTTCAACCGTGCGTGAAGTAACAAATCCCAGCGAGGTGGCAAATGCGCTCGCACGAGGACATCTAGCGATCCTGCCCACCGAAACGGTTTATGGCCTCGGTGCTGACGCCGACAATAAAATTGCCGTAGGCCGGATCTTCACCGCAAAGAATCGCCCGGCGAACCACCCCGTGATCGTTCACATCTCTGGCCAGGAACACGTCAGCGCTTGGGCCGCACAAATTCCCGAATATGCCAAAGATCTTGCAACCGCATTTTGGCCCGGACCCTTGACCCTGGTTCTTGAGCGACTCCCCCGAGTGGGTGACTATCTCACCGGTGGCCAAGACACTATTGCCATAAGAGTTCCGCAGCACCCCGTCTTCCGACAGGTCCTCGCAGCCCTGGCCAAAGAAAAAAATGATCAGGCGGCAGGGATCGCAGCGCCGAGCGCAAACCGTTTCGGCAATGTGAGTCCCACGTCACTGGCGCACGCGGTTGAGGAACTCAATGACTATCTTGCGCAAGACGACCTAGCTCTCGACGGAGCAGGCTCACGGATCGGAGTCGAATCCACAATTATCGATGCAACTGCGTCAAAACCAATCATTCTTCGTCATGGCGGCGTCACGGCTGAAGACATTGACACAATCGTTCACCTTTCACGTAACGAAAGTCACGTGCGAGCACCCGGCACTCTCGCGTCCCACTACAGACCCAAAAGGCAACTGGTGCTCACCACAGAGTCTGAACTAAAAAATTCCCGGGGCGGGGCACTGATTGCGATGCAAGATATTGAGACACCGGTTGGATTTAACCGAATTGCTTCCCCTGAAAATGCTGATCAATATGCCCACGTTCTGTACTCGGCTTTACGCGAAGCCGACAAATCTAGTGAAGCAGTTATTTACGCTGTTCCGCCCACCGGTGGTGGGCTCGCTGCAGCAATTCGAGACCGACTCAACCGGGCTGCTACATAGTAAGTACTACTTCGGTGCCATGCGCAATGCCGCATCTAGTCGAATGGTTTCGCCGTTAAGGTAGCGGTTTTCTAGGATCGCCTGCACTAGATGTGCATATTCGTCTGGCAAACCCAAACGCTTTGGGAATACCGGTGTTGATGCCAGCCGCTCTTTCAAACCCTCCGGCATGGTGTCGTAGATCGGCGTATCAATTAGTCCTGGCGCAACGGTCATAACTCGGATTCCGGTAGCTGCGAGATCACGGGACAACGGAAGAGTCATTCCAACAATGCCGCCTTTGCTCGCGCTGTACGCGGCTTGACCAATCTGCCCATCAAAGGCGGCGAGGGACGCGGTCATCACGATCACTCCCCGCTCCCCGGAGTCTTGTGGCTCGTTCTTGGCAATATGTGACGCAGCGATTCTGGTGACGTTGAAAGTTCCCACGAGGTTGATGTTGATCACTCGACGGTAGTTGTCAATTGGTGCGGCATTATTTTCTCGATCGAGGGTTCGCTCAGCCCAACCGATCCCTGCACAGTTAATTGCCGCATCAATTCGACCAAAGCGGGTAATCGCAGCGTCCATGCCGGCGACAATTTCATCCGTGTTTTGCACATCGACCCGCACGGCAAGTGCAACATCGCCCAATTCTGACGCAAGTTTTTGTGCAGCTTCCAGATTTAAGTCGGAGATAACAACGCCTGCGGCTCCATTAGCTGCCAAGCGTCGAGCAGCAGCCTCACCTAGCCCAGATGCCCCACCACTTATGAAATAGACCGAGTCAGCAATATGCATGGTTCACAGCCTACCCGTAGCCCAACTCGTGTAAACGCTCGTCGCTGATCCCAAAGTGATGCGCCACTTCATGGATCACTGTTATCCCGACTTGGCGAACCACGGCTTCCTCTGATCCACACATCCGCAAGATCGGTGTGCGGTAAATGGTGATGTGGTCGGGGAGAAACCCCGAATATCCGGTTCCGCGTTTTGTGAGCGGGACTCCGTGATACAACCCCAGCAGATGGGGTCGACCAGGTTTCTGCTCCTCCACAAGCACAACTATGTTCTCCATCAGCGCCAAGAGTCCCTCGGGAATGGTGTCTAAGGAGTCACTCACAAGTTCCTCGAACCGAGCTAAAGGAACATCAATCATGGTTCCACCTTCACATGCGAGGCCGAGTACCACTCACGGAGGTCTCTCCCCTACACTTCCCAACTGCACCAGGTCCCCATCGTCTAGTGGCCTAGGACGCTGCCCTTTCACGGCGGTAACGCGGGTTCGAACCCCGCTGGGGATACGATTTCTATAGTGTGGAGATCACAAGTTTGGCCCCGTAGCGCAGTTGGTTAGCGCGCCGCCCTGTCACGGCGGAGGTCGCCGGTTCGAGTCCGGTCGGGGTCGCTTAGTTCGGAGAGATCCGAACTTGTTGGCCAGGTAGCTCAGTTGGTACGAGCGTCCGACTGAAAATCGGAAGGTCGACGGTTCGATCCCGTCCCTGGCCACCCATCGCCTCTTTCTCTCTCAACGGCTATACCTTTTGCCAAAGAACACTTTTTTGTTCCTTGTGGGTTCTTTTAAGCGGGGCTGGGCATCGTGAGGTAATACTGGTCTGAACACATGGGTGCTGCAACAGGAACCTCGCGCCGTCTTAGGGATTGCTGGCAGTTGAGTTGACACCTCCTAATGCGGGACGTCTACCCGCGGCAGGTCTAGATAACCGCGGTGTCAGTCACGGTATTGGTGATGGGAGAATCCCTGTCATGCCCCCATTCGACGTGTACTCACCCGATCCCGACCGATACGACGGGCGGATGCCATACCGGCGGACCGGCCAAAGTGGCTTGAAACTGCCCGCCATTTCTCTAGGCTTCTGGCACAACTTTGGCGATGACAAGCAGATCGAGAGACAGCGAGCGATCATGCGCAAGTCGTTTGATCTGGGAATAACGCACTTTGACCTGGCGAACAACTACGGCCCGCCCTACGGCTCCGCGGAGGTCAATGCTGGTCGAATTTTACGCGAGGATTTTTCGGGGTTGCGCGATGAGCTCGTCATCTCATCCAAAGCTGGCTGGGATATGTGGCCTGGGCCCTACGGTGATCTTGGCTCGCGCAAGCACATCCTTGCTAGCCTTGACCAAAGTTTGCAGCGCCTGGGCCTTGAGTACGTTGACATTTTTTACCATCACCGGCCCGACCCGGAAACTTCTCTTGCTGAGTCCATGGGGGCCCTCGCTACCGCGGTGCAGCAAGGAAAAGCGCTCTACGTTGGCATCTCGTCATATTCGCCGGCACGCACCCTGGAAGCGGCTCGCATTCTGGGCGATCTCGGTGTGCCGCTTTTGATTCACCAGCCCTCTTATTCCATGTTGAACCGTTGGATCGAAGATGGATTGCTCGATGCACTCGCTGAAGTAGGTGCTGGTGCAATCACGTTCAGTCCGCTCGCGCAGGGCATGCTCACTGATCGG
>DGQA01000019.1 GCA_002390705.1 Actinobacteria bacterium UBA4426 | reverse complement strand
CAAAGTTTCTTGTAGCTGTCTCGTGCGGGTTTTAGCATGTCGGTACATGTCTACCGTGAAAATAATGATTGAAGCCCAGACCAGCGTGAAACCAATCCATCGTCCGGTACTCATCGCTTCCTCAAAGACGAAGACTCCCAGTATGAATTGACTAATCGGGGTGATGTATTGCAATATCCCAAGCGTTGAAAGAGGAATGCGGGTTGAGGCGCCACCGAATGCGAGTAAAGGAATGGCGGTTACCGGTCCGAGCATAATCAGTAGGAAGGTAATTTTTGAGCCGTCGAGAACGAAGGACTCGGTACCGTTTGCCACCGCTATGCCAAGGATGATGAGCGCAACAGGGAATAAAACCGCTGTCTCAATGCCAAGACTGTGCAAGGCAGGAAGGTTGGCAAATTTCTTGAGCAGGCCGTAGGTCCCGAATGACATACCAAGGGTGAGAGCAATCCAGGGGACTGAACCCGAGGCGATGGTCAGCACAACAACGGCGATGAGGGCGATTCCAACGGCAACCCACTGGGTAAGTCGAAGGCGTTCTTTGAGAATTATTACGCCCATCGCTACGGAGATGAGTGGGTTGACGAAGTAGCCGAGAGAGGCTTGGACAACTTGATTGGTACTTACCGCGTAGACATATACCAGCCAATTGATGGAGAGAAATATTGCGGCAAAGCCGAGAATCATAATATTTCGACGGCTGAAAGCCGCTGTGAATGCTCGCCATTGCTTGCCAATGATCAGGACGAGGATGACCACAATTAGGGACCAAATAATTCGATGGGCGACGATCTCAATCGGTGAAACTGAATCAAGCAGTACAAAGAAAAGGGGGAACAGTCCCCAAAAAAGGTATCCAGTGACTCCGAGCAGAACACCGGTTGAATGAACAGAGCGCTCGCGCAGTGCCACTGGTTTCACCTGCTCCTTAGAATTGAGAGACACTCGTTGAATGCGTGGTCTCAGACTACTCAGGGCACGCAAGTGAGTAGAGCGGGATAGGCTTTTAGACATGCCCCGCTACGCCTTAACTTCTGACCCACGTGTGGGCGTGGAGATTGTCAGCGCGGCCCTGGCCTGCTGCACATTAGAGTTACAGGCGGCCTTAGGCAGTGGTGTTTTGGTTGAGTCAAGCGAGGTGGGTGCCTCGCCAAGTGTGATTGTGATTGCGGGAACCGTGACCGACGCACTCGTTCCTAGTGTTATGCAGCTGATCCGGGCTCACCCCGGTGTCAAAGTCATGTCTTTTGGTGCGTGCGCAACCAGTGGTGGCCCGTATTGGGACTCGCCTCCGGTGTCAAAAGGAATTGACCAGTTCGTGGAAGTAGCAACTTATGTTGCTGGTTGCCCGCCTCGCCCGGAAGCATTTATTCAAGCCATTCGAGACCTGGCCTGCTCCGAGGATGCCTAGATGAATCGTGTATTCACGTGGCAGCAGGTCGCACCCGACCAGTGGCGCAACAAGATAAGTGAGTTGATCGATTCAGGTTTTTTCTATTTTGACTTTCTCACGGGTGTGGACCGCGAGAATATTGACGGCCAGGCGGACTGCGAAGTTGTTGCCCATCTGGCAAAGCCGGATCTGTCTGATTCCCGGATAATATTCACTCAAGTAAAAAGCGAATTAGCTAGCATCGCAGACCTCGCACCTGCATCAAGTTGGTACGAGAGAGAGTGCGCAGAAATGTATGGCATCACATTTACGGGCGGTGACACTAGCCCTTTGTTGCGACACGAAGGATTAGGCAGACCACCGCTGCGCAAGTCAGCAGTTCTCGCGGCAAGGGTGCTGACTCCATGGCCGGGCGGAGCTGAACCCGAAATCAGAGAAGACGGGCGCAAGGTGGGCAATGTGTCGCGGCGAAGGCAGCGGCCACCAGGTGTCCCAGAGAATTGGCTCTCACCATGAAACATTCATTTATTGCATTGATTGAAGACAAGTGCACTTCATGCATGTTATGCGTGCGCGAATGCCCAGCCTGGTGCATCAACCTTGATTCGCACACTGTTGAGGTCACCGAAGAAGGTGCGCGACGCCCCAAGAAAGTCAATGTTCTTGACTCTTTCGACATCGACTACTCGCTGTGCATGTACTGCGGAGTTTGCATCGACGTGTGCCCATTTGATGCACTCGCTTGGGATGAACACCGAGCCCTCACAAGCACAAATCGCGAGGACATGATCTTGTCAATTGCGGACCTTCGACCTAGCGGTAGTTCGTAAATTGCACTGCGAAGTCAAAGTCAGCGCCATTAATCAAAGCGATGACATCCTGTAAATCGTCCCGATTCTTGCTCGTAACACGCAGTTCATCTCCTTGAATCTGGGTCTTGACCGCCTTGGGCCCGTCGTCGCGAATTAGCTTGGCGAGTTTCTTGGCATGTTCTTGGCTAATTCCATTGTTGAAGGAGCCATTGACTTTGTACTCTTTGCCCGATGCCCGAGGCTCACCTGCCGTAAATGCCTTGAGGCTGATTCCGCGTTTAATAATCTTTTCTTTGAACACCTCAAGCGCTGCAGCAACCCGGTCCTCGGTACTGCTGGTTAGCTCAACGTCTGTCTCGCCTTTCCACTCAATTGTGGTCTGCGTGTTCTTAAAATCGAATCGTTGAGAGAGCTCCTTGGCCGCCTGATTGAGGGCGTTGTCAGCCTCTTGGTGGTCAACCTCTGAAACGATGTCAAAACTACTATCTGCCATGGTGGGTTCCTTTCCGTTGGCTCAATCTAACTAATGAAGGGCACGTGCCAACCAACTGCACCTGCGATCACCGGCACATGTAGTGTGTGTTGGGCATTACGGCAGATTGCCCGAGCGGCCAATGGGAGCGGACTGTAAATCCGTCGGTTTATACCTTCAGTGGTTCGAATCCACTATCTGCCACGTATAAAGGGTCCCCTTGCAGAAGGGGACCCTTTTAAAATGGGTAGCCCACGCCGGTTATTTCTTCGGACCAATCCCACAGCCGACGGGCTTCTAGGGCATCCGTGGCAGATTCATCCCGGTCCACCAATGTGGGGTAACCGCGGGTCTGCCATTTGTCTTCAGGACCGACATAACTGTTGTTGGGCAGGCCAGGAGCGGTTGCTGCGAACAAGATCGGGAGTGCACCGGTATTCACGTCTTGTGAAAACATTTGGGACAGGAATTCAGTGACATGAAACTCGAGATTATTGCCCCGCATTCGTGCAGCAACCCCTTGAAGGTTCGTGGCAACAAAGCCAGGGTGTGCGGCGACTGCACTGACACTGTAATCGTCCAGATCAAGGCGACGGGACAATTCCGTGGTGAAAAGCAGGTTGGCCAATTTTGATTGCGCGTAGGCACCCCACCTTCGATACTTCTTGACACCCATCGGGTCATCAAAACTAAATCGTCTTGCCATTCGGTGGGCTAATGAGGACACGGTCACCACCCGTGAATGGGGTACGGCGACCAAGGCTGGGAAGAGTAATCCGGTTAAGGCGAAGTGCCCTAAGTGATTTGTGGCCAGTTGCATCTCAAATCCTTGTGGGCTTTCCCGCCGGGGGGTTGCCATGATTCCGGCATTGTTAATCAGCAGGTCAAGACCGTGCGGGTGATCATTGGACCAGGCACCGGCAAATGCGCGAACTGAGTCGAGATCGGCAAGGTCGAGGATCTCGGTGGTGGTATCCCCACCGATCGCTGCGGCCGCATGATCTCCTTTTGCACGGTCGCGCACGGCCAGGGTCAGCGAGGCGCCCTTGTGGGCCAATGCTTTGGCAGTTTCGAAACCAAGGCCTGAATTTGCCCCGGTGATGATCACCGATCTACCGGTGAGATCGGGCAAATTGGCAGTTGTCCATAGGGGCATGACCTAATAAAACCGGGTGCCGGGCGATAAGGCAAGCCACAGCGGTGACCGCAGAGGCGATCCTGCCCCGCCACTGTGTACGCTTGCGTGGCTTCACGCCCCTTTAGCTCAGACGGCAGAGCGTCTCCATGGTAAGGAGAAGGTCTACGGTTCGATTCCGTAAAGGGGCTCGGATGAAAGGTCAAGCAACTGGGGCCTTTTTTGCTTGGCGGGGTAGCTCAGGTGGTAGAGCAAGCGGCTCATAATCGCTGTGTCGCCGGTTCAAGTCCGGCCCTCGCTACAAGATTTATGGCATCAGGCACAATAGGCACACGAAAGAAGCAGAAATGTGGACCTCGGCACCAAATCACAGATAAACCAGCACATGGAGATTGTGCTTTAGGGAAGTGAGAAAGCAGTGGGCAAGGCCAGCGACGTCCGTCCCAAGATCACATTGGCATGCGAAGAGTGCAAAGACCGCAACTACATTACAAAGAAGAACCGTCGTAATGATCCTGACCGTCTTGAGGTCAAGAAGTTTTGCGTAAAGTGCAAGACGCACACCTTGCACAAGGAAACCCGCTAACTTTTTAACGTGGCTATCAACCCAGAGTTTATTGGCCGCACCTACCCGCCAACGCCGGTCTACTTCGTTGGGCGGGAAAAAATTCGCGAGTTTGCAACAGCGCTTGGTGACACCGCCTCTTGCTATTTCGAGGTGGACTCGGCGCGTGCGCTGGGCTACCCCGATTTAATTGCTCCACCCACTTTTGCGGTTGTGGTCACTATGAAGGCTGGCGAACAGGTGGTATTTGATCCTGAGCTCGCATTGGACTACACCCGGGTTGTTCATGGTGAGCAAAAATTCGTCCATCAGCGCCCGATTTTCGCGGGAGATCAACTCACAAGCACGGTAAGCGTTGATTCGATTCGATCTGCTGCAGGTAATGACATGATCATGGTGAAAGCCCAAGTGCACTCCACTAGTGGTGAGTTGGTATCGACCGTGTACTCGCTACTGGTTTCTCGTGGAGTAGAGGAGCCCACGTGACCCTCATCTCCTATTTTGATCTCCATGTCGGACTGGAATTGCCTGCTCAGGAATTTGTTTTTACGCGAGTCGACCTGATTAAATACGCGGGTGCATCGGGAGATTTCAACGTCATCCACTGGAATGAGCGGGTCGCAACGGAAGTCGGATTGCCGTCAGTGATCGCACATGGAATGCTCACCATGGGCACCGTGATTCGCGTTGTCACGGATTGGCTGGGTGACCCCGGAAAAATAACTTCGTACTCGGCCCGTTTTACCCGTCCAATTCCGGTTCCGGACTCTGACGAGGGCGCCACTATTAAAGTCACCGCAAAAATTACCGAATTACTGGAGAACAACCAAGCAGTAATCTCAATTTTGGCCATTCACAACGACGTGACCGTACTTGCAAAAACAGTTGTCACTGTCACACTGAAGCCATGACAATCCCCGATCAGGTAACGGCTCTGGCAGAAGAGCGCGGCCTTGCTCGCGTCAATAAAGACTTTGTTCGATCCGATCAACTGCGAGATGAGATCGCGGTGGCGGGTTGGGTTATCAAGGACACGCCCGAGGGCTATTCGCTGACGCAGGCTCCACCGTTTGGGGTCACAGCACACCTTGGTGCGCTGGTTGACCAATACGCGCAATCGATTCCCGGCACAACCGTGGTGCTCGTAATCGTGGACGGTTGGCCAGAAGACACCCGCATGTCTTTGATTGCTCTTTTGGAACACGTTCCAATCGGGGTCAAGGTCCTGGTATTTGACTGCGGCAATGTTGACGGTGCGGGTGAGGTTGTTCATGAACTAGCCCAGAATCACCCTGACCTTGTCGAGTTCCACTTCGCCCACACATTGGCCGAGTTGGGTTGGGCAAGTGCAGTCAACGCGGCAGTCGCCATTACGTCGAGTGACTTCTTCGCGGTGATGGACTTGTCAACGATCTGGGAAGGTGAGGCACTCACCCCGATTCTTGATGCTTTCCAAGATCCTAAGGTCGCACTTTCTGGTTGGCGTGGAGTTAATGTTGACGTGAGTCAAGATTGGCGTGAATTTGGTTCTGCAACGGCGGGAGATGTTGACGCGGTATTGGGTTACTTCATGGTGGTTCGTGGGAGCGTGGCTAGGGAAATTGGCCCAGATCCAAAAGCGAAGTTCTACCGAAATGCGGACATGGAATGGTCTCTTGCGATCCGGGCCGCTGGGCACAAGGTTGTAATTCCTGAAGGTGAGCTGCCGTTGCGGCAGGAGCGCCACCATGGCTATCACGACAGTGAACCTTCCTATCGTGATAAGCAGAGCAAGAAGACCTACGATCGACTTCTCCAAAAATTTCGCAAGTCGCCAGAAATTTTGCATCAAGGGGACGCCCATGGCAATTGAGGTGCTTGCCGGAACATTGCGCGATCACACGACATTGCATGTGGGTGGAGGAGCGCAGCTGATTGTGCGCGTCACGACAGATCAAGAATTGATCGATCTTGTGCGCAACATTGATCAACGAGGTGAGCGGCTACTGATTTTGGGTGGAGGCAGCAACGTAGTCTGTACCGATCAGGACTTCCCAGGAACCGTAATCGTGATAGCCGTAATGGGCATCGAGTGGGATGAGGGTTCGGTCACGGTCGCCGCCGGTGAAAACTGGGATGCATTTGTGAGCCATGCCATTGACTTAGGATTTGGCGGCCTTGCTCCGTTATCGGGTATCCCTGGCTCAATGGGAGCAACCCCCATTCAGAATATTGGAGCCTACGGCGTTGAACTTGCCGAGTTCATCGATCAGGTCAGTGTATGGGACAGGCAGGACAATGTTCTACGAAATTTGTCGGTAGCGGAGTGTAGATTTGAGTACCGCGATAGTGCTCTCAAAAAAAATCCGAGCAGATACGTTGTGCTCTCGGTGACTTTACAAATCACCCGGTCACTGGAGATTCCCATCAGATATGAACAACTTGCAGGTGTCATGAATCAAGAGATCGAGACAGTTGCTCATGCGGTAGAGGTGCGCGATCAAGTTCTGCGATTAAGGGGGATGAAGAGCATGGTGCTGGATTCGGCAGACGCTGATTCCAATAGCACCGGGTCTTTTTTCATCAATCCAACTGTTCTTCACGTGAACGCACCACTGGGATGTCCGACGTACTCATTGACGGAAAGTAATCCGCTGGCAGGCACGAGTGTAAAACTGAGCGCTGCCTGGTTGATTGAGAAATCTGGAATCACTAAGGGATTCGGCCTAGCCGATAGGGATTCGAGGATTCGGGTTTCGCGCAATCACACTTTGGCTATCGCGAACGCCGATTCTGGGAGTTCACGTGAGGTAATCGAACTTGCAAGTTACATTCGACAACAGGTATTCAATTCGTTTGGTATTGAACTTATGGTCGAGCCAGTGTTAATCAATTGTGAGCTGGATCAACTCACGCGCGTTTAATCGGTGGCACTGGCAAGCAACTTATGCATCCGGGCAAGCCCTTCGGTGATTTTTTCGTCCGAGGTAGCATAGGACAGTCGGAAAAACCCCGGTGTTCCGAAAGCTTCGCCCGGAACCACTGCGACCTCAGCCTTTTCCAGAATAATAGCCGCCAGTTCACTTGATGAATTCGCAACTGTGCCATCAATGGATTTGCCCAGTAGCTCCACGACGGACGCGTATGCGTAGAAAGCGCCTTCGGGTAGTGGGCAACTCACTCCAGGAATCCCATTGAGCAGGTCAACAATGAGCGTGCGTCGACGATCAAAGGCAACCCGCATCTGATCAACCGCATCGAGGTTGCCACTCACGGCCGCGAGGGCCGCGATTTGGGAAGTATTGGCCACATTTGATGTTGCGTGAGATTGCAGGTTTGTCGCGGCCTTAGTGACATCTGGCGGGGCGATCATCCAGCCAACCCGCCAGCCGGTCATTGCGTATGTTTTAGCGACACCATTAATAACGACACAACGGTCCGCGAGCTCGGGAACCAAGGTGGGGATGGAGGAAAAGACAGCATCCCCGTAGACCAGATGCTCGTATATTTCATCGGTAATGACCCAGATGCCTTTTGCTAAGGCCCATTCGCCAATTGCTTTGACCATTTCCGGGGAGTACACCGCTCCGGTGGGGTTTGAGGGCGATACAAAGACAAGTGCTTTGGTTGCTGGGGTGAGGGCCGCTTCCAGTTGTTCGATTGATGCCCGGTACCCACTTGTCTCGTCGGTAAGGATGATGACGGGCTTTCCTCCGGCCAACATGATCGATTCGGGGTAGGTGGTCCAGTACGGAGCGGGCAAAATTACTTCGTCACCGGGATCAAGTAGCGTGGCAAATGCGTTGTAGAGGGCCTGTTTCCCACCGTTTGTGACCAGAATCTGGCTGGATGCTACTTCGTATCCTGAGTCGCGGGCGGTCTTAGCGACAATTGCTTCTTTGAGGGCGGGGAGTCCACCAGCCGGGGTGTATCGGTGCCATTTGGGCTCGCGACAAGCGGCGACCGCTGCTTCGACTATGTAATCTGGGGTCGGGAAATCAGGTTCACCCGCCCCAAAACCGATAACCGGACGCCCGGCTGCAATCAGGGCCTTGGCCTTGGCGTCAACCGCCAGGGTTGCAGATTCGGCGATCGAGCCGATCCGGGTAGAGACTCGGTTGCGCGCTGAGGGGTTTACTGGGGTGGAATGGGTCGCCATGTGGCAATAATGTCAGGGGAACCTGGAGCCAGACAGACCCGCCCATGTGTGAGGGGTGGGTCAGACCGTAGACTCGCGCCCCGCGGTAGGTCTTTGCGTAAGCATGCCTACTAAAGGGTTGTAGCTCAACTGGTAGAGCACCGGTCTCCAAAACCGGGGGTTGGGGGTTCAAGTCCCTCCAGCCCTGCGAACCGGTGAAAGCCGGGACGTAGCACGACGAAAAAGTACGACCGTACAACGACAGTAACAAAGACCGACCAGAGTGTGAGTGGAGAAGACATGGTGGACACCGACGCTAAGCCCAAGGGCGAAAGCGGAGGCTCGCGCGAAGAAAAGAAGAATATTTTCTCGCGCTTGGCTTTATTTATTCGACAAGTTGTGGTTGAACTTCGCAAAGTCATTTGGCCGACACGAAAAGAACTGATCAACTACACAATCGTTGTTGTCTTTTTCGTATTACTCATGTCCGGAATAATTGCTGTATACGACTTTGTTTTCACCAGAGGAGTGTTATTCATTTTCGGGTAGCCCCGGCGATGCAATAAGACTTCACTCATTGCCATAAGTATCTAAAGGAGTAAGCGACTCGTGTCTGAAGAGAATGTGTCTGATGTGAATGAACCGATCCCTGCGGATCCATTTGCCCCCGACGCACCCGCTAGTGAAGAACTTGTTGAGGCAGTCATGCCTGAAGTGGTTGCCGAAGTGGTTGCTGAAGTAGTCGCCGATGAAACCGTTCAAGACGTCCAGGAAGTCGAGGCAGTGGTTGCGGCCGAAGGCGACGAAGCCGACGAAGCCGACGCCGAAGAAGATCTAGTCGAAGAATTCAAAATCTCGATGCGGGCTGCTCCCGGTGACTGGTATGTAATACATAGTTACGCTGGCTATGAAAACAAGGTTAAGGGAAACTTGGAGGCACGCAGCCAAACTTTGAATATGGAGGATTACATTTTCCAGGTCGAAGTTCCCATGGAGGAAGTGACCGAAATCAAGGGTGGAATGCGCAAGCAAATTCGCCGAAATAAGTTTCCAGGGTACGTCTTGGTTCGACTTGACCTAACGGACGAGTCATGGGGAGTTGTCCGTCACACCCCAGGAGTAACTGGGTTTGTTGGTCATGGGCACTCACCTTCACCGCTCTCCTTAGACGAAGTAATCGCGATTCTTGCCCCCGAACCAGAGAAGCAGGTCGCCGCGGCGGCCGGAGGCAAGGGCGGCGGAGCAACAGCCGCGGCCGCTCCAATCAGCGTTGATTTCAACGTTGGCGACTCGGTCACTGTGGTCGACGGCCCATTCGCCACACTGCATGCAATTATTTCTGAGATCAACCTAGAAGCGCAAAAAGTGACCGGCTTGGTCGAGATCTTTGGACGCGAAACCCCTGTTGAGCTGGCCTTCAGTCAGATTGACGCTAATAACTAATTTAATTTAAGTCCCTACACGGTAAGTACCCACACACAAGAAGGAAACATAATGGCACCGAAGAAGAAAAAAGTCACCGGATTGATCAAACTTCAGATCCCAGCCGGCGCAGCGAACCCAGCACCACCCGTTGGACCCGCACTGGGCCAGCACGGTGTGAACATCATGGACTTCTGCAAGGCATACAACGCCGCAACAGAAGCACAAAAGGGCAATATTGTCCCGGTTGAGATTACGGTCTACGAAGACCGTTCATTCGACTTCATTCTCAAGACCCCACCAGCATCACGTATGATTCTAAAGGCTGCTGGCCTCGAAAAGGGTTCAGGAACACCGCAGTCCGTTAAGGCTGGAAGTATCAGTAAAGCGCAGGTCCGTGAAATCGCTGAAACAAAGATGCCAGACCTCAACGCTAATGACGTCGATGCAGCAATGAAAATCATTGAGGGCACCGCACGCCAAATGGGAATCACCGTTTCTGCGTAGTGAGTAATAAGTGAGATCAGTAAGTCCAGCAAGACGTGGGAGAGCCAGCGCGGCTCGCACACCACAGCCTGCACGCAGGAAATTCCTGCACAAGTTAAAGGAGCAGATATGAAGCGCAGTAAGGCATACTTAGCAGCAGCTGAAAAGATTGAAGTGGACAACCTCTACTCACCGATTGAGGCGGCTCGGCTAGTCAAAGAAACCACGACAACTAAGTTCGACTCATCGGTTGAAGTTTCCATGCGTCTAGGTGTAGACCCTCGCAAAGCCGATCAACTTGTTCGTGGCACCGTCAACCTGCCACACGGTACCGGTAAGACTGCCCGAGTACTGGTTTTTGCAAACGGCGAAAAAGCTGAAGAAGCCCGCGCAGCGGGCGCAGATTTTGTAGGCTCTGACGAACTAATTGCCAAGGTTGCTGGCGGCTGGACCGATTTTGATTCAGCGGTGTGTACGCCTGACCTCATGGGTAAGGTCGGAACCCTGGGCAAGGTACTGGGTCCACGTGGCCTCATGCCAAACCCAAAGACGGGAACGGTCACGATGAACGTGGCAAAGGCTGTGGGTGATATCAAGGGCGGAAAGATTGAATTCCGAGTTGATAAGCACGCCAACCTGCAGTTCCCAATTGGAAAATCTTCCTTCACCCCCGAACAACTCGTGGAGAACTATGGCGCAGCGCTCGACGAAATCCTTCGTTTGAAGCCATCGTCATCAAAAGGTCGCTACATTAAGAAGGCCACGGTTTCTTCGACCATGGGTCCCGGCGTTCAGATTGACCCCAGTCGGACTCGCTCACTTCTCGCCGAAGAGGAATAGCGCTACAGCACTTTAATCAAAGTCCGCGCACCAACTGGTGCGCGGACTTTTTAATTTCCTTCTGCAGTATTCCAAAAACAATTACGATTCGCATTGACCAATGTGGGATTTAAATACACACTTGCGAGTTAATATACTCAGTCAGGGACCGCTTTGGCTCACAGAAAGGATGCGTAGCTCACGTGAAGTACGTTCTGCCATTAACGCATCCATTGCTTGCAGTTGAAAACGTCAGCATCACGCTGAGCGGGCTCAAGATTCTCGATGAAGTCAGTATTGGTGTACCCGAAGGCGCGGTTACCGGGCTGATCGGCCCTAATGGCGCCGGCAAGACCACAGTGTTTAACCTGATGAGTGGCTTCCTCACGCCCGATGAAGGCATAATCAGATTTGATGGCAAAAAACTGAAGCACATCAAAACCCATCACCTGACCAAACTCGGTATCTCGAGAACACTGCAAGGAGTGGGACTTTTCGAATCACTCACCGCATTGGAAAATGTCATGCTTGGCGGGTCGGCCGGGGTGAAAAGTGGAATTGTTGCCGATTCATTGGGTGCACCATGGGCGGACTCAGCGCAAAATAAACTCCGTGCGCAGGCAATGGAGATTATGGGCGAATTCGGAATTGCAGATTCCGTAGATCGGTACCCGAGCGAATTGCCGTACCCCGTTCAAAAGCGGGTTGCGATTGCGCGCAGTTTGATCTCGAACCCCAAAGTTCTCCTCCTCGATGAACCTGCAGGTGGCATCAGTGCAGTTGACATGGCCGAGCTTGGCCGGATGATCAGGAGCTGGACGCCGGAGCGAACGGTTTTGCTTGTCGAGCATCACATGGAACTGGTCATGGAAGTGTGCGACCTCATTTGGGTTCTTGATGCAGGCAAGGTCATCGCTTCCGGCACACCTGAACAAGTTCGCACGAACCCTGCAGTACTTGCTGCTTATCTCGGAGAGGACGGAGGGAGCGCTGATGTTGGAAACAGTTGACCTGTGCGTCTCCTTCGGGGCAGTTAAAGCGCTGAGCGGAATGAACCTGACGGTTCCTCGCGGTGAAGTCACCGCGGTTATCGGTGCTAATGGCGCCGGGAAGTCAACCCTGATGCGAGCCCTCGCCGGATTGGTGACACCGCAATCGGGCCAGGTTCTTTTCGACGGCCGGTCGATTGCCGGCAATAAGCCCGAAGACATCGTCCGCAATGGACTCGCCCTAGTGCCGGAAGGTCGGTCTACCATCCCCGAACTCACGGTTGAAGAAAATCTTAGGCTCGGTGGACTGTGGCGGGAAAAGTCTGACCGAGGGGCATCGAAAAATCTTGTCTTTGATTTGTTCCCCATCCTTGGCGAGCGAGCAAGTATGCGTGCAGACACACTGAGCGGTGGAGAGCGGCAGCAGCTGGCAATCGGGCGGGCCCTTATGTCTGACCCGAAGTGCCTGTTACTCGATGAACCGTCATTGGGTCTGGCGCCACTGATCGTGACCCAGATCCTTGAATTAGTAAGCCGGCTTGCCAAAGAGACCAATTTGGCAGTGCTCTTGGTTGAACAAAATGCGGTAACGGCACTGCGGGTGGCAACCACAGGTGTGGTGCTTAACCTGGGCGAGGTCGTTAAATCAGGGCCCGCTCACGAGATCTCTTCCGATGAGGAACTTCGACATGCATATCTGGGGTATTGAGTCATGACTAATTTCATTGACTACCTTCTTGGGGGGTTCAGTAACGGCGCGGTAATTGCACTTATGGCCCTTGCACTTGTTCTGGTGTGGCGCTCAACTCGCATGGTCAACTTTGCACAAGTGGGTCAGGCCATGTTTACGACCTACGTTGCGCTCACGATCCAGCAATCAACCGGAAACTGGGTATTGGCGCTACTCGTTGCCATTGGTGCTGGCGCAATACTTGGGGTAATTGTGTTCTTTCTGGTAATTCGGCCAGTGAAGAACAGCGATTCAACGGGCGCCATCATTGCCACTTTCGGAGTGCTGATCGCATTGCAGGCCGGCGCCGGCATGATCTGGGGTGGTGACCCACGAGGCTTCATTCCGCCAGTTGACAACGCGGGCCTGGAGTTTGCTGGCAGGATTTGGCCAATTTCGCCTTATGACATCTTGGTACTGAGCGCAACCGCTGCACTGGTCATCGGCCTTACTCTTCTTTTCACCAAGACTTCCCTTGGTCTTTCCATGCGGGCGTCAGCTTTTAACCCGGAAGTCGCCAGGCTTTCTGGCGTTCGCGTGAATCGGATGCTGATCAGCGGATGGGCGATCGCTGGTGCAACTGGTGCAATCGGTGGAGTACTCATTGCCCCCGCATCAACTATTTCTCCCAATAGTTTTGACATTTTGTTGGTGTTTGCGTTTACGGCCGCCGTGATTGGCGGGCTCGATTCGCTGATCGGGGCAGTGACATTCGGTATCGGTACTGGGCTGGTTATTTCTCTGGTTTCCGGTTATAGCGACTCCGGTAATGCGCCCATCGTCGCCCTGGTGCTGCTTGCGCTGAATCTTTTGCTTAAACCTGATGGGGTCTTTGGCCACCACGGAGCGAGGTCCGTGTGAACAACGTGAAAAATTTGCGCACCTTCCCCGGGAATCGAATCATTTGGCATGCAGTAATTGTAGGTATTGTGTGGCTGCTTTTACTGGTACTTAACAACAACATTGATCCGCTTTACAGTTCATATCTTGCCTTAGTTGCCATGTATGCAACAGCAATGTTCGGTATGACCATCTTGGTAGGACTTTCGGGTCAGGTGTCCTTAGGCAATGGTGCACTGATGGCAGTGGGTGGCTACGTATTCGCGCTCACTTCCATGAATTGGCAGACCGTTCCCATTATCGGTTGGCAGTGGAATGCCGTGTGGTCTATGGCTTTTGCGGGTCTCGGCGGCATCCTCATTGGTGGAATAATCGGTGGACTCGCCGCGCGTTTGCGTGGGCCTTATCTGGCAGGTTTGACTCTGGGGCTTGCAGTTGGCGTTCCCGCGATCACTAATCGGTTCCCGGAGCTGCTGGGTGGCGAAAACGGCTTGATGTTGAGCGTCCCCTACCCGGCAGGCGGCTATGCGGCCCTAGATTCGGCCTTGGGCTCAAGCTCAGATTCAAGCTCTGATGGCACCGTTGACCCCAATTCCGCGGTCGAGGAAGACCAGTACGCCGAACTTGACCTTTCTGAATTTGAGCAAGGAGCTGACCTCGATGCTGACCTTGCTCCGGAGGATTTACTGACGGATGATGATTTGCTCACTGAAGAGGATTTTGGGGTCGGTGATCAGCTGACGGATGATGATTTACTCACCGAAGAGGACTTTGGGGTGGGTGATCAGCTGACGGATGGTGATTTACTCACCGATGAAGACTTTGGCACCGGAACGGACCTGGGGATCGATGGGGGTGACCTGGGCACCGACCTAGAGGCCGACCTTGATGTTGGTGTGGGCACCGATTTGGGGACAGACCCGGCTGTGGACCTAACCGGGATCACAGACGCATTTGATTCGGGGTTCATCATTGAGCGGTGGCAGGCATCCATGGCGATCGCAGTGGCCTGCCTGGTTGCCTTTGCCGCACTCAACCTAGTTCGTGGGCGCCAAGGACGCGTGTGGAAAGCGGTGCGTGACGATCCCGTGGCAGCTGCAGTTGTCGGTATCTCACCATCTGGATCCAAAATTTCGGCGTTTATAGTGAGTTCCCTGTTTGCTGCGCTGGCGGGTGCTGTACTTGCCCAAATTCTTACTCTTGTCGCGCCGGGGGCCTTTGGTCTGGGTCTGTCTCTCTCGCTCCTGGTCGGAATTGTTCTGGGGGGCCGTTCCTCTCTGCTCGGAGCCATCTTGGGTGCGCTCCTTCTCGTATGGCTCCCAGAGTTGGTTGATGGCCTGTCCGGGGACCGCGGCTGGCCCGAACAAATTACGAATAATGCCCCTAATTTGTTGTATGGGCTGCTCGTGGTTGCGGTGGTGCTCGCGGCCCCTGGCGGTCTCACCGGAACGGTTCGCGCCTGGATAGATAAAGGCCGTGGGAAAACCCGCTCACCCCTAAGCTGACGCACTGAGACACCTTGAGAGCTTGCTCTTGCAAGCACAATTGCCGTGACGAGACGACAACAAATAGTTGATATGGCTTGCCACCGGGCAAATCCACGGTTAGCCTCTTGGGACTCGGCGTTATCTAGATGTCCATCTGTAGGGTGGATGATTTAGGGCGCGCCCTATTTTGGAGGAGTCATACGTGAAATTCAAATTTGCAACCGGAACGGTTGCACTTGGTACGGCTGCGGCATTGGCATTGGCCACCGCAGTTCCCGCTCAGGCGGCCGAACCAGGTGTCACCAGCAACAAGATCGTAATCGGCACAACCACGGCCTTGACCGGCCCCGCCGCGCCTGGATACAAAGACGTCCCGGCTGCCGCACAGGCTTACTTCGATTACGTCAATGCCAATGGTGGCATCAATGGTCGCAAAATTGATTTGAGAGTGTTTGATGACCAATACAACCCCGCGCTGGCCAAAAAGGGCACCACTCAGTTGATTTTGCGCGACAAGATCTTTGCAATGTTCGGAGCTCTAGGAACACCGACCCACTCCGCGGTGGTCCAGGACTTGAACCGTCGGGGTATTCCAGACCTGTTTGTCAACACCGGCGGTGCAAGTTTTGATAACCCCAAGAGGTACCCCATGACATTCCCGGCAATCCCTTCTTATGTGGTTGAGTCTAAAGTCATGGGCTACTACATGGCAAAAGACAAGGCTCTTAAGGGCAAGAAGAAGTGCCTGTTCTACCAAGATGGCGAATTTGGCGAAAATGCCAAGGTTGGCTTTAAGGCCGCTGGGACGAAATTCGTGACCACCACTTCTTACTTCTCAGGGCAACAGGTTGCGCCATTCTCGGCCCAGGTCTCGAAGCTGAAGTCGGCTGGCTGTGAACTCGTTGTGGTCTTTGGTGTGACATCAGCGACGGCTCAGTTGCTGGGTACCTCAGCTAAGTTGGGTTTTGCTCCCACGTGGATGATTACTTCAGTAGGTTCGGATCCATCAGTATTGAAGGGTTCCCTTGGTGCCGCGACAGGACCACTGCTGAAGGGCGCGTATGTGCCAAGTTTCCTGGTACCCGCACAGAATTCCAAGAATGCTTACGTCAGCCAAATGAAGGTAATTGCTAAGCGAGCCGGTTTAGAGTGGAACTTCTACACCTACTTCGGCATCAATACGGCGTACGTGTTGTCGCAGGCACTCAAGGCTGCTGGAAAGAACTTGACACGTAAGGGTCTTGTGAAGGCACTTGAGACGAATGCGAGAGACTTTCGTTCAGCCGCGGTTGTCCCGATGGTCATAAATAGCAAGTCGCATCAAGGACTTACCGGCTACTACATGGGCCAGTACAACGCCAACAGTGACGTTGAGCGCTTGACGAAGTACGTGATGTTGGCAACGAGTTCGAAGTCGGGTAAAGCCAAACAAGCCACTTTCCGTCCCGCAGCTCCCACCAAGAAATTGCTGCCGTAAGCACGCCTACTTAAATGAAAAGGATAATTATGAAAATCACATTTATGCGCCGCGGAGTCGCGGCAGTAGCGGCAGCAAGCCTGATCA
Source organism: Actinobacteria bacterium UBA4426 (assembly GCA_002390705.1). Taxonomy (GTDB): domain Bacteria; phylum Actinomycetota; class Actinomycetes; order S36-B12; family S36-B12; genus UBA4592. The sequence continues at coordinate 1,911 of DGQA01000019.1, read as the reverse complement.
CCATTGGTGCTCCAGTTGTTACCGCTGCAAACGCAGCAGAAGCCTGCGCGCTGGGCACAGTCTGCGAGGGGGCCCTGTCGGGGTCCCTCGGAGATGCACCTTTCAAGATCCAAATGCCGGAGAAATTCAACGGCACGGTTCTCGTGTACTCACACGGCTACCGGGTTTCGACCCCAATTCCAGCAGCTTTAGCTGTTCCATTGGGATTGAACACGGGCGCGTACAAGCCGATTAGTTACCCAGCATTTGCGCCCTCATTTGGCTCAAGTGTGGCGTACCAAGCCTCGAACGAACCAGATATCGCTCCAACTCCAGTTGTCGCTGCGAATCTACTTGCTCAGGGTTATGCGCTAGCGGGCTCGGGTGGTGCCCGCCAAGGCTGGGCGGCCAATGAAGGGGTAGAGGCCGGTGAAAAACTGATTAGTTACATCAACTCCGGTGCAATAGCCGGCAAGAAGAAGGTCATGGTCTGGGGTAATTCACTCGGTGCTTTGGTCAGTGAAACAATCGCCGAAGACAACCCGGGCAAGGTCGCAGGCGTGTTGGCTTCCTGTGGAACGGCTGGTCCGATGGAGGCATTTGAAACGGCAATGACGGTTTTGCAGACGTGGAAAACACTGATCGCACCAAATTTAAAGGTCGCTAATTACACAGCTGGCCCCGTCGGTTATTCCGAAGCACTGGGTGATCTGGCAACTGTAGTAACACTCCTCGGTGGGGCTGCTACAAATCCAGTAACTCCCGCAGGCTACCCATTTGCCCAAGCAAACTTGCTCGCCGGGTTGATGGCTGGTTTGCCCACCAAGAGCAACGTCTATGACGGTCAGACTCAGAATCCGGCCTTTGCATCGCTGGGCACTCTCGCCGCTTTGGGCGGCGGGTTCCAGCCGGCTTCGGCGGGGGGAAGTACCGCGGTTGCGATGTTGCAAAATGTGGGCGCAGCAGCAGCTCTGGGAATTCTCGGTCGCTACGAGATGGAAATGAAGGTGCGTCAGATTGGCCAGATTCCACCCAATGAGTCAGCTAACGTCACCGACAATGTCAACGTTCGTTACTCCAAATTGCTTTCACCTGAGCAGCGCGGGGAGTTCGGTGACACATTAAATGCTACGACGGTGATTGCTGATCCACTCAACACGATGCTCGGGGTATTGGACTCGACGCGAGGCAGCAAAACTGCCCGCTTCCCAGGCAACCCCAAAGCTATGGCTATCATGATGGGCTTAGCCGCGCCAAAGGGTACGTATAAGGTTCCCACGTTGCTGATCGCAACAACTTACGACACTGTCACGCCTGCGGGTAATACGAGTGCCTACATGAATAAGTTGACCGCCTCGTACGCGAAGCAAGACAAGAACACGCGTGGGATGTTCAAGGCGGCCGAATTTTACACGATTCCACCGGCCGATGGATACACCAAGTTTGCACCTGGGGCAAGAGCGCCCAGTGCGGCACTTTCGGTTGCTGCCTTGGGCAACTCAGGTGTGGGTCACTGCGTCTACACGCCCGAGCAAACGTTGAAGGCAGTTGTGGCTCTCAACAAAATGGTGAATGCTAAATCCGCTAAAAAAGTCGTGGCGGCTAAGCGGTTCCTGTACTCAACACCAGGAGTGAACAAGGATCGCTTGTTCCAGCCTGCCGCGTTGAAACAGCCAACGAAAACAAAGTAACTGAAGAAAAAATAGCTACACCACAATTGTGGGGTCTGCCTTCGGGCCGGCCCCACAATTATTTTCTCTGGTGCCACCCGCTGAATGGGGCCAGCCGCGGGCTCGGTACCTTGTGCTCTACCAAAGACCGCAGGTCACCGGTACTTCTTGTCAGAAGTCCCGGTAGAAAGTTCCACACAGTGGGCGACCAGCGCAGGTGAACGAAGTAAGGCAACCTTGTGGTTGCGGCCTTACGCCTCGT
>DGQA01000047.1 GCA_002390705.1 Actinobacteria bacterium UBA4426 | reverse complement strand
CATGCGTGGATTGTGATTACTCAGCCACGCGCTCAGCCACCGGTGTGAGACACGGTGACACGGTAGGCGTTGAATCGGACGCTTTTTGCATGTAGCGTAGGGGGAAACAAGTACGAGTTGACCTCTTAGGCTATCTACGGATCAGAAGGCCGGCAGTGCAAATCCCTCCGGTGGCGATTATAAAACCGAAGACAACGAAGCCCCTTCTGCCGCTGCATAGTGACCGCAGGGCCACGCATGGGCACCTCACAAATAAGAGAGAAAAAGCTTACATACAGCATGTTCAGGCAATAAATAATAGGTCAGGCTACGCTAATTTACAGAGTGGAGCAGTGAGTTGTATTGTTGGGATATCACGTTCACTGAAATAGAGGAGAAATATGAAAACCGAATCATTTTTAGCTTACGTTAGGGACCAAGTCTTTTTCATTATTGGTTGGACAATTTCCATTATTTTATGGTTCATACTTCCCCTAACGGCTTTTAGTTCCGCCGCGACCGAAGCAGAGTTGCCGCTGTTTCTCGCTTCAGTGGTCATAGGCCTGTTTCTCGTTATCAGCGGTTTGGGGACAATCAGGAGACTTCAACTTCTTTCGAAAGATGTTCCAGAAGAAGATCGTGATACGCCATTCTCGCGTGATTTTGTTAAGTCCCCATGGCCGATTTTCGCCGGAATCGTGGCGGTAACACCGATTCTTGTGTGTGTGGCGCATTTCTACGTCATCTTCAACTAGAGCGACCTAAGAAAAAATAACGACCCACGTCACGCCACTTCCTGCCTTTGACATTTATTATGGTGTGACGTGGGTCGAATATTTAGTGATGAGCGATAAAAATGATGAGAGAGAGCGACAAAATGAGTGCAATAGAAATAAAGAGCTTTGATTCAGCCGATGAGGTAATTGACAAGTTCAATAATGCGAAAATTGAAGCAGTAAATGTTGCGGGGCAGCGAGTGCAAAGGTTCAGCCTCGCCCCAGGTTGGCGATGGTCAAAAGATGTGGCTCCCATAGTGGGCACAGATTCGTGCCAGGCCACACATCTTGGTGTAGTGGTTTCTGGGTCCGTGATGGTTGAGCATGAAGATGGCACTACGGGCACGTATTCCGCTGGGGACGCTTATGCAGTGAGCCCTGGTCACGATGCGTGGGTCGTAGGAGGGGAAAGTGTTGTTGCTTTTGAGTTCGCTGGAATGTGGGGCGAATAGCCCTACTGGAAGGATTTGAACCCTCAATTGAATTAGTCTGCGTGAAGTATCGCCCATCTTGAGGTGTCATTGCCTGCCAGGAAATGACACTAGGTGCGTGCGCCTGCTTTACAAATCGCGACCAGTTCTGGATTCTCCGCACGGTCCAAACGCACTCGTAATGCGCAGGCCCTTTTTGTCGGCCTTATTGATTGCCCCTTACAACAGTCGGTGCAGAGTGGTTTTTAACAACCTTTCACACAAATCCTTGCCAGTTTGGTCGTGAGCCTCGCAAGTGGTACCTGACTGGTAGCGACACCTGACTTTATTTTCACAGCCTGTAGGTTGATTTTTCTTTTCGGTCGTGCAGGAGGGTCGCGCGTTTAGGGATGAGTATCACGGCGCACGCGGCAACGGCGGCTAGAATTCCTGCGAGGTACCACGCTGCTGCGTAGTCACCCGACACGTCGCGGATGACTCCGCTCAAGGTGGCTGCAACAGCAGCACCAATCATGTGCGCAGCAAAAACCCATCCGAAAACAATGGGTCCACTTTCGGGACCATATATTCTTGTGCATAACACCGCGGTCGGGGGGACTGTGGCCACCCAATCCAATCCGAAAAGCACCATTAATACGATTAGTGGAGGGTCTATCTCGGGCCCAAGGAAAAGTGGTAGGCCAATCAAGGCCAAGGCCCTGAAGGAGTAATAGACGCTCAGAAGCATTCTTGGGTCGAACCGGTCACTGAGCCAACCTGAGCCAATCACTCCTATTAGGTCGAAAATCCCGACGACGGCGAGCATACTCGCAGCCGCAGTTGCACCCATTCCATGATCGTGCGCCGAAGGCACAAAATGCGTGCTCACGATTCCGTTTGTTGTCCATCCACACACAAAAAAGGTTCCGGCGAGCACCCAGAATGTGCGAGTTCTGGAAGCAAAGGCCAACGCATGAAGGGCTTCCTGTGTAGCGGCCCACCCACTATGAGTGGAGTTTTGCCTCGACTCCTGCTCTGTCACTGGGCCGGTTGCACCGTATGGACGCTTACCTACGTCCGCTGGCCGATCAGCAATCACGAGCCAGACAACGGGAATGAGTAGCGCGCTCATGGCTGCGATCGCGAGTGAGGAGGAGCGCCAACCAAATGCGTCAATAGAAGCTGTGATGACGGGGAGAAATACGAGTTGACCGGTGGCCCACGCGGCACCCAATATTCCGATCACAAGACCTTTGCGCTTAACGAACCAGCGGTTTGCGATCAATGCTCCAAAAACAAGGGCAGTGGAGCCCACACCTAATCCGACCAGAACACCCCACAGGAGTACCAGTTGCCACGATGCGGTCATGAAAACCGTTAAGCCCGTACCGAGGCTGATCAGAGATAGCGCAACGATAGCTACCTGTCTAATTCCAAAGCGCTCCATTAATGCCGCGGCGAATGGTGCAGTCACGCCGTATAGCACTAAGTTCACCGAAACTGCGAGTGAAATAGCTGATCGTGTCCAGCCGAATTCTAATTCGAATGGCACCAGCATGACGCCCATAGACGACCTAAATGCTGCGGAGGCGAGTAGTACCAAAAATGTTACAAGTGCAACCAGCCAGGGAATACTCAGGTGCCGTCTCATCAGGTCACGACCTTCGCATCCCGGGATGGCACCCCGAGGATGTTGACGTCGGGTTCCTTGACCCATCTACTAAACGGTTGCCCAGACACTTCCACGTTAAGCCCCCATTCGCTCGCGATCATGTACGATATCAAGGATGGTTTTGTTCCTGATCAAGCAGCCAATTTACTAAAATTTGTCTTGCCACGCGCTACATCAGGGTGACATCAGGTGTGTCTGCCTACTACTCGGACCGGAAGCGGTCCTTGATTCTCTTCACGGCTCAAACGCACTCGTAATGCGTGTGACCATTTCCTGTTAGTCCTTTGTATTGATCCTTACGACAGTCCGTGCATCTGGCGTGTAGTCCACGAGAGGCTGTATCAGAAACGGTTCCCAGAATGGGAATTAAGTATCGTTCATGTCCTTAACTGGGGTACACATATTGGTTCCCGAGGCTGATTGTCAATAAAAAGGGTGTGCAAACGTAGTCCAAGGATTCATTGCTGCTAGTGGTTAAGGACCCACTCTTTGTCTCGATGGTAAAAAATTTACCCGCTGACTGCGCTCTCAGAGTAAAAGTATCTGCCTCCCGAATATTCGATTTTCTTGAAGTTTTCGAAGATATAGATCATTTCTGCCTGTGAAGGGTCGAAGGTTTTGATCCAATTGCAACTATGAAAGTAACTTCCGTCAAGTATTTTACTTTCAGTAATCAACCCACGTTGAATCATAAGTACCATTGCGGCGGCTTGAACGTAGGCATTGGAATCAAGTGAAATTCGTGGATCACCCTGAAGGTCCAGAAACGCTCTTTTTAGAATTTTTTGAGTGTAATCGTCCCTATCATCGTCTTTAGCTGCCATGTAAAGACCAAAATATTCAGCGGTGCCCTCTCCGAACCATCTGAGGTTATTCAAGCTGTCTTCTTCTTTGCCGATAATGGGAGCGCATCGATTCAAGAGGTAGTTTGACAAGCCGTGATACGACTCATGAAAAAATGTTTCTTTCGCGGTGGTTTTGTCTTGTGCCGCGGTCCAGGCCATCACCCCTGACCGAGAGTTAAAGCAAGGGTCAGGGGCGGTCGCCACGTCCGCAGCTCCTTCGATCCAACGCTTTACAACCGCAGCCCCATCTCGAAATCCTTTAGTTTCGGCTTTGGTGCAGTTTTGAAGGCCTAATTGCCATTTTCGGAAGTAACTCACAGCCTTTTTAATCTCGTTTGGGCTAAGGACGTCAGTATGCTCGCTAAAGGGTGCTCCATCGAAAACTTGTGGGTCTGGTTGGTCATCGAGCGGTGTCCCGACTGGCCAGATCATTCCCATAAAATCCAGTGGCGGTTTGGCCATTTGCTCTACAGCGGCATCCACCCACCCCAGTAATTCAGTCGAAGAAATACCTGGAGCAAAACTCCTGGCCATTCGAGTGGACACACACATCACACCATTGTTATTTCTATCGAGCAGCTTGCTGCTCTGCCGGTAAAGCAGTTTTGACACCTTTGGCTTAACGAATCCGTCCCTGGCTACTTTGTTGGCCGCCGCTTTGGATTCCGCTACCCCATTAGGAAACTTTTTTAGCAATGTTTCACACGATTTATGTTTCTTGATCGAACCCTCGAATGCCGCAACCGGTTGAAAGAATCCAGAAAAGGTGACGGCGACAACGACACTCGCTGCGCATCGACGCTTGGTGCTTGTTTTCATGGTTACGACCTTCTTCCTGCAGCCCTCGCAGGTCAGGATAGTCCTTAAAAGATCGTAAAGGCTTGTTAACCGCTTCTTTTCTGTATTCGGAGCCATAAACTTTTTTAAAATTTCGCTTCCCACTCGAAATTTTGTGGCGACGGGGATCGATTTTTGGCAAACTCGGGATCGAAGCAATAACGGATGAGATGTGGCGCTGCGAGTTGCACCAGAACCAATATGAGTTTGAAATTTGTGAATTTTGATTACTCAGCCACGCGCATCGCGACCCGCCAGCAACTTTTTGGTCAAAGGTGACAGATTGCCCTGTTTGTGATCCATACCAGATTCGATGTCAAAATATTACTTGACTTGCGAAAAGAGCCTGCTTCTTGTCGAGTTTCTCGGGAAATAGAACTATCTAGTGGCAACTAGTTGAAGGTAAAACTCTTGAGGCAGGCCTCG
>DGQA01000021.1 GCA_002390705.1 Actinobacteria bacterium UBA4426 | reverse complement strand
CCAGCGGTGGATGACTGGTTGCGCGACCTTCTTTTCGCCGGTGTGCTTGAGACGCCTTTTGCCTCTGTGCGATCTGCTCACCTTCAAAAGCTGCGAATGTGCTGAGTAGGTTAAGCATTAGAGTCCCGGTGGCTGTGCTTGTATCAATGCCAGACTCCACAACGTGGATCGTGGTGTCGTGTTCACGGCAGTTGTCAGCAAAGTCCACGAACTTCTTGAGACTTCGAGCAAGCCGATCCACCGACTTCACCACCACAATATCCACGGCACCGGCGGCTATGTCGGCCCTGAGCCGATTGAAGGCGGGTCGCTCGATGTCTTTGCTCCCGGAAATACCAGAGTCCTCATAAAAGGTGATCTGGTGTCCGTGGGCATCTGCCCAGTTCTGGGTGATTTGCTTCTGTGCAGCAATACTGGTGCTATCTTCGGTTGCAACGGAGATTCTGAGGTAAGCAGCGGCTATCATGGGGAAAGTATAGTGGTAAAGCACAACTGCCGCTTCTGGCTACTTGCGGGCACACTCAACTCCAATTGCCGGATCGAACCAGCAAGGAGTGTGGACAGCACACTGGCGAGCTCAGGGATCTGGTTGTCTTTGTACCGGTAAATCATTGCGTCAATCGGTGGCCCGTACCGGTATGCGATCGCCAAGGGTATTCGAAGGTTTTCGGCCAGCCCGTCAAAACGCAAATCCCGCATAATATGGGCGCGGCCACTGACCTGGTAACGGCAGGTGGCGCACAAAAGGGTGCCCAGTTCCTTACAGCCGATACATTCTCGTGCGAGAACGAGGTCACTGAGCTCGGTTGTAAGCTTTGGGAGGAATTGCCACATGGGATATGTGTATTAGGTCCAGGTTCTGGGTGGCTAGAGGCAATTTGAGCCTGTGGAACTACGATGGCACCTGCCGCTTTATCTAATCGTTACTTGGAAGGTTTCACGTGGGCGTTCTTGACAAAATTCTTCGGGCCGGCGAAGGCAAGGTATTGCGTAAGCTGGATGGAATCGCGAAGGCGGTCAATGCAATCGAATCTGAATTCGTTGATCTCACCGATGAGGAATTACAAGCCCTCACCCCAGAGTTCAAGGAGCGCTACGCGCAAGGTGAGAGCCTAGATGACCTCATGCCAGAGGCATTTGCAACGGTACGTGAAGCGGCCAAACGTACGTTAGGGCAGCGCCATTACGACGTGCAAATTATGGGTGGAGCGGCGTTGCATCTTGGGAATATTGCGGAGATGCGCACGGGTGAAGGTAAAACTTTGGTCTCAACATTACCGGCCTATTTGAATGCAATTTCTGGCAAGGGCGTTCATGTTGTCACGGTAAATGATTACTTGGCTGAGCGTGATTCCGAATGGATGGGTCGGGTCCACCGCTTTCTTGGATTAGAGGTTGGCACGATTCTGAACAATATGACATCGACACAGCGACGTGAGGCCTACGCCGCAGACATCACTTACGGCACCAATAACGAGTTTGGCTTTGATTATCTTCGTGACAACATGGCGTGGTCAGCTGAAGAGATGGTTCAGCGCGGTCATAATTTTGCAGTTGTCGACGAAGTTGACTCAATCCTTGTAGATGAAGCCCGTACGCCACTCATTATTAGTGGACCAGCAGACCAGGCAACTGAGTGGTACGCAGAGTTCTCGCGGATTGCCAACAAAATGTCGCGGGACAAGCATTATGAAGTTGACGAGAAAAAGAAGACTGTTGGTGTGCTCGAGGAAGCAATCGACGTTGTCGAAGACGAACTCGGAATTGACAATTTGTACGACACGGTTAACACGCCGCTCGTTGGTTACCTGAACAACGCAATTCGAGCGAAGGAACTGTTCAAAAAGGATCGCGACTACGTGGTCATGGACGGGGAAGTCATTATTGTTGACGAGCACACGGGTCGAATTTTGAAGGGCCGGCGTTACAATGAGGGACTGCATCAATCCCTTGAAGCTAAAGAAAAGGTGGAGATTAAGGCCGAAAATCAAACCTTGGCCACGGTCACACTACAAAACTTTTTCAGACTGTATAACAAATTGGGCGGTATGACCGGTACCGCGATGACCGAGGCTGCCGAGTTCGGCCAGATTTACGGCCTTGGTGTCGTTCCGATCCCGACAAACCGCGAAATGGTCCGCCAAGACAATGCGGACTTGATCTACCGAACTGCGGGATCCAAATTCGCTGCGGTTCTCGAGGACATTGTTAACCGTCATGAGACCGGTCAACCAATTTTGATCGGAACAACTAGCGTTGATAAATCTGAAGAGCTTTCGGCAATGCTTAAGAAAAATGGCGTGCCCCATGAGGTGCTCAATGCTAAGCACCACGAGCGCGAGGCCGCAATCGTCGCAATGGCGGGTCGTCGAAGTGCAGTAACGGTGGCAACTAACATGGCAGGCCGAGGTACAGACATCATGCTCGGAGGCAACGCTGAGGCGCTGGCTGCTGCAGACCTGGCTCGAAGGGGGATCGACCCGGTCGAGGATCCGGAAGGCTATGAATCCGCTTGGAAGCCTGCGATTGCCGCTGCTGAGGCTGGGGTAAAGAACGAGCATGAAGAAGTTGTTGGCCTCGGGGGGCTCTACGTATTGAGTACCGAGCGCCATGAGTCGCGCCGGATTGATAATCAGTTCCGTGGCCGTTCCGGTCGGCAGGGGGACCCCGGGGAGTCGCAGTTTTATCTTTCCCTTGACGACGACCTCATGAGATTATTCAAAGCTGACATGGTTAATGCGTTTTTGCAGCGCTTCAATGTGCCCGATGACGTTCCTATTGAAGCCAAGATGGTGTCGAATGCAATTCGTTCTGCACAAAGTCAAGTGGAGGCGCAAAACTTTGAGATCCGCAAGGATGTTCTCAAATATGATGATGTTCTGAACCGCCAGCGACTCGTTATCTACGATGAGCGTCGCCGGGTTCTGCAGGGCGAAAATATTGAAGAGCAGGTACGCGATTTCATCAATGACACCGTCAGTGGTTACGTGAAATCTGTGACCAGCGAGGGATATCCCGAGTCATGGGACCTGGAGAAAATGTGGGACGCCCTTAAGCAGCTGTATCCGGTGAAAGTTTCATTGGAAGAAATCGTTGATGAGTCGGGTGGAGACATTGGTGGCCTGAGTGCGGACTTGTTGGACGCCGTTCTCGTTGAGGATGCAGAGTCTGCCTACACTGCCCGTGAGGAAGAATTGGGTGAGGAAGTCGCTCGCGAGCTGGAACGCCGGGTTATTCTCTCGGTCCTTGACCGTAAATGGCGAGAACACCTCTATGAAATGGACTACCTCAGAGATGGAATTGGTTTGCGTGCCATGGCCCAACGTGATCCACTGATTGAATACCAGCGTGAAGGATTTGATCTTTTTACAGCCATGATGGATTCCATCAAGGAAGAAACTGTCGGTTATCTCTTCCACGTTGAAGTTGAGGTTGCAGCTGAAGTTGAAGAGGAAGCCGTTGAAGCAATTGAAGTAATTGAAGGACTTGTTGACACAACGAGCACCAACGCTGGCGCAGCGTTGGGCTTGCAGGCAAAGGGTTTAGGTCCGCAGCGGCCGCAGCATTTGGAGTACTCGGCACCGGATGCTGACGGTGGTGTTGTGCACGGGGAGATGGAATCAGGCGTTAATGGGGAAGGCGGACTCATTGAAATTGACCCCAACGCAAGCCGGGCCGAGCGACGTCGGGCCGAACGGGCAAACCGCAAAAATACCGGCTAAATCAACTGTGGCGCGATTTAGGGCACTTCAATCGCGGAAAGCAGCCACTGATTGCCGATTACCTCCATGCGCAGTCCAATGGCGTGCGAGCGAGCACTGTCAACGATCACCGCGCCGGCTGCGTTTCCCAAAACATCACGGGGGTTGTCCTGTACGTGGTATCGATTACTCGCAGATGATCGGTTCGACGTCTTGGACCGGTCCTCTGGGACGTGGTGGCTGTCAGGGGGCAGTTATCTAATTGG
>DGQA01000042.1 GCA_002390705.1 Actinobacteria bacterium UBA4426 | reverse complement strand
GTTCACAATTTGGCGGCGGTTGCACCCGAAGATGTTCACGCATGGGAAGAACTGACCGCGAAGTTGGGAATCTGGGCCCCATTTTTGATCGGGACGCTCGGTACCGATCTTCCGAGTGTCGCCGCCGTAAAAACATTGTGGAAAGCGCACCGTGCATTAGGCACGAAGGGTATTTATGAACTGGTCAAACTCGCTTTGCAGTCGACTCGCTCATTCACCGATGAGAACTTCTCATCTCCTAAGACAAAAGCACTCTTTGCTACCTGGGGGATGCATTTGGACTTCGCGCCAGATGTTTCCGGCGGTGCACTGTTCTCGTTTCTAGAAACAATCGGTGGTCAACTTTTTGGAATGGTCATCGGTGAAGGCGGCGCATCTTCACTGGTAGACGCACTGGTCTCAGTCATCGAAGCTAACGGCGGTGAGGTCCGCTGCAATTCTCGAGTCGAACAAATCACGATGGCTGAGTCGAAACGCAAAGGGAATCGCGCAACTGGTGTAGTTCTTGAGGGAGGTGCGGTAATTACCGCATCGCGCGCTGTAGTGAGCAACGTGAACCCTCGTTTAATGCCCGCACTTTTCCCTGTTTCGGTGGCCGCAGAGCCGGCAGTGAAACGAGTTGAAAAATTCCAATCGGGTTTAGCCACGATGATGATCCATGTTGCACTTAATGACTTACCATCGTGGACAGCCACTCAGGCGCGTACCTACAACTATGTTCACATCGGCCCGTATGTTGACGATATGGCGATGACCTACACGGATGCTGCAGCAGGCCGTTTACCTGCATCGCCGACTTTAGTAATTGGTCAGCCGACAATCACTGACCTTGGCCGGGCCCCGGATGGAAAACATATTTTGTGGATTCAGGTGCGAATGCTGCCACTGGATCTAGCTGACGGTTCGCACTGGGATGACATCGCGGAGCAATATGCAGATCGAGTGATGGCAAAAATCGAAGAGTATGCGCCTGGAATCAATTCACTGGTAATCGCCCGCACCGTGATGAGTCCGCTTGACCTCGAGCGATACAACGTGAACCTAATCAAAGGCGATTCCCTCGGCGGGAGCCACCACCCATCACAGTTCTTCTTCCTCCGCCCGGTCCCAGGTTGGGGGCGCCACCGCTCTCCGGTAGATAACCTGTATATCTGTGGCTCCGGAACTTGGCCGGGAGGCGGCGTTGGTGGGTCAAGTGGGGCGATGGTGGCGAAGATCCTGAAGTAATCGAGATGTGTAATGAACAGATCCTTCTACCTAAATGGTGAAAAATCAGGGGGTCGTTTTTCGATAAACGCCTGCCCACCTTCTTGTGCTTCCTCGGTGTCAACAAAAAGGTCCAGGACGTCAAATGCAAGGGATTGAATCCCGACAATGTGGTCGGTGTCAGCATTGAAACTGTGCTTAATTGTCTTGAGTGCGGTCGGTGAGAGTGCGGCAGCTTTGCGACCCCACTGCATTGCGAGGGGGAGTAATTCATCCGGTTCCACGACTTGGTTGACCAGGCCCCAGCGCTCTGCGGTCTCCGCGTCGTATTGATCGCAGAAAAACCAAATCTCTCGAGCACGTTTTTCACCAACAACTCTGGCGAGGTATGCGGTTCCGAAACCTGCATCGAAGCTTCCTACTCGCGGTCCCACCTGACCAAACTTGGCGGTGCTTGCGGCAAGTGACACATCGCAGAGCACGTGTAATACGTGACCACCGCCGATTGCGAAGCCATTGACCGCAGCGATGACGGGCTTGGGGACCTCGCGGATCACACGATGTAAGCGCTCAATTTCAAACATCCCCATTTCGGTCTCGCCGTAGCCGCCGGTTTCGTTGCGTTCCTTTTGATCCCCACCGGAGCAGAAAGCTTTTGTGCCGGCACCGGTCAGGATGATTGCCGCAACTCCCTTGTCTACATAGGCATAACGGAATGCGTAAATAAGCTCGTCCACTGTTCGACCACGTAGAGCGTTGTATCTATCGGGGCGGTTAATAGTTATCACAGCCACCTGATCGGTGACCGTGTAAGTGATGTCTGTGAATTCAGATATTTTGATCATTACGCCTCCAAGAGAATTGCGATTCCAAGACCGACACCGATACACGCTGTTGCAATAGCACGACCTCCACCGCGTTGTTGAAGATTCCTTGCAGCATCGACGACGACGCGCGCCGCGGAAGCGCCAACCGGATGACCCATGGCAATCGATCCACCGTGGGGGTTAACTTTGGAAAGGTTGATCCGGGGTTCCTCCTTCAAGACAGTGAGAACCATGGCAGCGAATGCTTCATTGATTTCAAAAAGGTCAATGTCGTCAAAAGTTAAGTTGTTGCGCTGCAAAAGTTTATGCATGGCAGGAACGGGTGCGTTGGCGAATCTATCTGGCTCAACGGCAACGACCACAGATGAAACAATCGTTGCGAGGGGGATGAGTTGCAGGTCCGCTGCAAGAGCAGGTCTAGTGATGAGGGCTGCAACTGAGCCATCATTTATCGGGGAAGAATTACCCGCGGTCACCGTTCCGTCGGTGGTGAACGCGGCCTTAAGTGCGCCGAGTGTCTGCATAGTTGTCCCGGGGCGAATTGACTCATCTCGCGTTAACCCATTGACGGAAAATGCGAAACCGGAGTGCACTCCTTTGTCCCAGGCGGCTTCGGCTAGTTCGTGGGACCGAACCGACCACTCGTCCTGTTCGATTCGACCGATGCCTAATTCACTCGCACTTCGTTGTGCGCATTCGCCAAGACTGTCGGTCCACTGTTGCGGAAACTCGGGGTTCACCATGCGCCAACCCACGGTGGTTTGCTCTAACTTCATACCTGAATCGAGTGGTTTTTCTGGCTTAGGCAATACAAATGGTGCGCGGCTCATACTTTCCACTCCGCCAGCAATCACAATGTCCATGTCCCCGGTAAATACTGCTCGGGAAGCCTGCACAATTGCTTCACCACCTGAGCCGCAGAGCCGGTTGAGGGTGACACCGGGAACGCTAACCGGGAATCCAGCAAGGAGGGAACCCATCCGGGCGACATTACGGTTGTCTTCGCCCGCGCCGTTTGCATCTCCCATAACAACGTCGTCGATACGACTGAGGTCGAGGGCGGGAATTGACTCGGCCAACTCTTTCAAGGATAAGGCGAGGAGATCATCGGGGCGGATTCCGGAGAGGGAACCTCGATTTTTACCAAATACTGTTCGCTTGGCTGCGGCAACTACCGGACGGGCATCGGTCATGTGTCGTATTATTGCCGATCGACAGAGAAATGCACTACCCCGGGCACCGGCCTTTAACCGCAGGCCGAGAAGGAGAACTATGCAAATGTCTCGGCATTCTCCTTTCCGTTGTGTGGTCACCGGCGCTAGTCGCGGGATCGGTGCTGCCATTGTCCGCGATTTGGCAACGCCTGGCCACCGAATCGCCCTTTCTGCTCGCACCGAAGTTGATTTAATGGCGGTGGCGGACACCCTAGAAATACCCACCATGGTGATCCCGGCCGATGCATTGGATCCGGGGACGGCCGATTTGGTGATCAATCAGGTTGTGCAGCAATGGGGTGGAATTGATGCTTTGGTAGTGAATGCTGGTGAGGGCGTGTCTGCCCCCATTCATCGAACAGGTGACGCCTTGTGGCAGTACATGATTGACCTGAACTTGAGCGCGCCATTTAGGTTTTTGCGGGCTGCCATTCCCGTGATGAAAGAACAAGGCTTTGGCAGGATCGTTGTGATCGCGAGCGTGGCATCACAAGTGGGTGCTCCCTATATTTCTGCGTATACGGCCGCCAAACACGGAGTCTTGGGGCTTGTGCGTTCGGCGGCTCTGGAAGTGGCTCCCTTCGGGGTCACCGTGAACGCCGTATGTCCGGGGTATGTGGATACACCCATGACCCGTCACACTATCGACACAATTGTTTCTAAAACCGGGCGCGATCCGGACGAGGTACTCCAGACTCTTGCCCAAGAGCAAGGGCATGGAAAACTGATTGAACCGCACGAAGTGGCAGCCACGGTCCGATTTCTGATCGAGGACCTAGGTGCAATAAATGGACAAGGGATCACCCTTGATGGCGGAAAGGTACACATATGACAGTACGACGAGTTAACCCAGAGGTACTTGCGCCGCCCACCGGTTTTTCGCACGCTGTAGTTGCTGAAGGCAGCACGATTGTGTTGCTCGCCGGACAGACTGCCTTGAATTCACACAATGTGATTGAAGGTGAAGGAATTGTTAATCAAACCGAAAAGGCACTCACCAACTTACTCACGGCTTTGGCGGCCGCGGGCGGCGATCCATCGCAGTTGGGCAAACTCACCATCTATTGCACCGATCCGGTTGACTACCGCGCCCACTCACGTGAAATAGGTGCGGTGTGGAAAAAACATGTGGGCCGGGATTACCCCGCCATGACACTCATCGGTGTGACACGCTTGTGGGATGACGCGGCGCTTGTAGAAATCGAAGGAATAGCGATTCTGCCGTGACCAACAATCTTGATTTGCGACCACTGTGGGCGGCTCAGACCATTGCTGTCGTAGGTGCCACTGAACGAGTCGGTGCAATCGGTCGTTTGCCCATCGAGTACCTCACGAAATTCGGTTTTGACGGATTCATTGCACCCGTAAATCCCAAAGGTGGCACAATTTTGGGCTTACCCGCGTTTCAATCGATGGCAGAAATCCCACAACATATTGAACTGGCCCTGATCATGGTCCCGGCCAGCTCAGTTCGAGAAGCAGTAAAGGATTGTGCTGCAGCCGGTGTTGAAGTCGCGATTGTCATGTCCTCTGGATTCGGTGAAGTTGATCCCGATGGTCAGATCGCCCAGCAGGAATTAGTTGACATTGCCCGCGCAGATGGCATGAGACTGGTGGGACCCAATTGCATTGGATCTGTGGGTGGCGCACACCGAGTGATGGCGACTTTTAGTCCAGTTTTTTCGTCGGAATCAACACCCTTACCCGCGGGAAATGTTGCATTGGTCAGTCAGTCAGGTGCACTTGGTTTTGGAGCGCTCTCACTTGGTTTAGAGCGCGGTGTCCCGATTGGTATTGCGATCACTACGGGAAATGAAGCGGATGTGACCGCAACAGAGGTCGCTGCGCAACTGGCTCAAGATCCGGAAGTAGATGCGGTAGTGATGTACGTCGAGGCCCTGGGAAACATGGATCAACTCATCCGCGTTGCAGGAAGTAAACCTATTGCGATTCTCAAGGCTGGCAGGAGTGTTGCGGGCGCCGCCGCCGCCGCATCACACACCGGGGCATTGGCGTCCCCAGACAAAGTTGTGAGTGCGGTTCTCACCCAGAACGGGATTGCGCGGGCGAACAACATCGATGAACTTCTGGATATTGCAGCGTTGTTTGCGTCGGAAAAGAAGATCTCAGGACCGGCCGTTGGCATTGTGACAACTTCGGGCGGTAGCGGAATCCTCGCCGTTGATGCACTAGAAAGTGAAGGACTTACTCTCGCGGAACTCAGTGCCGAAACAGTCACGGCTCTGGAAGAAATTGTTCCTAGTTACGGCAATGCAACTAACCCGGTCGATGTCACGGCCGCGGTCATGGCTGAGTCAGGACTTTTTGAGCGCTGCGTGAATCGGCTTTCGACAGATCCGTCTGTCAATGCAATTGTCGCCTGTTTCGCAGTACTTGTCGGTAAAGATGTAGATCGAATCGCGCAGGCGTTGGGTGCTGTCCGAGAAAACACGGGACTACCAGTTGTTGCGGTGCGTACCGGCGCGGCCGCGTTGGCACCGGAAGGAGCTCAGGTTCTCAAAGAAGCAGGAATCCCGGTGTATCCCACACCGGAGCGTGCGGTGGCCGCCCTTCGAGCCCTGGTCACAATCAACACACCGGAGCGAAAGAATTTGGCACCCTCAACCCAACCAGGAATTCCCGTCCCCCAGAATGGAGCTTCAGAAAAAGACCTCAAGGAGCTATTTGCTCAGGCTGGCCTGCCCATCCCTGAGTCACTCGTGGTGACTTCTGGCTCGGAGGTTGTGGGAGCAGTAGGAACTGTAGGTGGTAGAGCCGTACTCAAAGCTGTGGTCCCTGGACTGCTCCACAAGTCAGATGCTGGTGGCGTCGTTCTCGATGTGAGTGCAGAAAAAGCCGTTGACACATTCGCACGACTACAGGCACTTGGCGGCGATGTCTTGGTGGAGCGATTTGTTCCTGGGGGCGTCGAAGTGTTGGTTGGGGTGAGTAGTAGCCCGATGGGACGCGTTCTCACAGTAGGTGTGGGAGGAGTGTTGACCGAAATAGTGGCCAGTGCGGCGGTGCGGGTGCTCCCGGTGAGTAAGTGGGACATCGGCCAAATGATTTCCGAAACCACACTGGATGTGCTGCTTGCAGGCGCGCGCGGTGCGCCTGTCGCCGATCGCGAGGCATTGGTGATTGCCATCGACCAATTGGCCCAGGGAGTTCGCGACTGGCCAGACGATTGCGAACTCGACATCAATCCCGTGACCGTATTGGAAAATGGTTGCTGGTTTCTTGACGCCGCTTACGTTGAACCACCCACCCAATAGGAAGTATCAGGAGGCTCCACATGGACGTTGGAAGGCTTGTCGCGCGATCGATGCGTAAATACCGGGATCGGGTTGCCCTGGAAGGACCCGAGGGTGAGAGCACTTATGGGCGGACCGGTGTGCGAGTGATGCAACTTGCGCGCGGGCTAAGAGGGCTTGGCTTGGAAACCGGCGACCGGGTCCTCGACCTTCAATCAAATCAGAATACCTATATCGAAACAGATTTTGGAATTAGCACTGCCGGTCTGTGCCGAGTAGCTTTGAACTATCGGCTACACCCCACAGATTGGGTCCGGATCACTACAGACTGCACTCCAAAAGTTCTCATCCTTGACGTAAAGTTTTGGGAGCAGTCGGCAGGCATCAGATCCATGGTGGACCACGTGATTGTGATTAATGGGGATCCAGGGGAAAGTGTTGAATACGAGCGTTTCCTCGCCGATCAGTCACCTGAACCACTTTTACTCTCCGTCGATCCCGATGCCCTCGTTTCACTTAATTACTCCAGTGGAACCACGGGAAACCCCAAAGGTGCAATCCGAACCCATCGCAACCGGATGGCGAGTCTGCACAACATTGTCACGGATTTTTTGGGCAAGGTGCCGAGCGAAAACAGCACTTGGGTCCATGCTGGACCGGTCACCCACACCAGTGGACTATTTGTGCTGCCGTATTTCGCATTTGGTGCGAAACAAATCATTCAACCCAAATTTGACCCCGATCTTTTTGTTGATGCGATTGAGAATCGCGGTGGCACTGCAACGGCGATGGTGCCCACAATGATTGCTCGTTTACTCGCAATGCCAGATATCTCGCGGGAGCGAATGAAAAATTTGGAAGTCTTGGGATACGCTGGAGCACCGATGCCTCCGGAACAGATCAAGGATTGCTTCGAGCGAATTACCGTCAATATGAGCCAGTATTACGGCTTAGTTGAGGCGATTCCGCCAGTAACCGTTCTAGGCCCAACGGAACACTTTCGTGGTATTTCCGGGGAACCCGAATTGCTCACAAGTGCCGGAAGTCCGTGCAATGGAGTTGAGGTTCGAATTGTTGATGAACAGGGTCGAGATGTCCCGATCGGTGAAATCGGCGAAGTTATTACTCGTGGGGACCATGTGATGCGCGGCTATTACGGGCAGGCGGGCCAAGACAGTACGGTGACTAAGGCGGTTCGGGATGGTTGGCTGTACACCGGAGACCTTGGCCGCTTAGATGCCGATGATTTAATGTATCTGGTCGATCGTAAAGGGGACATGATTATTTCTGGGGGATACAACATTTATCCCCGAGAGATTGAGGACACTATCGCTGAGGTTCCCGGTGTACATGAAGTCGCAGTGATCGGGGT
>DGQA01000036.1:6375-64856 GCA_002390705.1 Actinobacteria bacterium UBA4426 | reverse complement strand
GCCCAGATACGTTAGGGTCTTAGAGACGCTTAAAATGGCTCATTAGATCCGCCAGAAGAATTACTGTGGTAAACTTCAGCCACTGCAAGCCGATCTTGATCCCCATTCCTTCTCGGCGCCCTTCCATCAAGGCGCGGGGGTTTGACCCGTTGGCCCTGATTTCGCGACACCTGTCCCGGGCCGGGTACCCAATCGCGCATTGGCTCATTGACCAGAGGGCCGCGGGACGCACGAAAACGCTCGGAACCGCTGATCGAAAAAATGCTTCCCACGACGCATTTCGGGTAAGACCCATTCCGGATCACTACGTCCGCAACCCAATTCCCGCAATTGTGATTGACGATGTCGCCACGAGTGGCACAACCTTGACTGCCGCTGTCTCGCAGCTTCTGCTGAGCGGAGTGCACGTCACCGGATGCGCTGCGATCGCCGGGACCCGAAAATTGTAAGCCATCAGGAACACCTCACATTTAGCCAGGGTAAGTCGAGGCAGTACCCGAAATCCGCCCAATCCAAGTGCCGGTCGAGTTTTCATATATCGAGCCATCCGCTGATGTCACTAGGGTTGCAAGTCCCGGTGCTGCCGCAATTGATACGGGGTCGGTGGGGGAACCTTGGGCTTGGATGTCTCCACGGCCAAGATTGATTTCGTAGATTTGTAAAGTTCCGGCCGTTTCGCTGCCGATCAGCGCGATCGTATTTGCACTCGACCAGGCCAATCCGGTAACGACACTGAGTTTGGACTCCACTCGAATTGGCTTTTCCAGTCGAATTTGCGTGGCATTCGCGGGTGAAGGTCGGTCCACTCGCGCAATGAGAAGCACCGATCCAGTCTCAGTGGACACAATCAGCGCAGCACGGGTGCCATCTCGAGAAGGCACTACGGACTGCACGAAGGCTCCCGTTTCTAGTCCGTCAATTTCAATGTCGAAAGATTCACCGTTGGACAAAAGGGTTTGTGCCACGCCTATTTCATTGACAATCCACGCATTGGTTCGGCCATCAAAAGCAATTGATTGGGCTTCGGTACCTGCTAGGAGCGGTTGTGGCACAGCCCCAATACGGAGGTCGCCCCAGTAAAGGTCTCCGGTAGTTGTTGCCGCAATCACTCTCCTACTATCGGCCGACACTGCCAATTTGCTGAGGCCTGCGTCGTCTACACCGAATCCACCTGCCACCGCAAAGTTTCCGTTAGCAGTCAACCGCACCACACCGCTACCCGTTGCTGCATAACCAACAGACCCTCTGGCAAGCCCACCCGGATCAACATCTGGCCAAGAATCCCGCGATTGGGGTGAGCTGGTTCCGGGCACACTCAGTGGTGCTCCGTTCACCGCTATGTCCACGAATTGGACTTTGGGAATTTGCCGCAACGTCCATACGATCTGTTGCGACAAAGCGACCCGAGCTGCGTCATTGGCTAAGGCAACGCTCGCGTTGAGATTGACTCTGGCGATTCCATTTTCAATAGGAACCGCGTCAACCGCCAATGTGACACCCCCCGGGAACCCAGTTCGCACAGCCGGCCGCAACCAGTCGTTGGGGCCTTCAATCAATCTTTGAATCAAGGTAGTCCCCAGCGCCGGACCAATTACCGGGATCAACCGGGCGTCAGGAACCAAAATCTGGAAGCTGGGATTAAAGAAATACACCGAATAATTTCGATAGGCACGATTCACGTCAAAGTTGGAGAGCAAAAGGCCAGAAGGCGCCAGCCGAAGCCGCCATTCGCCTTCACGTTGGGTGAGGAAAAAACTTCGTTGTAACTCTGCTCCCGGATCCTCAACCGTGTAACGCCCGATATCAGAAATGCGCCCGTTCAAGGTCGCGCTGAATAGGACGGCTGCACCAGCTTCAACTAACGCCGGAACACCGTCATACACACTGACACCTGAACTTGGATCCCAGGCGGCGGATGCTTCTGGGGTGAGATAACTCCTGGCTACCGCATGATCATTATCAAATGATGCTGAAGATTCCAGAAAACCTTGAACTATCTCGGTGGGAGTCATACCCGCTCGGGGTGGGCGGGCGATCACTCGGATGAATTGATCCGCGCTGGTATTAGCAACCAGTTGTCCTTGCTCAATCGGACCATCGGTTGGCACTTGAGCGACATATGATCCTGAACCAACACCACATCCGGCTAATAGGACGCTGACCACAATCATCAGGAAACCCGTACGTATCATGGTGCACCCCTTCGCCAAGGAGCCGTGTCTAGTGGGTCCCTTTCCCTAGTCCCCGGGCCAGTTTCAGTCCGGGATTGATCCTTGAATTGCTCGGTCACTCCGGGCTCAACAGCGCGGCTAAAGCCTTCCTCCAGAGGCAAGGGTGATGCGGTGAAACTCGCACCGGTGATCCTCGGCAGGGTCAATCGGAAACAAGAGCCTTGCCCGGGCTCACCTGCCGCCTCAAGCCAGCCACCGTGCAGTCGCGTGTCCTCCAATGCAATGGCAAGACCCAGCCCGGTACCTCCAGTCGTGCGGGCTCGCGCTTTGTCGGCCCTCCAAAACCGGCTAAACGCCAGGCTCGCCTCACCTGGCATTAAACCCACTCCAAAATCACGAACAGCGACCGCTACTGCACTCGGGTCACCAGCAAGTTCAATTACCACGCCAGTTCCATTGGCATGTTCTATTGCATTGTCCACCAAATTTCGGATAACTCGATCAATCCGGCGCGGGTCGCACTCAACATAAGTCGGACGCTCATACGCTGCGAAGCGCACCTTCACGTCGTTGCGCCGCGCAAGTGGCTCTGTTGCGTGGATAATTCGTTCAATCATGGGAACCAAATCCGTGCGGTCAGTGTCAAGAACAGCCGCCCCAGCGTCAAACCGTGAGATCTCCAAAAGGTCAACCAACAACGACTCGAAGCGATCAAGTTGCTCCTGCAGTAACTCAACAGACCGGGCAGTTGACATGTCAAATGAGCCGCGATCTTCATACATGACGTCTGCGGCCATACGGATTGTAGTTAACGGAGTTCGCAACTCGTGGGAAACATCAGATACGAATCGTTGTTGTAAAAGTGAGAGTTCTTCTAGCTGGCGGATTTGCATTGCCAAGTTTTGAGCCATTTCATTAAATGATGTAGCAAGTTGCGCCAAGTCGTCTTCCTTCTTCACTTGCATGCGCTCGTTCAGTTTCCCTGATGAAAAGCGTCTGGCGATTCGTGCCGCTTCGCGCACCGGGACCACTACTTGGCGAGTGACAAGCAGCGTCAACACGGCAACCAAAATAACCAGAATAATTCCCGTCCCGACCACGGCACCGGAAACCAAATCAAGGGTTTCCTGCTCCTGATCGAGGTTGAAAAGGTAATACAGTTCGTAAGGGCCCACTGTCGGCACCAACAAAGGCGCGCCAACGATCAGTCCAGGCGTCGATCTTCCATCAAGAAAAACAATTGACGCATACGTCCATGATTGACGTTTCGTCTGCTGAATTGACTCGCGCAATCCCTCGGGGATGCTCGACACCGCAACTAAGTTTGTTCCACGCTCAGGTGCATCCGTATTAGCATCAGAGGAGAGCAACAGGACATCAAATGCCGATGGTGAACCGGAGCGGGCACCCAGTGTTGCGATGACACTGTCCACCAATCGCGAGGCTGAAGGCGTCGCCGGACCCGTATTTGCAGCATCGAGTAACCGTTGGGCCTCCCCCAAGCCAGCAGACGCCTCACTAATCGCCGAGCGGTCTTTTGACTCTAAAAGCCCCGTCGTGACGCGAGACAAGAGCGAAAAACCGAGAACTGTCACGACGAGCGCACTGAGCAGTAACGTAGAAGTTGTTACCCGAAAAAGCAATGAGCGTCGCCACACACGCCTCCCCATGCGAAATGGCGTCGAAATGAAACGAAGAATTTTCACAATGGTGAAATCACCCTAAAGTGGGCCAGCTTTGTAGCCCACGCCGCGAACAGTCAAGACGATGTTTGGTCGTTCAGGATCGTGTTCAATCTTGGCGCGCAGCCGTTGCACATGAACGTTGACGAGTCGTGTGTCAGCTGAATGACGATATCCCCACACCTCTTCAAGGAGCGCCTCGCGCGTGAACACTTGACCCGGTTTGCGTGCCAAGCACAACAACAGATCGAATTCCAAAGGGGTCAACGAGAGGTTTAGCTCGCCTCGACGAACGGAATGTCCGGCTACATCAATTATCAAGTCTGCGATGCGCAGCTCTGCTGGGGCCGAATCTTCACTTCGACGCATTCGCGCGCGCACTCGAGCCACTAATTCCTTTGGCTTAAATGGTTTGACGATGTAGTCATCAGCACCGGCTTCCAACCCCACCACCACGTCGACCGTGTCACTTTTCGCTGTTAACATCACGATCGGGGTGCCCGACTCGGCGCGAATTAATCGACACACGTCCACACCATCTTTGCCAGGCAACATCAGATCAAGTAAGACGATGTCCGGTCGACTCTCTCGAAATACGCGCAAGGCATCAGAGCCATCAGGACAAAAAACCGGCTCGAAACCCTCCCCCCGGAGGACGATGCCGAGCATCTCGGCCAGTGCAAGGTCGTCATCAACCACCAAAACTCGGCCACGGGCTCCACCATCGACGCGCGCGCCAACCTTTGTCATATCCATCACCCTATGGTGTCACTCTGTCCTTTTGCCCACAAGCCCGCGTCAACACAAATAAAGGTGGGGTGGGAATCCCAGAGGAACACCCACCCCACCTTGAGGCACAAATGGTTAAGTTGCCATTACTTACCCTCAGCTATTAGTAGCGATACAGCTCCGGCTTGTACGGTCCCGCAACATCAAGACCGAGATACTCGGCCTGTGGCTTTGACAGCTCGGTTAACTGCACACCTAGTGCATCGATGTGCAGTCGAGCGACCATTTCATCAAGGTGCTTGGGCAAGACGTGAACCCCAAGTTCGTATTCATCACTCTTCGAGAATAACTCGATCTGCGCAAGCACCTGGTTGGTGAATGATGTGCTCATAACGAAAGACGGATGTCCTGTGGCATTTCCTAGGTTCAACAACCGGCCTTCGGAGAGCATGATGATCGAATGACCATCAGCGAAAGTCCACTCGTCAACTTGGGGCTTGATTGTCTTTCGTGTGATTCCTGGTGTCTTGGTCAGTCCCACGAGGTCAATCTCATTGTCAAAGTGGCCAATGTTTCCGACGATCGCCTGATGCTTCATCTTGGACATGTGATCGGCGGTGATGACGTCATAGCAGCCGGTGGCCGTGATAAAAATGTCGGCTTCCCCAACTACATCTTCCATGCGAGCGACCTGGTAACCGTCCATTGCCGCCTGCAATGCACAAATTGGATCGACTTCAGTGATAATGACACGAGCACCTTGGCCACGAAGTGAATCCGCTGAGCCCTTACCCACATCGCCGTAGCCCGCAAGAACTGCAACCTTGCCACCAATCAATGTGTCGGTTGCGCGGTTGATTCCGTCAACCAACGAATGGCGGCAGCCGTACTTGTTGTCAAACTTGCTCTTGGTAACCGAATCGTTGACGTTGATGGCCGGGAAAAGCAGCGAACCCTCGCGAAGCATTTCGTACAACCGGTGCACACCCGTGGTGGTTTCTTCCGTGACTCCAATAATGCCCGCTGCGATGTTCGTCCATCGCTGTGAATCTTCGGTCAAAGTCCGTGCGAGTGTTTCCAGCACGACCGTGTACTCCTCTGACGTATCTGCATCGGGCCTTGGGACAACTCCAGCCGCTTCAAACTCTTTGCCCTTGTGCACCAGAAGAGTGGCGTCTCCGCCGTCGTCAAGAATCATGTTCGGACCTTTGCCGTCTGGCCACATGAGGATCTGCTCGGTGCACCACCAGTATTCAGGAAGGGTCTCGCCCTTCCATGCGAATACCGGAACTCCGGTGGGATTGTCAACGGTGCCAGTTGGGCCAACAACGGTCGCGGCAGCCGCATGATCTTGCGTGGAGAAAATATTGCAAGAAGCCCAACGAACTTCAGCGCCTAATACGACCAAAGTTTCGACCAACACTGCGGTCTGCACCGTCATATGAATCGACCCGGTAATCCGTGCGCCGGTCAGTGGCTTGGTGACACCGAACTGCTTGCGCATCGCCATCAGACCTGGCATCTCATGCTCAGCCAGCCGAATTTCGTCTCTACCGAAATCAGCAAGACTCAAATCTGCTACCTTGAAATCTGGTGTGCCATCAGCCGTGAATGGGCTTCCTGTGTGTGAATCAGTCGTGGCGTTCGCCATTGAAACTCCTCGTGTGTGTGTTTGTGGATGCTTCCCGCACCCGCTGCATGCGAGCAGGCAGCACAGACGTCAGGAAGCAATTAACTGGTTTTCCACAACAATTTCCAGGGCTCCGGCTGCGTGGTGAACCTAAGTATGCCAGAGTTCTACCCTGATGCATGTTGGCGCACCCCACCGGTTGGGAATGAATTGCGAAATACGTGTGATTTAGTTCACTCAGTGTGGTGAACCCCACCAAAATCCCGGCGTGTGGGCACAAGCCCGGGGCCGATACGGCTCCACATCAGAGGGCGGGTCAGTCCCCGGCCCGGGACAAATCCGAACTAGATTTCGCATCGAAGTGGTCGATACCTAACTCGGGGTCTTGCGAATCGGAGCGGCGGCCTCGGTCTAGAGCTGGTCACAAAAATGTATTTCACACTCCGTACTCAGTGCTCAGTGCTCACAACTCACAACTCACAACTCTGTCCGAATGATTGCGTAGCTACCGGTCGTGGAAAGTGAAATGGCGGGCTCAGTAGCCGTGATTACCGCGGCTTGCCCACAAGAAAGCTCGGTGCTGGAGACCTGAGTTTTTCCACCCAAGCATAAAACGACGCGGAACTGACCACTTGGCAGTTCCACATGTGCGGCCACATCTGAGTCTGCATTGATTACTTCCACGCTAAATGGCGCATCCGAAGAGCGGGACCGGGAAGCGTCAAAATCAAGTGCGCGCAATGCCAGTTCGGGATACACAGGTTTGGGCGTGAGCCCCAATCGCAGAACATTGTCAGATGAGGTCATGACCTCGATCCCGGTCCCTGCGATGTAACTGTGCGGCACGCCAGACGGAATATAGACACTGTCCCCGGGAGCCAGTGAGATTGGTTGTAAGAAAACTGCGAGCAAGGCGCCCTGATCGCCGGGGTAGTCGGACAATACCGTCTCGTAGGCGCTGATTTCTGACTGCGAAAGACCGGCCGCACGAATCGCAGAAGGAATGCTTCCAAGGGTGCCCGGTGCAACCTCATGATTTATGCAGTATTCAAATAGTGCTCGACGGGAAACTTCACTTTCGACAGAAACCTCAAAGGGTCCTTTGATTCCAAGGGCATCAAAAACTTGCCGAACTTGCTCAATCGGACGCCAACCGCAAAAGGCAGTAAAAGGCGTAAGCGCATAAAACAATTCAATTTTTTCATGAGGATCAGCAAATGCTCCAGCAAACTGGGCCGTGTTATTGAGTGTATTAAAGCCTTCTTCGGCGAATGCGCTATTCGGGTGCACCTGCACCGACAGTGGCTTGGCCGCAGCCAAGATTTTTACAAGAATAGGCACGTCAACGCGGTTAAGAATCTGGTCGAGGGTGACACCCGAATCGGTGACTGTTGATGCACCATTTGGGTGCACGCCGAACCACAGTTCGGCATGTGGCTGCACTATCTCCGACGTTGTGGGCCCGATCCACTGATCAAGCCCATTAGGGATCCCCCAAGAATAATTTTTTAGTGCTCCATTAATGATTTGCATATACCGAGTTCGATTCAGTCGTTCACGTGAACATCATGACTGGGATGCCATCTCGCACCGGGAATCGGGCGTTACACACGGTACATTTAATCTCTGGGGTGGGTGAATCTTGTACTCCAACAATCGGGCCATGATCTTCGCATGGGCAGGCGAGGACGGCCCACAATTCCGGTGCGATGCCATGCGGCGTGGATGTCGCGGGGCCTTGCATGAGTTCAAGAACCGTATCGCGCAGTTGGCACATCTGGGCTACGTCACGGGCCTCGATGTTCAAGCGCAATAGAGGTTCAGTGTTGCTCGCTCGCACGTTAAACCACCATGTATTCGCAGATACGGTGAGTCCGTCAAGCTCGTCCAAATCATATTGGCCGTATTGCGCCGTGATAGCCGCAATTACCGCGGCTTGATTGTCGACTCGTGTATTGATTTCACCACTCGCTGCATAGCGATTAAACGGAGTCATCAGGCTTGCAAAAGTTACTCCGGGCTGTGTCTCCCCCAATGCCGCAATGCAATGCAGAGCCGCCAGCATGCCGGAGTCAGCCCGCCAGAAATCGCGAAAATAGAAATGGCCGGAATGCTCGCCCCCGAACACCGCATTGGTGTGCGCCATAGTTTCTTTGATAAATGAGTGTCCGACTCGAGTTCGAATAGCGGTACCGCCGTTTTCGACCACTACCTCGGGCACTGTTCGTGAGGTGATGAGGTTGTGAATCACGTTGCTACCAGGATGACGGGCTAGCTCACGCGTGGCAATCAGGGCGGTGATCGCAGAGGGGGTGACGGCATCGCCATTCTGGTCAATAACAAAGCAGCGGTCGGCATCTCCATCGAAGGCCAATCCAAGATCCGCATTGTGCTCAACCACAGCTTTTTGCAGGTCAACAAGATTCGCCGGTTCAATGGGATTAGCTTCGTGGTTGGGAAAACTCCCGTCCAACTCGAAATACATCGGGATAATTGTTAACGGCAATGCCGGCAGCCCCGCCCCAGTGCCCAGTACTGCCGGGGCGGTAAATCCGCCCATGCCGTTGCCCGCATCAACAACCACCGTGAGGTGGCGCCCTGCCTCGACCGGCACAAGTTCCCGCAGGTAGCGGGCATATTCGGGGAGCACGTCGTGGGCGGACACGCTGCCCAGAAGGGATGTGTCAGCGCTGACTAAGCCTTGGGAAATTAGTTCACTAATTTCCCTCAAGCCCGAATCTTGACCGACTGGAGCCGCTCCAGCTCGACACAACTTGATTCCGTTGTATTGCGCTGGGTTATGACTTGCTGTGAACATGGCACCTGGCAGGTTCAGACTCCCCGATGCAAAATACAAACCGTCTGTGCTGGCCAATCCAATTTCAATGACATCGCAGCCAGCTTCTCGAACCCCTTGGGCAAATGAGGAAACCAAGGATGGCCCAGATGGGCGCATGTCATGGCCCACGACTACTGCACCAGCACCCCCGTCAGAAGCTCGCACGCCGAGGACTTCGACAAATGCAGTTCCCACCGCTTGGGCCAAGTCCTCATCTAACTGATCTGGGTAGGTGCCACGGATGTCATACGCCTTGATAATTACGCTGAGGTCGCGCCCACTAAGTGAACTCATTAGATAAACCTATCGGTTACCGCTGAGCTGCTGAAGATTACTGTCCGAAGATTACGACTCGGGCGTGGCAAGAACCCGCAAATGACCACGACGAGCAACCTCAACGGCATCGCCCGATGCGGCCGCAGCAGCTTCGCGCTCAAGGTACCGGGGCCGAGCCGCTTCACGCACAGCATTGGCGAGGGCTTCAAGGTCATCAGAAGATGGCTTCAAGGAATCAGGATCCGGGGCAATGCGAACAATCTCCCATCCGCGGGGGGCCGTAAGTCGCTCACTATGCATTGAACAAAGGTCGTAGCAGTGCGGTTCAGCGTAGGTTGCTAACGGACCAAGTACCGCAGTTGAATCAGCATAGACATAGGTCAATGTGGACACCCCAGTACCGCTACAGGACGGTTTGGAGCAACGGCGTCTACTCACCCAAGGCAGATTAGTAGCAGTCGAGTACTAACTTGTGGCGGCGCGCCGCACCACGACGGCTTCATTCTGCGCAGCACTAGGGACCGAAACCTCGATGCGTAATGGGCTCCATGGATAACCAGTCATCAAATCACCATAACGCGATTTCTCCCTGACTCGATGCGCGAGCAAGACCGGGCCCGATCCCGGCACCGTGGTAACGATCGCGGTGTACCAATCAATGTCAGTAGGCGGATTCAACTTGATGTTTCGCAGTTGGCCCCCGGTAACTTTTATCCGTCTCGGTGCCGTTGGTTCGCCGACACTTTTTCCACCACGGAATGGGAGTAGCACGATATCCACTTCCACGTCACCTTCTGGTGCGCTAATTGCCAAGCGGACATCTGTTGCATCTCGGACCGGTAACCCCGAAACAGCTGCAGGCCCAGTAATCGGTTGCGCTCCAGCACTAAATGCCGTTTCATTTTGGACTCGCTTCTCACCAAAAAACTGCCGCATGCCCACCACAATGGGTTGATCCGAAGTTAATTCAAGTGTCACGGGTAAAGAACCATCGGGCGTTTGCGGCAAATCGGGCGTCATATCCGTTGTTACAACCGCGCCTGAGGTAACCGTAAACACGTTGCTCCCCGCCGGTTCGAATGTGCCCTCAGGTGAAATCACGCGCAAGGTCACGTTTGCATCGTTTTCCGATGTGGAAACAATCGACAAAACGCGTGCACCTAGCCCATTAATCACGCCGGGCACGTACACCTTTCTTGCCGGTAAAGCTGCCTGTGGAACCCAGTCGGTCCCCACGGACTGTAAACCGGATCGTTGCTCGTCATTTACTGACGCTCCAATACGGCCCGTACGTGCCAGTATGTGCAAGGCGGCCGCGCGAACTCCTGGGGCGAGCACATCAAGCTGTACCGTTACTCGATCAAGCGGAGGAACAACTAAGCCTCGGCCGGCCGGGGCATCAATAATTCCATCGGGGCCATGAATGATTACGTCGACGAGTGCCGCAGTGTCATCGGGATTTACTAAAAGAACGCGGGTTTTACGTCCTGCAATTGCGCCGCCGCCGACAAACCAAAACTCCGATGCTGCCGGTGCACACGCAGTGCTTGCCATGCCTCGACCTCGACCACTGGGGTCACGGCCCCACTGGTTAGCGACTAGTCCCGGTGCCAATGAGCCTTCACCGTAAGCACGGATTGCTGGGAGTCGGTCACCGAATGCCTCAATTTGGCCTTGTTCCCCCGGCACTTTTATTGGCGAACGCGCCGATTCTTTGCCAGGAAGGGTTTCGATGCCAGCCGAGCCCGGGCCAGAGTCTTGGCCCAGTTGACCGGGTACAACAGCCGCGGTCACTCGAACACCGAGGTCACCACCGGTACCAGGTTCTGGGCACAGCAGCACAGACGAGCCGATTGGTTCAATTGAGACAGCGACCTCTGAAGCTTTTGGTTTCTCGACTTGAACGAGCCCGGAAATTCCAATGACAAGTGCAGCGGCAGCCACAACCGCAACGGGCGCAAAAAACCGTGAGGACAAAAAAGTTGAATCGATATTAGCCACGTGAATCCCGCCCTTTCGTAGGTTGCGGGTTTTCATTTACATGTGCGATCTCTGGCGAAATATCAAGATCAGGGTCAACTTCCATTCGTGTGCGGGACGGCAATGCAATCACGATAAGTGAAAGGACAACGAATAATTGGGCGAGCAACCACAATTGACGTGACGAGTTGTCGAACACAACTCGGACCTCCGGGCTTCCCGAGGGGATTTCAAATGTTGCCGACCAATCCAATAAGCCCTCAGTGGTCACCGATTCTAGATCGCCAGCATTCCAACGGGAGTCAGCGCCTGCCCCAATATAGAGCACACGGGTGCCTGCTCCGTCGGGCAATATTTGCTCAATATACGGTTCGGTGCCCAGATTTTTCGGCGATGCGATGCCCACCGGCGACTGGATATCTCCATCGGTAATTCGGGCGCGCGAAGTTACACCCGATACACGCCACAGCACCTCGCCGTCGGAGTTAGATAGCCGGCGCAAACCGGGCTCAGCATCGAGAATTGGCACGATTTCCGTAGACGATCCTGGAGCGAGTGACACATAGCGGACTCCGTAGCCTCCCAACGCTGCAACTTCGTTGCCACCGCGCCCCGAGGCCATCGCCGCAACATACGGATCGATTGTGCGCCACACCTGCGAATCCGGTGGTGTGTCCGCATCGCCTAAACGTAAGCCGTCCCCATTAATCAATGTGTATTCGATGTTGCCGGCTGGTAGTTGCGTGAGTATGAGTGTTCGTGGCGCTTGTGGGCCGAATGCATCCGCGGCAACAAACGCCGGCACAGTCGAAGGCGAATTACGGGCTAGCACGCTGGTATCGGCAGGGACAAGCCACCAAAGTGACAGTACTGGCGCGACGAGCGCCGCAAGAACAACGATCGCCGCGATTGGCTGGCCTAGGCTGAAACTTTGCCCGATGAATCGGGTACGTAACCCCTGTGCGCCCAATGCTGCTGCAGCAATCAGCATCAGCCCAATAAACAACGTGGCCGGGCCAGGCCAAGTGCGCATTTGTGTCGTGGCACCAACAGGGGTGAACAGAAAAACAACTTGGACGAAGGCAAATAGTATTCCCACCCACGCAGCAGTGATCAAAAGAAAAGTTACCGAACGTCGATCAGTGCGTACCAGAGCAAGCACAGCTGCAAGAACAATTCCCACCGTAATAAAATTCGGCGACATCCCTGGACCGCCCGGGTAAAGCAGGAAAATATCTACCATTGACATATCTGGATTGGTGAGAGCTGCAGAGTTCAAGCCCGGCTCAAAGAAAAAATGCACCGGATTAAGTACCAATGAGAAGCTCCACGGAACAAGGGCGGCAAATGAGGCGCTAAATGTAATTGCCGCTTTGATCACCGCTTCTTTGGTTCGGCGGATAAAGACAAGTACCAAAACCGCGCAAATCAGCAAAATGAGCCACAGCGCTGGAGCGAATGCGAGGAGCAAGCCAAAAAGCAATGCCGTACCGGCCGCGCGCCTTCTCGATGAGCCGGGAGTAAACAAGCGAACCCCGGAACGCAGCGCAAACGGCAAAATAAATGCTGCGAAGCTGGTTCCGAGTCGACCCTGAGCAAGTGCACCCGTCATGGCTGGCAAAAGCGCGTAGGTTGCTGCACCCCAGACACGAATCGCCGTGCTCGGGATGAGATCCCGCGACGCAAAGTAAGCGGCCCAGCCGGCCAACGGAATTGCCAATAGCAACATGAAATTCACCGCGAGGGTGGCTTTGCCTAACATGATTGTTGACAGGATCGCTATCACCGCAATGTACGGCGGTGAATCGCTTACCGAGCCTGGGCCAACATTGTGCCAACCTTGGATGTAGAAGTTCCATAGATCCGATGCCCCCCACGGACTTGGCAGAAGTGCCCCACCTTGGACCACTCCTTCTCCGAGCCATAAAGATCGGGTTGCCGCGACGGCAATGAGTGTCAGCAGCACAATTAGCACCACGCTGGGCTTGCGAAGCACCCTTTTCACTAGCCCCACAGAGGATTCTTCTAGGTAGGACGCATCTTCATCAACCGGACCTGAATCAAGAGCGCTGAGCGTGTTGGCCGTTGATCCACTTGTTGTGGCAAGGCCGGCCACAGCCTCTCCCAGAGAGCGGATCTGCTCCCACGTACTAGGTCGTAGGTGTCGAACGACTGAGGCAGGTTCGGTCGATGTCGCGGCAACAAGTGTGCGCGAACGACGCAACCGCGATGGATGAAGGATTACAGATACCACCGCGCCGATTTCGGCTCCGGCAGCACTGGCATCCTTGCCCAACAAATACCCCAACGAGCGAATCGCGCTGCCCAAGAATAAGCGCAGGCCAATTAATACTGCGGCAATGCCAGTGGAATGGGCAAGTAACACGTGAACTGCGGCTTCCCGATCTGCGCGAAGAAGACGTGAGATTCCCAGATGGCTTTGATTGTCAAGCCTTCGTCCGTTTTTGGACGCTTCACGGTGGTGCACTTGTGAGCCTGTGGCCACGATCACGCGCTCACCCATGCGGTGGGCCCGCCAGCACAAATCTAAATCATCGCGAAATAGCGGCAGCTCCGGATCAAAACCTCCGAGGGCATCGAAAATATCTCGCCTGACGAGCATGCCGGCGGAACTGACCGCCAACACATCACGATCACCATCATGTTGACCTTGGTCAAGCTCACCATGTTCAAGCCCGGTTACCCGCCGGCCGTCCGAGGTAATGCCCACGCCCACCTCAAGTAGGACCCTGCGGTCATGCCAGCCGAGAATCTTGGGCCCGAGAATGGCGACGCTGGGGTGACGGTCTGCCGTCAATAAGAGACGCTCCAGCGCGGTGGAGTCTGGTGCACAGTCGTCGTGCAACAGCCAGATCCATTCAATTGTGTCGGACGGACGAGCGTCCGCGAGGAAATCCGGTCGCGGCACCAAGCCCAATCCAGCGTCGACACAGGCCCCAAAACCCTTGTTCTCGGCCAAAGCCACTACCCGATCAGCGCCCAAGCTCTGAGTCAAAATTTCTAAGGACGTATCCGTTGATCGGGCATCGACTCCAACAATTACTTCCGGGGGCCTCGTGGTGCGAGCCAGCTGAGTAAGTACCGCCGGCAACCAGGTCTCTCCGTTGTGGGAGACGAGAACCGTGGTGACAAAGTGAGAACGCACTACCAGCGGCTCGCTGTTGGGTTCTTCATCGAACTCGAAGCTGACATCTTGGTCGAACCATTGAGGGTCCTCGCCCAGCGCCGATTCCGGCTCAAAGTCGATTTCACTCACGGAGACAGCCTATGACGCAGTCAAGCCTCGGCCGGAGCGCACGCGCGCTTGTAACGAAGCGCCTAAGAAACAGCGAGTTTTTTCAAGCGACGGCGCTCCCGTTCAGAAAGGCCCCCCCAGATCCCAAAACGTTCATCTTGCTCGAGGGCATATTCCAAGCAATCCACGCGGACCTCACAGGAGAGGCATACTTTCTTAGCCTCGCGGGTACTACCGCCTTTTTCCGGGAAAAATGCCTCAGGGTCGGTCTGCGCGCACAAGGCCTGTTCCTGCCACGCAAGCTCCTCCGCGTCTGTTAGAGGCACCAACCCCAGCACGGCTCCTGGCGCCGGTTGCGTGACGACCTGCGCAATGAACTGCGAGTCACCCACCATGAATTCCTCCTCGACCCAAAGTTTCACTCAAACTTTTCCTTTTCTAGGCTGTATTACAGAGGTGTGATTCACAAACGTCAAGCGTAAAACGGACATTTGGGGCAATTTCCCCGAATTTTGGTAAAAAACTCGAAATCTCGGTGTGTCTGCAATTTATTGGTCCAATGGCGGGAGACGCGCCATGGGACGCAGATCGTGCAAAGATGACGCTGTGAAAATCACTGCCCTCGCCGGCGGCATCGGGGGTGCCCGCTTTCTTCGGGGCCTCACCCAATCAAAAAAGGTGACCCGGGAAGTAGACGTCACCGTAATCGCAAACACGGGTGACGATATTTGGGTGCACGGCGTGCGGGTTTGTCCAGATCTTGACACCGTGATGTATACCCTCGGCGGCGGCATCAGCGTCGAGCGCGGCTGGGGACGCGAAGGCGAAACTTTCACCGCAAAAGAGGAACTAGCCGCTTATGGCGTTGATCCGACTTGGTTTGGCCTTGGCGACAAGGACTTGGCAACCCACTTGATCCGCACGACCTCCCTTAATGCCGGTTACACCCTCAGCGAAGTCACCTCCGCACTCTGTGATCGCTGGCAGCCGGGAATCAACTTGATTCCCATGTCAGATAATCGATGCGAAACCCACGTTGTTATTGATCACCCTGACACTGGCGCACGCGTCGCCATACATTTTCAAGAATGGTGGATTCGCTATGGCGCAAAACTGCCAGCCTACGAATTCATTCAAGTTGGACTCGACACCGCGCGGCCTGCACCTGGAGTAATCGATGCAATATCAAACGCTGACTTGGTCCTGCTGCCACCGAGCAATCCTGTTGTTTCGATCGGCACGATCTTGACTATCCCTGGCATAACGGAAGCGATTCGCAATACTTCAGCTCCGGTGCTTGGCCTGTCTCCAATTGTGAACAATGCCCCCGTACGCGGCATGGCTGATGCATGCTTGAGCGCAATTAACGTCCAGACAAATGCCGCGGCAGTTGCGCGACATTACGGCTCAAGATCTGATGGTGGACTTTTAGACTACTGGTTGATCGATCACACAGATGCCGATTCTTTGGGCGAGATCGAAGACCTTGGAATCACCGCTCGCGCAATACCACTGCTGATGACCGACGTTGATGCTGCCGGCGCAATGGCCAACTCGGCTCTTGATTTAGTGCTCAAACACTAAGTGCGATTTGCGATGAACACGCGTGCGGGCATTCAAGTTTTTGGGATACCAAGCGACCACCAATTCACATCACAAGATGACCTGATCGCTATATTGCTTGATTCCCTCCGCCCCGCAAATACCTTGCACAACGGGGACATAATCGTGATCACGAGCAAAGTGGTCGCTAAATGTGAGGGGCGCGTGGTCACGGAAGTCCAAGATCGTGAATCCGCCATTCGGTCCGAGACCAAGCGCGTAGTCGCTACAAAAGTTCATGATCGAGGCGTAACCACGATTGTTGAAACACACACTGGCTTAATTCTCGCAGCCGCAGGAGTTGATGCCAGCAATACCGAACCGGGAACGATCGTGTTGCTGCCTGTTGACTCAGATCACAGCGCGCGCAGACTTCGTGAGCAAATCGAGGAACGCGCGGGGGTGAGTATCGGAGTGATCATCACCGACACACTCGGGCGAGCGTGGCGCCTGGGTGTAACCGATCACGCAATCGGTGCCGCCGGCGTCACCGTACTTGACGACCTTACCGGGGAACCAGACGCATTCGACCGCACTTTGGAAATGACGATCGTGGCCGTGGCAGATGAAATCGCGGCAGCGAGTGAATTAGTCAGGCCAAAAGACTCCTTAACCCCCTTTGCAATTGTTCGGGGGCTAGGCCACCTCGTCACCGAAGAACATGGACCTGGCGCGCGCGCAATTATTCGCCCAACCGATGAAGACCTATTTTCCCTTGGTACTGCTGAAGCAATTGCGCTTGGGAAAGAGCGGGCAATTACCGATCGCCGCACTACTCGCAACTTCACCCATGAAGTGGTTCCCCAAGGCGTAATCCTGACCGCAATAGAGGCTGCAGTCACTGCGCCCGCACCGCATCACACTGCGCCTTGGAAATTTCTGGTTCTCCATTTCCACGACCCGCAGCACCACCAGAAACGCATCACACTACTTGACGCCATGGCTGCAACCTGGCAGCGCGACTTGCAAGCTGAAGGAAAATCCCAAGAAGAGGTATCCAAGCGCATTGCCCGAGGTGATATCTTGCGCACAGCCCCATGTGTCGTTCTTCCGTTCGTGGACCTGGCAGCCGACGCGCACACCTACCCCGAAGTCGGTGGTCGCAACAACAGTGAGCGAGACATGTTTCTTGTTGCCGGTGGTGCTGCAGTCGAGAATCTACTCATCAGTATAAGCGCCCAAGGATATGGAGGAGCTTGGATTTCCTCAACGCTGTTTTGTCCCGACACAGTCCGCAATCACTTGGGTCTGGGAAGCAGTTTGCTGCCACTTGGTGCGGTCGCTATTGGATTATCCAAATCAAGCCCAAGCCCGCGCTCACCTAAAAATCCGGCTAGTTTCCTGATTGATTAATTTATTATTTATCAGAAGAAAATCGGACGACTAACTCATCAAGTTCGGCATTAGCCCAGACCCTTGCTCCGCTGCGCAATTCGTTTCCAGCTCCGATGTGGGCGAAGTCACCAACAACGCTGTCAGCAATAACGCACGAGTCGCCAATCACTGCACCCTGTCCAATAATGCTGTTGGTAATACTCACATTGGATCCAATGGATGCCGAATCAAAGACAACACTTGCCCGAACTTCGCTATGGGAACCTACCTTTGTTCCTTTTCCAATTGTGGTGCCCCCGCAAATGTTCGCCGAAGCCTCGATGATGGTGCCGGTAAGAATCAGTGACTCACCCGGCGAAGTGATGGCGGGAGACGGAGCGTTGCCTAACACCAGATCAACGGACCCGGCAACGAAATCCATGGGTTGGCCAAGATCTAGCCAATATCCAGAATCAACCACTCCCATGACCGCGCGATCTGCGGCCAAGAGAGCAGGAAAGATTTCACGTTCCACCGAAACTGGCCTACCTTCGGGGATTGAATCAATGACTGACCGAGTGAAAACGTAGCAACCCGCATTGATTTGGTCGGTCACAATTTCTTCTGGTGTTTGTGGTTTTTCGAGGAACTGCGTGACCCGACCCTCGGGTGAAGTGGGTACTAAGCCGTAGGCGCGGGGATCTGCGACCCTTGTCAAGTACAGGGTGACATCAGCAGAGTGGCTCTCGTGGCTGGTGATCAGTGCGTCAATGTCCACACCGGTGAGGACATCACCGTTAAAAATCACCACAGGATCTTCGGAGCCACCTGTGAGAAACCCAGAAGCAAATCGAATCGCTCCCCCGGTACCCAAGGGAACTTCTTCGGTTGCAATCACAACTTCAATTCCTAAATCTGAATCCGCGATAAAACTGGCAAATACGTCAGCCCGGTAGCTCGTAGCCAAGACAATGCGGGTGATCCCCGCATCGCGAGCCCGCATAATCTGGTGAACGGTGAACGGGACGCCGGCGACAGGCAGCATCGGCTTTGGTGTGTTAATTGTCAGTGGACGCAGTCGGGTGCCCTGGCCACCAACGAGAAGGATTGCTTCGCGCATGGGGTTACCTTGCCATAAGAGCCTAGCGACGTACGATCATGCGCGTGAAGACTCCTGCAATGAGAGATGTTTGGCAACTGCTCAGCGGCTTTCCGAATCCACAACGGCCTTTCATCACGACAAATTTCGCCGATAGTGGGCGCATTGAACTTTCGGCGACCACTTTTACGAACGGCGCCGCAAAAGCAGCCAACGCCTTCCGGGACCTGCTTGACGTTGAACCAGGAACTTTAGTTCGCGTGGAACTTGGCTGGAATTGGCAACAGGGCATCTGGCAGGCCGCTGCACTGATTTCTGGAGCTGAATTGGTGTCAGAAAATGCTGAGGTCGCCATCGTCTCCGCCGAGCAGGCTACTGAGGCATCCGCTAATTTTGATGGGGAGGTCTACGGGGTGTCAACAGATGTGTGGGGTCGCCCACAAGGTTGCGAGGGCGAGATCACCGCTGAGGTACTTGGTCAGCCAGATTCGTGGATGTATCCGGAATATTTTGCATCACACGGTGCGCTCGTTGAGCAAGCGCTGCAATGGGGCGCTGACCACGGGGTAACTGCACAAGACCGAATTGGCGTTGATATCGGACACATTTTGCCAAATCTGCTTATCCCATTTGTCTTACCACTTGTGTTCAGCGGATCTGTTGTGCTGACCGACCACCTCGATGATCATCTGATTGCCCAAGAACAAGTAACCTGCAAATTGTTGCGCTCTATCTCACCGTGACCGTCACGAGCGGGCTCACGCCGGCTGCCTGGCGGTCATCGACAACGAGTAACCGGTAAATGTAGGTCACTCCAACAGGTGGGACTTCCTTCTTCTTCACCTTAAACACGATCTTTCCCTTGGCTTTGGTCCTGGTTTTTCGGATAGTGCGCCACTCTCCGGTCGCCGGGTCCCCGCTGACCAACACTTGTCCCCACACCTTTAAACCCTTCTTTTTCGGGCGCATCTTGGCTTTGATGACGACCCGTTTCCCATCGGCTTTAGTCACATTGGCGGGACTGTTCAAAAAAACAGTACGGGATTTCACACTGGGAACAACGCCGATGGCGAGTTCTTCGCTGGCACCCACCACAACTTTTTTCTTGGTGGTCACAACCCGGTAAATCTGGGTTGAGGCAGGTGGCCAAGGATCTTTGATTTTGAAGGTGACTTTCCCCTTAGCCTTTGTTCTCTTTTTAGCGAGAATCTTCCATTCTTCACCCACACGTTGTTGTAGCCACACGCGTAAGCCTTTCTTTGCCGGCCTAACTTTCGCTTTCACTTTCATTGTTTTACCGGCAGGTTGATCTGCTCTCGGTGCCGTCCGCAACGCAACGGATCTTTCACTGGGTGGTTCCACCACGGCAGAAACCCCAGCGCTTCCATCGATTGCGGTGACGTAGTTTGATTTTAGCCCGAGTGAGCTACGCATTTCATTTCCCGTTTTCGTGATGACACTGCCGTCAGCTAATGTCGCTGCAAGAGTTTTCACAGCACCGGACGCAAACCGCTCAGTCACCGCCAACTGCCAGATGCCGGCTACCCCAAACGCTTGTGCAGCCTCGGCTTGAGTGATCACTTGTGTCCAGGATGCGTTCGGGTTTGAGGGGTCAACTGAATATGGATCTGGAACAGAGACGGCATAGGGAAGCCCTTCTCCACCCCAAGCGTCGGCGACAGATTGTGAGGCTCCTCCATTAGATGACGAGTAAAAGGCTTTGATCGCTTTGCCGTCTTTGAGAATCGCGAGGCCCACGTTGGGTGCCGTGGTTGTGACGTTCACCGCGTTGACCCAACGCTCCCCTTGGACGCTGGCTTGCTTTGACCAGCCGGCGAAGGCTTGATCAGAAAAAGGTCCGTAACCATCATCGAGGTGACAGTTGCAACTTTTCCGAAGTCCGGCATCAATTTTGGACAGTGCATATGTTCGCGCCGCTAACACTTGCGCTTGCAACGCCGCGTCGGGCCATGAATTGGAAACTTCGGCAACGCCATAGAGGTATTCGTCGTGCAGTCGCAACCGATTAACTGCATTTAATTTCACGATACCGTTCGCGGTAATCGGGGTTACTTCGATATAGCCATAGCGGAAGCGACTACCCGTCGCGGAGAGACCTTTGCCCTTATTCGTGACATGGACGAGCGTTGCTCCCACCGGCCTTGCCGTTGCTGAGGGCCCCACGCCAACGACGGCACTCACTCCGCCGGAAATTTTGACGACTTCGACTTGCCCGCTTGTGTCCCGGAATTGGAATATATCTGCGGGGCTGCCTTGGACAACCACTCCGCCAACGGAAACTTCAAGTGCCCCGCCGCTGGGATCGAGTGCTTCACTCTGCATATCAACGCGCGTTTTTTGGTATTCGACGTTAACGGAGATTTCCATATCGTCTTGCACCGGAATTACTTGCGTGCCTTGGTAGTAGTAGCTAACAATTGATGTGGCATCCATGCCGGCATTTGCCATTGCGCGCGCGCCCCACTGGGACAAGCCAACGCCGTGACCGTATCCAGAACCGGTCAGGCTGAAGACTTCTGGTGGAGCACAAGGGTCCGCCGGTGAATCTTCCGTTGCCAAGACCCGGGCCTGCCCAATCCACGGATACAACGTTTCTCCATTGCCAGTTGAATTCATGGTTACCGTGTACGTACCCGGCGGGACGGGTGCGCCCGCATCATCTTTCTTGTCCCAATCAATACCGAGTTGTCCAGGTTCGCCTTGGCCACCGGCGAGACTGCGAACTACGTCACCACATTGAGATCGAATAGACAGATTCCATGCCAGTGGCGCATTCGTTGCCGCCGTGATGCGCACCGGCAGTCCCTCGCCCCAATCAGCAGGCATAGCTGTTGGGTTAATCATGCTGGCACCCATTTTCGCTCCGGCTGCGGCTCGGATTGCTGGCAATTGCGCCTCTAAGTGCTTGCCAGGACACGACGTTGAACCTACGTCACCGTGGCCACTCACAACTAATGTACTCGCCGTTTGTCCGGGTTCGTACTGCGACGTTCCGGCGCTCGAATCAGACATGAGCGAGATTTGACCATTGGGATCGCGGTGGTTCATGGATAATTTCCAGGCGAGCAAGGAGGAGACGGAGTCGATTATTCCTGCCATTTCTGGGTCGTTGGGCTTAAAAGTCTGAAAGTTTCCTAAGGCCGAAATAGCAAAAGTTTGGTCATTAAAACCAGCGGTGTGCCCTCCGACCACCGCCTGATCCATGCCGCCACCGCGTCCTTCATAGAGTCGACCGAACCGATCCACAATGAAGTTGTAGGCCATATCAGAGTAACGCAGACCCTTTGTGAAATACGTGTATAGGTTGCGCATTTGGGCGGGTGCTTGCTCAGGTGAATAATTACTTTTGCTCGCTGTGTGGTGAATGAACGCTGCCTTGATGGTGGGGGCAAACCTTGGGCCACTACGACGCAGACTTTCGTCCGCTCCCCATTCTGAACGAGTGATGATTGCCGGCATGGGCGCACTAATCGTACTCGCGGCGACCGTGCTCAATGGCCCGGAAGTTGATCCGTCCAGATCAGGATTCGGAATGGACGCATCAGATTTGATCGTCGGCGAATCAAGCAGGACCATTGATGGTTGAGTCACTTCGACTCCATCAGGTGTATCAATGCGGACTTCCACACTTGTTGCCAAATTGGTCAGGAGCGGCTCAGTGCCGTAACGAATATTGCGGGCTTCTTCTCCGTCGGGCTGATCTATTGAAATCTGAAGTGGCGTCCACGAAGTCCAACCTGACTCTTCCTCCACGCGGACCAACACCCGGGCGCCCTCTGCGAAGGGTTCAGCAGAAGTGATTCCGACCAGGGTAAAAGGCTTCGTATTCGCACTACGGGTCGCAAGTACTGGCTCGAGGTTGGTGAGTTGGTCTACATGCTCAGCGTGCGGCTCCGAAGCTGCGGGAGCCAGGGGCAAAAATTCTACGTCGTGGGATCGCCCCTCGTGCGAATGATCTAGGTCCTCTTCAAAGGAAGCTAAAACGGCTGATTGTGATTGCGCCACAATCGATTGATCCAACCCCACGAGGTCGATCTGCTGCTCAACGAGCGGCGGAGCCGCGACCGTCTGTGGGGCTTCGCCCACCAAAACTTGGGTATCTGGGCGAGATGGCGGTCCTGCTTGGCTGGAACCGAAAACTGGCAGGATCAGGCTAATCGCGAGCACGGTGGTTATGACCAGTCCGCCGCGAGCTGCCGTTGTGCCACCCTTTCGATAAAACAACAGCACAAACCCTTCAATATTGTGGTCAAATTTCACTCTGGCCACACAAGTCCCATAAGTAATGTCTCATTAGTGTCACACATGCATCTCTTCCCACCAAACTCCAAGCCGCCACCACAGGGCGCGTGTTGCCCTGCGTCTGGCCTCGTACCGGGCCATGTAACGAGCAAATACGACAAATGGCACACAGATAACCAATACTTACGGCTTGTGAATGGGGACACCTCACGAAGGGTCGTCCGCATTGACTGATCCATGGCGCTGCCTCCACCCCACAGGTGCACTACCGGTCATCGAAAAAGCTCCCGAGGGAACCAATTAGGCAATTGGGAGCGTCTTAGCTACCGGTAAGGGCCGCCCCGGCTTACTATTGAGGGTGGTTCTGCTTCACCAGGCCGCACCCACCCGGACACAGTCCAATGCCCAATCAATGCCCAAAGTAAGGATTCCCGTGAGTAACCGTCGTTGGCCCAAGGTTATTGCAGCAGTCGCCTCCGGGGCGATTTTGGCTGTGACGGCGGTCGGCGCGGGAGTTACCTCCGTCTTGGGCCAGCTTGAAGGAAATATCACCGCCCTCGACGTCTCCGATCAAACTGGAATCTCCGTTAACAGCACCGAGTCAGTTGTGGTCGACGAAGCCACCGGCGAGACCGAACCCTTTGACGTCCTGATTATGGGGAGTGACTCGAGGGTCGGCAAAGGCAATAAGGGCTACGGAAGTACATCAAAGTTCGGCACCGCCGAGCGCTCAGACACAACGATCCTGCTGCATGTCAGTGCCGATCGCAGCGATGCAATCGCCGTGAGCATCCCCCGCGACACTTTGATTGACCTACCCACGTGCAAGAACTCCAACGGCGAAAGCATCAGTGGTGGTACTGGGAAATTCAACGAAGCCATGTTCCGTGGCGGTCCGGGCTGCACACTTAAGGCCGTCGAGAACATGACCGGTATGACGATTGATAACTTCATGGTGATCGATTTCGGTGGGTTTAAAGCAATCACCGAGGCGGTCGGGGGCGTTGAAATTTGCTTGAGCGAAGCGGTCAACGATCCACTCAGTGGGCTCAAACTCAGCGCCGGAAACCACACTATTGCCGGTGAAGAAGCGCTCGCCTTTGTGCGCGCCCGCAAGACACTGGGCGACGGATCGGACACCTCTCGGATTAGGCGCCAACAAGCATTTCTTTCTTCAATGGTCAAAAAAGTGCTTTCTAGCGGCACCTTGCTCAATCCAGCGGCCCTGCTCGGAGTGCTCACTGCCACCACCGAGTCACTCACGGCAGATCCACAGTTGGCAAATATTGACAACCTGCGCGAACTCGCACTCAGCATGAAAGACCTGAAACCTGCAAACATTACGTTCACAACAATCCCGTGGTACCCCGCTGGGGACGGCGCAAATGTGCTGGTGAACAAGAAAAAAGCCAAGCCACTTCTCAAGGCCCTCAAAAAAGACACCCCGTGGCCCCCAAAAGCTGCGAATGATCAACCACTGCTTCGCACAGTGCCCGAAAACATCCGCGTTGAAGTAATCAATGGCACCGGCGTTCAGGGTGCGGGCAAGCGCGCCAAGAAAGCACTACGCCAACAAGGCTTCAACGTGGTTAATGTGAAAAAAGGCGACCCCGTCGCAGCAACCACACTTATCTATGACCCCGAGTGGGACAACTCCGCGAAGACACTGGCGTACTCGGCGGGCGCAACCGTACAAGAATCTGTGAAAGGCGCTGGATCAACCCTGCAACTGGTGATTGGCCCGGACTTCGCTAGCGCGAAGGAAGTCCAAATCAGTGAAGCCCTCAAAGACAAGACTGCGGATATCAACTCTGCAGATGAAAGCTACTGCGCCAGTTAAATAACCGGTGGGCGGCCAGCTTTAGTCATGGCCCACACAGTTTTCCACTTCATGGGTTTACGCCCACGTGGTCGAACCGCAATACCCTCCCGCATTCCGGCAATCCATGCTTTACGCGCACCTGAATCACGAACCCGCCACATGGTCAGTGCCGCCCAGCTCCCGACGTAGATCGGCTCAAGGACAACCGGCAAATTACGGCGGGCCAACCAGACTCGATTGCGGGCATTCATCCGATAAAACTCTTCATGTCGAAGCGGATTGATCACCGGGTGATACACGTCAATGTCTCCCGCGTACCAAGGGATAAACCCGCTGTCCCACACCCGCCATACCAGGTCGATACCCTCGTGGGCATAGAAAAATTGCTCCGGCCAACCAGAAGATAATTCAAAAACCGACCGACGAATAACCGTTGCCCCCTCCCACAACGACGTGGCCGCACTCGGAGTCTTCGGGTCACCCACCCGCAGTCTGGGCACCCAGCGTCCCGGGCCTTGCTCGCCCGTTGGATCCACAACCCTGGG
The DNA here is from genome assembly GCA_002390705.1 of Actinobacteria bacterium UBA4426. Lineage (GTDB taxonomy): Bacteria > Actinomycetota > Actinomycetes > S36-B12 > S36-B12 > UBA4592. The sequence continues at coordinate 39,648 of DGQA01000036.1, read as the reverse complement.
TTGCACCAGGCCAATTTCCGGGCGAGTGTCCAGCAGAGCAACCATCCGCTCAAGAAAATGTGAATCCGGTAGTTCTGCATCGTCATCAAGAAAAAATAAGATCTCCCCATTGACCTGTGAAGCTCCCGCATTTCGGCCAGCTGGGATGCCGATATTTTCCGGCAGTGCAAGGGCGGCAACGCCATTGGGTAGATCAACCGGTTCCCAACCGTTACCCACCACGACAATGTTGGTGTCCACGTTCACTTGGTTGAGCACCGAGTCAATTGCTTTGCGTAGTTCATTAGGTCGCGACCCCATGGTTAAAATAACAACGCCGAAATTGGCCACTATTTCAACTTACTCGACGTCATAATCGCCATGAAATGTCCAAGGACTGTACACACTCCAAGAACCGCCAGGGTCCCAACCAAAATTCGAGTTACTTGCAGGTCTGAGGTCAACAGATCACCAACCGCAGCGACAAACGCCAGGATCGTGAGCTCAACCGAGTGATATGCGCGGTGAAAGGGCACAAAGCGCGCAAGTGAGCGCACCCGTCGCAATCCTGAAACGCTCGGCACCCCCACGGATTCCTTGTCTTGGAGTGTAGGCATATTGTTGTAGGCCCGCGAAACATGCACCATGTCGTTGAGGGCTTTATTAAACATAATGATTAAGGCGAGTAATGCGCCAATCAGTGGCCAGGCACTTTCAAGCCAACCAGGGTCAGGGAAACCGGCGGCGCGCAAACCCAGCGCCACGGGGATGAAGGATTCGGCAACATAGTGACCAACCCGATCAAGGAACACGCCCTTGGGCGAAGAGGTTCCCCGCCAGCGCGCGATTTCCCCGTCTGAGCAATCCCAGAGCATCTGCATCTGTCCCAACACCAGCGCGAGGCTCGCGCCGGGCATTCCGGGGATCAGGAGTGCCACACCGGCAAGTGCTCCCGTTGCAATCATTAAATAGGTAACACCATTTGCAGAAATCGGGGTGCGCAAAAGCAGGCTCGTAAGATACGGGGAAATATCTCTCAAATACACGTCAGCCACCCAATGCTCGGAGTTTTTACGATCCCGAACAGCTGGCGGTTGACACACTTCTCGAATCTGTTCAATGCTGGGGTGTGGGGGCTTGACCGGGTTCACGAATGCTCCCCTTTCTGCGTTGATGTGGCCTGTGCAGGCGAACTTTGAACATTCAGGTACTGCGCTGAGGCGACAATCACACACCACATAAAGAGCCACGCTACCCCGAGGTTAAGAGCGTCGTAGAACGCCGTAATCCCAATGAGGGCTGCGATGACGACAATAATCATCCGAGAATCCCGGCCTAACGCTCCCCAGGTGAGCCAGCGAGGCGCCTGCGACCGCGCCAATGCGCGATAAAGATTGTCGTAATGGTGAAACGCAATAATAAAAAGGTAGCCGAACGCCAATGTGATCCATTGTGGGAACCACACGATCGCGATCCCCGCGACAACCCCCATTTCAATGAGTCGATTAATCATTGGGTTCGCCCAATTCCAACGTGAACCGGGTAACCTGCGCAAAAATTTAGGCAGTGAATCAAAAAGTGGACCATTGTCGAGCTGGGCGCAAATGAGATCAACCCCCACCGCTGTCTTGGCCCACCTTCGAGTACGCAGCACGCGTCCCATCAGGGTGTATAGCCAGGCCAGCGAAGTAAGGGCGAGTAATGAATACAGCGCAAATAACGGCGTCAGTACGGCAGCAACAACACTAAGCACCAGCCAGCGCTCACCGATTGGCATGTGAATCACTTTCTTGACCCAACGCACACCGCTTCGACTATTAACCCGGACCGAGAAGGTTGCCGCCCCGTCACCCCACGGATCTTGTGGATCAATGATTGACGCGAATGGCAGCGCCGCCTCACGCATTTTTTGAATTGCGGCGAAGTTGTAGTCCCCCATGTGTCGGGCGGTTTGCACAATCATGAGGATCACAGCGACACACCAAGCGAGTTGAGAGGCCACACCGTTCACTACTGCGCCAGTCGCCAATCCAGCGTAGACGGCATATTCTTTGACCCGGTCGGTTGACGCATCGAGCCAAGCCCCGATCACCGAGAACCTATGGGTGGCACGGGCCACCTCTCCATCAACGCAGTCCAAGATCAGGGACAGTTGCAGCAAGAACGCACCAAGGACAAGTGCCCAACGGGCGCCTTGGGCAAAACTCAATGCCGCGGCCACACCCACAATAAATGAAATTACCGTGACTAGGTTTGGTGACATCCGAAGCTTGATTGCTACTGAACTCAATGGCTTGGAAAGTTTTCGAACAACAAAGGTCGAATAGAATCCGTCATCAACTCGATTGGCTTGCAGCCCCCGAATTCTGCTTTGCGGCATGGCCGCAATTTGAGCTTTCGACACGGTCACGTCTTCGGGTGAACGAAACCATGGGGCATCGATTAATTCGACCGCCCGTACGCCAATTTGTGCTCGAGTAAGCGCCGCCAACACCAACTCGACGACTTCACTGGAATCGGCTGTGATGACACCGGAATGAATGGCTTTCTCCAGATCCGCGATCGCAACGTGCGCACGAGGGAAATCGCTCGGATCAATGCGGACAGCACCGACGCTTTGGGCATTACCGGCATTGATGTGATGGAAACTATTTGCAACGGCGCTGATCCCATGGTGCGCAATCCGAATATTTCCTTGGCGGTGCGGCCGTACCGCCGCACATGTTCCGGCAAGCGCATTTTCAGTAACAGGGCTCAGTACCACAGGAGAAATAAGTAGATCTGGGGCAAGCAAAATTATTGCGGTTCCCGATTGCGTTAAGGCTGACGAAAGCTCAACGAGTACTTCCGGCAGCTCTGCGGTCATCTGTATCGTGCGGTTCATTCAGCATCTTTGCGCAGTAGAGAACGAATTCCATCTTTTTTGGTCTGCCGGTATAGGCGTGCCGCCAGTTCGCGCGAGGAGGGTTCTTCCCGTGATGAATTAATTACAGACTCAATCGCCGTGACCGCAGCGTCGATGGGGATTTGGTCCGTGAAATCGGGCACTGGCGCTGAAGCAATACGCGTTCTCAGAGCGTCTAGATTTCCCAGAACGTTCACCTGTGACTCGCGAATTGTGTTCACGCTTTTGATTCCCATTTGTTGGGCTGCGTCCAGGGCCCAGTCCGGGGTGTGCAACTTGGGTTCGCTGGGGCCGGGCTCGCGGCCTTCAACCATGCCGAGGGCAACACCACGTCGCACCAAAGTGACGTAATCGGCCCATTGCATTGATTTCTTGACTTTTTTATTCAGCCGTACGAGCACCTCGGCTTCAGCAGCCGTCATTGATCGATTGCTTGTGAGTTCCATCCGGCTGGTAAGGATGTGTGTCGGCACGTCCAGGAACTGAGCAAAAGTTTCAAACATGTACTCGCGTGGAACGTCTTCTAACACCATCACGGTGAGGTTTTGTGGACCAACAGCGCCAGCCCAACGCCTGATGACATCTCCATGATCATGGCGTTTCCAAAACGTTGGACTCATTTTTGAACTACCGGGGGTCGCCAGGACGCCGGTTAACCACGCTTCGTAGGAAGTGGTCATCCCATATTTCAAATATTGCTGCCACGAGGAAGGCAGCAACTTCCCGAGATTTCGTAGGGTGACCACAACGTGAACCGGTCGGGCCCCAGATCTACCCAAAGCCGAGAACACTTCATCTGCTTGATCCGAACTTGCTTCGCAGAAAAACTCACTACTAATGACAACGCGGCCAGGCGCCTTGCGGGTCCGCTTCGCCAACCGATCAAAATGTTCGCGGTCCATGACTCCACCTCCGCGGTTATTCCAACCCCAGGGACGACCCAGCAGGGCCAGAGCGGCGCGATGTTGGGCTTGTAATTTGCCCGGGTAACGGACATTGCGGGAGGCCAATTCCTGACGGGAGTCGGCCAAGGCTGCCTGAATGGCCGTTGTACCCGTTTTGTGGACGCCAACGTGGAGCAGCACGCCATCTGGCGCAATGGGAGAAACCGACACGGGGGCCAGCCTATTCCCCGCCGGGTTCCTGCCTACTCTTACGCGCGAGCGCAAGGGCTTTTGAGACCGTCGTATCAGCGATCAAGGCTCCCTGATCGAAATACAGACCCCGGTCACAAAATCGGCGGTAGTGCTTGCCACCATGGGAAGAAATCAGAAACGTAGCGCCCTCCTCCCGTAAGGCATCGATCGCAGTCCAACATTTTTTGCGAAACTCAAGTTCGCCTACGACGAGGGTCCCATCAATTGCGTACACCCGTGCATCAATTGCCATGGCGAGACTCCACGCTAGTCGCTGCCGGGCGTTAGAGGGGGCGACCCGAAGATAGCGATCCAAATAATTGCCCAGATCAGCAAATTTTATAATTCCTGGAATCTTCTCGGTCAACTCTTCCTGAGTCATACCCATGAGCCCACCCACCAAATATGCATTTTGGCGCAAGGTAAATGAAGCGCCCATCGCCCTGGCAATACCGATCATGGCTACGACCCGTTCACTGCGCACGACCGACCCCGAGTCAGGATTCAAAGTACCCGCGACCAACCTGGTCAGTGACGTGCGTAATAACGGTTTACCACTGACAATCGCGACCGAATCCCCTGGACTAATCGTGAATGAGACATTATCCAAGATTGGGATCATGCTCCGGGATGTTTCCCCCGCGATCCGCAGAAGACGATGCTTTCGGCCAGAACCTTGCCGGCGTTTGGTGCGGGGCATGGAAAGTGACACATTGGAGACCTCAACGATGCTCATTTGGCCTCCTTAAATAACCTCGTTTTAAGTCCTCGGAATGTCAAAATCCCGGCGATAAACAGGGTCGCCGCCACGCTCAGGGAGATCACTAAGGCCGTCGTGGAAGTCTGCTCCTGCGGCCACCATCCAATCCGGTACAGACCAAGAATTCCCACAAGAGGATTAATCGCAGCGACTGTTTGCATCTGCTCGGGAATATTGGAAATCGAGTAAAGAATCGGTGAAAGATAAAACATTGCCCGCAGCACAATCTTCACCACACGTGCAAGATCAGGAATCATCACGCTGAGTGAAGAGACAAGTAACCCAATGCCGTACAACAAAAGGAATTGCAAAATGAATGCCACAGGGAATAACAGAATGTAAATCCCCGGCAAATCTCGGGTCAAAGCAATTGCAAGCACAATTACGGGAAGCGAAAACAGAAACTCAATAGCTGATGAAATCACCGTTTTCATTACCCAGATTTGCGGTGGCAGAGTGGAAAAAGTCAACCCACCCCGGGATCCACGAAAAATCTTGGTAGAAGCGTTGACACATTTGGTAAACCACCACCAGGGCAAGATCGCGACCGACAGAAAAAGCAAGTAGGGGGAAAGTCCCAGTGCCCGTTCGCCCAGTAGCACCGAGAACACGAGCCAGAGAACCAGGGACATACCCAGTGGTTCGAGTAGTGACCAGAAGTAGCCCAACCTAAATTTAGTGTACTTCTTCTGTAGGTCACGAAGGACCAACATTCGGAGTACCTCACGATACTTCCAGAGTGTGCGCACGTCGTTTACATTAGATGATCCAGCCTCGCGTATCGTGCACCACGTGGAATCAGAAGCAGTGAGGACCGTGAAACCCGGCAAAGTCAGCGTATTTGCCAAGCGAGCAGCCCGTGGCTTGAGTCGAAGACTTCGAGCGTTTGGACAGGTGGAACCTGATGGCTTTGACCTGGATGCTGTCCCCACCGCCGACATTGCACTCTATTTCGCTGATCAGCCCGCCAAGCTCTATCAACTCACCCAGTGGCTCCCTGTCTTTGAAAATCAGATCGATATGAGAACAATAGTTGTAGTCCGAAATCTAGAGACCTACAACGAACTGCGCGCATTGACATCTCTGCAGGTTCTCCTTGTTCCTCGATACGAAATTTTGATGGCTCTTTACGACCGGGCCGATTTCCATGCTGTGATCTATGTAAATAATGGTTGGACCAATTTTCAGTCACTCTCGTTCCAACAGGCAGTGCATATTCACGTCAACCATGGCGAGAGCGACAAGATTTGCATGGTAAGCAACCAAGCCAAGGCCTACGACAAAGTTTTCGTGGCAGGGCAAGCTGCAATCGATCGTCATGCTGCAGCAATTGCCTGGTTTGATTCCTCGCATTTGGTGACGGTAGGGCGCCCGCAACTTGACTTGGAAGTCGCCAGTCCCCTGGCAAAAAGTGAATTAAAAACTATTACCTACGCCCCTACATGGGAGGGCGAAGATGAAGCGAATAACTACACGTCAGTTGACCTTTACGGGCCGCAAATCATGCAAGCCGCTCTCTCGGTCCCCGATGCACGGGTCGTGTACAAGCCCCACCCGCGCGTGGTCGTGTCAGCTGACTCAGTGATTCGTGCGAACCACAAAGTAATTGTGAGCTTGATTGCCGCCGCCGGCGCGCAGCACCTCTACCTCCCCACTGCCGACATTCTTGGGATCCTGCCGGAAACTGACCTGCTCATTGCAGACGTATCCAGCGTGACCCTTGACCATCTCTACCTTGCGCCGGATTCACCCATCCTGCTCACCGATCGCAGGTCAGATTCGAACCAATTGCACGCTGATTCCCCGGTGTCTGCAGCATGCGCAGTAATTGACCAAAGTTCAATTACTGGGATAAACAATCTGATCATGACAAACCTCGACACAGATACGCACCGATCAGATCGAGAAAGCATGCGTTCCTATTACTTTAGTGACACCGAGCAAGAAAGCAGCACGGGCGCTTTTTGGTCGGCAATCACGACAGAGATTGCCGCGCACGACGCAGCATTACAAGGAATCCAACGCGTGCGGCAGGTAGGTCCTTAATTTCACCAGCCAGTAGACTTAGGTCGTGACTCAAACAGCCGTGATTTTGGCCGCAGGCATGGGAACCCGCCTTGGTCGCCCTTGGCCCAAGCCCCTCACCCCCCTGGCCGACGGCCGAACGATCATGCGCCAGCAGGTTGATAATCTGACCTCAGCCTTCGGTGACGGACTGCGAATCATGACGGTGATCGGGTTCAAACTTGAACTTATAATCGAGTCATTTCCCAATAATCTATATGTCTACAACGAATCCTACGATCAAACCAACACCAATCGCAGTCTGCTCAAGGCCCTCAAACTCTCCGGGCCAGGGGGCGTTCTCTGGATGAATGGTGATGTGGTCTTTGATCCGCGGGTATTGGATCGGGTCAAGGAGTACATTAATCGCGACGAATCAATTATTTGTGTAAATACTGCAGTTGTCGGAGATGAAGAAGTCAAATACCAAGTCGACGCGGATGGATTTGTTAGTGAACTGTCCAAACAGGTCGTAAATGCACTGGGCGAATCGGTCGGTATAAATTTTGTCGCAAAAAAGGACAAGGAACTCTTAATTTCTGGACTTGAAGCTTGCCAGGACAGCGATTACTTTGAACGTGGGATTGAAATCATGGTTGACTTGCACGGATCACACGTTCGACCAGTAGATATCTCAGACCTCTTCGCAGTTGAAGTCGACTTTGAAGAAGACCTCACCCGCGCAAACTCCTACCTCTAAAAAGCAATCGCTACGGGCATCATGACTGAGCGCGACGAGCCTGAATTCGTTCAGGCAGCGCCTGGTGCAGCGCCGATTGATTATCAACCACCACCGCATCAATTGGTACCAACAGGTGGTCAGCGGTTTCAAGGTCACGACGAAACACGATAGACCGCGGATCATTGATCAACTCTGGTCGATCTGTAATCACGATGTCAGCGAGCGCAAGCACTGACGGGCGCTGTGAGGGTGAGTAACTCCGATAGGCAAAGCGCGAACGCCGCGGCCTGTCAATGAATTCCTCTCGAGGAATAAAAAGATACGCTGTTGTCCCAAACTCGTCGATCCACGCTTGTGTATCAAAACTCTCAGGCACACGCTGCGTTGAAGAAAGGTCGGTCGGTGCGAAGACGACCGTGGGTCGCCCTTCAACTTTCACAATAGGCAAATGTGAAGGCGTGGGCTTGGCATTGCGTGAACGCCGGAGCTTTCGTACCGCCCCCATCACTGACTTGTTCTTGCCTGAAGCACACCAATGGATTCGCGAATCCGCTTGGATCTCAAAATCGATACTGTCTGCGCAACCCAAGGACGCCAACCTATCCATGGGTAACGCATCAAGTTCCTGACCGGGCACCACGTGCAGATCTGAACGGTTAACACCGAGGCGGCAGGTTAATTGCACGCAGACAATTCCGTGTTCATCAGGGTTAATACCCCGATCCTGGACAAGTTCCGCGCCACCAGAATCCAAGTTCACGTGATAGCAGCGCACACCGCTCTCAGATTCGACCGGGGTCGCCGTCGCTGCAATCAAGGCCCCGGTCCTTGTCTCACGCAAGATGACCTGGGCCTGGGTGTCGCGCGGAAGATCGCCGGCAAAATCAACGCAGGTAAGAACCCAGTGGTCAGCCCCGGCACTTTGACTAATTGTGCTGAAGTACGAACGACGTTCAAATGGGATCAAATCAAGATGCAAGTCGCTCACATCCAGCCACCAGGCGGCTGGGCGTCCCAGCAGTTCAGCCGATTCACTTGACCACAACTCGCCGCTGCTCCCCGTAAGGTTGGTATTAATGAAACCGCCACCTTTTTCCCACCACAACGCTTGGCGCATTTTTCCTTGATCCCCGGTGAGCAAGTAGTAGGCAGCAACCCGCACACCTGGGCGCAGGCATTCAAAGTCTTCAATCGGAATGTCTCGCACATACTGGGAAAGAATGTCAATCAGTTCAGCCGAATCGCTCTCGGGTAGTCTAAATAAAGTCCCGAGATAGAGAGAAAGCTCATGCTGGAGAAACTTTTGGTTCTTGAGGTGGCCCAGAGCGTAATCAGATTCAAGCTCACGATCCATAAGCTGATTAATCACAATGCGGTCAGACACATTGCGAAACTCGTGCCTAGATTGAGTGACCGAACGAACAACAGCGTCAGGTTCGACACTCCAGTAATACACGACTTCAGGGATTATCCCAATGCGGGTTGCTGCGAGGTAGCACTTTAACGTGAACAGTTGGTCTTGATAAAACAAGCCTAGAGGGAAATCTATTTCGTATTCGTGCAGGAATCGTGCCCGGTAAATCTTGTTCCACGTAGTTGTCTCAAATAACAATCTAGGTTCCTCTGCCAACCCGAGAACAACGCGTGATTCGAGATACAACTCAGGGTGCCAGATTTTTCCTTCATCGGAACCGGAAATAATGCGAGTGGGCGCTCCCATGACTAGGTCAGCCCCCATGCTGTTGATCGCCGAATACAAATTGAGGACTGCATGGAGCTCATACCTATCATCAGAATCACAAAACATGATGAAAGGTGCACTCGCCATTTCCATGCCGCGGTTTCGGGCCGCACTGGCCCCAGAGTTCTGCGCAAGGACTTCAACCCGAATTCGTGGATCAGTATCGGCAGCTGCACGTAAAATTGCAACCGAGTCGTCGGTTGAGCAGTCATCAATCGCGATAATTTCAATCTCCCGAAATGACTGCGAAGTGAGTGACTCGAGTGCGCTCGCCACACGAGCCGCATCATTGTGTCCGATCAAGATAATGGACACCTTTGGATTAGTCATGGCGCACCGAATCTGCTGCGTCGATTAATGCGCGTGCGCGAACACCAAAATCATGCTCAGAGCGAATCCGTTGCGGAGCATTCTCATCACTGGGGAAAAATGAATCTGGATCGCGAATAATTTCCGCCAGCTCTTCGGGGGAGTGGTAGGTAACCACACGCGAACCGAAAACTTCGCTAATTCCCAGCGCAGGGTCACTCACCACTCGTGCGCCTGCCGCAACAGCGTCGAATAATCGATTGGAAAGAAACCCTTGTTCCGCCATATCACGGTGATGGTCGTTGAGCACGATCGCACTTGAAGCATAAGCCGCAGGCAACTCGCCGTTGTCAAGAAAGTTCCCCGCTATTTGATCCGGTGCTAAGAATTTATCCCAGCCGGCTCCATAAATCTTAAGTGGAATTCCCACAGCCAAGGCGTCCCGCACAATCGGACGAAAAATTCCACGTGTTGAGCCAACAAAAAGAACACCCGATTTTTCCAGCGATGGCTTCGGCGTAAAGCGCAGCGAATTAGTTGCTTGTAGCAGCGGAGTGAATTCCCCAATTTCAGGACCCGGCTCCCAACGCTGGCTGGCCGCGAATGCGCGTGAGTATTGAGCCGCCTCACCTGGTTCTATCATTTCCGGGTGCGAAATAACCCATAGCATCCAGGTTGCACTGGTATTTGATGGAACCACGCGGCGGAGTCCCCGCAACACCACGACTACGTCGTCACCATCGCGCTGTTGACTATTGGCACCGGCGCGAGAAACAACCTTGGTGTCAACACCTTCCTCTCTCAGCGCTTGCGCAAGATCGGTAGCAAACCAGTAATCACCCCATTTCCTACCTGCCTCCCCTTTTGGAGCCGCAGTCACGATGGACCATTTGGGTTTACGCGCAAAAAATCTCACGACTTGGCCCTCCCCAAGAGAAACCCAAGTCCCCAGGAGAGGTGCATGACCGGGAACACAACGAGTAGGAGAATTCGATTAGCGCTACCTCTGAGCATCAGGCTTGCCATAATTACCCCAAGGGAGTAAGCGACTATTGGGGCCGCACCCACCCACACCAGCAATTGTTGGGACGCCACTAGGCCAATCAACCCGAGTAACAGCCCAAGGGCCACACCGAGCACTAGTGCTGGCGCGGCAAGGTAGCGAAGTGAAATAGTTTCGCGGTAGCGGCGCGCAACTTCACGGCGCCAAGTGCCGTATCCGAAATACTGGGATGCGAGTGCGCGCAGATTCGCACGTGGGCGGTAGGTCACCACCATGTCCGGGGTGAACCAAATCTTTCCACCGCTTTCTCGGATCCGGTGATTCATTTCCCAATCTTGAGCGCGCACCATCGATTCGTCGTAACCACCTACTCGCTCTAATGCGCTTCGGCGAAAACAACCTAGATACACGGTGAGCGCCTCACCTTGTGTCCCGCCCACGTGAAATGCGGCACCTCCGACACCAAACTTGGAAGTCATGGCAGTGGCAATTGCCTTTTGAATCGGCGACACCCCGACGGCTGCCATTATTCCGCCGACATTATCTGCGCCACTTCGATTCAAGGTCTCAACGCCAATCCGCACGTAATCAACTGGAATCAGGGCATGCCCATCAACTCGAATTACTATTTCAGACTGTGATGCGCCAATGGCCGAATTAAGGGCCACCGGGGTTTTCCCGCTCGGGTTGGCAACAAGGCTCAAGTGTAAGTGACGCTGCGCCAATTCGGCTGCAATAGTTTCTGTTCGATCATCTGAGGGAGCAACAGCAATGACAATCTGGATCTCACCTTGGTAGTCTTGGGCGAGCAATCGATCAATGGCTGACTCTAAATGAGCTTCTTCATTGCGCGCTGCTATCACAATTGCAACACTAGGGAATGAATCCATTGGCTTAGCGCTCCAAGCCTAGATCCGCGCACCCGCGCCAGGCATTGCTATTTACCGCGATTACCTCACCCGCAATATCTTTTCGGGAAGACGGATCGGCCAGTACATAAGCGTTGGCAGCCGGCCGGAACTCACTCGCCGAGGTCCCGTCACCTGTAAAACCAAACCCAACCCAGCGACTCGAGTACTGCGACACCTTCCGCTCTAGCCTCTCCGACCACCCGCTTCCGCGTGGGGCGCCCTGATCACTTGCTACCTTGACGGTCTCGACGACTCCCCCACTTTTGACCACGATGGACACCATTTCGTGGACCGAGTCTTGGTTATGGACCCGCACCCAAAATTTGCCGGCACGGCCCTGACGCAGCTTCAGTGCCGCTGCGCAATTTGAGCCCTTCACGGTCAGCACTTTAGAGGGTGCGCCCCGCTCAATGGCCCAGCGGTGATAATTGTGCGGTGGTGCGCAGTAATCTTGTGGCATGGCCCTACGACTCTCCGTTATTGGAACCGGATACCTCGGTGCGACCCACGCCGCCTGCATGGCGGAACTCGGATTTCACGTCATTGGCCTCGATGTGGTGTCGGAGAAAGTTGAACTCCTCAATTCAGGCGAAGTTCCTTTCTATGAGCCGGAATTAAATGAAGTACTTCGCCGCAACATCCACGCTGGCCGACTGACATTCACCACCTCATTTGCGCAGGCAGCAGAGTTTGCCGACATTCACTTCATTTGCGTGGGGACCCCCCAACAGCCCGGTTCCTACGCTGCGGATCTTTCCCAAGTATTTGGCTCTGTTGAATCACTCGCTCCGTACCTGTCCCCCACTGATCTCGTGGTAGGTAAGTCCACTGTCCCGGTGGGAACAGCCGACCAGATTGCAGCGATGCTGAAGATCTCAGTACCTGGTGTCGAAGTCGCCTGGAACCCCGAGTTCTTGCGGGAAGGATTCGCGGTCCAAGACACGCTCACGCCGGATCGCCTCGTTATCGGGGTTCGCTCGCCCGAAGCCGAAGCAAAACTGCGTGAAGTGTATGCCCCTATGATCGAAAAAGAGATTCCTTTTCTTGTCACCGACTTTCCCACCGCCGAGTTGGTAAAGGTCGCGGCCAACTCATTTTTGGCAACAAAGATTTCATTTATTAATGCAATGGCTGAGGTCTGCGAGGCCGCGGGTGCTGACGTCGTGCAATTGGCAGAGGCAATCGGCTACGACACCCGAATTGGAAATCGCTTCCTAGCCGCGGGGCTTGGCTTTGGGGGCGGCTGTTTGCCCAAAGATATTCGAGCATTCATGGCCCGGGCCGGTGAACTTGGTGCTGAAGAGGCACTGACCTTCTTGCGCGAGGTCGATCAGATCAACCTGCGTCGACGCAGCCACACGGTTGATTTGGCCCGCAAGGAACTTGGGGGCCAAATGCGAGATAAAACCATTTGCATGTTTGGGGCCACTTTTAAACCAGATAGTGATGACGTCCGCGATTCACCCGCCCTTGATGTTGCCGTCGCACTGGCAAATGCGGGAGCACATGTGGTTGTCCATGACCCTAAGGGGACCGTTAACGCTGAGCGGGTGTACCCGACGTTGACGTATTCAACAGAAGTTATGAAAGCTGCCATCGGTGCTGACCTGATTATTCACGGCACCGAATGGATGGAATACCGCGACATTGATCCAGAGATACTCGCTAGCGTTGTATCGCGGAAGAACATCATCGATGCCCGCAATAAGTTGGATGTCACGTTATGGCGCTCAGCCGGGTGGAATATTCGGGCCCTCGGTCGACCTGTCGCTTAAATATTCCATAAAACGAGGGTTGTGGAAACAAAAAAGATAAAAAGGCCATCATTTCCGTGCGATCCCCCGTTACGATCTCCACATGCTCGCCGTTGTCATCCGTTGTCTCTGCGCAGTCTCAATATGTAGTCTTGTTCTTGCGGCAACTCCAGTTGCACACGCAGCGTCCTTTAATCTCACCAAAGGCACACCGACAGGAATGAGTGGGGTTAGTCCCTTTGCTACGCCCGTTGATACCACCACCGACCTGGTGTTTCACAGCGCTGGCGAGGCAGGTGGCTGGTTGATGAGCACGTGCGCCACGGGTAGCCAGTGCACAAGCCTTTCACTACCTCGGGAGTTTGGGACCGACTACACGCAGGTGACGTTAATGGATGGAACGAAGCGTGCGTACTTCGTGATTGTAGATGCCGATGGGACCAAGGAAATCGCTACCGCCCCAGTCACGTTCACCAATGGTGTACCAACTTTAGGAACTACATCACGTCTCGGCATTCAGGCATCTGCCGGCCAGCGCGCCTGGGGTGTCCCCGACTCGATCGTGACTCCCGAAGGACTTGTCCGGTTGTACTGGGTCGACAACCCAGGCGAGGAATCAGGAAACTTTCAACCAACCGGGGCGCAACGAAAATGCTTGGCTACAGCACTAGGACGTAAGGGAGCCGAGCAACTTGCATCTGGCAAGAAACTGTCACCGGCTAAGGCGAAGAAAGCCGCAAAAGCTGCAAAAAAGTGCAAAATCCCAGCGTCAGCGCTGGGTGCACGTGGCTCACGCTCCACAGAGTCGATCGTGAGCGCTACCTCGACAGATTCAAGCGGCACCTCCTTCGTCCCAGACGCGGGCTATCGCATTACCGGAGGGTACGTTGACTCAGATGTTATTCAGGCTAAGAGCGGGGACTGGCTGATGCTGCTGTCCACTGGACCGGGTGAGCCACCACAGCGCCTTTTCATTGCTACGAGTCGAGATGGATTGGCCTGGAAAGTCAATCGCAAGCCTTTAACTCCATCGTCTTTTAATGCATTGGATCCGGTGGCCGTGCAGACCGGGCCAAAACAGTGGCGTGTCTACTACGCCAAGTCTCCCAAGAAAACTCCGTTTGCTAACCATCAAATCGTCATGAGCACCCTGACTCGTTAGTCGCACAAGGATCGACCCGGGCTTTCTGATCAGTCGTCCTTGATGATTCCTCAATCATGCTGTAGCTACACAGAATGACACATTAGGAACAAGACTTTCAGTTTTACTTCCGGTTTAATTACCGGTTTGATTACCGGGGTGAACCTGCGCAGGTTGGCGGCGAGATGAACTTTTGCCAGATAGCGCGGCCTAGGGCAGGTTGCTCTGCTTGTCCGCAGCCTGAGTATTGAGTTCACGTGCATAGCGATCAAGGTGCGCCGCAAGCCCTGGGTCGCCCACCGCGAGTATCCGCGCGGCCAAAAGGCCAGCATTTTTCGAATTATCAATTGCTACGGTTGCCACCGGTATTCCAGCGGGCATTTGCACAATCGAGAGCAGCGAATCCATGCCGTCAAGTGCGGTTGCCGACACAGGCACACCAATCACCGGAAGGGTCGTTAGCGCGGCCATCATTCCGGGCAGGTGGGCAGCGCCTCCGGCACCAGCGATGATTACGTTGAATCCATTGTCGCGCGCGTTTTGAGCAAATGCGGCCATCTCTAGGGGCATTCGGTGCGCTGACAGCACGAATGCCTTATTTGTGATGCCCAACTCGATAAGAATTTCAGTGGCGGCACGCATCACGGGCCAATCCGAGTCACTCCCCATACACACCGCAACCGAAAACTTTTCGCTACTCATTGATCTCTCCCGTAAAATAGGCGACCGCATGCTCAACGCGACTCCGTAATTCTGTCAGATTGCTGCCCACCGCGGTCACATGTCCCACTTTGCGGCCGGGTTTAACAGCTTTCCCGTAGAGATGACTGTGCAACTCAGGATCGCGGGCAAACACGTGGCGATAGGCGCTATACAGGTCAGGGACATCGCCTCCCAAAATATTGCCCATTACCGACCACGGCGCCAAGGCCCGCGGTGAACCAAGTGGTAAATCAAGTATCGCCCGTAAGTGGTTCTCAAATTGACTTGTTGTTGATCCTTCGATACTCCAATGCCCAGAGTTGTGGGGACGCATGGCCAATTCATTCACTAACACACCATTTTCTGTGTCAAATAGTTCCACGGCTAGCATTCCCACAACATCAAGCTCCCTCGCGATGTGCAGGGCAATTTCTTGCGCCCGGGCAGCGACACTAGGGTCAAGATCCGGTGCTGGTGACACCACTTCGAAGCAGATTCCGTTTCGTTGAATTGTGTGCACCACCGGGTAAGCAACGCACTGATTACTGGGTGAGCGCGCGACCTGGGCGGCCAACTCACGAATGAACTCAACTTTCTCTTCAGCTAACCATTGCGAGCCGCTGGGCAACTCATTTTCCAGAACGGCCTCAATCTCTGCCTTGCTGTGAACAAACCACACGCCTTTACCGTCGTATCCCCCGCGTGAAGTTTTCAGAATGAACGGGTAACCAACTTTTGCGGCGAAATCTGTAGCGTCCTTCACACAATTCACTTGTGCCCACAGTGGGCACGCAATACCAAGATCTGCTAGGGCTCTGCGCATTTCCAATTTGTCTTGGGCATAAATAACCGCTTGGGGGCTCGGATAAACGGGCTTGCCACAGTTGCTTAACACCTCCATGACCTCGGGTGTGAGTAACTCATGGTCAAATGTGACCACATCACAGGACCGCGCAAATTCCATTACCGCATGTGGGTCATCTTTGGATCCAAGAATGGTTTCCGCGACCACTTGGGCCGCTGGCTCTTGAGCGTTATTGGCCAATACAGTGAAGCGAACACCCAAACTCGTGGCCGGAGCCACACTCATTTGAGCCAATTGCCCAGCCCCGATCATGCCCACCGTAGGACCGAGTTCGTGCCCAGATTCTTGTGCCACAAGAGCAACTTAGTGCTTTGGTGAAAACACCGTGCGACATAGTTAGACTGCGCGGGTGCGTGGTCCAAAGGGTGTTGTGAAATCTGTGGACTCATGGGTAACCGGAATTTGGCGCGAACTTGCAAAATTCGGAATTGTCGGGCTCTCGGCACTCGTCATTGATATTGGACTTTTTAATTTATTGCGCTTTGCCGGTGGCCAAGGGCCAATGTTTGACCGCCCAATTTCTTCGAAGATTGTCAGTGTCGCAGTTGCCACAACTTTCGCCTACTTTGGAAACCGCTACTGGACTTTTCGCAAGCGTGGCCGGACGAATATGGGCCGGGAATACCTGAAGTTCTTCGGACTTAATGCGATCGCAATGGTCATTGCGATCGCATGCTTGTGGTTTAGTCACTACCTGATGGGTTGGGACAGCATTCTCGCCGACAACATCAGCGCAAACGTCGTAGGTCTGAGTCTGGGTACCACTTTTAGATTCTGGTCGTATCGCAAGTTCGTCTTCCCCGAAATCCCCAATGATCTCGAGCATCAAGGTGAGCGCGAACTGGCCGAGCGAGATGCAATTACCCCAATTTAAACATTGGGGTGACTTTCCTACTCTGGGGCAGATCCACCGCTACGGCGTCGTGAGTCGTCGAGTTCATGTAGCTCGTACACCTGCCGTTGGATCTCTTCTACATTCGGGACGTCGTTGATTACGAGGTCCCCGTCGTCGCTGGCTGACTCGATTTCCAGAGTCCCGTAATTCATGGCCCGGCCGATCAAGCCCACTTCAAATGATACGTTGTTGATTTTTGCTAACGGCATGTCTCGACCGTGTTTGGTAAGCAGGCCACGGCGGACAATTATCCGTCGGCTGGTAAAAACATATTGCGTGGTTAGCCAGCCTAAAAAGGGAATTGCCACTTGCCAGATCAAAATAAATATCGCAGCCCCGAAAATTATCCAGCGAATTATGTTGTTATCAAAGCGAAAGAATGCCCACGTGCCTATGAACACTTCAATGATCAAAACTGCTGTTGGCCAGATCAATGCCCGCCAATGCGGCTTGAGCTCAAATGCGATTGTTTCGCCGGGCGCTAAGAGTTTAGTTGGGTACATTACCTAATTGTGGCATGAACCACGTCTGCTGCGACAATAACCTCAGGATTTTCTCCCACACGTTGGACCACCAAGTGCCCAGATTCATCAATTCCCACGCCTTCAGCAAGAAATGTGTTCACACCTGGTCGGGCAATACTCAATTGGGCGCCGATACTTGCACATGCACTCTGATATCGAACCGACACTTGCGAGGTATCCCAAGTGGTCTCACGCCAGGATTCGACAACGGCGTGCAGTGAACCGAGGACACCGTGAAATACGGTCTGGGTATCAGGCAGGGGGAAACAAAGATCGCTCAGTGCAACTGAGTGGGGGAAGTGCGCTACCGTGACATTTATTCCAATTCCCACTATCCACTGATTGGGCCTCCCCGCTGATTCAATCAAAATCCCGCCCAATTTTTTTCCGCCCGCGGTGACGTCATTGGGCCACTTCAGTTCCACGGCGGCATCCAGTCCGATGCAGGCGTCAAGCACAGCTAACCCAGAAATCAACGGCAACCAGGTGGGGGAAGGGCACCCCGACAGATCCACCAGTACCGAGCACCAGAGCCCACTGCCCGGTTCGCTTTGCCAACTGCGGTCCAGCCGGCCGCGACCGGCGGTCTGCTCTTGGGAAATCACTGCGGTCCACGCGGGCACGGGCCCTAGGCGACAACGGCGCATCAGTTCACTGTTTGTTGAATCTACGGTATCCATCCGGATCACTTCAGGGCAAAAAAGAATGGAATGTCCAGATTCAATGTGATCAGCCTGATCGGATATTTCTCCCACATGGATAAGGTACGCAGGTGATAACTCAGCCCGATACCAGCACCACCTAGGAGGACGCATGAGCGCCGAGACGAGCCCCGATCTGCACACCACCGCGGGGAAAGCGCAGGTTCTGGGATCCCGTCGCTCCGAGGCTGCCGGCAAACGACAAGAAGCCGTGGATAAACAGCACGCGCGAGGAAAGATGACCGCCATGGAACGGATTGATGCTTTCCTAGATGCTGGCTCGTTTCAGGCAATTGACGGACTCACCCGGCACCGGTCGCACAACTTCGGATTGGAAAACAATCGTCCTTATGGCGACGGTGTAATCACAGGGTATGGAACTGTCGATGGCCGGCAGGTGTGCGTCTTTGCCCAGGATTTCACCGTTTTTGGCGGTTCCCTGGGTGAAGTGTTCGGTGAAAAAATTGTCAAAATTATGGATCTGGCATTGAAAACTGGCTGTCCAATGATTGGTCTTAATGACTCAGGTGGCGCCCGAATCCAAGAAGGAGTGGTCGCCCTCGGCCTTTACGGTGAAATCTTTTACCGCAATGTCATGGCGTCTGGGGTAATCCCGCAAATCTCACTGGTGATGGGGCCCTGCGCTGGTGGCGCTGTCTACTCCCCGGCTATCACCGACTTTATTGTCATGGTCGACCAAACCTCACACATGTTTATTACCGGTCCTGACGTAATCAAAACTGTAACGGGCGAAGATGTCGAGTTCGAGGAGCTCGGTGGCGCACATACCCACAACTCCAAAAGCGGTGTAGCCCACTACATGGCATCTGATGAGCACGATGCTCTGGATTATGTGCGTGCCCTACTTTCTTATCTTCCGAGCAACAATTTGAGTGAACCCGTTGTTATTCCCACCAAGGTATCCGCGACGTTCACCGATGAGGATTACGCCCTCGACACAATTATTCCTGATTCACCCAATCAGCCATACGATATGCATGACGTCCTTGCATCCGTTCTCGACGACGGCGACTTTCTCGAAACCCAGCCACTTTTTGCACCAAATATTTTGTGCGGATTTGGTCGCGTTGAGGGCCACCCAGTTGGCATTGTCGCTAATCAACCTATGCGGTTCGCTGGAACGCTCGATATTGAAGCCTCTGAAAAAGCCGCGCGTTTCGTCCGCACCTGCGATGCATTCAATGTTCCCGTAATTACTTTTGTCGATGTCCCAGGATTCCTACCCGGTACCGATCAGGAGTGGGACGGAATTATTCGTCGTGGTGCCAAGCTAATTTATGCCTATGCTGAAGCCACGGTTCCGCTACTGACGGTTATTACCCGCAAGGCGTACGGTGGCGCCTACGACGTCATGGGATCAAAGCATCTTGGAGCCGACATCAACTTGGCATGGCCCACTGCAGAAATTGCCGTCATGGGTGCCCAAGGCGCTGTCAACATTTTGTACCGTAAGGAAATTGCAAATGCGGCTGATCCAGTGGCCGAACGCGCTGCCCGGATCGAGGAATACGCCGAAAAATTCGCGAATCCTTATGTTGCCGCAGAGCGCGGATTCATGGATCGAGTTATTTTTCCTCACGAAACCCGGCTGCAACTCACCCACGCGCTACGCGCATTGCGCACAAAACGCGCAACGCTACCTCCCAAGAAGCATGGAAACATTCCCCTATGACCGGGCCGCACCTGCAAGTAGTTCGCGGGGAGGCGAGCCCCGAAGACGTGGCCGCGCTCCTGATCGTATTCGCTGATGCCCAGACACAGGCCCGCACTGACCAACCCACCGCGATCCACGCCTGGAATAGCCGCGAACGCTTGCTGCGCACCTTCCCGATCGCCGGTCCGGGCGCTTGGCGTGAATCCGGCCTCGCGCAATAGGACGTCCATGAAACTCATTTTGGCGTCAGCTTCCCCTGCTCGGTTGGCAACTCTGAACAATGCCGGCATCCGCCCCATCGTGCGGGTAAGCCACGTGGATGAAGAAGCAATCGAAAAAAATCTGCCGGCGGCAACCCCCAAAGAGCTTGCCCAAGCCTTGGCCCAAGCAAAGTGTGAAAAAGTAACCCAAGAACTTGCCGACTCACATGAACTCTTACCCGGTACCGTCGTGATTGGCTGCGATTCGGTGTTCGAACTCAATGGCAAGCCTTACGGCAAGCCACAAGACGCCCATGTCGCAAAGGCCCGTTGGCGAGAAATGATGAATAACACGGGCACCATTCACACCGGCCATTTCATCAACTACGCAGATGCAGAAGGCCAATTGCATTCGACACTCGGAACCGCCAGTACTGACGTCCACCTGGGTGCCCTCACTGACGAGGAAATGGACGCGTATCTCAATACCGGTGAACCCTTCGCGGTCGCCGGTGGTTTCACCTTGGACGGACTCGGTGGAGCTTTTATCCAAGGAGTAACCGGGGACCCTTCCAATGTGGTCGGAATCTCACTTCCTACCGTGCGTGAACTCCTGAGTCAGTTGGGGATCACGTGGACACAACTATGGAATAGCGCCCGATAGACTCGAGCGGAGCAATCGAAGGGAAACACCTGTGAAAAAAGTCTTGATCGCCAACCGCGGTGAAATCGCGGTTCGAGTCATTCGTGCCTGCGCGGACGAGGGAATCCAATCAGTCGCGGTCTACGCCGATCCTGACCGCGATGCCCTGCACGTACGCCTCGCGGATCATGCTTTTTCCCTCGGCGGGTCAACTGCAGCAGAGTCCTATCTTGACATTGCCAAGATCCTCGGTGCGGCGAAAGAGTCCGGTGCCGATTCGGTTCACCCAGGGTACGGATTTCTTTCCGAAAATGCTGACTTCGCCCAAGCTGTGATTGATGCCGGACTAATTTGGATCGGCCCTCCACCCGCAGCAATTCGCTCACTCGGCGACAAGGTCAGTGCCCGCCATATTGCCCAGCGCGCCGGAGCCCCCCAGGTGCCCGGGACCCCTGATCCGGTGAAAGACGCCAGTGAAGTTACTGCTTTTGCCCAAGAATATGGCCTCCCCGTTGCGATCAAAGCAGCATTCGGTGGCGGCGGTCGTGGACTCAAAGTGGCTCGCACTCTCGAGGAAATTCCGGAACTCTATGAATCAGCGGTACGCGAGGCAGTTGCAGCGTTCGGTCGCGGCGAGTGCTTTGTTGAACGCTACCTCGATAATCCTCGCCACGTGGAAACCCAAGTACTCGCAGACCAGACCGGCAATGTGGTGGTTGTGTCAACGCGTGACTGCTCACTGCAGAGGCGCCACCAAAAACTGGTTGAAGAAGCACCTGCGCCTTTTCTCACCGAAAAACAGCGGGCAGCTTTGTACTCTTCCTCAAAAGCCATTATCAAAGAGGCCGGCTATTACAACGCTGGAACGTGCGAGTTCTTGATCGGCACCGACGGCACCATCTCATTCCTTGAAGTAAACACTCGCCTTCAGGTAGAGCACCCGGTCAGCGAAGAGGTCGCTGGAATCGATCTCGTGCGCGAACAGTTCCGCATTGCGCGGGGGGGCACAATCGACTATTCGGATCCCGAACTGCGCGGTCACAGCATCGAGTTTCGAATCAATGGGGAAGACCCCGGTCGCGGTTTTCTTCCCGGTCCAGGAAAACTCGCGCTGTGGCAGCTTCCCAGCGGCCCAGGAGTGCGCGTTGACACGGGTTTTGAAGCGGGCGATGTAATTGGTGGAAACTTTGATTCACTTTTGGCCAAATTAATTGTCACTGGCAAGGACCGCCAGGAGGCATTGCAACGTTCTCGCCGTGCTCTCGCTGAGTTCAATGTGGATGGAATCGCCACCGCACTCACTTTTCATCGGGTTGTAGTCAACGATCCCGCTTTTGCGCCAGCGGATGAACACTCGCCTTTCACCGTCCACACTCGCTGGATTGAAACCGAATTCAATAACGAAATCCCTGCCTACTCGGGTGACTCCCATGAACTCGACGAAAACTCGGCCAGGAAATCTGTTGTCGTTGAAGTCAATGGAAAACGCCTTGAAGTCACCCTTCCCCCGGGCTTTGGCGCTGAATCCAGTGAGCCCACCCCCACCGCAAAGAAACGTGAGCGCAAGAAAGCATCGGCAAATGTGTCCGGTGACGCCCTCACTGTTCCCATGCAAGGCACGATCGTGAAAATTGATGTCGCTGAAGGTCAAGAAGTTTCAGCGGGAGACTTAGTTGTGGTTTTGGAAGCGATGAAAATGGAGCAACCACTCACAGCCCATAAATCTGGAAAAATCACAGCGCTGAACGCCCAGGTGGGTACAACCGTTCCAGTCGGCACCGTGTTGTGCGAGATCACTTCCTCTCAATAGCGTTCACGCCAGATCACAACGCATCTCTACGCGGCAAGTAATTGCACTGTCGGGCGTGAGTCAATCGGATTTCGACCCAGGCGAAATCCGTGGTGAAGTGTATTTACGTCCGATTGCCATGAATGCTCAATCAATATAAGGGAGCAAGACGATGCGCTTATCAAGATTTTTTGCCGTGAACCATCACGCATCCTCCCTGGCGCTGTTTTCGGCTCACGACAGGTGAGCGATCTGATTAACCCGCTCACCCTGGCAGTTCAGAGGCGCCCTACGGTTGACGAGTTGGCATCAACTTTCACAATTTTCCCTAGCCTTTCGGCTTCTGTCGCCTACAGCTGACCGACGTGTGCACAATTGGCACCAATAAGTACTAGATTTACCTAGTGAATCCAATCGATATCTCAATTAACCCGGTTACAGACCAACTTAATCGCGCAGCACATGAGTCTGCTTCCACCATCAGTTCCCTGAGCGGCGTTGACACTCATGACATCGCAATAGTCCTGGGCTCAGGCTGGGTCCCCGCCGCAGAAAGAATTGGTACTCACATAGCAGAATTCAGCGTTTCTGAAGTTCCCCATTTTAGCGAACCGGCAGTTGCTGGACATTCTGGAAAGATCCGCAGCGTTGATATTAACGGAAAGAAGATCCTGGTTTTCCTTGGCCGTACCCATTTCTATGAAGGAAAGGGCGTTGACGCAGTAACTCATATTGTCCGCACCGCGGCCGCAAGCGGCTGCACAACCATGATTCTGACGAATGGCTGCGGAGGTCTCAACCCCGAGTGGTCCCCCGGCACACCCGTATTAATTAAAGACCAAATCAACTTCACCGGTAACTCACCCCTTCATGGTGCTCACTTTGTTGACCTTACGGATTTGTATTCATCACGCTTGCGTGCCATGTGTCACGAGGTTGACCCCACCATGCCCGAAGGCGTCTACGTTCAGTTCCCCGGACCGATGTATGAAACCCCCGCGGAAATCTCTATGGTGCGCAACATGGGCGGCACCTTGGTCGGCATGAGCACGGCGCTGGAGGCAATCGTTGCCCGATCACTCGGTATGGAGATTCTTGGAATCTCGCTAGTCACCAACCTAGCTGCAGGTATGAGCGGCGAGCCACTCAATCATGAAGAAGTACTACAGGCCGGCAATGATGCTGCTACCCGCATGGGCGATCTGCTTGCCAAAATAATTGCAAAAATCTAGATCAGGGAAAGCACCGACCCATGAATGTAATTGCTCAGGCACGCGAGTGGCTATTGAACGACCCCCACGAAGAAACCCAGCACGAACTGCGAATCCTGTTAGAGCGTGCCGGACAGATGGACCCACTGGCGGTAGCAGAATTGCACGATTGCTTTAGAGCAAGTCTTCAATTCGGTACGGCCGGACTGCGTGGAAAATTGGGTCCAGGTCCCAACCGCATGAACCTAGTCGTAGTTGCCAGGGCTGCAGCAGGCCTCGCGCACTACCTCAACGACAAAGGCACCGGCGGCAGTGTCGTGATCGGCTACGACGCCCGTCACAATTCGGAGCTTTTTGCCAAGGTCAGCGCACAGATCCTCAGCGGCGCAGGAATCACTCCCCTGCTTTTTCCACACACTGTCCCTACGCCTGTTCTTGCATATGCAATTCTACACCTCAAGGCAGATGCAGGCGTTATGGTGACGGCAAGCCACAATCCACCACAAGACAATGGCTACAAGGTCTACCTTGGGTCCGGGGCCCAGATTATTCCGCCAGCAGATCTTGAAATCGCCGATTACATCCAGCGAGTAACACAGACGGGTTCAGTGCGCAACCTTCCCCACGGCGACACCTGGACCACTCTGGACCGCAGCACCGAAAGGGCTTATCTCAACCACACCGCTGAACTAGTTAGTAGAGAGATCAGCGGCAACACAGATTTGAAAACGGTCTACACGGCAATGCACGGCGTGGGTGGAAAAACATTCATGGAGCTTGTTCACAAGGCTGGTTTCCCTATTCCCATCAAAGTGGAAAAACAGTTCGAACCCGATCCAACGTTCCCCACGGTTGTATTTCCTAACCCAGAAGAACCCGGAGCAATTGACCTGTCAATTGAATCCGCAATCTGTCACAGTGCAGATCTAGTAATTGCGAATGACCCCGATGCTGACCGTTGCGCAGTAGCGATCCCTACGACTGACGACAAGTCCACTTGGCGCATGCTGCATGGTGATGAAGTTGGCGCGCTCCTTGGCTCGTGGATTGCGCAGCAAAGCGCAACTAAAACTGGAGTAATGGCGCAATCAATTGTATCCTCAACAATGCTTAAGGCAATTGCCGAGCAATCAGGATTTGAGTACCAACAAACCTTAACCGGATTCAAATGGATTGGTCCAATCCCCGGTTTGGTGTTCGGGTATGAAGAAGCCCTCGGCTACTGCGTTGACCCTGAGGCGGTCAAAGACAAGGACGGACTGTCCGCGGCACTTAAAGTCATGGAACTCGCCGCGCACCTCAAATCGCACAATAAAACACTTCAGAGCGAACTTGATCGCATCGCTATGCAGGTGGGTGTGTACGCAACTGACCAAGTATCGGTCCGAGTCAGTGATCTCGCAGTCATCCCTGAGATCATGCAAAGACTGCGCTCCAATCCGCCCACCGAAATCGCAGGGGCGCCAGTCACCGAATTTATTGACTTGGCAGTGGCCACGAAGCTCCTACCTCCCACTGATGGTGTGTTGTTCAATCTGGGTGGTGGTGGCCGAGTGATTGTCCGACCCAGTGGCACTGAGCCGAAGGTGAAGGTCTACTTGCAAAGCGTAGTGGGTGTGCAGGACACTCATTTGGCCAATGCGCGAGCCCAAGCGGCGGCAAACCTCGCAGCGATGGCTGAAGCTGCCGGCACTTGGCTCAGCTGAACGATCTCAGCGCCCGAACAGGTAGGCTTGGTGCGTGTCTTCCCTCGATAGCCAGTCCCCTAATATGCGGTCCGCCTCAAGCCATAAGGGCCTGCACGCGCTCCTCGCCGGGCTTTCTGGCGTTGACCAAGTTGGTGCTGAAGCCAGGGCAGCAGCCTTAGGAACACGGTCGATTAAAAAAGAGTCCAAGGTATGGGCAATTGACACCGCAATTTCCATGGTAGATCTGACCACGCTGGAAGGCGCGGACACTGTGGGCAAAGTCACCGCAATGTGCTCAAAAGCCCTGCATCCTGATCCGACCAACCCGTCTACGCCGAGCGTTGCCGCTGTGTGTGTCTACGGCGACCTAGTCCCCGCTGCGCGGGAAGTTGTCGGCGATCGGATCCACGTTGCCGCGGTGGCTACCGCATTCCCCAGTGGTCGGGCATCACTCGGCGTAAAGCTCCTTGACACGAGAGAGGCGGTTGCTGCCGGCGCCGATGAAATTGACATGGTCATTGACCGCGGGGCATTCCTTGCTGGGAATTTTGGCAAAGTCTTTGAAGAAATAGTTGCCATTAAGGAAGCATGCGGTGACGCCCACCTCAAAGTAATCCTTGAAACCGGTGAGTTAAAGACTTTGGACAATGTCCGAAAAGCGAGCTGGCTTGCCATGAAAGCCGGTGCTGACTTCATCAAGACCAGCACGGGCAAGGTAGCTCCTGCAGCAACGTTGCCGGTGACCTTGGTGATGCTAGAGGCTGTCCGCGACTATTACACGCAGACGAACGTCAGGATTGGCGTGAAGGCCGCTGGCGGAATCAAAACAAGTAAAGACGCAATCAAATATTTGGTTGTGGTGAATGAAACCGTGGGGGATGCTTGGCTCACCCCGGACCTTTTCCGCTTTGGAGCCTCTACTTTGCTCAACGACCTGCTCCAGCAGCGACAAAAAATGCTATCTGGCCATTACTCGGGCCCCGACTACGTCACAATTGATTAGAGCGAGAGAGAAGACGCCCATGACTTTCCAATATGCTCCGGCCCCGGAGTCCACCGCCATCGTGAACATTAACAGTTCCAACGATCTGTTCATTAATGGCGAATTCACCCCTGGACATGGCAATCCGTTTAAGACAATTAACCCCGCTACCGAAGAAGTTCTCGCCGAAATTGCGCACGCCAACGAGGAAGATGTCAATGCGGCCGTGATGGCTGCACGCAAGGCCTATGACAAAACCTGGTCGAAGATGTCCGGCCGCGATCGTGGCAAGTACCTCTTTCGCATCGCTCGACTCATCCAAGAGCGTTCACGTGAGCTTGCTGTCCTAGAAACACTCGATAACGGCAAACCAATCAGAGAAAGTCGCGATGTTGACGTTCCCATTGCAGCAGCTCACTTTTTCTACCACGCAGGCTGGGCCGACAAGCTCGAATTCGCCGGTTACGGCGATAACCCCCGTCCACTGGGCGTGGTTGCTCAAGTGATCCCGTGGAATTTCCCGCTACTTATGCTTGCGTGGAAGATTGCTCCCGCCCTGGCAACTGGGAATACCGTGGTGCTCAAACCAGCTGAAACGACTTCCCTCACTGCTCTTCTCTTCGCAGAAATTTGCCAGCAAGCGGACCTGCCCCCAGGTGTCGTCAATATTATTACCGGCGCCGGCGAGACCGGTCGAATGCTTGTTGCGCATCCCGATGTCAACAAGGTGGCATTCACCGGTAGCACCGCGGTGGGCCAAGCGATCCAACGACAAATCGCGGGAACTCACAAGAGGTTAACCCTTGAGCTGGGTGGCAAGGCGGCGAATATTGTTTTCGATGATGCCCCGATTGACCAAGCAGTCGAAGGAATCGTCAACGGTATCTTCTTCAATCAAGGGCACGTCTGCTGCGCTGGAAGTCGACTACTGCTGCAAGAGAGTATCGCTGAACAAACGATTGATTCCCTCAAACGCAGACTGGTCACGCTTCGCCTCGGTGACCCATTAGATAAAAACACCGATATCGGTGCGATTAATTCACGTGAGCAACTCGATCGAATTATTGACTTGACCAAGAGTGGTGAAGATGAGGGAGCCCAGCGTTGGAGTCCTGATTGCGTGATTCCACAGAAAGGTTTCTGGTTCGCTCCCACAGTGTTTACCAACGTCACGCAGGCCCACCGTATTGCCCGCGAGGAAATTTTTGGACCAGTACTCAGTGTTCTCACTTTCCGGACCCCCGATGAAGCAATTGAGAAAGCGAATAACACTCCCTACGGACTCAGTGCCGGAATCTGGACCGAGAAGGGAAGCCGCATTCTCGCAATGGCCAACAAAGTTCGAGCCGGCGTTGTCTGGGCAAATACCTTCAATCGTTTTGACCCGACAAGCCCATTTGGCGGCTACAAGGAATCTGGTTTCGGACGCGAAGGTGGCGTGCAAGGCTTGGGTGCCTACCTCACGAGCGAGGAGACCTCATGATCGGCAACGACCGCGTTGAAGTCCGAAAGACCCACAAACTCTTTGTGGGCGGAGCATTCCCAAGAAGTGAATCAGGGCGCACCTATGAAGCCACAAATAGTCAAGGTGAGTTCTTAGCAAATGTTGCTAAGGCCAGTCGAAAAGATGCCCGCGATGCCGTCCTCGCAGCGCGCACGGGTTTCAACTCATGGTCAAAAGCCACGGCCTACAACCGGGGGCAAGTTCTTTACCGAATCGCCGAGGTAATGGAAGGTCGCAAAGACCAATTCATCAGTGACATACAAGACGCCGAAGCCGTCAGTGCCAAAAAAGCCACCCACCAAACTGACCAAGCGATTGACCGTGTCCTCTGGTACGCGGGTTGGGCCGACAAGTACGCCCAAGTACTTGGTAACACCAACCCGGTTTCCGGGCCATTTTTCAACTTCAGCATTCCCGAGCCAACCGGGGTCGTGGCAGCAGTCGCCCCAGCGGATTCGAGCTTGTTGGGGCTGATCAGTGTGATCGCGCCGATCATCACCAGCGGAAACTCCGTCATAGTAATTGCTAGCACGGCCTCACCTATCCCAGCGATCACCCTCAGTGAGTGCCTGGCAACTAGTGACGTAATCGCCGGAAATATCAACATTCTCACCGGCGACCCGGCTGAGATTATGCCTTCACTTGCCAGTCACGGTGACGTAAACGCACTCGACCTCACCGGAATAACCGATCCCGAACTACAAAAAGCTCTCCAAATTGAAGCAGCCGGAACAGTCAAGCGAGTACGTAGTGCCCCAGTAAACCCCGATTGGCAAGCTACCCCGAGCCTTTCACGCTTACGCGCTTTCACCGAAGTGAAAACCGTATGGCACCCATTGGGGATGTAACTGACTCTCGCTCATGGACTTTGATCTGTGCTCACAACCATGCCGGGCGTCACTAGGGTCGCCCTGTCAATAAATTGACTAGGGGTCTCAATACCAATTTACTGGGCAATCCGGTTGGGCTCCTATCAAGGGAAACAAGGGGAAGTTTCAGCCTCAACGCGACCACTCGCTTCAATCACTTTCCCGGTGATTCCCACAATGTCTTCGGCGATTTCAAGATCTGTATCAACTCGATCCATGACTGACCGGATCCGACCCAGTGAGGGGCGCACCGGTTAAATGCAGTCCTAGCCTTCAATCCATGTGCCGCGAATAGAGGACATAAGTTACCTCACCAGGACTCGTCATTTAACCATTCAGTCGCATTTCCAGTTCTGAGCGAACGCGGGCGTACCCAGGCTTGATTTGACTGTTGATGATTTCTAATCGCTCGTCAAATCCAATAAATGCGCTCTTCATCGCGTTAGTTGTCAACCACTGCATGTCTTTTAGCCCCCAGCCAAATGCTTGGCTCAGTAGATCCATCTCGTGTGACATGGAAGTGCCTGACATTAGGCGGTTATCCGTATTCACTGTGACTCGGAAACCAAGTGTGCGCAACACACCAATGGGATGGGATGCGATGGATTCGGCAGCACCGGTCTGGACATTAGAGGTGGGACACAGCTCCAACGGAATGCGTCGGTCGCGGACGTATGCCGCGAGATTTCCCAGCTCGACCGATCCATCTGGCTGAATTGTGATGTCATCCATGATGCGAACACCATGGCCTAACCGGTCTGCCCCACACCATTGAATCGCTTCCCAAATAGAAGGTAGTCCAAAAGCCTCGCCCGCGTGAATGGTGAAATGAGCATTCTCTCGACGCAAATACTCGAAAGCGTCAAGGTGGCGGGTGGGCGGAAAGCCAGCCTCTGCACCAGCGATGTCAAAGCCGACAACTCCCTTGTCACGATACTGGACGGAGAGTTCAGCGATCGAACGTGAATTCGCGGCCGTTCGCATGGCAGTGAGTAGCACCCCAATCCGAATAGTCCGACCGCTGCTAGCGGCTGCAACAACACCAGACTCAAAACCATCAAGAACAGCATCGATGATCTCCCGCTCAGCCAGTCCTTTTTCCACGTGGAGCTCAGGGGCAAAACGCACTTCGGCGTACACCACACCGTCGGCCGCCAAATCTTCAGCACATTCGCGCGCAACCCGGGAAAGAGCGTCAACGCTCTGGGTAACCCCCACCGTGTGCTTAAAGGTTTCGAGGTAACGCTCAAGGGAACCCGAGTAAGCGGCCTCTGAAAACCAGCGACCCAGTGACTCTGCATCTGTCGCAGGAAGTTCGGAATACCCGGACGCTGCCGCGAGATCGATTACGGTTTGCGGTCGCAACCCACCATCAAGGTGGTCATGGAGTAACACCTTCGGGGCTTCAATGATCACATCAAGGGGGACGGGGAAAGATACTGCGGCGTCAATACTCATATCCCTAACTTAGCCCACCTGCGCTGGTGCGATCCCGGCCGTGACCTCTGCGCATCGTGCAAGTTGGCTCTGACGGTTTTTTACTCCGGGTCGTACACGTTGTGATCCTCGTCAGCACGGTGCACCGTGTCTGGCATGAAAGCCGGGACACAGATTGACATGTAGCGGGCTCCGTCTTCGGTGTGATAACGGACCCACTCTCCACCTCGAGCAACAATTGCTTGACCAGCCTTCACGAGTGTGGGCCCATGCTCAGAATCAACGGTGAGCGAACCTTCCAACACAACGGTGAATTCATCAAACTCTGGGGTTTGTTCGGGCTCGGTCCACCCTGCCGGAGCCACCATGTGGGCAATGGACACTCGGTCGTCGCCCGTGGCGACATGACCGGCATATTCTTCAATAACTTTTCCGCCAGGAACCGGGATCTGGACGGGGGCAGGAATTAGCTCTGGCATTTTGCTCCTTTAACTGATGCGCTCAACAATAAGGGGAAGCTGATCAATTCGCTGGTCAGAAGACCCAATCGTAATAGGTGCTTCATCCAATGCTTGTTGTGCGACTTCGAACCTGCCCTCTTCATCGGTGAACATGGTGAGCAGTGGTTGGCCCGCTTGAATTTCTTGTCCGGGCTTCGCATGCAATGCAATGCCCGCGCCAAGGGACACTTGGTCTTCTTTTCTGGCTCGGCCCGCTCCGAGTCGCCACGCGGCAATGCCGACAGCCAAAGCATTCATACCGGTCACGGTTCCCGTTGAGCCAGCCGTGATGGTGTGTTCGAATTTTGCAGTGGGTAGCGGCGCATCATTGTCTCCCCCTTGGGCTGCGACCATGGCTTTCCAGACGTCAAACGCTTGACCGTTGTCGAGTTTTTCTTCCGGGTCGGTAGCGATTCCGACAATCTCAAGCATTTCTCGTGCCAATCTAAGGGTGAGCTCGCGGACATCGGCTGGCCCGCCACCTTGCAGGATCTCAATGCTTTCTTGCACTTCTAGTGCGTTACCGACCGCCAAGCCGAGGGGGACATCCATCGCCGTGATCAGCGCTCGAGTATTCACTCCGGCATCTTTGCCTAGATTGACCATAGTTTGAGCAAGTTCACGCGCCATATTTGGGTCAGACATGAATGCACCATTCCCGGTTTTCACATCAAGAATCAGTCCGCTCGCACCCTCGGCGATTTTCTTGCTCATGATGCTGGAAGCAATCAGCGGAATCGCTTCCACTGTGGCAGTTACATCACGTAAGGCGTACAGTTTTTTATCTGCGGGAGCAAGCCCCGGACCTGCAGCACAAATAACTGCCCCCACCTTTTGCAGGATCTGATGCATTTCGTCGTTGCTAAGGTCCGCGCGCCAACCCCGAATGCTTTCCATCTTGTCTAAAGTGCCACCGGTGTGACCAAGACCCCGACCCGAGAGTTGTGGGACTGCGGCTCCGCACGCTGCGACAAGTGGGGCGAGCGGTAGCGTGATCTTGTCCCCCACGCCACCCGTTGAATGCTTGTCCACGGTCGGAACCGTGATGTTACTGAAGTCCATCCGCTCGCCACTGTTGATCATTGCCTGGGTCCACTGAACAATTTCTTGTTGGTTCATGCCGTTGAGCAAAATGGCCATGGCCAGGGCCGCCATCTGTTCATCAGCCACAGCGCCACGCGTGTAGGCGTCAATCACCCAATCAATTTGCGGTGTGGAGAGTTCTTGTTTTTGACGCTTGGCTTTGATTACGTCAACAGCTGAGAATGGCTCAACCATGTGAGCTTTCTTCCGCCATCTCGGAATGACCACCAGCCATGAGCCGCCCGATCTCGGCCCGATCTGCGCTAGCGCCCTCAAGTTCAGCCACAATCTGTCCGTCATACATCACTAAAATCCGATCGGAGAGACCAAGGACTTCATCAAGTTCGGCTGAAACCAATAGGACGGCCGCACCCTTATCACGAGCGGAAATGATTTGCGAATGAATGAACTCAATCGAACCCACATCGACGCCACGAGTGGGTTGGGAAGCTATGAGCAAACTTGGATTTGCCGAAAGTTCGCGAGCTATCACGACCTTTTGCTTATTTCCACCTGACAGGGAATTAGCCGGTGTCTTGATCGATGGCGTTCGCACATCAAAGTCTTTCACCAGTTTCGTGGCCTGACTATTTACCGCATCCATATTTCGAATCCCTCTACGAGAAAACTCGGGTTCATCAAAACGGTTTAACACCATGTTATTTGCAATGGAATACTGAGCTACGAGGCCATCTTTTTCTCTATCCTCGGGAACATGTCCTACGTGCATGCCATGGATTTCATGGGGGCCTGCGCCAATGGCGTTCTCGTCATTAATAGTGAATTTGGTGGCGGTTGACTTACGTATCCCGGTAAGTGCCTCAACCAGTTCACGCTGCCCGTTCCCCTCGACTCCCGCGATACCCACGATTTCACCAGAACGGACCGTCAAGTCGACATTGCGGATAGCGGGCAGCCCGATGTCACTATCGGAAGAAAAACCAACAACGTCAAGGACTATTTCCTTTGGACTCGATGCACTCTTTTCAACAGATAGCAGAACGCTTCTTCCCACCATCATCTGAGCAAGTTTCGCTTGATCGGCTTCAGCGGGAGTTGTCGTGCCCACCACTTTGCCGCTTCGCAAAACTTCGATTTTGTCCGCTATCGCCAAAACTTCGCGAAGCTTGTGGGTAATGAAGATTACTGCTACTCCATTAGCAGCAAATCCCTTCATGGTGTTTAGAAGTTCGTCCGTCTCCTGAGGCGTCAATACAGCTGTGGGTTCGTCCATGATCAATATGTCTGCTCGGCGGTATAGCGCCTTCAGGATCTCCACCCGCTGCTGAGCTCCCACCGGTAAGTCTCGGACAAGAGCCTTCGGATCCACAGCCATGCCATGCTTTTCAGCCAAAGCCGTGACTTTCTTTATGGCCTTACGTTTTTCAATAAAAGAAAGCCTTCGGGGTTCGTCCCCAAGAATCACATTTTCAGCGACCGTAAAAACGGGTACCAGTTGAAAATGCTGGTGAACCATGCCTACCCCACGACGAATTGCCTCACGAGGGCCGCTTAGTCGGACAGTCTCGCCCTTAATCTTGATCTCGCCTTCATCAGGTCGATAGAGCCCGTAAATCATTTTGACCAAGGTGCTCTTGCCCGCGCCGTTTTCGCCCAACA
>DGQA01000036.1:3650-6313 GCA_002390705.1 Actinobacteria bacterium UBA4426 | reverse complement strand
TCCATGAGCCTACCTAATCTTTCTCATAGGGTTTGCCGACTGCTGCAGGCGGTCTGACACGACCAGCCACTACGGCCAAGAGAACGATTGTCAGGACGAACGGCAACATGTTGATGAATTGCGGTGGAATGTCAATCACTTCATCGGCCTGTAATTGGCTTGCGACTCCTTGCGTCAGGCCGAAGAACAGTGCGGCAGCAAAAGCTCCGACTGGATTCCATGCCCCGAAAATCATAATGGCGAGTGCGGTGAAACCTCGGCCCGCGGTGAAACCTCTTTCAAAGGTGCCAGCAGCTTCAATAGATAAATAGGCACCTGCGACGCCGGCGAGTCCCCCTGCCAATGTTACGTTAATGAAGCGGGTGCGTTGCACATTAATTCCCGAAGTGTCAGCCGAACTCGGATTTTCTCCCACGGCCCTAGTGCGCATGCCCCAAATGGTCAGAAACAACATTATCTGCAAGAAGATCACAATAATTATTGCAGCGTATGTAAACAGTCCATTGTTGAACAGAACTGGGCCCACAAGCGGTAAGTCTTTAAGGTATGGAATCGCAACGACTGGCGTGCTAGCCGGCAGTGTTTTACCTTGGGCATAGAAAAAGGATGTCAAACCTGTCGCAATAATGTTAATGATAGTGCCCGAGATTATTTGATCCATCTTCCACGCAACCGCACCTGTTGCAAAAACGGCTCCCATGATTAGGCCAGTCCCAATTCCAAACAGGGTCCCTAGGATAAGGCTTCCCGTGAGTGCGGCCCCGAAAAATCCTGCGAAAGCACTCATGAGCAGCTGGCCTTCGATACCAATATTTATGACTCCGCTGCGCTCACACACCAGGCCAACCATCGCGGCGATGATGAGCGGGATCGCGACTCGCAGTGAGAACGACAGCACAGAAGTTGTGCGAAGTTCGTCCTGAGTGTAGGAAAACAGAATTCCTACCAGGATGATTACAGTTAACGTCCACGCCCAACGTGCTCTCATGACTTGGCTCCCGACTTGCTCTTGCGTTTCGCGTTGATCCGGAAAATGTAGCGAGAAACAATCGGGGCAGCTACAAAGAGCAAGGTGAGTGCCAAGATCACGTCAACAACCTCCGGCTCAATTCCTGTCTCAAACTGCAGGGAATTTGCTCCAGTGCGCAAAATTCCTACAAGGATCGCCGCCGGAATAGTAGCGATTGGGTTCGCCCGCGCCAGCAGCGCAATTGTGATTCCGTCAAAACCCAAACCTGCATTGAACCCAGGCTCAAATCGTCCCACAACCCCCATGGTCTCCACAGCGCCTCCCATGCCTGCGAGGGCCCCGCTGACCGCCATCGCGAGGACGACTGTGCGTTTAACGCTAATACCGGCGTAGCGTGCCGCATTCGGATTCAAACCCACAGTGTTAAAGCGGAAACCTTCTGTGGTTCTAATTAAGAACCAACCAAAAAAAAGTGAAACAATCAAAGCAATAACGAAACCACTGGGGATTGACCCGAAAGTCGCGAATACGGCGGAGTCACTAACCAGCGGGGTTCGCGATAGAGGCTGATCGGGCTCTTTAAATGGTCGACTGGCTAAATAGTCGACCAGCGCGATCGCAATGCTGTTGAGCATGATGGTGGTAATAACTTCAGAGACATTGCGGTAGGCGCGCAGTACGCCGGCAATTGATGCCCATGCCGCTCCACACAGCATGCCAAAGCCGAGTGCGAAAGGTAGGTGAATGATTGCTGGTAGATCAAAGTTGTAGCCAGCCCACGCCGCACCAATTGCTGCAACGGTGAGCTGCCCTTGAGCGCCAATGTTGAACAGTCCGACTCGAAGACCCACTACAACGGCCAGGCCAGTAAAGATTAATGGCGTGGATTTCTGCATAACCCGCAAGTAGCCCTCACTGTCGCCGAGGGCCGACTCGAATAGAACGCGGTAAGCGGTGAGCGGATTTACGCCCTGAAAGTAGATCAGGATTCCACCCACGGCAAAAGCCAAGAAAACAGAAACTATTGGAATCGCAACGCTCTTAACGCGCCCATATTTTGGGCCCAATGTGGGGTTCGGATCGGTGAAGCCAAGATCAGTTTGAGCGGGGCCGTCGGATGACATCGAGGCGTATCCTTTCACAACTTCTACTTGGGTTCAGGCTCTTTTACAAAATCAAGGTGCTGCAAGAGGGGAACCCAATTGAGGCACAAAATCTGCGCATAAATCGGGGTGGCATCTCGGTAAAAGACGCCACCCCGATTTAGATCGTTTGCTTACTACTTGACGACACCTGTGTCGAGACTACCGTCCAGGAGAGCAGCAATAACTCCCTCGACCTCAGCCTTGACCTCAGCCGGAACTTCGTCTTCAGTGTCGTGGTAAGGCGCTAAGCCAGTAGCACCGACGAAGTTCCCACCCGGGAAGGTTCCGTCGAAGGACGCCAGCACGAGTGCAGAGGTACCCGCAACGAGCTTCTTCTCCGCTGAAGTCAGCAAACAAGACTGGGCTTGTGGGACCGTGAAGTACTGATCGATGTCAACACCGATGCAGAACACTGAAGTGCCCGATTCAGGTGACTTGGCAATCTCGATAAGTGCACCATTTCCAGTGCCACCACCAGCGCCAAAGACCACGTCTGCGCCCTGGGTTACCTGCTTCTTTGCTTCAGCAGCACCCCATTCAGGGTCAGT
>DGQA01000036.1:253-3608 GCA_002390705.1 Actinobacteria bacterium UBA4426 | reverse complement strand
TCGGTACCGAGGACTGCGCCCACCTTGTTCGTCTCGGTCATCAAGCCAGCGAGGTATCCGGCGGCGTAGCCGGCTTGGTCTTCAGCGAAGATCAGACCGGTGAGGTTTGGCAATGTTTCACCCTGGAACTGATCAACACCCACAAAATTGATATTGGGATTTTCGGTTGCGGCTAGAGCACTCGCCTCTGCCATAAGGAATCCAACCGTGACAATTGTGTCGTACTCCTTTGCCACAAACTGCCCAATATTGGCCGCGTAATCCTTGGGATCCGTGGATTCAACGTACTTTAAGAACGCTCCAAGTTCACCGGCTGCGAGGGTAGCGCCTTCGAAAGCGGCTTGGTTGAATGACTTATCGTCAACCTTACCTAAGTCTGTGACTAGGCCGACGCAGTAGTTCTCAGGAGCAGCACAGTTGCTGTCATCCATGGTGACCGCTGCTGCTGCTTCTTCCGTTACTTCTTCAGCAGCTTCAGTGGTTGCTTCTGCTGAAGCCGTATCTGTAGCAGTGTCGTCACTTGAACTGCAACCGGCGAGCACGAGTGCTGCCACGGTGAGTCCCGCGACTAGTAGCTTGCGATGCATATAAATGCCTTTCTTCGTTGGTCGACGTGAGGTCACATCGAGATTCGAGCCGTAAGTCTCCGTACGCACGCGAAATGGACGTACTTCTCCCTATGACCCCTTCATGTTACCGGGTATCGACTCCAAATGGGCCCCAGTCACTGATCCGGGGTCAACTTGTTACCAAAGTGTTGCGAGCGGCACTAAAGCGACATTCGGGCACTGGATAGCCAACCGCCATCAACCGGAATTACCACTCCATTTATTCCCAACGAACCTTTGCTTCCCAGGAAGTAGACCACGTTGGCTACCTGCTCCGCGAGCACCGGTCCCCCTGTTGGTGAAGTATTTTTCCACGCCGCGTACCCCTGGGGCCATGCTTGGGCTAGGCCGTCCCGCTCGATAAGTCCGGGCTCAACAACATTCGCTCGAATTCCGTGCCGTCCGTACTCATTGGCCAATGAGCGCGTGTAAGCCTCCAACGCACCTTTCGCACTGGCATAGGCACCATGATTGGGGAAAGCGACCCTGGCTTCCACGGATGAAATGTTAACTATGGACGAGCCTGCTCCCATCTGATCAACTAGCCCTTGGGTTAACTCGACAATTGAGAGAAAAGACTCAGTGAGCATCGAATTCCACTGCTCGGTAGTGAACTCGGAAAGAGCCCCTAGCGCTTGACTCGCCGCATTATTAATCAAGACACTGATGCGCGATTTAGGGAAGCGCTCCACCAATGTATCCGATACTGACTGATTCTTGGCCTGAAGTTCATCAAAATAAAGATAGGTGAACGCAGATGAAATCTGACTCCAAGAGTTTTCCAATTCAGCGGACTTATCGGAGCGCGCTCGCCCCACGGCAATCACCCTAAGCTCGCTTTCCTCTAGATATCTCTGTACGATCGCTTGACCCAGGTGGCCTGACGCTCCAGTGATGACCACCAAATCTAATTCAGGATCAGGATCAGCGGTAATTGTCTGTTTACTCACGGATAAGCTCCTTTAATCGTTCCTGAAGGTGGGCACGGGCCGCCTCGTTGTCACACGCATCTAGCCACGGAGTGAATTCCAATCCTGGCTGCGCCAACTCGAACCCGCTAAAGGGTGGGGCCAGCACGCAGACGACAAGCGACCATTTACCTCGTGATGTGGAACCTTGCCAGGCATCTTTGGGCACTAAATACTGCGGTTCCTGGCCCACGCCTGCTTCTTGCCCGAGCACATGGTGGGTAACCGTGTGGTCTGCGTTCAGGATCGTCATGTCAATGGGGGCTCCTGCAACGTGCACCCATGTCTCCAGCTCGTGCAATTGATGCAAGGCGCTGAAATCATCCTCAGTGAGCAAGCCGTAAATTGCGTTGGCTTCGGGTGTGCGCCAGAGAAGTTTAATCCACACGCCTTCTCCCTCTAGATATTCGAGCCCCAGAAGATCGATGACTTCGGGTGCCGAAAGGTCACTTAGGGAATTGTTCACAACATTTTCACTCACAAATTTTGACTCTGGACGTGTACCAAAGCAGCACCCATGATTTCCTCAGGACTAACTTTTGTGGGCATCCGATTATCTACCACTTGCTCACCTGACACAAACACGTGACGGACATCAGCTCGACCAGCGCTAAACACAATCGTGGTGAACGGGTCATGAACCGGGACCAGGTGCGGTTGGTTCAGGGCTAGGGAAATGACATCGGCTTCTTTGCCTACTTCCAACGAACCGATCCGATCGGCCATCCCCAACGCGGTAGCCCCGTCGATAGTTGCCGAACGGACAATCTGCGTCGATGTGATCGCGGCTGGATCGCTGCGAACCAATCGGGCGAGGTTCGCTGCCAGGCGCATGACGGCAAACATGTCAAGGTCGTTACTGGTGGATGAGCCGTCTGAGCCAAGCCCTACCGTGATGCCGTCCTCGCGATATTGAACCAGGTCGGCCGCGCCGCTC
This sequence comes from Actinobacteria bacterium UBA4426, assembly GCA_002390705.1. Classification (GTDB taxonomy): domain Bacteria; phylum Actinomycetota; class Actinomycetes; order S36-B12; family S36-B12; genus UBA4592. The sequence goes on along the minus strand of DGQA01000036.1, from coordinate 1,095 downwards.
GCCAATTTCAGATTTGACCCAGGGCAATGAGCCACATGCGCGCCCTTCGCAGCAATGAGTAGACGCTCGGCTTCGTTTAAGTGCACCCCGTGCGCGAGAACAGGTGTGAGGTCGAGAATGCCGGTGACGTCCAGCAGGTGTGTGGGCCGCTCGCCATGCGCTGCAATCGTGTCGTCGTTCTCGGGAACGTTTTCCGAAGTATGTACGGTGATGATTGCCCCTTGCTCGATCGCAAGCTCGCCGATCTGCCGCAAATGCTCTGGCTTCACGGTCAAGGGACAGTGGGGAGTCAATGCGAGTGGGACATATGGGCCACCAATCTCGCTCAGGGTCTGCGGCCACGCACGTGCCAGGTCCATACGCTGATCCCAGGTTAAGTTGTCTGGCCCGGGGAAAGAGAAAAATACCGGGCCAGTCACATGCCGTAACCCCACTTCAACGGCGCCTCGGTGGTTATGAGCAGGATGAAAGTACATATCTAATGCGGTTGTTGTGCCCGACAATATGGATTCGAGCGCTCCGAGCCGAGCGCCGATGTAGGTTCCCTCAGCGTCCATGATCCGGGCTTCCTCCGCCCACACCAACTCGAGAAAGCCCTGGAGATCAACACCCTCGGCCACGCCACGTAACAGAGTCATGGGTAAATGTGTATGTAGATTAATTAATCCAGGCATAACTAATTGATCTGTTAAATCAATTAGTTGGGCTTGTGGGTACCTATTTTTAATCTCTTTCGCGGGCCCCAAATCGATAATCTTCGTGTCATGGATAACCAACGAAGAGTTCTCCAGCACGGTGTCGTGTGGATCACAGGTAACTAAGTACCGGGCATTGTGTAAAAG
>DGQA01000036.1:0-194 GCA_002390705.1 Actinobacteria bacterium UBA4426 | reverse complement strand
CGTTTCACGGCTTCTGAACCTTGTTCAATGACCAAATTAATGTCTTCAATTGTGACCTGTCCCGCACCTAAACCGGTGGCAGGATTTACCACAAGCGAAATGCACGCGTATGGAATTGCGAGTTCGTTTGCTAAGACAACTTCAGGTACGACCGTCATCCCGGCCACCGTGACGCCCATCGCTTGCGCTGCACG
>DGQA01000022.1:7107-7294 GCA_002390705.1 Actinobacteria bacterium UBA4426 | reverse complement strand
GGAACCGGTTGAACGATCCCTCGAGTACGAGCCCAAAATATCTGGGTCGGTGACGATATCGCGATCATCCAGCGTGGAATCGCACACTTTCATCAGCGAATCTTCAGGTGTCATGCTCCCCAGCGTACATGTCACTAGTTCCGTGGCATGTAAATAACTGCAGCCTTGGATTGCGTCAATCCGTGCA
>DGQA01000022.1:0-7083 GCA_002390705.1 Actinobacteria bacterium UBA4426 | reverse complement strand
CTCGCATTAACTCGCCCCAATAGGAATCTCATCTGGGCCCGAATCGTGTCCGTCAAGACAGGGACAGGTGTTGCTTGTGCTGGGACACTTCGCAGTTCTAAATCACCGAAAACTCCCTTGAGTGTTACCGCAATATTCCCGTCGGCGGATTTAGCAATCCGGTCAATCTTCTTTGCAACAACTTTGACTTGGGCCAGTGGCTAACGTGGAATTCACAGCGACTTTACTCAGATTTACAGCGACAACCTATTGAATCGATGCTGGTTACTGACACCCATCTGTAACGCTTGACTAAGCGAGTGGGCCCTCATACTTGTCGAAATCAATGTCTGGCCCGTTCGATTCCGCAGTCCCCTTGCTGCCTACCAGCGGATGCAATTCGTCGATCCACACTGTTGCCGCCACTGTCGAGGTTGCTACTCGCCGCACGTGCCCTCCCGAGAGCAAGTCACTCCCCATCGCGTGCAAGTGCAGTCCGGGGATGATCTCGCCATCCGTTAAGTTAGGAAATCTAAAGCCAACGAGTATGCCATCCCATGAATCAAATTCAAACCGTGTTTCCCGCTCGAGCACCTCCCCGAGCGGTTCATGCTCGTAAGTCGGCGGGGCTTCAGTGCGAAGGATTACATCAGTGAAAGTTCCCACGATTTCGATCGCACACACAACTTGTTCGTGATTTACGTGCGTTGACTCCAAATACATATCTACTGCAATCAAAATCTGCTCCATGCTTGACCCGGTAGCAATCGACACAACGTGACCGACTCCGCCGTGGGCTGCAATGCCAAAAGCAATTCCCTCATCCGGATCCAACTCACGTGGCCGCCCATCAACCGGGATACACCACGCTGTTCCGTTAATACTGACAATCTCTCCATCGAGATCATGCATTACCCCAATGCCCAGCCGACTTTGACCAAACTCTTCACCCACCGTGGTAACAGCCGAATAATCTCCGTGAAAAAGAACCCCGGCACTCCCGGTCTGTAAGACTTCTCCCGGTCTTTCTTCCTGCTCGACCGCCGTACTTCTGGGCTGAGCTCCTGAATGACGTTGCCCCCATGATGCTCGCAGTCGTTCTAACACATGATCACGCATAGGCGCACTCTAGATGCAGGGTGCAGGCCTGCGCGCTTGAGTGTCTTGCCCGCGCAGCTAGTAGTCCACTCGGCAATCAGTGGCAATGATGTCGATGAGTTCATCTACAAAGGCCGCATCAACAGTGCCGTCGGCGAGCCAGGTCTGTTCCATCAGGGTCAGGTATCCCCGCGGGTTGGCTCGCAATGCCGTGCACACCTCAATCTTGACGTCTTCTGGTTGTGATGCCCAGATCGCGTCAGCGTCTATGTTGGTCGTGCCGCTGCCACCGCGGGGAATAAAGGCGGCAGCTCCAGCACCCAGAAAGCCGATGATCACGAAAGCCGCAATCACCATTACGAACGGACGGGATGAGAAAATGCGCACGGCCCAAGCGTACGCGATTTGCCGATTCGCCTACGGGGAGTCTGTCAGTGAGGCGTGTAGTAGTTCTAGGAACCGTTCACGATCGACCTCGTAGATCACACGGCAGTTGGGTTCACGACCACTATTACCGCGTTCATCGACGATCGTTTGGCCCCGAGCAGGACCGTCCCCCGAGATGATGTCAACAAAGTGGTGTGCCTCCCGGGTAACGATGGTGGGTTCAATGGCAATTGCCATGGCTAACGGGTCAGGTAGATCGAACCCGTCGAGCATGGTTTCGTTTCGACAGAACTCGCGCAGCACGGCCTGAATATCCATGGCGAAGGCGCCTAGCATTCCTACGCTCCGAAGCTCGGCTGCAAGTTCGTCGTGAATAACGGCATGCGCGGTGGAGATATCCCAGCCGGCCATTTCCCATTGCAGGCCCGAGTTGGCGACTATGTATGCGGACTCAGGATCAGCCCAGAAGTTGAATTCTGCCAACGCAGTGACGTTGCCCGGAAGGATGGCTGTGCCACCCATGGACACCACGCGCTTGACCGAGTCGATGATTCCGGGCTCAAGGCGCAGTGCCAGAGCAAGATTAGTGAGCGGGCCAAGTGTGACAAGCTCGATCTCGCCTGGGTTGTCCATAATCGCATCGATCAGCGCCTGAACGCCTCGATACGAGGCCGGCTCACGGCTGTGCAACTCAAGTCCAATATCGCCCATCCCGTCTTGACCATGCACGTGGTGCGCACTTTGTAGGTCCCGCATCAGTGGACCAGCGGCGCCCACATGCACCGGCACAGTCGAACCCACCAAGTTCTGCGTATAGAGAGCATTTTGGGTGGCCTGCTCGATTGTGCAATTGCCCGCAACAGTAGAAATACCTAACACGTCAATATCTGAGTTCCGCAACGCCATCACCAGCGCGACAGCGTCGTCGGTGGCGGTATCCGTATCGATAAAAAACTTGCGCTTAGTCATGGCCTGAATCTAGACGATGTGCACCTCCGCGCTCGGAAGGGCTTAGAAAGAACTCACGTCTGAAGGACGACGAATCCTGTGTTAGCACCTAGCACCTGTCTTGGGGAGCCTCCTCTGAGTCAGATTATGGTGCAGGGCGGAGGGAAATACATCAAAACCCCAAGTAACTTGTGCTTTCCCTTACTTCTTGGGGTGAGCAATCAGCCTCAACCGCGAAAGCATCCGATGACTCGACATAACAACATCCTTTCGGCAAGGGCTAAACCTTGAACGATAGGTGTATATTTTTCGAAGTGAACCTTATTTGTTGGATTCCTATCCTACACTTCAGCGGTGACATCATTAGAGGTCTTGGAGGATCTTTTACTGGAGGTGCGAGTAGAGAACCTCACGGTTGGGCGCATCTGCCGCGCCGCAGGAATTTCGCGATCCACGTTTTACCGTGAGTTCGACAACATCGACGACGCAGTGGGCAGGCTTTTCGACGCAGTCGTTACCGAAATGGTGATGGCTGGCCAGCCGTGGTTGGAAGGTACGAGTCTTCGGGTTAAGCCGCACTTGGAGGGCGTCTACTCGGCGTTTCTGAAGCATGGTCCCTTTATGCGCGCCGCTGCCGATGCTGAGCTTGGCCAACCGACCTCGAAGAAATATAGGGGCATGATGGAGGCGTGGGACGCTTTGGTCGGGAAGAGGCTCGCAGAGTCGTTTCCGTGGGTAGAATCGCCCATGACCGTGGCGCATGCTTTGAATGCCGCAGGGGAGCGGATCATGTATTACGACTTTGCGCCAGGGCGGCCACTCGTCAGTGAAGCAATGTTCGAGACGACGACTGGCATCATGTACAAGATGTGGTGTAGCGCCTTGCATATTGCACAGGACTCAGAAGTCCGTCTGTGAAGTGGGGGTTGAGCGGTGCTGGATCTTGCCTATTACAGGTAATGTCCGAGCCCCGCCCCGCAGGACGCGTGCCAGATCTGTCTTGGTTCGAGATTGCGCCGAACTCTACTCACACTCTCTTAAGCAAAGCCATCGGAGCCATCGCACACCCCATAAAGATCGAAGCTAACACACTAGATAACAAGGAGGCGATGTCAGAAGGTGCTCCAATACCCTACACACACATAAGTGTGAGCAGCCTCAGAACCACCCACTCCTCAGGCAGCGGGCGTGAGAACCGTGGACAAGCTACCTCGAGTCTTTATCAAAATAAGCTGAGACACGCTAACTGAGACGTTGAAGACGACTCAGCAGACGCCAAGAACTAGGGCGTGCATGACTTAAGCGCCAAAATTGCCTGCGTATCTTAAACTTTGGTCTGGACGGAAAACTTTTCTCTTTTTGCACATATTAATCACCGTGACTGAGCTTGGACCGTCATTTTGGTGAAGGCAAGAGTGGATTGCGTCCCGGTAGCGCCAACCGAGCTGGTGGCAAACTACCGGGACAGCGACTGTACTTCCTGATGCAGCCGTACACGCTTCGCAGCGTATAAGCATTAACTCCAACTTGTCAGTGCGAGGAAAGTGAGCCTATCGGGGAATTTAAACTAGAGACCCAAAGCCTTCTTTTTCGCTGCGGTGAATTCTTCGTCAGTGAGCACACCAGAAGCGTGCATCGCTGCTAGGTCTTCCAGCGTTGGGCCGGAAGCTGCGGGTGCGGGTGCGGGTGCAGTTGGTGCGGGTGCAGTTGGTTTGGAGTTACGGTTGTGCGCGCGAGTTGCTGCGCCACTTACAGCAGCTGCTGTTGCGGCTTTTCTCATGATTCCCATATTGATTTCCCTTCGTTGTTTTTTAGTATGCTAACCAGAAAAGACATGCAAGGCTGGCCGTGATCAAGGTTAATCCAGCGACCGGAGCACCGAGGCGCACGTAGTCGCGAAAATCGTAATTCCCTGCTCCCATAACCATCATAAAGCTTTGATTGGAGTAGGGATTGACAAATGACAAACATGCACTGACAGCAAGCAATGCAAGCAGCGGCCCTGGTGATACAGCGAGGCTGTTGCTTACATACACGATGATTGGTACCACAATGCTCACTGCAGCAGCTGTTGTCACGAACACAGCCAGCAGGAGTGAGACTACGCCGACGATGAGGACAAGCGCCACGGAAGATGACCCGGTAGTGGCCACAACCCAATCTGCGATGGCCTCCGCAATGCCACTGCTCACAACGATGGACCCCAATCCCACTGATCCAGCCAAGACTCCCAAGAGATTCCAATTCAGAGCCCGGAATGCGGCGCGGGCCGAGATTATCCTGCACAAGATTATCGCTAATGCGCCAGTCGCGGCAACCCATTCGGTCGGAAACTTCCCCCACGCCAATGTCGCAATAACGGCAGCCAAGATTCCGAGAGCCAATCTTGTCTTGGCGACCTGCGGAGCTCGATCACCTACGTCTGTGACCATAGCGATGTCTTCTACACTTTCTAACGCTTGGACCGATGAGCTGGTGACGTATAAAACCTCGCCCGGACGAGCCGTCGCAGCACTGAGCTCACCCATCGAGTCAAGTGCCGCAAGAATATTTAAGTTGTCGTGGTGGCCTAGTTGGCCAAGATTTCCAGAGGCCCCAGTACCCAAAATTACCTGGTAAAGCCGCTGATTCTTCTGCCCAAATCGAGGGTTAGCCCACAGCTGACAGACTCCATTTGCATTAGCTTCATACGTGATCACATCACCAGCATCGAGGGGATTCGTCTGTGCGACTGTCTCTGTTCCTCTCACAACCGAAGTGGCTTCGTAGTCGCGGGCTGAAAGTAGCCCACTTTCCGCCAAGGTATTTCCCTGAAGGAGTGCTCCAGCACCTACGTGGAGTTCGACCCTCCAACGTCTGGTGTTGTCTGAAGTCATTTCCTCTCTGCGGAGAACTTTGCGAACAATAAGGATCAAAAGTCCCACTCCGACAAAAAAGGTGGGTAAAGCTACTGGAGTGAAGGCAAAGAAACCAAGCTCGATGCCTTCGGCACCAGCTAAAGAAGCAATAAGCAAATTGGAACTTGTTCCAACCAGTGTTGTTGCGCCACCCATCGCCGCGGCGAAGGCAACAGGCATCAGGAGGCGGCGAGCTGCGATTCCGCTGGTTTGCTCAAATTCTTGTGCGGCAGGAATAGTCATCGCAATAATGGGCGTATTATTCATGAAGGAGGACGCAAATCCAATCGGGTACAGGAGCCGAGTCAGCGCACTTCGCAAAGTTGAAGCACCCCCTAGGATCCTGCGCCCAGCGCGCGAGACTATGCCTGTATGAACCACCCCAGCGGCGATAATCAACATCGCGGCCACAGTGACCACAGCCGGACTCGAAAGACCGCTCAGCAGTTCACTACTTGGCGCAATGCCCAAAAGCCCCGCCGCCGAGAGCGTGGTAGCAAAAACAAGCACCGGAGGGAATTTTCCACTGGCTAGTGCTATCAGACACCCAATGATCAGCGCACTTGCGAGCAGCACGACTCCACAACTTTCTCTAAGCCTAAGTCTCTATTCTGCGGGGATTCGGGCATTGAATAGCAACACGCCCCCTGCTCCCGTCAGTGCCGACGTGAGGGATTTGGCCCACAGGTGTTCAAAGACCAAGATGGCCGCCGAATTGCCAGGTTCAAGCATGTCAGCTACGTCTTGGAAGTCTTCGTCTTCTACGTAATCGCTGCTATCACTCACAATTAGCTCCGCCCATTCCTCATTGTCAGCGTCAACCGCCTCTAATGTGACAATTTGGCCGTCCAGCGCCTTTGCTACAAATTTTAAGTCTAGGATCGCGATTTGACGCCCGGTAACCAGCCGCGCTAATTCCGGAAGAATCTCGCCTGAAAATTGATTTCCCGGGAAACCGAGAACAAGTACCTCAATCGGACCGTTTGACATAATCCTCTTCTTTCATCATCAACGAAAACCGTCGTAACACGATAAATTGCGTGTCGCCGTCACTTTCAGGTCTGCGACCTCAAAGTTAATAAATTAACATTTGCAACAAGGCTCAATGTTAGCCAACCGCATCCCGCTTGATCAAGCGACAATATGGCTTGATTTGTGTCACGCGGGATTTGTCCTATCGTAAGCGCCACCGTCACACCGGGCAGAGAGGTAATGAGAACAGCTCTGCGCATGCCGTACTCGCATAGTTATCACTGTTAGCCGATCAGGCCAGCTACACCTCCAAGAGTCAACTTGATACCAAAAATCAGCAGTACCATGATCGCGATCTCTGCAGAATTAACGCCCATCCATGATCCCAATGAACCCAATGAACCCAGGATGTGCTCAGCTTTCGACCGCAAAAGCAAGTAAATTGTCATGGGAATGGCTACACACAGGCTCGCAACAAAGACATACGCCAATGACACGATCCAGATCTCAGCCGGTGCCAGTCCGTTGTTCCTGATTGCGGCTGCTGCACCTAGTGTGAACATCAGATTCTTTGGATTAATGCTTCCCAACGCAAAACCTAAAAAGCCTGTGTAGCGAGGTGACGCCTGCTGAAGACCTGCCATCCATTTTGGCTGGGCGGCATTGTGATCGGCTGGAGTTCGAGTCTGCCATGTTCGACCTGCCTGAAAGAGAAGGACGAAACCTAGAATCACACGCAACCATTCCGTCCGCGGGACCGGGTTCGAGGCAGCTGCGATGCCGAGACCTATGCCGGTGGCAC
>DGQA01000040.1 GCA_002390705.1 Actinobacteria bacterium UBA4426 | reverse complement strand
GTTTATAGATTGGACTGATCTTACAAGGAGTAGTTCAACACCTGACCGATTTCCAAATAATCATCCCCTCGATTCAAAAGTTCTAAAGAAGTGCCTTTGAAACTTTAACTTGATTGATAATTTTTCATAAGTTTCTTAGATCGGGAAACTCTAAAGTCTTTTAGTGGGGGCATGAAACCCCATTATTGTCATCGCGAGGGCGTAAGCCCCATGGCGATCCACTGGGAACCGAGAAGCGAACCGCATCACCAGGGCCCGAGGATACTTTTATCGGATACGGGCGGGGATGGGCCAATGTTTCCAACACACCGTTTCGAGAATATAAGCATTTTGCTCATGAGGGAGAGATTACCACCCCGTTGATCGCTCACTGGCCCAAGGGAATAGGTAAGAGGATGCGTGGTGAAATTGACCACCAACCAGGCCACCTGATCGACCTGATGGCCACCTGTGTGGATTTGGCAGGTTTGAAGTGCCCGCAGAAGTACGGGGATTACGAGGTTGACCCTTTGGAGGGCGTCAGCCTCGCTCCCGCTTTCCGTGGGAAACCTCAGGGACGCAAGGGCACTCTCTTCTTCGAGCACCACCTCAAATTGTGCAATTAGGGATGGGGACTGGAAACTAGTACGCTACGGCCGTACCGGCCGTCCGGCGACCCTGCAACCATGGGAACTCTATAACATGTCCAAAGACTGGGTGGAATCAAACAACTTAGCCGAACAAAAACCAGACTTTGCCCGAAAATTGGAGAGGAAGTGGGAGGACTGGGCGAATCGGGCACGGGTCAAGCCTTGGCCATCGAAATTCGAATCCGATTGAGCCGGGGAAAATCTATAAAAATCATTCTCTCCGGTGCCGGTGCTCAGACTGGTGATTTGTTTTTCATTCCAAGAAACCCCTTGGGGCAGGTAGCAGTGAAAACACTTCGATCCTTTCTGCTGTTCAAGATCTCGGTAATCATCTGTGGTAGGTTACTCTGAAGGGAAGAATTTGGAATGCCCAACAGATTATCAATCTAAGCATCAGATAACATACTTCTCTTGGAATTCCTTATTTAGGAGATTGATAGCCAGGACTATTGTTTGTACAGAATTCTGTTTTTGTGAAAGCGGAACTGGAGTGTTTAGATATTTTTGTGGCGAGATTTAGTACAAAAAATTGGTACCGGCTCTAGTTTTAAAATTAAATTTGCCTCAGTTGATATTTGGCATATAGTTGAGATATTAAAACTCCCTCCAAAATAGCATTCCTCCTTCGGTTATAATTATAACGATATGAAAACAAAAACCTCCCTGGCACGACGTAATTTTCTGCGTTCAAGCACGGCGATGATTGCCCTGCCGTTTCTGGAGTCTTTCGGATTTCGGCGTTTTGCCAGTGCGGCGACGCAACCAGCCATTCCTAAACGAATGGTATTTTTGGGAATCGGATTTGGTGTGACTCAAGAGACCTGGTTGCCGAAATTGGCCGATACTGGATCCGGCTATACTTTGCCCGAAGGACTGGCACCCCTCAAAGAACATAAGGCTGACTTTTCAATCGTCCAAAATACCACCAACAAGCATTCCGCTGAAGCCCATTGGGGCAGTACCTATTGGCTAACTGGAGCGAACCGCTATGGATCGCCCGGGAGTAGTTTTCACAATACCATCTCGGCCGATCAAGTGGCGGCCAGAACCCTCGGTGGAGAAACGCGCTTTGCTTCGCTTCGACTGAACGGTGGCGACACGAATCTTAACGGGCCAGGTCATGGGCCCGGACTCTCGCTGGCTTGGGATGCTGGCGGGAAACCCCTGTCTGGTATCGATGATCCGGTGGCCTTGTTTCACAAGTTGTTTTCGCCCTCGACAATGGCCCTTGATAAGCGCAAGTCGATGCTAGCAAGGGAAAGAAGTGTGCTTGATGCCGTTTTTACCGACGCGAAGGATCTGCAGAAGGGTCTCACATCAACTGATGTGGATAAGCTGGACGAGTATTTCACCGGTATCCGCGATATCGAAGTTCGCCTCGGCAAAGAGGAGAGCTGGATGGGCAAGCCGAAGCCAAAAACCTTTCTGCCCGAGCCCAAAAATCGTCCCAAGGGCAAGGATGAGGTTCGCCTGATGTATGATCTTATCGCCGCAGCACTCCAAACAGACAGCACCCGTGTTTTGACCTATCGGCAGCCCATTTCCTCCCTACTTACAAGTATCGGCGTCCAAGTGTTGGCACATGACATGAGCCACTATCACCCTGGGGTACGTATGCTGGCCTCGCAGGCACGAGACCAGGTGCAAAGTGATTTGCTGGCCGGGCTTTTTACCAAGCTTAAAAGTATCAAGGAGGCGGACGGCAGTTCGTTGTTCGACCATACTAGTCTGGCGTTCGGGTCGAATTTGCGGAGTATTCACTACCTCGATAACTGCGCCACCTTACTCGCAGGGGGCGGAAGTGGTGTCCGTTTGGGTGAGCATCTCGTTTTGCCTAAGGACACGCCATTGTGCAATGTTTGGCTTTCCCTTCTTAATGGAATCGGGATTAAACAGCAACGCTTTGGTGACAGTACGGGCCCGGCTTCAGGACTGGTAGCGTAACCTCCCAAAAATTATGTTACGCTTGATTTTAAGTTTGAAACTCGTGATCTGGATTTCAGGTGCTGCAGTTTTTGCTGAATCTTCGCCACAGAGTGCGAAGATGCCAAAGAAGCACATCTCATTCTTTGAATCTTACTGTTTAGATTGTCACGATTCAGATACCCGGAAAGGAAAAGTCGATCTTGAATCGCTTCCTCTTGATATTGCGACGATCCAATCGGCTGAGCTTTGGCAGAAGGTGTTAAACACTCTAAATTCGGGAGAAATGCCACCCGAGAACAAAAAGGCACCTGATCATGTGAAGAAGACCGAATTTCTCGCCGATCTTTCGGAAACATTGGTGGTCGCCCGAAAACTCCTCAGCGACACCGGCGGTGTCACCACGATGCGCCGCCTCAACCGCCGAGAGTATGCCAACACGATTCGGGATTTACTTGGCGTTTATATTCAAGTCGACCGACTGCCTGCCGATACACGCGAGGGATCTTTTGATACCGGCGGTAATTCGCTCTATATTTCTTCGGATCAAATTGGAACCTACCGTGAATTAGGCAACGAAGCTCTGAAGGAAACGTTTAACTTGACTGGTAAAAAGATTAAAACGAGTAAACATCGTATCGATTTTGAAAACAGGATTAATCAGTTAACCAACGACGAATTTGATCGTCAGATCAGTATTAAGAGACGCTACCAACGCTGGACTCGTTCGGTCGACCAAGCCGCAACCCATTCTGACAATGTTGCGATTGCTAATCAGATCCGACAGGAGTTTCGTAATAAAAAGCCAATACACGAATTTTATCGCCATTGGGCACGCATCCCCAGTGCACCGAATCCAGCAGACTATGGGTTTCCTGATGCCGAAGATGCTTTTCACCATGATAGTCAGTGGGGTTGGATTTTGCCTAAGGTAATGGACTACAGTTCTTTACCTAGCCGAGAGGGTGGTATTTACCTGACCGATGAATCATTGGCGATGTATGCCGTTAGATTTTCGATCCCGGGAAATTGGCCAGCCGGGGAAGTGATCGTTCGTATTCGGGCAGCTCAGGTTCCACAACGTGTCCTAAAGCCATCCCGGAATGAAATTCAACCTACTATCATCACCAAAAGTACAAGTGAACAGAATCGTTATTTCCTCGATGTTGATTCTGCCGATGGACGGTTCACCATTGGCACCCATCAGGTTCTTGGAAGTATTGAGGAGCCACAGACCATAGATTTTCACCTGCGGGTTTATCCTGGCGAGCAGAAGCAATTTCGGCTCCGTGAGCGCGGTGGTATAGAGGGCGTAACGCAGAATCGGTCGAAGCAATACAAAAAACAATTTGGAGTCGATGGCACCGATCCGGCAATCTGGATCGACTATGTGGAAATGGAAGGTCCCTTTTATACTGCGGCGGAGAAATCGCGCCATCAACTGGTCAAGAGTTGGATGAACCGTGTGCAGCGGGATGAAGCTGGCGAAGTCGGCAAGGTGATTAGCGAATTCGCCACCCTGGCTTACCGAGGTCGCGTCGCCTCACCCGAGTTCGTCGTCAAGCTGGAGGCAATCTATCATGATCATCGCAGCAATGGCACAGCTCCCCTCACTGCATTGCATGAAACGCTCTCGATCATCCTGGCGTCCCCCAGTTTTCTCTACCTGGCTGAGGCGGGAGGAACTGAAAAGCGGCCACTTACCCAGTTCGAATTGGCTGCCCGCCTCTCCTACTTTTTATGGAGTGCTCCGCCGGATCAGCAGTTACTTGACTTGGCAAATGAATCAAAACTAATCGACCCAGTCGTGCTGCAATTAGAGGTCGACCGCATGCTTTCCGATCCGAAGAGCTCTAGTTTTGTCGAAGCCTTCCTCGATCAATGGTTGGGGCTGGATCGGCTCGACTTCTTTCAGTTCAACGTTAAAAAACACCCTGAGTTTACCGCGGGGACAAAGAAAGTCGCGCGTCGGGAGATTTATGAAACTTTTGCTCATTGGTTGTATGAAAATGGCAGCCTTACCAATCTGTTAGCGTCCGACACCATCATAATTAATGGACTTCTTGCAGACCTTTATGGCATTCCTGATGTGGTGGGCGATCACTTCCGTCCCGTAGCAGTACCCCCGAGTTCGCCCCGTGGCGGACTTCTCGGCATGGCCGCCGTCGCGGCGATGGGGAGTAATGGAGACCATACCAGTCCGGTGGAGCGTGGCGCCTGGGTCTTACGTAAATTGGTCAATAACCCGCCACCGCCTGCACCCCCGAATATTCCACAACTAGCCAGACTAGACAAAAAGTCGCTCAGCACTCGCGACCGCATCGCATTACATCAGGAAGAACCCCAATGCGCCCAATGCCACCGTCGGATCGATCCGATTGGTTTTGGCCTGGAAAATTTCGACGCGGCTGGAAAGTGGCGCACCCTCGATGATCACGAAGGTGTGCCCGTGAACAAGCGGACGATCGATCCATCTGGGCAGATTCACAACGGCCCAGCATTCAAGGATTTCTTCGAACTGCGCTCGGTTATCCACCAGCAATACCCTGAGCCCTTCGCCACAGGTTTCGCCGAAAACCTAGCCGAATATGCATTGGGCAGACCGGTGGGATTTACCGATGCTGATTTGATCGAGAAGATCGCGTGCGGTGGTTCAATCCGCTCCCTCATTCTTACCCTGGTTCAAAGCGAGACTTTTCTGACTAAAAAGTAGTAATCTCCAGACCACATATTAATTGAACAAAAGCCAGG
>DGQA01000029.1 GCA_002390705.1 Actinobacteria bacterium UBA4426 | reverse complement strand
AAGCCACAGACGAGGCACACTCACTACTAGAGCAAGTCAATCGCAGTAATTTGCTGTGAATGGACCGGCCAAATTGATACCAGTAATCATTTTTAGGCCAGAATTAATATCTTCGCTAACTAGAGCAAGGCCGAAGATGAGAGCAAAAATAACTGAGAAGGCAAGAATCGTTGGCCCCCATGCAATCGAAGCCTTCTTCTTCGGAGTCTCCTTTAGCGTGTCTGCCTCAGGTTGCACTGTTGCCTTCGAGTTAAATAATGCTGCCCCGCATTTAGCACAGAACCCTACGTCTTCAGCCCGGAGCCAGACCTGCCCACACTTCGCACAAGTAACTGATGCCATTTGAATTCTCCATTACTGTCTATGCTTAACAGTACAGCGAGACCGTTAATCGGTGTCGTGTTCCTCTAATGATTATTGCCAAATCAGTTGCACGTGAGCAAAATTCCCGTGGACCATTGGCGAAAGCGATTAGGAAGTATCCGGATACAAGGCTACGGGGACGCGCGCACGTAGACCGTGTCACCAACCTCAGCCCACTCGTAAAGTTTTTCAGCATCTTGCGCGGCCATGCGCACGCATCCGCCGGTAGCAATGGGTAATCCCAATTGATCGGTTGAATGCATCATGCTCCCGTCGTAGTAGAGCGGGATGCTGTGGAATCCGATCGCCGTTTTGCCATCATTGCCGTAGGCAAATCTGGTCATGTGATTAAAAGTGACTTTTGAGTTGGGGTTCCCGCTGTGCATCGACTGTGAAAAAATTTCGTACTTGCCCTTTACCGGTCGATCCCAACGACCCACAACAGGGAAGCGATAGACAACTTCATCAGCTTCATTCATGGCCCATACGGTCATCAGCGCCTTGTCATAGACGATCCGTCGGCCGGTGTGCTTGCCCAATGGGCGCTCGGGAACATTCTTGGCTTTACGTTCCCGCGTCGCTGGCTTCGGCTTTTTGGTTTTTGTAGGTGTCACGCTCGGGGTAGGTGTCGGGCTGGGCGCGGGTATCACGCCAGGCTCGGAGGCGATGTCTTGGGCTGAGACATTCACAGCCCCAGCATCCGCACTGTCTGAACTATCAATAATGGCCATGAGAAGCCCGCCGATCAGGGCAATAGCCACAACGGACGCAATAATTGCGGTGCGACCCACGCGGGTCCAATGGGGAAGTTGCACGGGCAACAGTATGGCAGTGCAGTGCGCGAATCAGGACTTTGGGCAGTACGGTGTCCTCGACGCCATTGTGGCGGGGATTCCAGGCGAGTAACCCAGATCTCGACCATGGACAGTTCTTAGGTAACTGGAAGGGAAGTGGCACGTGGAACGGTTAAGTAGCCTCGATGCTTCATTTCTCTACATCGAGAACTCGCAGACGCCCATGAATATTGGGAGCGTGTCAATTTTTCAGCCATCCGATAGTGGATTTGAACATGAAACCCTTGTCAAATTAATTAAGGAACGACTGGCATTTGTGCCGCGTTACCGTCAGCGGGTCAAGGCGATTCCACTTGGCATGTTCCGGCCGGTGTGGGTCGATGACACCGCATTTGACGTGTCTTATCACGTGCGCCGATCCGCATTACCCAAGCCAGGTAATGCCGAGCAACTCGACGAACTTGTTGCCCGGCTCATGAGCCGCCCACTTGATCGGTCCCGCCCATTATGGGAAATGTATTTAATTGAGGGACTTTCCGGCGGGCGATTCGCGATTGTCACGAAGAGCCATGAAGCCATGGTTGATGGGCTCGCAGCACTTGATATTTCGCAGGTGATTCTTGATAGTGAATCCCAAGCTTCGGCTGGACCCCCAGATTCGTGGCGTCCAGCAACGGAGCCATCTGGGATAGAATTAATGAGCGCATCGGTGACTGAGGTACTTGCGCACCCGACCGCAGCTGCGGAACTCGTTGCGAGTACCGCATCCGAAGCCTTTACAAGTGCTCAAAGCGTCGTGGGTAGCGTCGTGAACGGCGCAACGGAGGCGATCCACGATTTAGTCTCGCTTGCCCGATTTCGGACCCGGTCACCCTTGAAGGCAAAACTCGGTGCCCAAAGGCGATTCGTTTCCGTTGATGTTGATCTGGAAGAACTGCGAGAGGTCCGCAAATCTGCATCTGCGTTGACTGCAGAAAGCATTAGTGTCAATGACATTATTTTGACCGTGCTCACTGGGGCATTACGAAGTTGGCTGATTCGACGCGATGGCTTGCCAAGTGGCCAAGATCGTTTTAATGCGCTGGTGCCGGTTTCACTTGATTTAAAAGTGGAAGAGCCGACACTGCGCGGCTCGGTTAATGCCTATGTAATTGAGTTGCCAGTGGCACAATTTGAGCCGGTTGATCGATTAATGCGCGTGGTTGAACAAATGTCTGACCTGGATCCAATGGGTGAATTTCTTGGGGCGCGCGCGATCATTGACATTGCCGGCTTCGGTCCAGCATCCGTGCATGCTCTCGGTGCTCGCATGGCATCGACGCTCACGCGTAGGGCTTACGACGTCACGATTACCAACGTGCCCGGACCTCAACATGCCCTTTACGCAGCAGGGTCTCAAATGCTCGCGTCCTACCCGTGCGTGCCCTTGGTACCCGGTCAGGCGCTGAGCATTGGTCTGACGAGTTACCATGGAAGTCTGTGCATTGGTCTCATGGCAGATCGTGATGCGCTGGAAGATCTTGATGTGATTGCAGAAAGCATCCGTGACTCAATTGTCGGGCTACAAGCTTCGATTGCACAGCGACGGAGCTCACCCGGCGGGAATTACTTGCGAGTGGTCGCTTCCTAATGTCTCGGCGGGCAATTGTGATCGGCGGGGGAGGAGTCCTCGGCGGTACGTGGGCAGTGGGGGCTTTGAGCGCCCTAGAAAAGGAATTAGGAATAACTGCGAGTGACGCTGACCTGCTGGTGGGTACGTCGGCGGGCTCAGTGCTGGCGGCGCTGATCGCGTGCGGTGTCACTACGGAGGAATTGAGCCAGCACTATGGAGAGGAGAAAGTCACTAGCGGACCGCTCCTCGGCTATGAGTGGAATCCAGTCCGCGCTACCGGCGGGTCACGCCCGGGTTGGCCACGGATCTTGCGACCAGGGTCACCGAAACTGTTTGGCTCGGGTCTACTCAAACTCGGCGAGCTCCCGATCACTGCGGTGTTATCGGGCCTACTACCACCGGGTGCAAAAAGCCTTGAGCGTGTCGGGCACTTAGTGGATGCGGTCTCGCCGTTAGGGGAGTGGGCACAAAGCCCCAGTGGCACACACCCAGATGTGTGGGTCGTCGCAATGGATTACGAAACGGGAAAGCGGGCGGTATTTGGTCGTGCCGGGGCGCCAATTGCCAGTTTGTCGGAAGCGGTAATGGCCAGTTGCGCAATTCCTGGGTGGTTTTCTCCGATAAAAATTGGCGCAAGAACCTATATCGACGGTGGAGCGGTGTCAGCAACAAGTGTCGATGTGCTCAGTCATGAAGGATTCGACGAGGTGTATGTGATCGCACCCATGTCGCTCACGCAGTCGGATCACCCGAAAAGTTTGACCGCGAAATTAGAGCGCCAGTGGCGCGGTGTTGTATCTCGCACGGCAGCAAATGAAATCGCAGATGTTGTTGCAGGTGGTTCCCGGGTGTTCCTCGCCAGCCCCACAGCTACAGATTTGACCGTGATGGGCACTAATTTAATGGACTCAACTCGTCGGAAGATTGTGTTGGACACATCTCTACGCACCAGCCCACGCACCTGGTCAGAGCAGTTGGTGGGTTAGTCCGCGAGCCACTCGTTACCCACTCGTTCCTCGGCTACAAGGTAACGCTGCGTTTGTTCGGCAGCTACCTTCTCAATTTTTCCACCAATAAATGGAACGCTGGCGGTAAATTTACCGCGAGTGGTGATTGTTGTGGTTGCTTGATCGCCGGGTGAGAGGTGCAGGGTCCCACTGAAGGTCATGGGGGCAGAGAAATCAACGGTGATAGTGGCCGTGCGGCTCCCGTCGGGAGCAGGAGGTGTCCATATTTGCGTTTCGGTCACGGTAATCGTGTCGCCGACAAGTGATCTTGCCGGCCCGGGCAGATCTGCAGGAAGTACGCGGGTGCTGATCAAAGTAACCGTTTCACCCCCATCAATCGGGACCTGAGCCACGCTGGCCTCAGCGGACAGGGAGCCGGTCGCGGAACATTTTGCCAAAATGAAATCCTCTTGGGACAGCATGGCAAAGACTGTGAGCGGGCTGCCGGTAAAACTTTGGGCGAAATCAAACTGTGTGGGCATGTGAAATTCATCTCCTTGGTCCGTGAAGCACTTTTCAGTACTAGCGTAGGGCTGTGAGTTCCTTCCGCGAGTTAGTTCCCATTGTTGGCCAGCAACTGTTCAAGGACCAGTCAAGCGTGGATTTGGGATTTAATGCTACAGACTTGATCGCGAGCGATCAGGCCGCCGACATGCTGAACTGGGCGCAGTTCCGGGCTAATGGTGCACATGGCGAAACGCTGATTCGAGCATGGACCCCGGATTTGCCAGGTGTGAGTTACTCGGTCGTTGAAATTGTCACCGACGACATGCCATTCCTGGTGGACTCTGTAACCGCGGAACTGACTCGGGAAGGGCGAGCAATTCATCTGGTCGCACATCCACTTTTTGCCGTGACCCGCGATGAATCACATCAAGTAACTTTCATTCACGACTTGGATGTAAACGAGATAAAAAAAGGTGGAACTGCTGAGTCGTGGATGCGCATCCACATTGAGCGAGATTTCATTTCCGATGATCTCAGCGCGGTAGTCGCTGGCCTGGCTCGAGTTCTGACCGACGTACGCAAGGCGGTGAATGACTGGCCTGCAATGCGCACGAAAGCAATTGAAGTGTCGAGTGATTTACGTAGCAAGCCTCCGGTCGGTATTGATCAAGGAGACCTCGACGAAGCGATTGCACTTTTAGATTGGCTCACCCAGGACAGTTTCACTTTTGTTGGCTACCGCGAATATGACCTAGTTGAGGTTGATGGCAGAGATGCATTGCACCCAGTGCATGGGACCGGTTTGGGTGTTCTCAGGACAAACGACGAGCAGGACCTTCTAGCTAGTGTTGCGGTTTTACCGCCTGCGTCGAGGGCTCGTGCTCGTGAAAAAAGTCTCCTCGTTTTGAGTAAGGCAAACTCCCGTTCAACTGTTCACCGCCCCGCGCATTTGGATTACATCGGGGTCAAAAAATTTGATGCACTTGGCAATGTCGTTGGGGAGCAGCGTTTTTTGGGGATATTTGCCGCACGCGCTTACTCGGACAGTGTCTCGGATATCCCAGTGGTGCGTGCCAAATGCCTACAAGTCGAGGCAAACCTTGATTATGTATCCGGGTCTCATAGTGCCAAGGACCTCGAGGAATTCCTCGACACCTATCCGCGAGATGAGTTATTTCAAATTGACTCAGTTCAACTGGCCGAGGTTGCTAGGTCCGTCTTACACCTTAAAGAACGACGTCAAACAAAGTTGTACATCCGGTATGACTCATATGAAAGATTTGTTTCAGCCCTCGTATATTTTCCCCGCGATCGTTATACGACAGCTATACGACTTCGATTGGAAGCGATCCTGAAAGATTCATTTGGTGGAATACACGTGGACTACACGGCGCGCGTCACGGAGTCAGTGTTGGCACGCATGCATTACGTCATCCACGTCCCGAGAGGAGCGGAAATTCTGAGACCGGATCTTGTTGAGTTAGAGGCACGGCTAGCTCATGCCAGTCGCAGCTGGATGGACGAATATCACTCTCTGAGTCTGGAAAGTAACAATTCTGACCTCGTCCCCGTCTATGCGGAGGCATTCCCTGAGTCGTACAAGGAGGACTTTGACGCAAGTATCGGTGTGGCCGATGCCCTCATTATTGAAAAACTTGAACCGGGTGAATTGGCCTTAGATTTGTATGCGCCGGTTGTTAGTGATTCACGAGAACTGCGGTTCAAGGTAATGCGGGTTGGGCCTGCAATGCCCCTTACTAAGATTCTGCCGATCCTGGAGCGGCTTGGCGTTGAAGTCCTGGACGAGCATCCATATGAAATCAGACGAAAGGACCGCGCATCCGCGTGGATCCTCGATTTTGGACTGGTTCTACCCAAAGGTGAGATCTACGGCGCAGACACGCTATTTGCCCGATTTGAGTCGGCATTCGAGGCCGCTTGGCGCGGGCAAATTGCAAGTGACTCCTTTAACTCGCTCGTGACCCAAGCCGGGTTGACGTGGCAGGATGCACAGCTAATTCGTGCGTACGCCCGGTATATGCGCCAGATCGGTTCTACTTTTGGGCAGGGATACATCGAGATGGTGATTCTGGAAAATGCTGAAATCAGCAGGCTGCTCATAGAATTTTTCCGGGTCCGCTTTGATCCTGTGTTTGGGGGTGATCGCGAGTCGGAGTCTCACACTGCTCGTGAGCAATTTGACGCCAGCCTTGTGCTGGTTCCGTCACTTGACCATGACCGGATTCTGCGTTTGTTCTGGACCTTAATCGAGGCAACAATGCGCACGAACTATTTTGCGGATGCACACACTATTGCATTTAAGATGGTGCCAACCATGATCACGGACATCCCACTTCCTAGACCGGCACATGAAGTGTGGGTACATTCACCCAGAGTTGAAGGTGTGCATTTGCGCTTTGGCGCGGTCGCTCGTGGTGGGATCCGGTGGAGTGACCGACGCGAAGATTTTCGGACTGAGATTCTTGGTTTAGTTAAGGCACAGGAAGTGAAAAATGCTGTGATTGTCCCCGTCGGTGCCAAGGGAGGTTTTTTTGCCAAAAACTTGCCTGATCCTGCCATTGATCGCGAAGCGTGGCTGGCCGAAGGCATCGGCGCATATCAAGACTTCATCCGCGCGCTACTTTCCGTGACCGACAATATTGTTGATTCGATCGTTGTGCCCCCAATTGATGTTGTGCAACATGACCCTGACGATCCGTATCTCGTCGTAGCGGCGGACAAAGGCACCGCAAGCTTCTCTGACATAGCAAATGCAATTTCAATCGAAGAGAATTACTGGCTAGGCGACGCGTTCGCATCCGGTGGTACAGCAGGGTATGACCACAAGGCCATGGCGATCACAGCGCGCGGCGCATGGGAATCTGTTAAGCGCCACTTTTTCGAGATGGATCTCAACACCCAACGCGAAGAGTTCACTGTTGTAGGCATCGGTGATATGAGTGGAGACGTTTTTGGCAACGGCATGTTGTTGAGCGACCAGATTCGATTAGTCGCGGCATTTGATCATAGGCATATTTTTATCGACCCCACTCCAAATGCAACCAGCAGTTTTGGCGAGAGAGTGCGACTGGCCGCCCTGCCGCGAAGCTCATGGGCGGACTACAACAAGGAGTTGATCTCTGCGGGTGGTGGTGTATCTTCCCGATCTGCGAAGACTGTTGCGCTGACACAGCAGATAAAAGAATCCCTGGATTTTGACACAGACTCCGATACGTGCACGCCGGATCAATTGATTAATGCGATCTTGAAAGCTCCCGTCCAACTTTTGTGGAATGGAGGAATTGGAACGTACGTAAAGGCCAGTACTGAAACCAACATTGATGTGGGGGATAAAGCAAATGACTCGATCCGCGTTGATGGTGGCGAGTTGCGTGTGCAGGTGGTTGGCGAGGGCGGAAACCTTGGCCTGACCCAGCTGGGTCGAGTCGAAGCAGCGCGAAGTGGCGTGCGGCTAAATACAGATGCAATTGATAACTCTGCTGGCGTGGATACTTCTGATCATGAAGTAAATTTGAAAGTTTTGTTCTCGCCACTGGTGGCGCGAGGCGTCCTGACGCCAGAAGCCCGTGACAATTTACTGCACAGCATGACCGACTCGGTCTCGGATTTAGTGTTAGCTGACAACATCAATCAAAACGTGGTGCTGTCGAATGCGCGTGCGGGAGCAATCCGGCTCATGAGTGTGCATCAAAGAATGATGCGACACCTTGAGCGCAGGGACTTATTAAACCGAGCCCTCGAATATTTACCCGATGATTTGGACATTGATACTCGGCGCGCGGCGGGTGAAGGTCTTAGCTCACCTGAGCTTGCCGTGCTTTTGGCCTACGCAAAGATTGAAGTCACAAAGGATCTCAATGCGGTTGCTTTAGGCAGTGCAAACTGGTGTGATCAGATTGTCATGGGCTACTTCCCGGTGGAAATCCAAGATAAGTATCGTGAGGAAATTCTCACCCATCCTCTGCGCGCTGAGATTGCCAATACTGTGATGGCAAATACATTGATAAATATTGGGGGGATCACCTTCGTATTCCGGGCGGTTGAAGAGACTGGTGCGAATACCATTGAAGTGGTGAAGGCAGCTTTTGCTGCGATGGAAGTCTTTGGCATCAGGGACTTATGGCATTGGATCAACACATTGCCAGAAGAAGTCCCCGTTCGGGCGCGAACGGCATTGCATCTTGAGGTGCGTCGCTTACTTGATCGATCTGCTCGGTGGTTCTTGCAAAACCGTGGCGCGGGAATTGACGTTGAAGCTGAAATTAGTGCATTTGCGGCGAGCGTTGAGCAATACGCCGGTGGAGTCCCGCAGGCCTTACAAGGTCAAGATTCGGAAAGATTTGAGCGATTAGCGCAGCGCTTCATAGACGCCGGCGCCCCTAGGGAGCTGGCTGATCGGGCCGCGAGTGGCCTAGATCTTTTCTCGTTGCTCGACATTACCGAATTGGCGCGATCACTTGATGCGGATGTGCAGAGTGTGATCGGCTTGTACTTTGCGCTTTCGGAACGATTTGATGTTGACCGGCTACTTGTTCGGATTACGGCTTTGCCGCGAGGGGATCGCTGGACGGCATTAGCGCGCCAAGCATTGCGATCGGATTTGTATTCGGTGATCGCTGAGCTCACCGGCCGGGTGTACTTGGCAACTGAGGGAAAGGTTGCCGCAGAGCGGATAACACTGTGGGAGCAACAGCGCACCGAGGGAGTCGCTCGGACACGGACAACCCTCGATGAAATTTTGCAAGTCGAGGAAATTAATCTTGCGACCCTGTCCGTCGGGCTTCGGGTACTTCGAAATCTGGTGGCGCAAGCAACATGACCGAACAATTAGACGGGGATTTCTCGCGCCGGTATAGCCGACATATCAAAATTGATCAGGTGGGTGAATCTGGCCAGCGCAAGCTCAGCAGTGCTCGAGTACTCGTTGTGGGGGCGGGGGGTTTGGGGTCTCCGGTTTTGCTCTACCTGGCTGCTGCTGGCGTGGGAACGATCGGAATTATTGAATTTGACTCAATTGAGTTGAGTAATCTGCAGCGGCAAATTATTCACTCTGAGCGTGGGGTGGGAACGTCAAAGGCTGCATCTGCTGCAGCGCGGATTGCCGAACTTAATAGCACCACTGTAGTGAAAGTTTTTGACCAGCCAATCAGCCGTGAAAACGCACTCGATGTGATTAGTGGATTCGACCTCGTGGTGGACGGTTCAGATAACTTCGCCACGCGCTATTTACTCAATGATGCTTGTGTTATGGCCGGAAAGCCTTATGTCTGGGGTTCGGTATTGCGATTCGATGGACAGGTGAGTGTTTTTGGATTACCGGGTGGCCCGTGCTACCGCTGTGTCTATCCGAGTCCGCCCGAGCCTGGGAGCGTTCCCAATTGCGCTGATGCCGGGGTGTTCGGAGCTATTTGTGGCGTGATCGGATCACTGCAGGTCAGCGAGGTGCTCAAACTAATTATTGGGGTAGGTGAGGTACTCAGCGGGCGCATTGCAATTTTTGACGCGCTGAGTGCACGGATCGATGAGGTATCAATTGCGCGAGATGTTCACTGTCCCGTGTGTGGTGATTCCCCAAGTATTACCGAATTGCAAGATTACGTTACTTTTTGTGCGGGAGGTACTACCGACGACACGGTGACGCGTTCGCAACTCATTGGACTGTTGCAGTCCAGAGAACGTGGGGATGTGGAATTTACTTTTGTCGATATTCGAGAACAGTACGAACTCATTCACGGGCAAATTCCAGGTTCGATGAGCATGCCGCTGTCAACATTTGATCCAGATGCACTCATTGGTGACGTAATCTTGTATTGCCAAGCGGGTGTGCGATCCGAACACTTGCTGCGTGAACTCAAAGCTCAAGGATTTTCCGGCATCAAGCATTACGCGGGTGGATACATTGATTGGGTAAGCCGCTAGTCGTTGTGGGGTTAGAGCAAGTTCTTTTTGGTCAGATAAGTGAACGCCCAATAGCCCGGAATCGTCGGTAACCAGAAAGTCACTAAGCGATACAACAGGACCGCAGTAACAGCCACCCCCGCATCGAGGCCGGCAGCGGTGAGTCCAGCGGCAAGTGCGGCTTCAACCGCACCAAGTCCGCCTGGAGTGGGTGCTGCCTGACCGATTGTTGCACCCGCAAGATAAACAACGGCAACAACCGCGATGCTCAGATTGCCATCAAATGCTTCTACACAGGCGAAAAGTACGCCGACATAGGCGAAATTAAGCAGTAGAATTCCGCCAATTCCCTCCAACAATTTGATTGGCCGCTGGACAATGGTCACGAATCGAGGGATTACTTCTTTAATCAGTGGACCAATTCGCGCGCCTATTTTCCGGCGCACCGCGGGCACAGCCAGTAGGGCGAGTAAAAGAACGGCGATGGCTGCGACGCCGACGACCGCCCAAAATGGTGGATCGAATGTGAAGTCGGCTTGGGTTCCGGCAGCGATACCAAATGCAAAAAGTAGGCATATATAGGTAATGAATGCAGCAACCTGGGAAACCCCAACGCTCGCGGCGGATAAGGCTGGGTGCAGTCCGGATTTTTGTAGGAAGCGCACGTTGATCGCAATGGCACCGAGTGTGGGTGGGGAAACCAAGGTCGCGAAGTCGCCGGCAATTTGGGCCAAAAGTGTCTTACCAAAAGAAAGCTTCTCGGGAACAAAGCCAGTGAGTGACCAGGTGGCACCCGCGTAGGTGATCAAACTAAAACCAAATGCTGCCAAAACCCACGACCAATTGGCTGTACTGAATAGGGTCGCAAGGTCAACCGAAGTGAGTTGGGCGAGGAGTACGTAGCCGGCGATTGTGCCAGCGACAATCAGGATCAAAGTGCGTGGTGTAATGCGTTGCAGTTGAATCTGTTCTGTGTCAGCGTCTGGTCGCAATTCAACAATTGCATCGCGCAAGGCAATGATCATGCCCTTGTTCTTGCGTAATTCTTTGCGGGTTCTCGCCGAAAGTGCGACGGGTTGAAGTGCCGGGAGAGCACGCGCAATTGC
The DNA here is from genome assembly GCA_002390705.1 of Actinobacteria bacterium UBA4426. Classification (GTDB taxonomy): domain Bacteria; phylum Actinomycetota; class Actinomycetes; order S36-B12; family S36-B12; genus UBA4592. The sequence continues at coordinate 2,988 of DGQA01000029.1, read as the reverse complement.
TTCGCTGCCCAGAACTCGCCGGGCAGATGCGACACTTCGATTAACGGAGGTCAACATGGCCAAAGAGCACAACAATTCTGCGAGGTCTAATCGCATGGCAACGTCACTCGCCGCAATTGATCCTTGATCTATTCCGAGGAGCCAGGTGGCATCATCTGACCCGCGCAGTAGGTGGCGTCCCGAAAGTGCGCGGTGACTCATTTGGTGGTCGTGCAGGGTGCGGATCGCGCGCCAAGCACCATCTAGTTCTGAGTCAGTGATGTCGTCAAGTTCCTCAAATGGGGTGCCAGGAATTTGCTGGTGCACCAATGCGCAAGAGTCGGGGCCAACTTCGGTGCTCAAAACCAGCCGGGCGACGGGTGCTCCTGCCACTTGGGCTGCATAAGCGATCAAGGCGGCGTGTTCTACTGATTTGCGAAGGTTAAATGCACCCTTGCCGGGTTCATCGCGCAAGCGGAGACTGGTCCACGCGGCATTGACTAAGCCAGCGCCTTCAAGGTCTCGGTCCAGTACCGTGACTCTGAGGGTGTCACCGCTTCGGGTTGTCGCTAGATAGCGACGTCCCCGACTGGTGAATTGTGCAATGCGCAATTGCGTTACGGGATAGCCACCGCGGGCAAGAGCCGCTGCGACCGCGGCGCCACTGGGCCGAGTGGTGCTGGTACCCAGGACATACCGGGTCAGCAGGCCAATTGCCCAGCCCACCGCCAGTGAGAACCCGATTCCGGCCAATGCAATCCCACCGCTTAAGACCGTAACTGAAACGAGCGACACCATTACAACACTGGACAGCACGTTCCAAGGCCTTCGACCCATGAGTCGAGCCACAGTAATGAACGCCAAAATGCCGCCGAGGATGGGGGCGGTTGACTGATTTAAGTTGCTCGTTGAGCCAGCCATAGCTACTAATAGCCGCGTATTGTCAAAATTTCCCATCACGATTGAGGCGACGGACAGTGCGGAAACGGTGAGGAACATGGCAACCAGAGCATCAAAAAGTTGGCGAAGACGCCGGCGCAGAATGAGGTTAATTGAGCCAGCGATGGGAAGCCCAAGGGAACCGATTCCACTAATGACATTGAGGACCAGGACGATAAGTGATGGGAGAAGTGCCGCCCCACTTTCGATATCGGTATCTAGCCCCGCCGTGGTGCTGGTTGCGAAGTAGCCCAGGGTGATGGTTCCACTGGCCAGAGCAACCGCCACGACGAAACGCGCCAGGTCAAGTGGGCGCCGAATCCGCTTGCGAATAGCCCCATCGTCGATTAGTGGGTCCATGCTGATCGGGGCCGTAGGGATTTCCGGTGGGAGATTTGAAGCAATGTAGGGATTGGCCTCGGCAATGGTGACCTGGGTTTCCATGTTTGAATCCGGTTCCAATGCCACAGGGTAATGGTGTCACAGTGTGCGCGATGTCGGTGCAGCGTGGTATTCATAGCCCATGCGGTGGGAACTTGATACAACTGTGAGCGTGACGGAGCCAATGGCTGCTGACCCGCAACAGCAGGCCGTCATGGATCTCGTCTCGGGTCACAATCTGGTAGTTGGTTTAGCCGGGTCAGGTAAAACGACAACGTTGATCGCGAGCGTGGCTCAGAGACTTCGTGAAGGGGTCTCACCCAGTGAAGTCCTCGTGTTGACCTACGGGAAATCAGCGGTGCGAGATTTTCGAGAAGAGCTCGCTGGGCACGTGCAGAGCACGGTGCTGCCCTACATCGGCACCTTTCACGCTTTGGCCTATTCCATCGTTATGGGTGCCGCAGCCCTTGGAGCCGAAACCCAAGCCCAGGAGTTACCAAGATTACTTTCCGGGGCCGAAGAGGATGCGCGGATCCGGGATCTGATCGCCGGGCTACTCTCCGATACCCAGGGCCCTGGAGCTTTAATCCAGTGGCCCAAGTGGTTGCGAAGTGCGGCCACCACTGACAGTTTCGCGCGCGAAGTGCGCACGGTAATTGCTCGATTAAAAGAACTTAATCAAAGTGGAAGCGATTTGATTGCATTAGGGCAGAAATGCAAGCGCCCTGAGTGGGTGGTGGCGGGGCATATTGCAAGCAATGACGCTGAAGTCATGGCGCTGGAAAATGTCCTTGACTACAACTCACTATTGCTGGCTGCAATCGCTCTGGCGCCCGAATCTCCGGTAGTTTCCCGGATCTCGCATATCTATATTGACGAGTATCAGGAAGTTGGTCCACTGCACCGCCAACTCCTTGCGGTACTGGCGCAGCGGGCTTCGGTGCTCGTAGCGGTTGGCAACCCTCATGAAAGTGTGTTCGGTTTCCGCGGCTCGGAAACTGATATGAGCTCGGGCTTCTATGTGGAATTCCCAAGAGCGACTTCCCATGAACTCACAGGTGCATGGCGTTTTGGACGAGAAATTGCGACCGCGGCCACAGCACCCTTTGATCGAGACCGGCAGGCATTGGTGGGCTACGGGAACTTTCCAATCGACGTGGGTGCGGTAAGCATCAATAAGTACGCATCGCGTAATTCTCGCGCAGCATTTGTCGCCGAAGATATCTACACGGCTCACATGGCCGAGGGTGTGCCATGGAAATCAATGGTGGTAATTGGTCGGGCGCGCTCAGATATTCCTTTGATCACGCGCGCACTGAATCGTGCGGGCGTGCCGGTCGTAGTCGCCACGGATGAAATTGCGTTAAAGGATGAACCCGCAGTTCACGTCTTATTAGGACTTGTTTCCCTTGCTGCACAACCGGAACAAGCGAGCGCCGCTGTCGTTGCAGACCTTTTGACCGGACCGATTGGCGGGCTGGATGCGAGTGAAATGCGGCGTGTGGGGCGGGCCCTTCGCTCAGTACAACCAGGGGTGAACTCATCCCAACTTGTGAGGGACCTCATCGTGGGAGAAAACTCTCGCGATTTATTGGCTCAGATCACCTTGAGGGAGGGCCCGAATCTAGGCGAGTTGTGCACCCGGGTGAAAGCAATCGCCGGGTTAGTAGCTCAATTGAGAACCGACAT
>DGQA01000011.1 GCA_002390705.1 Actinobacteria bacterium UBA4426 | reverse complement strand
AAGACAATCATCCGAGCTCAGAAAGAGCAGGACATCTTGCGTGTGGTCACCGATCAAATCGGTCAGCCAACGTGTGCGGGTGACCTTGCGGATCAAATAATTTCACTGTTGGACACCTATCAAGGTTCGGGAACCTTTCACGGCACTAGCAGCGGTGTTGCTTCATGGTTCGAGTTTGCCCGCGCAATCATGTCTGAGATTGGTCAAGATCCGGAGCGAGTGCTCCCCACTGATTCGTCAAGTTACGTACAGGCGGCGCCCCGCCCCGCCTACTCGGTGCTGGGACACCTTGGGTGGGAATTAGTTGGGATGACACCCATGCGTGACTGGCGGATCGCATTGCACGATGCAATTCCAGCAATCATGCACGCCAGCGATTAGCCCACTGGTCAACTTAGGGGTGTGGTTGTCTCCGCCCTGGCTAGACTTCGATTGAATTAAGAATCTGAGCCACGCCAATGCCAGGTTCCGGCGCTGTCATCAGGTCGGCGTACGCGGCAACTTTCGGTGTGGCACTGCCCATTGCGACCCCGAGCCCAGCCCACTCCAGCATCTCGATGTCATTCCACGAGTCGCCGATTGCGATGGTTTTTGCAGGATCAACCTGCTGCCGCGCGCACACCTCTTTGAGCATATTGGCTTTGTTTACGCCCTTGGGGGCAATATCCATCCAGGCGACATCAGCGACCCCGAATACGACCGAGTGAAATCCAAGGCTTTTAGCAACTTCACCAAAACTCCGCGTGGTGGAAGTTTCACTTCGGACGACCAGCCGTACTACCGGATCGGCGGTGAGGTCAGCGAGTTCAACTTGGCGAATATTGATGCCAAGTGCACCGGTATCGAACAGGTGAGTGGTGAGGAAGTCACCATGGAAATTTTCAACGGCAAAGACCGCGTCAGGGACTAATTCAGAAAGTTGCTCAAGTGCTGCGGTGGCATCAAAAGTTACCGCTTCCATGACCTTGGCGGTCTCCACCATGGCTAAGACTCCGCCGTTACTACACACGACTAAGTCTTCAATTCCAGCGGCGTGGGCGATCGGGAAGGTCGTGCTCACCGAACGACCTGTTGCCAGCGTGACTTTGATGCCCGATTTCCTAATCCGTTCAATTGCATCAACAGTGATCTCGAGAAGACTGCCCACGTGTTGAACGAGAGTGTCATCAATGTCGAGCGCGATAAGTTCGGGCCGCCAATCAATAGGTAGTGGGTCCCCTGCTACGTGCCTTGGGATTTGCGGTGAAGTGTCTTGCTCACTCATGACAGTACTGTCTTTCCCCCGAGGAATGGCTGTAGCGCTTTAGGCACAATTACAGTTCCGTCGGCTTGTTGGTGGTTTTCGAGAATCGCAACAATAATTCGCGGCATCGCGCACAACGTGCCATTGAGAGTTGCCAGGGGTCTTGTTCCCTCTGAGTCGCGCATCCGAATCTTTAACCTTCGTGCCTGGTACTCGGTGGTGTTAGAGGTCGATGTCACTTCGCGGTACGTACCTTGGGTCGGAATCCAAGCCTCGATGTCAAACTTTCGAGCCGCGCTGGAGCCAAGATCTCCCGAAGCGACGTCAATTACGCGGTAGGGAAGTTCGAGTGAATCCATGAAGTCTTTCTCCCATTGGAGCAGCCGTGCGTGCTCCGCCTCCACTTCAGCGGGGTCGCAGTAAACAAACATTTCGACCTTGTCGAACTGGTGAACCCGGATAATTCCAGTGGTGTCTTTGCCGTATGAGCCAGCTTCGCGGCGGAAACACGTCGACCATCCGGCATACCGCAGGGGTAATTCGGCAGCAGCAATGATTTCATCTGAGTGATATGCCGCCAGAGGGACTTCCGAGGTTCCTACCAAATACATGTCGTCGGATTCAACCCGATACACGTTTTCTTCTGCTTGACCCAAGAAACCTGTTCCATCCATTGCCGCGGGTAGCACCAGCGCTGGAGTGATCATCGGGATTAACCCATTTGCGGTCGCCTGCGCCATCGCCAGATTGAGAAGTGCGAATTCAAGGAGAGCGCCTTGCCCGGTGAGAAAGTAAAAGCGTGAACCGGAAACTTTTGCTCCACGGTCAACGTCAATTGCTTTGAGGGCCTCGCCGATTTCTAGGTGGGATTTCGGTGTGAAACCTTCGGCTGCAAAATCGCGGGGAGTGCCCACAGTTTCCAGAAGTGTGAATTTCGCTTCCCCACCGACGGGTGAGCGTGGATCAACAAGATTGGACAACGCACCAGCAATTACGACCACTTTTTCATTGAGGGCAGAAGCGGTGTCATCAGCGGCCTTAACCCGCGCAGCCAGATCGGTCGCTCGTGCCATGAGTGCATCGACTTGAGCGCTTAACTCTGTTGTGGGGTTTTTCTTGAACTGACCCTGTATTGGTCCGATTTCTTTTCCCAGAACCTTTTGTTCATTGCGCAGTGAATCAAAATCTTGCTGTGCTTTACGCGCGGCAACGTCAGCGGCAAGCCATTGGTCAACCAAACTCGAATCTTCACCGCGTTTTTCTTGGGATTCGCGAACCAGGTCGGGGTTGGTGCGCAGGATATTTGGATCAATCACGGGACCCACTCTACTTTTGACCGAACCAGCATCTTTTGCGGCTGGTCTGGTGGGGGCGCAAGGCCGGGTTTGCGACCACGAGACAGTTCAATTTGGATGGCGCGCATCCGCGACGTTGTGCCCCATGACACCAAGCAACCTGATGACATACGCAACTACCCAGTGTGGGCAGTTTGCTGACTATTACGAGCTTTCCTGCCTGCTTGAGTTATTCACCTGTCGGGGAAGTTACGCGGTGACCCGCCAGAGAGTGAGCGCTCCCGAGTCATAGGGCGTTATGGAAATTATGTTTATGCCGGCTTCGCTGTAAGCCCAGTCGTTATCGCAATTGGAATCTGTGATTACGTATCCAACGTGGGCCGCCTGTAGCCCAATCAGTGTATTTCCAGTCATGCGGTCAGCCTGGGTAAGGTTTGTTATTTCTTCTCGGTTATCGGGCCAGGCGAGGCCGTAGTTGAGGAACGCTACGGGTTGGGAAGTAATCAGTTTTAATAACTGCGGGTCAGTGCATCTACTGGAAAGAATCAACTCGCGTGAGCCGCTGGGAATTTCTTTTGTGAGTTCCTGTGTCGCTAAAGCGCGGGAGTCTTGGGTTGGCAGGACTCCTTGTTCACGGGCGTAGCTGAAAAAACCGGCAAAATCAGCGAGAGAAATTAGCCAGAGGAGCAAAGCAACCACAAGTACAGCCAAGCCCGTTCGCGTCTGTTGAAAGGACAAGGCGTATGCCAGCAGGATCGAGATCAGGAAACCAGTAATGATTGAATACTGCAACCAAAATCGATATGGCTCTTGACTGAATCCCCAGAGGTCGTTTGTTGACATGATCACAGCGCCAATC
>DGQA01000045.1 GCA_002390705.1 Actinobacteria bacterium UBA4426 | reverse complement strand
GACTTAGTAGATTTTGATGAGGGAAGCCAGCTAGCTGAGCCCGGAGCGTTTCCGTACACGCGCGGGGTATATCCCAGCATGTACACCGGCCGACCATGGACCATGCGGCAATACGCAGGGTTTGGAACGGCGGCTGAATCCAATGAGCGGTACCAGCAACTGCTCGCTGCCGGAACGACCGGTCTTTCTGTTGCTTTTGATTTACCGACTCAAATGGGAATGGACTCCGACAACGCGCTTTCCCACGGAGAGGTGGGCAAGGTCGGCGTTGCGATTGACTCGATGGAAGACATGCGCACCCTGTTCAAAGACATCCCCCTTGATCAGGTGTCAACATCTATGACGATTAATGCGCCCGCTGCGATTTTGTTGCTCATGTATCAATTAGTTGCAGAAGAAAATGGAATTGATGCAAGCGCACTCAATGGCACGATTCAAAACGATATTTTGAAGGAGTACATCGCTCGCGGGACATATATTTACCCTCCGCAAGAATCACTGCGTTTGATCACCGACATTTTTTCCTACTGTAAAGCTGAGCTTCCCAGCTGGAACACGATTTCAATCTCCGGCTATCACATGGCTGAAGCTGGAGCTAACCCTGCGCAAGAAATTGCATTCACTCTTTCCAATGGGAAGGCCTACGTGAAAGCGGCTATTGACGCGGGTCTTGATGTAGACGACTTCGCGCCACGCTTGGCTTTTTTCTTTGTCTCGCGCACGAGTTTTTTGGAGGAGGTCGCGAAGTTTCGTGCAGCTAGAAGGATGTGGGCACGAATAATGCGAGATGAGTTTGGCGCCAAAAACTCGAAATCCCACATGCTCCGTTTCCACACTCAAACCGCGGGTGTTCAACTCACCGCTCAGCAACCCGAAGTGAACCTCGTTCGGGTTGCCGTGCAAGGGCTTGCCGCTGTCTTGGGGGGCACCCAGTCACTTCACACAAATAGTTTTGATGAAGCTATTGCCCTGCCTACCGAAAAGGCTGCGCGCCTAGCTCTGCGAACCCAGCAGGTGCTCGCCTACGAAACCGACGTCACGACGACTGTCGATCCGTTTGCTGGCTCTTATGTTGTTGAAAGTCTCACCGACGAAGTGGAAGCAAAGGCACTGGAACTCATGGAGCAAGTTGAACTTCGTGGCGGTGCGGTGGCAGCAATCGAGCAGGGATTCCAGAAAATGGAAATTGAAAACACTGCTTATGCGATCTCCCAGGAGATTGATTCGGGTGAAAGAATAGTGGTTGGTGTAAATAAATACACGGTCAGTGAAGAGGACCATTACGAGCCACTTCGAGTTAATCCTGCAATTGAAGCTGAGCAATGCGATCGGCTGTCGACTTTGCGTGCGTCTCGCGACAATGAACGGGTGTCCGAACTTTTGGTCAAAATCACCGAAGCAGCGCGAGGGGATGCCAATTTGTTGTACCCGATGAAAGAGGCTTTGATGGCCAAGGCAACGGTTGGTGAAGTATCTGATGCTCTGCGGACGGTCTGGGGTAAGTATCAGCCGAATGAATTCTTTTAATTAACGAGTTCGTAGAATGACAAACTGAAATCGGCCTTCGACGAAATAAGACTTGCTGTACATAAAGGGCTTTCCATCTTTATCAAAGTGAACTTGGTCGAGCAAGAGGAAAAGGCCTTGTTCTGGTTTTTGCGGTCCCCAAGCTATTTCTTGTGAGGAGACGGCATGTAGTTCGGCCATGGCGCGAGCTGGCGTGATACCTATTGTTTCAAATACTTCAAACACTGAGCCCTGCCCCATTCGCTCGAGCATTTGCGCGTCGAGTGTTTTGGTCGGAATTACGTCAAATGAATATGCGACAACCTCACCGTCGGCATACACGGCTCGTTGCAAGTCAAGGACTTGTTCTCCAGGCATTAAATCTAGGCGCTTGCTTTCATGTTCGCTGGCGGCTCGTGTTTCTCCTTTGTGGCGTTCCATGGAGGGTGTAAAGCCCATTTCGCGGATTGTCTCGGTGATGGATCTTAATTCCTGGATTCCTGCTTTAATTTCCGTTCCGAAATCAGAAACGAATGTCCCAGATCCATGGCGAACATCAACGAGGCCCTGCGACTCCAAGAGCGTGATCGCGGTTCGTACCGTTACTCGGGAGACCCCGTAGTCAACGGCAATCTCTGTCTCGCTTGGTAGACGGGCCCCTGGGGAAACTTCGCCTTGCATGATTCGTGAACGAAGGTGCCTGGCGACCTGGCGGCCGAGGCTTCCGGACTTACTTGGGGCATTCAGTGCCGAGCGGTTGGCCGTGGAGCGATCAGAGATTGACACTGGCGCATCATCCCCTACCTCAACGCGATTTCGTACACGGGGACCGGTGGCGGGTCTCGTTTCGGTATCAAATACTCCCGATGTGGGTGTTCGGGTTGACATGTCGTAGGCACCGATCTACCTTAGGCAAAGTTGTAGGACGACTTACGTCATAGGAGTGATGAGTGGCCGAGATACAGGCAGTTCGCTGGGATCAAGAAGCACTAGTCCTTTTGGACCAAACGAAGTTACCCAGCCA
>DGQA01000003.1 GCA_002390705.1 Actinobacteria bacterium UBA4426 | reverse complement strand
CTACCGCGGTGCAGCAAGGAAAAGTGCTCTACGTTGGCATCTCGTCATATTCGCCGGCACGCACCCTGGAAGCAGCTCGCATTCTGGGAGATCTCGGTGTGCCGCTTTTGATTCACCAGCCTTCTTATTCCATGTTGAATCGTTGGATCGAAGATGGGTTGCTCGATGCACTCGCTGAAGTGGGTGCTGGTGCAATCACGTTCAGTCCGCTTGCGCAGGGCATGCTCACTGATCGGTACGTCGGCGGCATCCCGGAAGGATCTCGGGCGACGCAAGGTAAGAGCCTGAATCCCGAATCCCTTGTCACGGGGGAGACCCTCGATCGGATCAAGGGTCTTGCGGCTATTGCCAAGGAACGCGGTCAGTCCCTTGCGCAGATGGCGATTGCCTGGACTTTGCGCGATCCTCGGGTCACTACCTCACTCGTAGGTGCCTCAAGTGCTGCGCAACTCGAAGATTCCGTCGGCGCAGTACGGAACCTCGACTTCAGCACCGCGGAAATTGCGGCTATCGATTCGCTCGCCGTTGATACCCCCACGATTGACCTCTGGAGATCACAATCCCGCTTGGGATGATGTCCGGTACGGTCAACCCCATGACAAGTACTCCGCTACGAATTGGTGTCCTGGGTGCTGCTCGCATTACCGACATGGCGGTGATCCAGCCAGCTAACAACATTGGCGCTGAATTGGTTGCGGTAGCAGCTCGCACCAAAGCGCGCGGTGAAGCGTTTGCCACCCAACATGGCTTTGCAAAAGTGCATGAATCGTACGAGGACTTGCTTGCCGATCCTCACATCGACGTGGTCTATAACCCGCTGCCTAACGGAATGCATGCGCCGTGGAATATTCGCGCGTTGCGCGCTGGTAAGCATGTCTTGGCTGAGAAGCCGTCTGCAAGTAATGCCGACGAGGCTCGTGACGTTGCGGCCGTTGCCGAAGAGACGGGTATGGTCTTCATGGAGGCATTTCACCATGCCTACCATCCGGTATACCTGCGGATGCTCGAGATCATCACCAGCGGTGAGATCGGCGAAGTACGCGACGTTGATGCAATGTTCGTGATGCCAGATCCTGGCGTTGAAGACCTTCGTACTTCGTGGGAGCTCTCGGGTGGCGCGATGATGGACATTGGCGTTTATAGCCTGCATGCAGTTCGCTCAATTGCCCGAGCTATGGGGGGTGAACCCAAACTGACAGCAGCGATGTCCGCTGAATACGTGTCCAAAGTGGATTCAGAACTAGCCGCACGATTCCTGCTCCCGAACGGTGCCTCTGCGATAGCTCGATGCGACATGCTGGCGCTCGATGCAGATCCATCAGTGAGCGAATACGACCAGTACCACTCGGAGGTTCGGATCCTCGGGACCAAAGGCCGGATCTTGGTTCCATCGTTTGTGCGCCCGCACGTTGACGGCAGCCTCACCGTGACAGTTGATGGCGAATCACGGACTGAAGACTTGGGTACTCGTTCCTCTTACACCTATCAACTCGAGGCTCTCACTCGCGCTATTTGCGAGGGCGCAGATACCAACATCACCGATCAGCACGAGGCTGTTCGGCATATGGAGTTTATCGATCAGTGTTACATCGCCGCAGGTATGACCCCGCGGGAGCGAATGAAAATCTGAAACGGACACGTTTTCCATAATTCTATTTACACCACGGCACTCTCGCTTTCAGCTCTGCAGGAGAGAAACAATCTGCCAGTGCAATCAGAGGCAGGTGGACATTTGCGTTCCACGACTGTTGCAAGGGTTCGGCAGCGGTGAGTTGAATGCTCGTCGATGAGTGCCTCGGTGGCGTGGGTGTCAGCGGCCAATGATTTTAGAAATGCTAAGGGAATAGCGTAGGTGAATTGATTAGGCAGGTGAGCAATTTTTAGGTCACGCTCGCCGGGGTTGCGGGCTGATAAATTCCGAGTGGGAACTGTTGTCACTATCCCGCGTTTAGTTGGGGCAACCCGTGTCGGTGACTGTGCCGTCGGGGCAGGTCGTGTTCGACCACTTAACTGCGGTCAGTTTCGCCCCGGTCAGATTCGCGCCGGTCAGATTCGCGCCGGTCAGATTCGCGCCCCTGAGGTTTGCGCGGGTCAAGTCCACGCGGGTCAAGTCCACGCGGGTCAAGTCCACGCCTCTGAGGTTTGTGCCTGTCAGGTTGGCACCACTGAGGTTTGCGCCAGTCAAGGTTGCGCCAAGCATCTTTGCGTCAATTATTTTTGCGTCGATCAGAATAGCGCCTTCCAAGTCTGCGTCGGTCAGGGTTGCTGTACTTAGGGTCGCGCCAGACAGATCCGACTCAGCCAAATTGGCTCGGATCAGGTACGCGCCTCGTAAGTACGCGCCCCGTAAGTACGCGCCCCGTAAGTACGCGCCCCGAAGTTTTGCACCGGTCAAGTCTGCGCCGGTCAGGTGCGCCGCCGTTAGGGTCGCCTTGTTCAGAGTTGCGCCAGACAAATTCGCGCCAGACAAATTCGCGCCAGACAAATTTGTGCGGGTCAGGTACGCGCCGGTCAGTATGGCGCGTATGAGGTACGTGCCCGTCAGGTACGCGCCTTTTAAGTCCGCGCCACTAAGATTCGAGCCGTACTTTATTGCACGAGCGTTATCATTTCTACTGAACAAGTCTCTCACCCCACTAACCTACATCGTGCACGCCAAAAATATTCCCCCCAAAAATGATTCTAGATTGCGTGAGCCTCAACTGTTGTGGTTGTTCATCTGTTTCGACTAGATCCATGATCTAGTCGAAACAGATGAACAGTGGAAACCGATTGTAGGAACGCACAGTTGATGGGTGTGGACCTGACCAACGCGTACCCACACACGGGGCATGCTCGCTTGTTAGCGCCGGTTCGATTGGCCACAGCTGAATCCCGTTTATGGCCAACGACGCGGACGGGTTCAGCTTGTGGCGGTAATATTGTTGGTTCGGCCAGCGAGTCGCAATGCGTAATTCATGGTGACGTGAATCCGGAGTACTTAACACCGGTGAGTTTGGCCATCTGTTCATTCCAGGTGGCCAGATCGGTCTTGACGAACTTGTTCAAATGATCGTGGCCACACGCGCGAGCCATTACGCTCATAAGCTCGATGGAAGCGCCGAAAAACGTGGCGAGCCGCTGGCTAGCAGCTTCGACGTCGAGACGGGCGCGCAGCTCTGGCTTTTGGGTGGCGATCCCGGTCGGGCAGTTGTTGGTGTTACACATCCGGGCCGCGACACACCCCACTGCTTGCATGGCCGAGTTCGATAAGGCGATGCCGTCTGCACCGAGCGCGAGGGCCTTCACAAAATCGACAGGGACTCGGAGTCCACCAGTGGCGATGAGTGTGACTCCTGCGCCGGCGTCGTTTTCATCGAGAAAGCGGCGAGCGCGTGCAATAGCGGGGATGGTCGGGACGCTGATATGGTCGCGGAACATTTCTGGTGCCGCTCCGGTGCCGCCACCTCGGCCGTCCAAGATGATGTAATCAACACCGGATTCGAGGGCGAAGCCCATGTCCGCTTCGATATGGTTTGCGCTCAGTTTCATCCCGATTGGGATGCCACCTGTGAGTTCACGGACACGATCGCCGAACCGTCGGAAGTCTTCGGCGGTGTGCAGGTCGGGAAACGTCGATGGTGAGATAGCCGCCTCTCCTTCTGGAATCTGGCGCACCTCGGAGATCTTTCCGATGTTCTTCGACCCTGGCAGGTGTCCTCCGGTACCGGTCTTGGCGCCTTGGCCTCCTTTGAAATGGAAGGCCTGAACGAGCGGGAGGAGCTCTTCGCGGTAACCGAATTGTGCGCTGGCAAGCTCGTAGAAGTAGCGCGTGTTTGCCTGCTGCTCTTCGGGCAACATCCCGCCTTCCCCAGAGCAAATTCCCGTGCCTGCGAGCTCAGCGCCCAACGCCAGCGCAACCTTGGCTTCCTCGGACAGCGCGCCGAAGCTCATATCGGAGACGAACAGGGGAATGTCGAGTTGAAGTGGTTTTGCAGCTTGCGGTCCGATGATCAGTTCGGTGCCAACAGGTACATTGTCGAGCAACGGCTTTGTGGCCATCTGCGCAGCCATGATTTGCAGATCATCCCAATGCGGGAGGTCTTTGCGTGCAATGCCCATCGAAGTCATCGGCCCGTGATGACCCATCTTAGAAAGGCCATCGTGAGCGAGCTCGTGGATGAACGCAACCGTCGGTTCTTCTGGAGTCGGGCGGGCTTTCGGCATGGCTGAGTGGCCGACCGCAACGGGCACTTTCTGCGCGGCGTCGGTGCCGCTGCCATGGGTACCTACGGATTCGTCGCTGATCTGAGCATGGGTGCCATCACAGTAGGGAGGCGTGCCGGTTCGCTTGCATGCACACAAAAACGCCTCGGCATCCGCAGCGGGGGAGAACGATACGGGAGTGAACTCGGTGCCCACATGGGAGCCATCGCAGAACGGCTGATTTTTGGACTGACCGCAAGCACACCAGTGCTTCTCCTCGCCAGCTCTGAGCTGGACGGGGATCGGTTTGATTGCGGCAATGATTGGATCAGACACGGTGGACCTTTCTACCTGTTTCATGATTTGCATTGCGTGGACTTGGAGTCGGTTGCTGCGCTACTAGCCGTCGTGGTCATCCGGTCTCAGAAGTCAGCCATAGGAATTCGCTTGGTGGCTATCAGCTCGGGCCCGCAGCCGACAGTCTTGCTGGATCAAGGTTCCTTTGATCGAAGACGCGGTTTAACGTGCTGACCTGCTAAGTGCCACAGTGGAGAGTCGGTTCCCTATCAGAGGGTTGATGGGTTAGCTGATGAGATCTGTGTATCCCCAGATCGCGACCCATAGGGCGAGGGCGCCAAGGACGGCCGGGATCGCGATCATGGGGATTTCCTTGATTCGTGCGTGGGTGAAGATCGCCCCGATCATAAGAAAAACCAAGCCAGTTGCTGCCAAGGGGACCAGAATCAGGCCGTTGTCGAAGATTAGAGGTAGCGCCAGGGCGAGGGCAGCCAATGCTTCCAGCGCACCGATAGCTTTTATCTGCCAGGAAGGTAGGTCTTTGACCCAAGCCATTTTGATTTCAAGCTTGGTTTTGGGTTGCATCATCTTCATGGCACCTGCCAGGACGAAGACGGCGGCGAGGATGTAAGTGAGAATATGCATGTTTTGCCTTTCTTTTTTTTGCGTCACAACATGTTGGTGAGAGTGGTGAGTCGACGACTGAGTGGCTAGATCACCTGAAACTTGTCTAGTGAACCAGCCACTCAGATGGCATCAGGCTGCAGCGCGATCGCGCGCGGCTGTCTTCGCAGCAGCGATGGATGACGACTTGGCATCGACGAAGTCCTCCATGCCTGGGGCCACGCCAGCGAGTCCGAATTCAGAAACCACAACCTTAACGTCGGTTGAACCTAAGGCCGTAAAGACAAGTTCCAGGTACCCAGACCCGTAGTCCCATCCTTCACGCGGAGAACCAGTCTTGTACGAACCGCCCTGGGCAATCATGGCGGTCACTTTCTTGCCGGCAAGTCCATTCGCTCCGCTGCCGTCCAAGACGCCGGGGATGATGATCTGATCGATGTACGCCTTTAGGGGTGACGGGATGCCCCAGTTCCACAGGGGTGTCGAGACCACGATCTCGTCAACCCCGGTGATCTCGTCGATCAGATTCTGGCGGAGCGCACGCTTTGCCGCCATCGATTCGGGTCGGTCCGCCGCAGGAGTGTAATCCGCGAAGATCGCTTCGCCATCCAGCACGGGTACCGGGTTTGTTGCGAGATTGCGCTCGATGATGTTTCCGCTGGGATTGGTTTGCCTCCACGCCTTGAGAAATTCCTCGGCAATGCTGAGAGAGATGGAATTTTCTCCCATTGGGCTAACTTGGATATGGAGCAGCGTGCTCATAAGTTTTCTCCTCAAATTAGTTGAAGATTAAACTATATTGCGATCTAATTGAATTGTCAACTAAAACATAATGGCGGGCGGGAATTATTGCCCTAGCGATCTGCCTCGCTGTACTCACGTCAGCGACACGCACGAGGGAACCAGCCATGAACAAGAAGAATCCCGCAGGCTAATGACCCGATGTCCCGGAGCTGGATGACGAATGACTGGATGACGTATCGTGAGGGGAGGCCAAGAACTCATATGGCTGCAGCACAATCTGTTGACCTGAATGCGAAACGATAGTCAAGGAGTTAGGCATTTGAAAACTGCAACATGGCGCATTACCTATTCGCTCGTTCTTGCAATCTCAAGTATCGGTTTGTTCGTTGGATTCTCAATGGTATTACTGGGTACCTACTCGAGTTTTTCCGACGGCGATCCATCTTTAATGGGTGATCCAGACCAGCCACTTCTTAGTCGCGTCTTCGATTACTTTTCCTACTTCACCATTTGGTCCAATATCGTCGTGGCGGTAGTCACGGGAGTCTTCGTGTTTCGCCCACGCATGTCTTCCTTCTGGTTTAGAGCTTTGTGGTTTAGCTCCCTGCTCATGATTTCTGTCACTGGCCTCATCTACAACATCGCCTTAGCTGACCTGGTTCAGGCTGAGGGCGCAGCGGCGGTCAGCAACTTGTGCAACCACGTGTTGACTCCCCTCGCTTTTGTTCTCGCTTGGCTACTCGTAGGGCCTCGTGGTTGGATCTCGCTGCGGGTAATAGCTGCTGGGCTAGTTATACCTTTTTGTTGGATCTTCCTCACACTCGTACGAGGTGCATTCGTTGACGCGTACGCCTACCCTTTCGTCAACGTGACGAAACTGGGCTATGCCGAAGTGTTAATTAATCTTTCAGTGATCGTTGTCGCGTGCTGCGTGCTGTCTCTTGTGTTGTGGGGCATCGACAAACTGATGTGCAAGCTTGTCGGGACACAAAATGAGTCCAATCAGGGTGCCGTGGAGTGACATGCGTTCACGTCCACAATGATTTTTGATCAGAATGAGTTTGGGTCAGAATGAGTTCTGATCACTACCCCTCACACTAAGAAGTCCCGGCGTCCTTTCACCTGACCCAATTGTGCAAGGCTTGCAGAACTTACGTTGTGAATCTTTTTCTGGTTACTGTCGACACATTCGCATCGCACCGCGTAGTTCATCGGAGCAAAATTGTCGGTTTTTAACTCTATCTGTGTAGAAATTGGGTCCGTGGATCGTACCGGCAGAGTGAGTTTCTCTCCGGGAATACTGTCGGGGTAGTTTTCCAACGCTATTTCAACAAAGCTCGCCGTCAACATTCCTTCGGCCATTGTCAGGGTAACTAACACACTCATGCACTCTTTGCAGCGCACACGAAATTCCCAGCTGTCCATGTGCACATGGTGAATCGCACAGTTCACCGTGTCAAATTTTTCGAATAATGGGCGAGGCTTGCACAATTGGTTTATTCGGGAGGCCACGCGTCAGGGGTATCCCAATCAAACCAATGATGAACAAAACGCCCAACCCTGCTCGCAATGATTGAACTTTGCTGGCAGCATATTCCTGCACAATTTCGGCAGCGTCTCTCTCTGATACACCAGCGTTAGTAAGAGCTTCTTGCGCCTGCGTCAGAGTGACGATTTGTACACCTGAAGCAGCCGCGTCCGCAACACTTTGCGCAACCGCGGAGTCAATGTTGTCGTTCGAAAGGACCGAGGAAGTAAAGGTCGTGGCAAGCCCAATAAATAGGACAGTCCCGGCTAATGCGACACCGAGAGAAGAGCCCAAGTTTGTCGCTGTTCCTTGCAGGCCACCCACTTCGTTGCTCCTCGAGTCGTCTACGCAAGACAGGTTAACGTTACCGATTTGGGAGATTGCTAAGCCTATTCCGATACCGATAGCGGTCATTGCGCAAGTAAAAAGGGTACCGCTCACTTGCGGCGTAATGGCTCCGATCAGTAGTAGCAGACCGAAACATGCAGTTACCAGCCCAGAACGGATCATGACAAGAGGAGAGAAGTGGAGCGCCAAGCGTGAACCAGCTAGAGCCAAGACGAATACGGAAATGGACATAGGCAGCATCCGGATTCCTGACTCAAATGCGTCAAGGTTTAGCACCGTCTGCAAATAAAGAGGGAGCACGAAGAATGATCCAGCAATGATGAAGTAAAGAATTGTTTGGGACACTAGTCCCGCTCGCAAGCTGGAGAGGCTAAACAGGTCAATGCCAAGCAATGGTTGCCGATCACTATCTCGAATGTGGCGTTCCCAGGAGATGAACGCCCATCCGATTCCCAGTCCAGCGAGCACTATGGGAATAGTTGGGGAAAAGCCAGCGATCTGAAACGGTGGGTTTAATGGTTCAAGCAAGCCCCAAGTGCTGGCAGAAACTAGAGCCAACACGACGGTACCCATCGAGGCGGCGGAGAGAACAACCCCCACGAGGTCGAATCGACTGGTGCTTGGTTGGACAGGGATGTCCTTAATTGTGCTTGCCAGCGGCAAGATCAATACGACGATTAAGAGTGTTTCTGCCGCAAATACCCATTGCCAGGAAAATTCGCTGGTTACCCAGCCCCCGATCAGCGGACCCGCCGCAGCAGCAGCGCCAGCAACTCCACCAAGCATGGCGTAGGCGAAGGCTCGATCTCGACCTGTGTAGTTGATGGCGGCCAGGGCAACGACGGCGGGGATAACGAGGGCTGCTCCGATACCTTCGATGATTGACCAACCAACAAACAACATGGCGAAGCCATCGGCTAGGGCTGTGATTAAGGACCCGATTCCATAAATCATGGACCCAATTACGAATGCGCGTCGTCTCCCGATTCGATTCCCGATCCCAGATCCAGCGAGCATGAGTGCTGCCATGGTGAGTGTGAAAGTAGCGATGGCTAGCTGCATCGAGCTGACCGTGGTTCCCAAATCTGCGACGACTGTCGTGATTGACACGTTCATGACAGTTCCATCAACCACCATGATGAATTGAGCTATCCCCAGCACCATTAGCGGTAACCATTTACGCATTCTCCAAGCGTACAGTTTGGAAGGGGGTGGGCTTGACATGAGTGTGAGGTGTCCTTTTGCGCTTTGCTCCCTTTCTCGTATCAGTGGGATACAACACAACCATGACGTACGAGGGGTGAAATTATGAAAACCAAACCTTGACAAATAGTTGCTCTCTCAACCCTGTGTTTTCGCGGGAAGTTATGGCGGTGAACACGAATTAATTCCAGAATTTTTGTAAAACTAATGAGTGTTCTCACACAGTCGTGCGCGGCAATTTAAAATTTTGGGTGCACATTTGGCCGTGAATCGGGATAATCTCACCATGGCGTTATTCACGGTAGAGGGTCTCATCAAGGGCTATCCGAGTCGCTGGGTCATCTGGACCACATTAGGTTCATTTGCAGTTAAAGATTTTGGTAGCGTCGGGGAAGGCATGCTTGATTACACATCGACTGTTGAGGCTAACTCTGAAGCGGAGGCGATCGCTCTCTTTGTGAGCACTTACTTTCCGTTGAGCGAGGACGGGCCAGAAGTATTTGATGAAGTCATGGTGAGGCAGGGCATTTTCAAAAGCCCGTAAAGTTTTCCCAGAGCCTCACTTTTGGTCACGGAAGCGCTGCGACAGAGTGCATCGAGGTGGGCTGGAGTCATGCCGCGCGGAAAAACTGGCGAGAGTATCCCCCAGACAATTACCAGAAGTTCTTCGCATTCATGGAAGATATTTGTAACGGAAGTCGTTGAATCCAGTACGTTCCCCAGACGCGCCGGGATTGGAAAACCCGTGTGTGACTGCTAGCCACAATATACTTTTAGTTGTGATTGACGCGATGCCGAATTATAAAATTTAGAATTGACTTTTTAGTTGCAACTCATCTAACAGATTTAGGGAGAAATGATGGGATTAAAGGAAGCAGTTACTACGTGCTGGAACAAGTACGGGGATTTCGACGGTCGCGCCGGCCGGTCTGAATACTGGTGGTGGGTTTTGTTCACTCTCCTCGTGCAGTCGGTTGCAGCAATCGTCTTAGGTCTCGGAATTTGGTTGTTTTGGAACTTCGGATTTCTCACATGGTTGTTCATTTTAATTTTTTCTATAATACTTTTGTCGCTTATCTTGCCGACACTCGCAGTGAGTGTCCGACGGTTACATGACCGTGACTTGTCCGGTTGGTGGTACTTCCTTGGATTTGTTCCCGTCGGAAGTATCGTTCTTATTGTCTGGTTTGTTTTACCAGGAACTACCAGTCCGAACAAATACGGAGCCAGCGCCTAACCGAACGCTCCGTGTCGCCGCTTTTCTTAGTTTCACTAATTTCGTGTGCGGAGACAAGCGGGGCGAGATAGCAAGAAGCCTGATCGAAGACTGTTGACTACTTGACTGCGAAATTTATCCAGCTGCAGCACAGTAGCTAATCCACGAGAAGGCTTCGGTGGAGTTTGTGCGGAGTCCAGCGCGTAGACTCCTTTACAACCTCGGGTAGGTAATATTTTGCTAGTTGCGCGCCTGGGGTGCAAAATCAATACCGTGAAGACCTATCTGTAGGGGAACCCCCGTTAAATGACGATGTCATTGATCTGGTTCGTGTTAAGTGCCGCCGGAATTGTCGCAATCGCGAAGTACGCTTTGTACAATCCGGTTCAACGCTTAGTGGCCTACACGCGCGCTTCAAAAGTTGTCTCGGGTCAGATCCTTGGTTATCTCACATCCGCACCAGAACTGGTGTCCACCGTTTTTATCGCAGCCACGGGTTTCTTCACAGCCGCTGCTTTTAACGTGTTGGGTTCCAACGTGATTAATGTGTTCTTAGTTATTACGGCAGCATTGTGGTTCAAACATTTACCCACCCTGATGCACGCCCGCTACCGGCTGGATCTTCTCATCGTCGGAGCGTCCATAGTGCTTCCACTTGTATTAGTACTCACGGACACGGCAACGCAAATGTGGACCGTGCCGCTATTTCTCACTTTACTCGTTGCCTATTTTGTATTACTACGTGCCCGATCCGGACCACATGAAAAAGAAGACTCCCCACCGGATCCCGTTCCATCTTCGGTCACTAAATGGCTAATCAACTCGACTGTGGTTCTTGCCGGGCTTGTGGGCTTGTACTTTTTAGGCTCCCAACTCGGTGATTCGGTCTACTCCCTCGGCTTCGCATTTGGAGTACCTGCAGTGGTCTTAGGTGGACTAGCGGCTATCGCAACTTCACTCCCAGAGTTCACCACATTTTATTCCTCATTTGCGAAGAACGGTTCATCAGCGTCTACCGAAGTTGTGCACAACCTGCTCGCATCGAATGTCTCGAACCTGTTAATTATTCAAACAATTGGCGTCATTGTGTACAACTTAGCCACCTAATTTTGGCCCGGGAGGCGGATAACTTGTTCACGTTCATGACTTTTTCACAGATCAGGAATTGGGTTGATCCGGATCAATTTTTGATTTGTGGAACCATCTCGTTATCATTGCGTCATACGTCTGGGACATATTCGATATCCAAAAAATTGGGGTTTGCGTGAACGCAAAGTACATCTGGATCCGATCAATGATTTGCGTGTCGGCCAGTATCGCGGCAAGCACATTGTTACTAGCTGGATTTCCATCAAGTGCAACTGCCGACAACTATGACCTATCCCAAGACAGCTACCTCGACATCCCAATCCAGGAAACTGGAATCGTTGACGTTGTTCTTGATGGGGACACTTTTCGATTCATCGAAGAAGGAGCGACCGACTCCGTCACCGTGCGACTCTTGGGAGTGAACACCCCCGAGATCCGCGGTTTTAATAATGCCAACCGCGACAAGGACATGTGTGGCGGTCCAGAGGCAACGAGATTACTTACCTCCTGGCTCCCCCCGGGAACTAAAGTTCAATTACGCTCGCTTGACGAAGCCTCATTTAAAGATGAGAGAATTCAGCGCTACGCATTCGCGTGGAATCCGCAGACTAATCAATACGATATTGACCTTCAAGTAGTCATCGCTCAGTCAGGGCTCGCCATGTGGTTCACGGTGGAGAACGAATCAGCGCTGTCCTACAAATACCGAGTCATGATCGCTCAAGTCCAACTTAAAAAAATCGGGTTATGGTCTCCGGATTTGTGCGGGCCATTGGAGCAACCGGAAGCAAAATTGAGTGTGAATGTCAATTGGGATGCGCAAGGCAATGACAGCACAAATATTAATGGCGAATACGCAATAATTCGCAATGTGGGTGACAGTAATGTGGATGTTACCGGATGGGTATTGCGTGATACAGGTGTATCAGACTGGTTTCGTTTTCCACCCGGATCGACTCTTACGCCCAATGACTTTCGGGTTGTGCACATGGGAGTGGGCACAAACGGCACACCAAATCCACGGGATCTGTACTGGGGATCAGAGGTAGCACTTTTTCGAAATACTGACATTAATTCCTTCTTGGGTGATGGCGCCTACCTGCTCGATCAAAATACCGCAGTTCGTTCCTACTACGAATATCCATGTGTGCTGGATTGTTCAGATCCGATGAAGGGTGTTTTGCGAATCACCAAAGTAAATGCCACCTCGACCGCAAAAAAAATGTCACGGCGTACGAATCAGGAATACATCACTATCAAAAATACTGGTAGGTCAACAGTGTTACTGGATGGCTACCACCTCAGACGCGATGTTTCCACGTACCCATTCTTACCCGATACCTCAATTAGGCCGTACCAATCATTAACTGTGCGAATTGGGAAAGGGCAGCCAACGGATTCCACGCAGTATTGGGGACGCGACTCAACCCTTCTGCGTGATAGTGGCGATAGTGTGGCATTAATGTCCAATCGAAATGTGACAATCAGCGCTAAAAAATGGGGCAAACAGTATTAACTCTTCTTCTGTGCCCGCTTTGCTGCTCGCTCCAACTGCGCGGCAACCTCGATCACTTCTGCTTCCTCCAGCGTTGGGGCGCTACCACCTAGTCTCGCGGGAAGCCACGAAGCACCCAAGACTTTATCCGGATACCGCTCCACTGCTTGCACTAAAAGCTCGCGCAGCGCTTCTCGCAGTCGATAATTCCCTTCTTCAGGGTCACCGTCAATATCGAGTGGCTCTCCCACCATGATGATGGCACAACGGCCCCGCGTGAAGTCTTTAACACCATAGGAAAGGATTCGATGCCCTCCGAAAATAATCATGGGAAGTACCGGAACCTTCGCAACCCGAGCCATCCGGATAGTTCCGCTTTTAATTCCTTTGATGTCCAATGACCGACTCATGGTCGCTTCCGGGAATACACCAACAATCTCACCGCTTTTGAGTGCTGCAACGGAATCCCGGAAAGCCTGGGAACCGGCATCACGATCAACAGAAATATGTTTCATGCCGCGCATGAGTGGACCAGCAATTTTGTGCCTGAAAATTGAGTCCTTGGCCATGAAGCGAACCAGCCTGCGCCCACGCCGATTTGCCGGGATGCCACCGAGGGCAAAATCGAGGTAACTCGTGTGATTGATCGCTAAAATTGCGCCGCCCACGAGTGGGATGTTTTCTTCTCCCACAACATCAATTTTTAAACCCAACCCACTGAATGCACCTTTAACGATCAGCACAATTGTTTGATAAAAGGGTTCGGTCACCCGGTAACACTACCGTCTACAACCCTGGTGCGAACGAGATCCTAGATCCCGTCTCCGATGCGAGCTCCGCTTTTCTCCAAAAGTGAGCGAACCTCGGAGGACCGATAACGACGATGGCCACCGAGTGTTCGAATGCTGGTGAGTTTCCCTGCCTTTGCCCAGCGGGTCACGGTCTTGGGGTCAACCCGGAACAAGATAGCTACTTCCCCCGGCGTCATCAGGTGTTCGGTCTCGGGAATTGAACTCACACGTGAAGTGGGAGCGTTGATGGTGGCGGCGTTACTGGCCGCTACTCCAAATTGTCGTGCACCTGTGGGGTTCATGTCTGCGATGCCACCCTTCTTCGTGTCGCTTTGCTACCTAATTAACCGTATCCCTGTTCAGGGGTTGCGCAACTTTAAATGCCAATCTTAGGGGTTACTCACCTAAAATTCTTGGCTCCTCTAACCTGATGGCATGTATAACGAGCACAATCCCTGGGCCCAATTTTCTGACCACGAGGAAGTGATTCTGACCCAAGATCGGGAAACCGGTTTGCGTGCCGTGATTGCCATTCACTCAACCAAGTTGGGGCCGGCGTTGGGTGGTACTCGAATGTCTCTATACGCCGATCACCCAAACCCTCAGGGAGCGGCCTACTCCGACGCCCTGCGCCTTTCTCGCGCCATGTCCCTAAAAAATGCGCTGGCCGGACTCGCTCACGGCGGCGGCAAGGCAGTAATCCTTGGGGATCCGCACCAGAAATCGCGTCAAGAATTGCTTAACTATGGAACCTTGATCGAGTCCTTGGGGGGGAAATATGTGACCGCAGGTGACGTTGGGATGCAGGTTGCAGACATGGATGTGCTCGGGGAAACCAGCCAATTTGTCACGGGCCGTTCCCCGGAAAAGGGTGGTGTTGGCGACTCTGGGATCCTGACCGCCTTGGGGATTTGGCAGGGCATGCAAGCCTGCGTCGAATACTTGTCCGGGAGTAACGACCTATCTGGGGTCACCGTTGGTGTGATTGGCGCCGGCAAAGTGGGTGGAAGATTAATTGGTCACCTTATAGAAGCTGGGGGGGCAAGAGTGATCGCCATGGATCCGGTGGCTAGTGTCCGCGCGGACCTATCGGCCACTTACCCGGACCTCGTCTTCGTGAATTCATTCGCAGAGATGCTTAACTGTGGTCCAACAATCATTTCCCCCAATGCCATGGGCGGGTTCATTACCCCTGAATTGGTTCCACAATTGGCCTCAGTCGGGGTCTCTCTGGTGTGTGGCGGAGCGAACAACCAGCTCGCTGCGCCCGAAGTGGGAGACTTGCTCGCCGCTGCGAGTATTTTGTATGCCCCGGACTTCATGGTCAATTGCGGCGGTGTGATCCAAGTGGCAGAAGAGTTAGTTGGGGCTAATGTCGAGCGAGCACGGGCACAGGTAATGCAGGTCTACCCCACTACCCTCGCGGTGCTGGAATCGGCAGCAAAAGCACGCATTACCCCCGTGGCAGCGGCCGAAGCCGCAGCGTGGGCGCGCATTAATTCCTAGTCGCCTTGACACTTTCTGCCGACGCGCAGGGTGGCGGGTAGTATTCTGATCGTGGAGAGCAAGATTGCTCCCATCGAGACTATTCGTCCACTAGCTACCGGTAATTACTGGAAGAGGGGGTTGAGTCATGGGACGCGGCCGCGCAAAAGCTAAACAAACCAAAGTTGCTCGCGAACTCAAATACGGCGGACCTCAAACCGATTTTGATCAATTGCAAGCCGAACTCAGCGGTCAGCCTGCCCCGGTTCCCGTTGAAAAAGTAACTGAAGAAGAGATTCGTGACCCTGATCCTTATGCAAAATACTATGAAGAGGGCGAAGACGAAACCGCCGATTAATTTACCGGCCTAGCTTTCGTAATTGCCCACAAGATTTACCGCTCCTCCACTACCACCCTTCGCGGGATAGTCACCTCTTTCACCCGCAAATCGATCTCGAACCGAGCCACACACCCACGCGTCAACTCGACGTTGTCCCAAAATCTCCAGGGCTGCGTCAACACTGTCCTTCCCCACAACGGCAAGCATGCCTATTCCCATATTAAATGTCTTCTCGGCATCGAGTTGTGGCACATTGCCTTCACTGCAGATTACATTAAAAATTTCTGCGGGCACCCAGGTGTTCCGATGCACATCAGCGGCAAGGGTTTCCGGAAGTACGCGGGCTAGGTTGGCAGCGATACCCCCACCAGTTACATGACTGAACGCATTCACCCGCGATCCCGAGATGAGCGCCAGCGCATCTAATGCATAAATGTACGTCGGTTCCAACAACTCTTCACCGACAGTTCTACCGAGTGCGTCAACATGCGCATCGAGGCCCAATTTTCCGTCACCCACCAGCACGTGGCGAGCGAGCGAATACCCATTTGAGTGAAGTCCTGAAGACTTCATCGCAATAACAATATCTCCCGCATTTACCCGGTCTGGTCCCAATAAATTTTCTGAGTCAACAATTCCAGTTCCCGCCCCCGCAATATCGTATTCATCGGGGGCCATCAACCCTGGATGTTCGGCTGTCTCTCCACCAACAAGGGAGCAACCCGCAAGTTCACAGCCGCGGGCTATCCCTGAAACAATACGGGCAATTCGTTCTGGGTTCACGGAGCCAACCGCGATGTAGTCCGTCATGAAAAGCGGCTCCGCGCCACACACCACGAGGTCGTCAACCACCATGGCTACTAGATCTAACCCGACCGTGTGGTGGATATCAAGTGCGCGTGCAACTGCAATTTTCGTTCCCACTCCATCAGTGGATGTTGCCAGTAACGGCTTGCGCATTGACTTAGCGGCCGAGATATCAAACAGTCCAGCAAACCCCCCAAAGTCACCGACCACTTCGGGTCGAGAACTTGCCACAATAGATTCGCGCATTAATTCAACGGCTCGTTCACCGGACTCCACGTCAACACCTGATTGCGCGTAGGTCGCACGTTGTTGCATCATGGGAGCTTTAAAGCGTCAAGGGCCAGTGGATCAACGTGCAAGTTTTCTGATGTGGAAACTCGACGTTCAATCCCTTCAAATACCTCAAGGTGTACGCGGTGTTCTTCCGATAGTTCCACCGGGTAAACCCCGTCAAAACATGCCCTACACAGGTTATTTTTGGGTATCTGGGTTGCCTCGACAAGTACATCAAGCCCAACGTATGCGAGCGAGTCAGCTCCGATAGATGCACAAATTTCTTCCACATTGAGCCCGTTAGCAATTAATTCGGCTCGGGTTGCAAAGTCAATTCCATAAAAACATGGCCACTTAACTGGAGGGCTGGAAATTCGCACATGCACTTCACGTGCCCCGGCTTCGCGCAGCATCCGCACCAATGCTCGCTGTGTGTTGCCACGAACAATCGAGTCGTCGACGACCACAAGTCTCTTCCCGGCAATCACCTCTTTGAGGGGATTCAATTTGAGTCGAATACCCAGTTGACGAATCGTTTGAGAGGGTTGAATGAAGGTGCGCCCAACATAGGAGTTTTTGACAAGCCCTTCTGCAAAAGGGATGCCGGATTCTTGGGCATAACCAATTGCTGCATAACGCCCGGACTCGGGAACCGGAATAACAAGGTCCGCCTCGACTGGGCTAGAGTTGGCCAACCGACGGCCCGTATCAACACGCGTTGCCTGCACTGATCTTCCTGCAATGGTCGTATCGGGTCGTGCTAAGTAGACATATTCAAATAGGCAACCCTTGGGCGCGGCAGGCGCAAATCGGTGAGACCGCATTCCTTGTGCATCAATGGCAATCAATTCGCCGGGATCCACTTCGCGGATAACCGAAGCCCCGACAATGTCTAGTGCAGCTGACTCACTGGCAACTACCCAGCCGGATTCAAGGCGACCGAGCACCAGTGGCCTAATTCCTTGTGGGTCGCGCGCTGCGTAAAGCGTGGTGTCGTCCATAAACACCAAAGAAAAAGCTCCCCGTACTAATGGGAGCTCAGCGATTGCTGATTCTTCGAGTGACAGGTCCGGGTGCGCCGCGAGTAGAGCCGTCAAAATTTCCGTATCAGTGCCTGCGGCAACACCTGTATTAAAGGGCAACTCCCCCGAGCCACTTTGCAGTTCCGCGATTCGCGTGCGAAGTTCGTGGGTATTGGTCAGATTGCCATTGTGACCTAATGCAAGGTGGCCGGTCGCGGTGGTTCGAAAAGTGGGTTGGGCGTTCTCCCAGATGCTCGCCCCCGTTGTTGAATACCGAGTATGACCAATTGCTAGGAACCCCTGCAGGGATTCAAGTACACCTTCATTGAATACCTGAGACACCAAGCCCATGTCTTTAAAGACCACGATTCTGGAGCCGTCACTTACCGCCATGCCAGCTGACTCCTGACCACGGTGTTGCAAAGCGTAAAGCCCAAAGTAGGTCAGTTTTGCCACTTCTTCACCAGGGGCCCAGACACCAAAAACACCACAAGCGTCTTGGGGTCCGATGTCTTCCGAGAGGAGGTTGTGGTTGAGAAGGCCATCACCGCGAGACACGAGGCCAGTCTACGCACATCAGGCGCACTGTGGCCGGCATGGTCCTCAGCGATCGAGCGCTGTGCGGACTCGTAATTCCATCTTGTAAACCCTTTTCGATACACATCCAATCGATGAGCTACAGCCAGAACCGTGATCCCTGCGAGAAGGCCCCCACTAATGCCTTCTGACTGATAGCGCAGTTGTATCAAGTCTCAGATTGGCAAAGGGAACAACAGGCTTAGATCTGAGCGTTCGCCACTTGCCAAGATCAATCCTTGGTCGACCAGCACCACCCAAGCGCTATGACCGATTGCCAGTTGGCACAGGGTCACTGCATTGAGTTCAACTACGGCAGCCGGGGTTCCCCTGCGATGGGTGTGGCCTTCAACTATCTGGGTGGCAGCAAATGGTGGGATGCGCAACTCAACGCTACGGCCCGGTGCGATCTCGATGAGCTCACGCAGGATGGCTTTGACCGCCGCTCGGGTTTGCTCCTTGTCCACATGGTCACATTGATTTGCTACTGATCCCAGTAACTCTCGCTCACTTGGGCTGAGCATTTCTCACCACCAAAAAGTGCGGGCAGTGTTGCCTCATTGACTTCCCGCAGTTGATCAATTGTCAAAGTGAATTGCGAATCACACACAATTACCTGTTCTCCTGGGTGACCACTGTTAACGCCAAGACCGGAATCAACCACGCCAAACCGAGTTGCTCTCATTCCTCGCGCAGCACACATTTCGCTAAAGCGAAGTTCCTCAGTCCCCGGAATGACCGCGATTGCGCGCGCGGTACTTTCGGAGAAAAGGAAAACAAATGGGTCAATATTCTCGGGGATCCAGAAGCGAGCACCGATATTCGCCCGCAGTGCCATCTCAGTCACCGCGACCCCAACTCCACCGTCAGAGACGTCATGGGCTGCGGTAATCATGCCTTCGTGTGAAGCGGCCACCATAATTTCACTCAACAACTTTTCCGCTGGCAGGTCAACTTTGGGTGGCAACCCACCAAGGTGTCCTTGTAAGTGTGCCCACTCGCTTCCCGCAAATTCATCGGCTGTGTCGCCTAAAATGTATATGAGGTCGCCGTCGCCAGCCCACGCCATAGGTGTTCGGTGTTCAACGTTGTTGATCACTCCGAGAACACCAACAACAGGGGTCGGGGAAATAGCATTCTCACCCGTCTGGTTGTAGAAAGACACGTTCCCCCCGGTAACAGGGATCCCGAGTTCCAGGCAAGCATCAGCGAGACCGGTTGTTGCTTGGGCGAATTGCCACATCACTTCCGGGTCTTCGGGTGACCCAAAGTTCAAACAATTAGTGACGGCGAGTGGTTTCGCACCAGCGACACTGATGTTTCGATAGGACTCCACTAACGCCAATTGCGCCCCAGCATAAGGATCGAGCTTGGCAAAACGCGAATTACAGTCAGTCGAGATTGCGACCCCTAGCCCGCTTTCCTCATCAACTCGGATCATGCCCGCGTCTTCCGGCTGGGCAAGAATCGTGTTACCAAGGACATATCGATCATACTGGGATGTCACCCAACTCTTTGATGCAAGATTCGGTGAGGAAATTAGATCAAGCAATGTGTGTTTTAGGGCATCAGGTGTTGACGGTCGCGGAAGGCGCTCACCGGTCGGTGTGTCAGCTTGTAACGCATCTTGCCAGCTCGGCCGGTGAAAGGGGCGCTCGTACACGGGACCATCGTGGGCAACCGAGCGTGGTGGAACATCGACGATCGTGTCCCCGTACCAGTCAATCACCAAGCGCCCAGTGTCGGTTACTTCACCAATAACGACCGCTTCGACCTCCCACTTTTTACACAATTGCATGAAGGCATCAATCTTTTCCGGGGTAACAACCGCGCACATACGCTCTTGTGACTCGCTCATCAAAATTTCCTCTGGGGAGAGAGACGCGTCACGCAAGAGAACCCGATCAAGGTAGACCTGCATGCCACCTTCACCATTTGATGCGAGCTCACTTGTCGCACACGAAATACCAGCACCGCCAAGATCTTGGATTCCTTCGACGAGCCCTGCGTGCAAGACTTCAAGGGTCGCTTCGATCAACAATTTTTCCATAAAGGGATCACCCACTTGAACACTCGGACGCTTGGCAGGACCGTTGGCGTCAAATGTTTCCGAGGCGAGGACTGACACTCCGCCAATTCCGTCACCGCCTGTCCGGGCACCGTAAAGAACTACAAGATTGTCCACACCCTTTGCACTGGCAAGGTGAATATCTTCATGTTTCATAGATCCCACACAAAGCGCATTAACCAGCGGGTTTCCGGCATAGCTTTCGTCAAAAACCAATTCGCCACCAATATTTGGAAGGCCAAGACAGTTGCCATATCCACCAATTCCAGCGACAACACCTGGTAGTACCCGCCTGGTGTCAGGTGCGTCTGCTGCACCGAAGCGCAATGGATCCATGACCGCCAATGGCCTAGCGCCCATAGAAATAATGTCGCGGACAATCCCACCAATTCCAGTCGCCGCTCCCTGATAAGGCTCAACGTAAGAAGGATGGTTGTGACTTTCCACTTTAAATGTAACGGCCCAACCGTCACCAATATCGACTACGCCAGCGTTCTCACCGATTCCCACCAATAGCGCGTCGGTCTTCGGCGCTTTATCACCAAACTGGCGCAGATGCACTTTGCTGGATTTATAAGAGCAATGCTCACTCCACATCACCGAATACATAGCGAGTTCACTACTTGTCGGGCGCCGGCCCAGAATTTCCTTGATGCTTTCGTACTCGTCTTGCTTAAGCCCCAAGTCGGCCCATGGCTGCTCGGTGTCAGGACTTTCTCGGGCGATATTTACCGAGTCGATCATGGCGCTCCAATTAGAGACTTCAGAACGCTGGTGAAGAAGGGGACTCCATCAATTGTTGGACCGGTTAACAGTTCAACTGCGTGTTCGGGGTGAGGCATCAGACCAACAACGTTGCCAGCCTTATTCGAGATCCCAGCAACATTGCGGTAACTACCATTCGGATTTTCGCCTTGATAAGTCGCAATCACTCGGTTCTCGGCAAAAAGTTCGTCGAGAACCACCTCGCTTGCAACGTAACCGCCCTCACCATTTTTGAGTGGAATCACGATCTCTTGACCGAGGGCAAAGTCCATTGTCCACGGGGTATCTGTACTTTCAATTCGTAGCCTCTGATCACGGCAAATGAAATGCTGGTGGTCGTTTCGGGTCAAGGCTCCAGGGAGAAGGCGGCTCTCACACAAAATTTGGAATCCATTGCAGATCCCCAAGACTGGGAGTCCAACTTGAGCTTTGTCAATCACCAAAGACATGACGGGGGCAAACTTTGCAATCGCTCCACAGCGCAAGTAATCACCGTAGGAAAAACCACCCGGGAGAACAACTGCGTCAACGCCATGCAGATCGGTATCACCATGCCACAGTGCCACCGCAGTGCCACCAGCAATTCGGATTGCTCGGGCAGCATCTACATCATCGAGTGATCCGGGAAAAGTTACCACACCAATACGGGCGGACAAAATTAATTCTCAACCGTGAGAGTGAAGTCTTCGATCACTGGATTACTCAGCAATTCTCCCGCGAGTTTTTCCAGAAGGTCAGCTCGGTCGCCTTCGAGTTCACCATCAATATCGATGATGAACTGCTTCCCCTGACGAACATCCATCACGCCGCTAAGGCCCAGCCGGCTAAGGGCGCCTTGAACTGCGCGACCCTGCGGGTCAAGAATTTCGGGTTTAAGTGCAACGTTTACAACAACGCGGGCCACTAGCTCTCCTGGTTTAGGTGGAATAGCCGCAGTCTATCGGTGTGCCGATTGCCAGGCACTCCACGCCGAAGAAACCATGTCGTGTAGATCTCGCTCCGCCGACCAGGCCAATTCGGTCTCACTCAGTTTCACATCAGCAAAGCTGGCGGGCGGATCACCGGCTCGACGACCCACAACTTCGGGGTTGATATCGCGCCCGATCACCCTCGAGATCGAATCCATGACCTCTTGGACACTCACTCCACTTCCACGGCCAACATTGATTG
>DGQA01000032.1 GCA_002390705.1 Actinobacteria bacterium UBA4426 | reverse complement strand
CTCAAGCTAGTTTTGTCTGACAGTGCCTCCATGAGGGTTCTCCACACGAGGCCAGATGTCTCTAATCAGATTTTTATAAATGTTTGTTTTGGGATTGTTGGGATAGGGACCGTCTACAGCAACATATAGGATATCACGCGAAATTCGAGAGAATGCATCTTGAAAATGGTTCGTCGATTTAACGACAAGGGCTTTCTTTCGCTTAGGATCAATTCCAAAGTTGGAAAAAACGTCAGGGTTGAACACCTGGCTCCGTACAGAGTTCAATATGACGTCGATCCCACCTACCTCAATCCATACTGCGTCACCTAAGGGGACAACACTTTGCCCAAAGCTCTGGACAGCATCGCGCATAGCTCGTCGGACGATGACCTGCGCGTCTAGTGGTTCCCCAGCATACTCCGACATTTTGGCACCAAAGCGTAGTCGAAACGCAGCACCCTCTCCAGCGGAAAAACAAGTGCGGACAGCAATTGGATCCCAGATCGTAGCAAAAGCAGCGTTCTTAATTCTCCGACGCAACATTTCGCGCAAAAATATCGTGGAATCGCCCGGGACGCCACCACCGGGATTGTCCCACACATCAGCGACAACCACAGGTACGGCTCTAGAAGCCTCAGCCTTATCAAAAGCAGCTTGTAAAGTTAAAAATTCGGGGCGCGTCTTACCACGCATCGAGAACAATTCGGCCCCTAGCTCTGCAGCAAGTCGTTCACCACCGCTTCGGTCATTGTCTGTCACTACCACGATCTGCGATCCAAGATCAGGTACATCACCAGCCATAAATCCGTGAATGACTGAGATGCTTAGAACTGAACCCTGCCCTTCAACTGCTTTAATCTTATCGACAAACCCGCGCATCGGTTCTCGGCTAGTTGGGAAAATTTCAATCATTTTACAATCAAAGCTACTGATCACAGGAGTTACATCACCCAGTGATGCGCGCTGCACCAAGGCCACCAAGCTTTCAGCCACTTCGACGAAGTCGGTATGCGGGAATTCTTTGAATACCGTAATTAAATTTGCGTTTTCCATCCGGCGTTCGGAAAGATGACTGTGCGGATCAAAGGTCGCACCAATAATCGCTGATGTGCCAACAATCTCACGCACTGCGGCAAGTAATTCCCCCTCACAGTCCAGACAGCCTTGCGAAACCATGGCACCATGCAGGCCAAGGAGTACGATATCAACAGGCATTGCTGCTCTGAGTTCGGCTAATAGCTGATCACGTAGAAATTCCCACGTGTGCTGATTTACAATCCCACCGGGCTCTGCCCAAGAAGCGGTTCCCTCAACAATTTGCCAGTTAAATTCGGCTGCTCGAGCGCGAGCTACCGGATAGACGGCACTACACAAAGTCGGCGTCTTCGGGTGTCCTCCTGGGGGGGCATAGAAGCTTTCTTTAAAATCCTGAATATCTGTCCTCAGCGGCGAAAACGTGTTAGTTTCTGTCGCAATTGATCCTAGGAAAACACGCTTGGAACTTTGCATCAGGCAACCTCCTTTCCGATTTTAACCCTCGGGATAGACTCGAGAAGCTTACGAGTGTATTCGTGCTGAGGAGCCGCAAATATTTGGCGTTTCCGGCCAATTTCCACTATTTTTCCCTCATGCATGACCGCCACCTGATCGCTGATGTGGCGTACTACACCCAGATCATGACTGATGAACAGCATCGATACACCACTATCCTGTTGCAGTTTTTTGAGAAGGTTCAGAACCTGCGCCTGAATAGACACGTCCAACGCCGATACGGCCTCATCGGCGATCACCAGTTTGGGTTTCAGGATCATAACACGTGCAATCCCGATGCGTTGGCGCTGACCGCCCGAAAACTCATGCGGATGGCGTTTCATAACCAGTGGGTCCATTCCAACAGTTTCCAGCATCACCGCTATTTTGGCGCGCGCCTCGTCCCAAGTCTTGCATAACCCATGGATAAAAAGCGGCTCTCCTAAAGTCTGTTCAATCGTGAGGCGCGGGTTGAGGGAGGCAAAAGGGTCTTGAAAGATCATTTGAATTTCGCGTCGTAAGGGACGGAATTCATTGGGTGACATCACTAAAAAATCTCGGCCTTCAAACAATGCCCGCCCAGATGTAGCTTGTTCCAGATGGGTAAGTGTACGCCCCACCGTAGATTTTCCACACCCAGATTCACCAACAAGGCTAAGTACTTCCCCCGGAGCAATGTCGAAAGAAATCCCATCAATAGCCTTAATCAACTGCTTCTCACCAAACATCCATGAAGCTTTGGTGCGGAAATGTGTCTTAAGATCAATTACGCTAAGTAAAGGTTCAGTCATGGCGCGACCTTTCCAGAAAAATGGCACCGGACAGAATGGCCAGGTTTGTACTCAGTCTCTTGGGGCATGCTGGTGGCACATAACTTTGTCACCAAAGCGCAACGTGGGTGGAACGCACAGCCGGTTAACTCTTCTTCCAATGTCGGCACTCGGCCGGGTATCGCCTCAAGCCAATCAACATCGCTATCTACCACCGGAATTGAGTTCAACAATCCGCGCGTATAAGGATGGGCCAATTCTGCAAACAAATTTTCTGTCGCAGCGGCCTCGACCACGCAGCCGCGATACATAACCGCGACCTTATCGCAGGTCTCCGAAATTACCCCTAGATCATGGCTGATCAGAACGATAGCAGTTCCCATACGGGTCTGAAGGTCCGCC
>DGQA01000054.1 GCA_002390705.1 Actinobacteria bacterium UBA4426 | reverse complement strand
GAATGAAGAATGACAGTGAGGCTTTCATTCATGAGATTTTCAGTCATCATGCCCGCTTCGAATGAATCAGCGGGGTTATAAATGGCATGAGTCACACAAGCTGTGAAATCGTCGCAATACAAGACTCAGATCTTGAATACGATTCAGTTGATTTGGAAGAATTTATTTCTCGATTCACTCAGATGACGCAGATGTTGTCCACGGTTCGAGATTCGCAGCCAACGGCCCACGGCGAGTGCTCTATTTTTGAACATTTTGTGGAATAAAGCCTTGACACTGGCCTCAAATGCCGAGACAAATGTGAATCTTACTGCCTTAGAAACATGTTATATAGCCTTCCGAAGGGACACGGTCGCAGATTTATTGATTGAAGAAGACAGGTTCGATTGTGAGCGAGAATTTACGGTTAAAGTCGCCCAAGCGGGTATTCAAATTTTTAAATGGGAATCCCCTACCNNGGAAGAACCTATGCGTAAATCAAAAAAGATCGGATGGAAAGACAGATTTTGGGCTAGTCGTTGTATCGTGCAATATCCAGTTCGAAATTCAGCGCGAGGTAGATACCGTAATGTGCAGAAATCCCCATCCGCTAAAAAAACTCTGTGAAGTCTCGCGAGCCCGAGTTTGACAGATAGAAATTACAGTTAACTCCCAAAGTCAGTAGCCGGATCCTCGCCAAAGATTCGCGTGAGGTGGGAATGACCCCAAGAATACCTGGCGATCGGCCTAACAGAAGTGGACCAAGAAATGAGAATGTTAATTGCGTTGACGCAGGGTCGTTGGANNACTAGTGGAGATCTGAATTAACCCGATTACGGGCCCGTTTTGATGTAACGATGATCCCTGCCACAGCGGCAGCTACGATCAAGAACACCAAGGTGATCACCAGCCCAGAGTGTGAACTCAACGTATTCACTATCCAGGCTTGGGAATCCGTCACGGCATCAATAATTGGGTCACCTATTTGCTCACCAGAGTTAACCCGCCACTCAAACCAACCAAACCAAGCGACGTACAGTCCGGCAAGGACGACTAACGATCCGGTAATTTGTGAAATCACTTCAGACTTGGAGCGCATCCACACACTGACTTGCGATCCGATTAACGCGGTCGCAACTGCGATCAGTGTGACCGCAGCGCCCATACCCAGGGCGAATGCGATGAACGTGGACACGATCCCAAAGAAATCACTTGATCGAATTGATGCACCGGTCACGGCTAGGAATGGTCCCAGGGTGCACGATAAGGAAACGGTTGCAAAAGTGAGCCCGTACCCCACCTGGGAGAACCAACCTCCACCCGGTGACCATCCCTTAATCAGTGAACCACCGCTACCAACTTTACGGCCGAGAAGTAGCCAAAATCCAAGGGCGACGATCACTAGTCCCACAATGATTGTGATGATGGGTAGGTACCGCGATATCGCCGATGCAAGGGGTGCGAATACCACACCGAAGGTGCCAAAAAGTATTATGAAACCAACGGTCATTCCGGAGGCAAAACGCAGACCGCTAATTAACGCTTGCGCCTGTGAACGTCCTTCATTAGCTGCAGCGATCATTCCCATGTAGGCCGGGAGTAATGCAAACCCACATGGATTAAATGTTGCAAGGACGCCCGCCACAATTGCCAAGGAAAGAGTTGCGGTGTCCATTAGGAATAACTGCAGTTCTAACTCAAGGTCGCTGCACGCTCAAGGATTTCATCTTCATCAATTGATCCTTGTACAACTTCAACTGTCCCGTCTGCGCTGATGAACGCGAAGGCGGGTTGAGATGCAACCCCAAAAACACTCCACACTTCCGCGTCAGGATCTGCAAGCTGTGAGAAATTTTCAATTCCCGTGTCACTGACAAAGGTGTTCATTTCATCCACACTGCCGAGCGCGGCTACGCCAATGACATCGACAGTGCCATCAAGTTGATCTGCGACTTTCGCCAATGTGGGCGCTTCCACGCGGCACACTGAACACCACGGTGCCCAGAACCACATGATGGTGGGTTTTCCTTCGAAATTGGCTTGCGTCACCGATTGACCGTCCAGGGTTGTACTGGAAAAAACCGGCAGTGGATTGGCGACAATTGCGGGATCAGCAAGTACTTTAGTTTCACTCTCTGGCGTATTTGTTGGCTCTTCGATAGGGGTACTTTCAACGATCTCACTTGATTGTGCTGTTTCGTTGGTGTCGCCCGAGTCCGAGGAGCATCCGGTGAGCACTAACGCGCCTGCAGCGACTCCAGCAATAACGACTCTCAATTTCGTGGACGTTTGTGGTGTGTTCATAAGCTTGGGACGCAGCCTAGACGATCTGGTTCCACATTTAACCAAAGCCTTAGTGAATAAGGCCGAGTTGCTGGACTTTCTCGTGGAGCGCCACATCCGTTGGCTCAACCAGATGGGTGCCATCAGGAAAGACAACAACGGGAATATTGGGCCGACCACTGATGTCTATTGCGCGTGCTTTGTGCTCGGAGTGGGCGTCAATATCGAGATATTCATATTCAAGGCCCAGTTCGTCCAGTTGTGCCTTCGTGCGCACGCAGTCCCCACACCAACTTGCACTGTACATGCTGATCATTGGCACGAACCTCCGTCACAGCAAGGCTGGATGTAGAAGCACCTGCGGCAAAAATCTTTACCCCCGCGGCGCTCCAAGTCTGTGGTTTCACATGCTGGGCAGGGCCCAGGGTCTCCCATCATGGGTCAATTATGACGCACACTGCGGTATTGGGCGGTGATTAGCGGCAAGTGCACTGCTGGGTCGAGGGAATGTTTGCCATGACCTCGGCGACATGGTCGCCGCAGCCAGACCAAGTGATTTTTCCGCACGAATTGCACGGTTCTGGACTACACATAAGTATGACTCCTGTTTTCACTAATAATTATTGATGACCTACAACGCACAACCCCGTAAGAATATACCCGTGGGGGTATTTTGAGTGCAAGCGCCCCACGGATTGGGCTATTGTGAAAGACTGTGGTACATGCTCAAAGGAATCGATCCGCTCCTTCGTGGAGATCTACTTAAAGTCCTAGATCAGATGGGTCACGGCGACCAGCTCTTGATCGCAGACCGTAATTATCCCTCCTACGCCAGCGGCAAACCGGTGATTGAGGTCCCGTCCACATCTATCCTTGAAGTCACCAGCGCAATCCTGAGTGTCTTTCCACTGGACGCATTCGTTGAACACCCACTGGAACGAATGGAAGTAGACCAAGACCCACAAAAGACCACGTCGGTACAAGACGGGCTATTGCAACATGTGCGGGACAACGAACATCCTGAGATCACTTTTGGGGTCATCCCACGACTAGAGTTCTATGATCGGGCCAAGTCCGTATTTGCAGTAGTGCACACACTTGAAGCGGCGCCGTATAGCGTTTTCATTTTACGCAAGGGCGTGATTTTTAGTAGCAATTAATGAACCGGGGTGCATTTAGTGTCGATCCAGACCAAGTCCGCCCGTGCGTGGCTGCCGTCGTATTTGATTCTGGCTTTGGTGTGGGGATTCTCGTTCTACTTCATCATGGTGGGACTTGAAGTATTCACGCCGGTGGGTGTGGCATTTTCCCGCATCGCATTTGGTGCTGTGACCTTGATCATTGTGAGTGTGGTCACCAAAACCTCGCTGCCACCTCGGTGGTCGTGGAAGTACCTTTTTGTCGCGAGTGTGCTGTGGGTGTCTATCCCTTGGATGCTGTTTGGGTTCGGTGAAACCAGGGTCTCGTCGGCGCTCGCTGGAATTATTAATGGCGCAACCCCTTTGATGGCCCTCATCGCAATAGTGTTGGTCTTTCCCGAAGAGAAGCCGACCCGAGAGCGAATGCTCGGGCTCGCTGTGGGGTTCGTGGGGATCCTGGTCGTGGTGGGGATCTGGAACATGGGTGGTGCGGACAATGGAGCGAGGATTGACCTACTCGGTGTAGGCGCGCTCATCCTGGCGATCGCGTGTTACGGCGTCGCATTCCCTTTCGCTCGACGGTACTTGACTGGACCAAATGTTCGCGAGCCACTTAAACCTTTGGCGCTTGCGACAGGGCTGATGCTGTGGGGCTTGGTAATAACTGGTCCGATTGTTGCCGTCACGGGAATCAACCAAGCACCTGTGACAGTCGGCCCATTACTCGCCGTTGCTGCTCTGGGGATCTTAGGGAGTGGCCTGGCGTACTTACTTAACTTTAAAGTTGTCACCGAAGCCGATGCCACCACGGCCAGCACGGTGACCTACATCACCCCGTTAGTCGCAGTGATTGTTGGTTCATTTCTTTTAAATGAAGACATCACATGGAATCAGCCTGTTGGCGGAGTACTGGTGGTCTTGGGAGCAGCTACCGCCCAAGGACTACTTCGCACAACATCCTCCAGGAAATAAACCCGTTACCTGCCAAAATGTGCAGGCACTAGCCTGTACGCGTGATTCATGTGGGTGCTGAGAGCGCAGGTGTACAAGCCGAACTCACTAGCCTTTTCATAATCATGTCAATCGCGGTGCTTTCACCACTTGTGGTGGGGTTCCTTCGACTCAAGGTCGCTGAAGTTGTGATCATGATTGGTTTGGGAATCTTGGTAGGTCCAGAGTTGCTGGACCTCGTTCAAATAGATGCCAGCATTTCGCTCCTCGGAGCGCTTGGCTTAGGTTTCCTTTTCTTCTTCGCCGGCCTAGAGCTTGAGCCCGAAGCGATCAAGGGCCGATACGGAAAACTCGCTGCCATTGGCTGGGGCGCCACGCTACTCGTTGCGGGCTTATCAACGTGGATCCTGGACCTGATGGGCTATGTCGAAAATTTCCTTGGGTTTTCCATTGTTCTCACAAGTACTGCGCTGGGAACACTGTTGCCGGTGCTGCGTGACAGTGGTGAACTACAGACCCCATTTGGCAAGTACTTTATGGGTGCCGGGGCAATTGGTGAGTTTGGTCCCATCGTGGCGATTTCCCTTTTCCTTGGAACCATGAGTTCACTCGAGTCCAGTCTGTCACTGATTGCAATGGCTGTGATTGCATTTATTGCAGCAAAGATTCCTGGCTGGTTCAGTTCTAAGAAAATGGACCAATTGGTAGTCTCTGGGCACTATTCATCTTCACAAACCCCGATGAGAATTACCATCATGTTCCTCGTCGGGCTTTTAGCGGTCGCCGCTTCACTCGGCCTTGATGTAGTGCTTGGGGCCTTTATCGCAGGAGTAATTTTCCGACTAAACACTCCTCGGGGTGCAAATAACACCATGCACGCAAAAGTGGAAGCGGTCGGTTTCGGATTCCTAATTCCCATTTTTTTCGTTGTATCCGGCGTTGAAATTGATATTCGCTCAATCATTGAAGATCCAGGACCGATGCTGATTGTTACCGCACTACTTCTTGTTGCTCGAGGGCTCCCACAGTTTTTCATCTATCGATATGCGATACCCGTTATCCGTGACCGAATTCGTTTCACTCTTTATGTGGCAACAGCTCTTCCCATCATTGTTGCCGTGACCTCGGTTCAGGTGGACGCGGGTGTGATGACAACGGCTGATGCCGCGACTTTGGTCGGTGCGGGAGCGTTCTCCGTTTTACTCTTTCCATTAATCGCATATTATGTGGGCCGCAAAACCCAGATCCCAACTCCCCAGCAGACGTAATTTGCGCACTCGAGTTAGGCGCGGGACAATTGTTGTCATATGAATTCTCAAATCACGGATGTCTTAGTTGTCGGTGCGGGCCCGGCGGGTTCTGCCGCGGCGGCGTGGTGCGCCCGGGCCGGATTAAATGTCTTACTCGTCGACGCCGAGACTTTTCCCAGGGATAAGCCGTGCGGTGACGGGCTGACCCCGCGGGCAATGGCCGAACTTAACCAACTAGGTCTGTCTGCGTGGCTGGAAGGACGCGCCAGAAATAAGGGACTGCGTGCTGCTGGTTTTGACCAAGAGTTATACCTTCCATGGCCAGGTGGCAATCTTCCGAATTACGGAGGCGCGGCTCCACGCCTTGAACTCGATGCGGCAATCCGCCAAGTGGCAATTGATGCTGGCGTTG
Source organism: Actinobacteria bacterium UBA4426 (assembly GCA_002390705.1). GTDB lineage: Bacteria > Actinomycetota > Actinomycetes > S36-B12 > S36-B12 > UBA4592. The sequence continues at coordinate 5,380 of DGQA01000054.1, read as the reverse complement.
ACGTCATGGAAGGGATGCGCGCGATTGATGCGGTCATGGACGGGGACAAAGTCGCCGGTGTCGTACTCACAACGGCCGGCAGTAAAAGGTCTGGGACCGAAACCGTCACGATTCATTGCTTACGCTTAATTGTGGCTGACGGTGCGAAATCACAACTGGGTCGCACCCTTGGTCGCAAGTGGCACCGCTCAACTGCATTTGGTGTCGCGGCCCGCGGTTACATTAAGTCGCACCGCTCGGATGACGAGTGGATTTCAAGTCACCTTGAACTTCGCGGCGAAAAAAATGAATTACTCTCAGGTTACGGTTGGGTCTTCCCACTGGGGGACGGCGAAGTTAATGTCGGTGTGGGAACCCTTGCCACGGTGAAACGCCCAGCCAATGTCAACCTACGGAGTCTCCTTACTTTTTACACCGATCAACAACGTGACACCTGGCAGTTAGAGGGCGACGTCCGCGCACCTTGGTCTGCCTTGTTGCCCATGGGTGGCGCGGTCAGTAATGTTGCCGGCGCCAACTGGGTTCTTATTGGTGACTCTGCTGGGTGCGTGAACCCGCTTAACGGCGAAGGAATCGATTACGGCCTAGAAACCGGCCACCTTGCAGCGCAGTTGTTCGCTGACACTCCCGCGAATTCCCGCATGAACTTCACAACCGTGTGGCCACAAATCCTGATTGCGCATTATGGAGCAGCTTTTTCAATTGCGCGCAGACTCGCAGGCTTAATCACAGTTCCTAAGTTATTACCAACATTTGGTCCGATCGGAATGCGTTCACAATTTCTCATGACAATTGCATTGCGAGTAATGGGTAATCTGATTACCCCCGAAGACAAAGACGTGACCGCGCGACTGTGGAATTACGCGGGTAAGTCCAGTGTCAAGTTAGATTCACGCCCACCATTTAGTTGAGCACACCCATTTAGCCGACTTGTTAAGCCGAGTAGCACTACAAGCTGAAGTGCTCCACAACCGCAGGCCCATCAAAGTGCGGACCGATTAATGTGCGCCATTGGGTGAAATGCTCGGATTCACGGAACCCCACCAGGTGGTCATCGAGTGTCTCCCAATCAATTGTGAACATGTAGACATTTGGTCGCTCTAGGCACCAACCCACATGGACAAACTCAATTACGCCCGCAACATCGGGCAAGATTTCGGTGACGGCTCGACCGAGGTCCGCCACGAACTGCCCACGGGCTTCTTCTCGGATGCAGATTTGCGCGACCTCACGAATCACTAGAAACTCCAATCCAAGGTGAACATGTCTTCTTGCATTGTCATGCGTAGCGGATTCATACGCAGAATTCCCGGCGAACCATCAAGAACTTTCTGTAGGCCATGCATTAGATCAGTGAATCCGATCGATTGCCGATGCAGGATTTCAGCCTCTTCATTAGTAAATACTTCAAACAGCCAGACGATGTCTTCGCTGTCGGGGTCAACCAGAACCGTGTACACCTCGGTACCGGGTTCTTCACCGATCCGATCCGCGTAAGTGTTGAGCAAATCAAGTAGCTCAGTGCGTTTACCGTTCACCACATTAAGGCGAACCAGAATTGCCTGTCGATCCGGCAATAGTGCGTCATGCAGCATTGTTTTCCAGGTACCAGTCGTAGGTGGCAGCGAGTCCGGCATTCAATTTAATTGACGGGTACCAACCAAGGGCATTGATGCGGCTGGTGTCTAACAACTTACGGGGCATGCCGTCAGGCTTACTTGAATCCCACGCCAGCTCACCCTCGAAGCCAACAATGCCGGCTACCGCCTCCGCGAGATCACGGATCGGGATGTCGTCGCCCCAACCCACGTTGATGGTTTCATGTGAGTCGTAATTCTGTAAGAGCATCAAACATGCATCGGCGAGGTCGTCTACGTGCAAAAACTCACGCCGAGGAGCACCGGTTCCCCATAGGGTTACTGACTTCGCGCCACTTTCTTTCGCTTCGTGAAAACGACGAATAAATGCGGGAAGCACATGTGAAGTTTCCAGGTTGAAGTTGTCTCGAGGACCATAAAGGTTTGTTGGCATTGCCGAAATCCACTTGCGTCCGTATTGGGTGCGGAAAGCTTCGATGTAATAGATTCCGGCAATCTTTGCCATGGCGTATGCCTGATTGGTTGGTTCAAGTGGACCGGTCATCAAACTTGATTCACGGATCGGTTGTGTCGCGTGACGCGGGTAAATACAACTTGAACCGAGAAAAAGAAAGCGCTCGACATCTGCCGAATGCGCACCGTCCATTATGTTGGTCTGAATCAACATATTGTCTTTAAGGAAATCAACCGGGTAGGTCGAGTTTGCCATGATTCCACCTACTCGTGCAGCGGCGTCGATCACAATGTCAGGTTTGGCCTCGTTGACCGCATCTATGGCTGCTTCACGGTCACGTAGATCCAGCTCACTTGAGGTCCAACCAACGATCTCACCGGCACCTTGTGCTTCCAGCGCCCGGACGAGCGCGGAGCCGACTAGACCACGGTGGCCAGCAACGTACACCTTCGTGTCGGGCCATTTAATTTTGCTTTGAGATTCACTCACTGGTGCATCTTTCCACAGAGGTGTAAGTGGTGTGCGTTGATCCTCGGTAAAAAGTAGGGTGCTCGTATGCGAATTGTCACCGTAGAGAAACTTGAGTCGATCTTGAGCGGCATCGGCGATAACCCCAGGGTTGTCGCGAGTGGAAATTTTGCCACCCCAAAAACACTTCTGCAGGTGGTCGATTCAGTCTTCCCCACCTACCGATTGAACATGCTTAACGCGCAGCCAGGGATACCAAACCGGGAGGGCATTACCTATGAAACTGCCTTTGTTGGCCCAGGGATGCGGCACCATGAACGACTCGTGTACATCCCGGCCCGCTTGAGTTTGGTGCCAAAACTATTCCGAGATCATTACACGCCAGACGTGGTGCTGTTACACACATCTAGTCAGCGCTTTGACACAGTGAGTCTGGGGACCGAGGTCAACATTTTGCCGGCAGCCATTGAGGCAGTCCGTGAACGTGGTGGCCTGGTTATCGCACAAGCGAACACTCAAATGCCGTACACCTATGGGGACGCTCAGGTGTATCACGACGACATTGATTTCTTGGTAGAAGTAGACGAGCCCCTTGACGTTCATGAGCCAATTGCACCCAGCCCGGTGAGCCAAGCGGTAGGTGAAGTGATTGCGGCTCGAGTAGATGACGGTTCAACAATGCAACTAGGAATCGGCGAGGTTCCCAATGCTGTGGTGAGCCGCCTTGCGGACCGCAAGGGATTGCGAATCTGGACCGAGATGTTCAGTGACGGGGTACTTGACCTTCATAAAAATGATGCACTCGACCCAGATCGCCCACTGACCGCATCTTTTCTTTTCGGCTCACGCGAACTGTATGACTGGGTACACATGAATACCCGCATTCGCATGATGCGCACGGAGGTCACCAATAACCCTGGGAAGATTGAAAAGCAGGCGCTCATGACCAGCGTGAATAGTGCACTACAAGTGGATCTTTTAGACCAAGCAAATGCGAGTCGAATCAAAGGCCGTATCTATTCTGGCTTCGGTGGCCAAACCGATTTTATTGTGGGCGCGCTGCATGCACGTGGCGGCCAATCCTTCATCGCTTTACCGTCTTGGCATGCAAAGGCCGACAGGTCAACGATCGTTCCTGTACTGGAAGAGCCAGTGACAAGTTTCCAACACAGTGCGGTGGCAACAGAGAATGGAATCGCCGACATTTTCGGACGCAGCCAGGCTGTTCAAGCAAGGAACATTATTAAATATGCCGCGCACGAAAGCGTCAGAGACGACTTAACCAAGGCCGCCGTGGACATGGGGCTATTTGAGCATTAGTCGGGCAGTGTTCACTACCGACTAGTCTTAAGACGTGTTTGGTAACCGAAACAAGACTCCACTACCACCCGCGAAATACCGTATGGGCGGCAAGCACTTTATGAAAGATAAAGCCTTCATTAGGACTGCGGTGCGAGATGTGAAGCGACTTGAGCGCTACTGCGACCTCAATCCTGAGTCTGCATTGTTGGATTGGGGAAGTGGTGCAGGGCGCCTAGCAATCGGGGTTAAGGAGTATTTTCCATCTATCCGCGACTATCACGGGGTAGATGTGCAGCGCACACTTATTGACTGGGCACAAGAAAATCTTGCAGGTGAGGGATACCGCTTCACCTACGTAGACGTCAGCAATGAGCGGTATAACCCAGACGGTTCGCTCGAGCGGACGCTCAGTACCGATGCGCACAGCGTGGACGTTTTTTATGCCTATTCGGTATTTAGCCACATGAATGTGGACGACACGGCCGGGTACCTCGAATTAGTGGGTCAGACCCTCACCACAATGGGCAAAGCATTAGTCACCTGCTTTGTGGAAGAAGACGTTCCCGAGTGGGATGAAAACCCAGCCGGGTATGGCCCACTTGAATGGAAAGGGCGACTGCACTGCACCCGCTTCTCACGTCAGTACTTTGAATCCCTCGTACAGTTAGGGGGACTGGCAGTTGACCGGTTTGAATACGGCCGCGAGACGGATGGCCAAAGTTTGTACATTTTACGGCGCCGCTGAAGGCAAATCCGACCTGAATGGGTTAAGTTTGTAGGCGTCTGTCCCAACCACGAAGGAATTCATAATATGCGCCGTTCCTTGGCTATAACCATCAGTTCTGCATTTATCGCTAGTTCACTCGTTGGCATAACTGGTACAACAGCAACCGCCGCGCCCAATCCGGTACAGCCCGACCAATTTGGGCTGCATGTGCCGGAAATCGCTGAAGGTGTTGACCCAGGCGTTACTTACGGATCAATCCGTATTTGGGACTCGGGCGTCACGTGGGGTCAAGTGCAACAGTCGAAGAACAAGTTTTGGTGGGATGGCCTAGACCGCGCAATCGGCAACGCTAATGCCCAGAACGTCAGTATTCTTTACGTGTTGGGCTCCACCCCGAAGTGGGCGGCTTCCGACAAGAAGCAGGGTACGTACCCCAATAAGGGTGCGGCATCCATGCCGAAAATCAAGGACTGGAAAAATTGGGTCAAAGCCGTTGTCAACCGATACGGAGACAGCATCGAGTCCTACCAGATCTGGAATGAAGCAAACCTGAAGGATTTTTGGCAAGGCACACCAAAGCAAATGGCAAAGCTCACTAAAGAGGCATCGAAAATTATTCGGAAAGGTGACCCAACAGCCAAGATTGTTAGTGCCAGCACCACATTGCGCCTAGAGTCTGCATACGAAAAGTTTTTTCCCCCTTACCTCAAGGCACTGAAGAAAGACAAGTGGCCGGTGGATGCAATCGCGGTTCACAGCTACCCAGATGGTCAGGGCAATCCAGGAACACGCGCGGGCCTGATTAACATGGTGAAAGATCAATTAAAGAAG
>DGQA01000053.1 GCA_002390705.1 Actinobacteria bacterium UBA4426 | reverse complement strand
CTGAGCGGATTTAGAGGGTGATTGACGCGGGCGATTCGCCTTCTCTTTGCAAGAAGCACGACACCTCACGATTGTCGGTCAAAGTCACAAATTGCGGCTCTTCGGTGGTGCACTTTGGCAAAGCTAGTTGACACCGAGGGTGGAATCGGCATCCACTTGGTGGATTCATTGGGTTAGGAACATCTCCTGGCAAGTCCGACGGCATGAAAGATGCTCCATCGGCGTGCGGAATAGCAGAAACGAGCGCACGGGTGTAGGGATGGGAAGGATTTTCCCAAATTTGGCTGGTAGTTCCAATTTCTACAATTTTACCGAGATACATAACTGCGACTCTGTCTGAAATTCTTCGCACAATCGACAGGTCATGCGAAATGAAGACCATGCCCATCTTGAATTCATGTACCAAATCGACCAATAGATTTGCTACTTGTGCTTGTGATGAAGTGTCTAGGGCTGAAATCGGCTCGTCTGCAATAAGCACCGTGGTAGAAGCAGCCAACGCTCGCGCAATTGCGATTCTTTGGCGCTGGCCACCAGAAAATTGGTGGGGGAATCGATCGACTGCATCTTCAGGTAAGCCCACTTTAGCCAGTAGTTCTGCAGCCTTCAGGAGCGCCAGAGATTTTCTCATTCCCCCGACAAGCAAACCATCAATGACTTGTACGCCGATTTTTCTCCGCGGGTTCAATGACCCATACGGGTCCTGAAAAATCATTTGCAGGTTCCTGAAGTGCTTTGGTCGACGACCTCGAGTCAACTTCTTGACCCTCTCACCATCAAATGTAATTTCGCCCTCGGTTACTTTCAAGATTCCAACCATTGCTTTGCCTAATGTCGATTTTCCACAGCCAGATTCACCGACCAGCCCCAGAATCTCCCCCGGACGTAAGCCCAGGTCAACTCCAGCAACTGCACGTACTTTCTCGCCATTCCGGTCATAATCAATGACGACATCTTTTAGACTTAAGATTTCATTCATATTTACTTGACCGACTTCTCCGCGAGTGGGTTTATGGGGCAAAACATACGATGGTTGTCAGAAACTTGAAGAACTGACGGTACCTCAAGACTGCAGCTTGTCTGCGCATATGAACATCGCTCATGGAATGCACAACCGGTTGGGAAATTTCCAAGCTCTGGTGGGGACCCACCGATCGTTGTCAATACTTTTCCTTGCCTTGCTACCCCTGGAAGCGCCGAAATTAGACCTTGCGTATAAGGGTGGCGCGGGTGCAGTAGCAAATCTGGGGCCGTGCCCGACTCCGCCTCAGATCCGGCATACATGATCATGATCCGATCTGTTAACGATGATAGTACGCCCAGGTCATGCGTGATTATCATGATTGATAAATCCCGCTCGCTCCGCAATTGGCGGAGTAGTTTCAGGATTCCCGCCTGCACGGTGACATCGAGAGCGGTTGTCGGTTCATCGGCGATCAACAATTTTGGGTCACATGCCAGGGCCATCGCGATGGCAATACGTTGTCGCATTCCTCCCGAGAATTGGCCTGCATGTGCCTTGAGTGCCGAGGCAGGATCCGGGATTTTAACCGTGTCTAGAAGTTCTAAGGCACTCTGACGAGCACTACCTTTACTTACCTTTCGATGATGCCTCAGATGCTCGGTCAACTGAGTTTCAATAGTGAGCATCGGATGCAAGGAGGTCATCGGGTCCTGGAAAATCATCGCTATGTCTTTGCCGCGAATGTCCCGGTATTCCTTTTTAGAACTGGTGAGAATTTCACGTCCATCGAAATAGATGGATCCGGTAGCCTTCCCTTTATAGGGTAGAAGCCCAATTATACTTAGCGCGGTCATGGTTTTCCCACTTCCGCTCTCCCCAGCTATGCCGAGAATTTCCCCATGATCGATCTCAAAGGAAAGATTACGCACGGCCTCGGCATCACCCGCGGACGTAGCTAGTGTGACGGTAAGGTCGGCTACTCTCAGTAGTGTCATTAGTCGCGCAGCGCCTTTGCTGTTCTTGGATCTAGAGCATCGCGCAATGTATCTCCTATAAAGTTGAAGGCAAGAACCGCGGTAAGAATCGCTAAACCAGGGAACAAGCCCACCCACCATCGATCGAAGTTCACTGCGCCCATGGAGACCATGGCTCCCCACTCTGCAGATGGTGGTTGCGCACCCAAGCCAAGAAACGATAGTCCCGAAAGAAGTAAGAGTGCCGTGCCAACTTCGAGTGCGGCCAATACGAATACTGGTCCCGATATATTCGGCCGGAGATCCACAAAAAGAGTTCGCAAAGAGGACGATCCCATTAGCGATGATGCGGTCACATAGTCATTTTGTTTTGCATTCATAATCAGGCCTCGAACCAACCTGGCGTAGATCGGCCAGGCCACTATTGTCACAGCAATGACCGCATTTCGGATATCTGGGCCAAGGGCCGCTGCAACGGCCATGGCCAAAATAATGCCAGGAAACGCAAAGAACATGTCCGTGATCCGCATGATTACTGAATCAATTTTGCCACCAAAATATCCTGACGCTGCTCCAATTACAGCGCCAATGGAAGTAGAAAGCACCACGAGCAGAATCGACGCGGGCAACGAGATTCGCGCGCCATAAATTACTCGGCTTAGTACGTCGCGACTCAATTCATCAGTGCCCATCCAATGGGAAGCGGACGGTGGAAGAAATTTATCAAACTCTTGAGAATAGGGGTCGTAGGGCGCAATCCAGGGTGCAAATACTGCGAGGATGAACCACATTGCTGCTATCGCAATCCCGAAGATTGCCAAAGGCTGACGCCAAATGGAATTTGAATTTTGGCCCCTCTCCTTCCTCGGAGTCATTTTTTTCGCTAACCTCGCGTTACTCATCCGGCATCTCGCATCTGGGGATCAATGACTCTGTAAAGAACATCAACAAGAAGATTCATTAGAATGAAAACCGTAGCCACAACCATACTGACTCCCATAATTCCGGGTAAATCCAACCCAACCGCTGATCGATACGCATACTGCCCAAGGCCCGGCCAAGAAAACACATTCTCGACCAGCACCGAACCAGCAAGCAAACTGGCAAAAGCTACACCCGCGATGGTAATAATTGAGAGAAGCGCGGGACGCAACACATGCCGTCGAATTACAGTAAATTCTGACAAGCCTTTTGATCGAGCAGTCCGCACATAATCATTTCCCAAGATTTCCAGCACCGAAGCCCGAGTGAATCGCGTGATTACTCCTAGTGCATATACCGCAAGAACAAGTGCTGGCAAGAGCAAATATGAAAGGGCCTCTTTCGATGTGGACAGATCTCCATTTAAAAGTGCGTCAATTGTGAATAGACCCGTGACCGTAGGCGGAGGCTCTGCACCAGGCTCCAATCTTCCAGTTCCGGGCGCCCAACCCAGGACGAAAAAGAAAATGTAGAAAGCGGTAATTGCCGTCCAAAAGACAGGCATCGACACACCGGTCAAACTAAACACGCGAATTATTTGATCCGGCAACCGATCTCGAGTCATAGCAGAAATCGTCCCGAGCAGGATGCCAAGAACGAGAGCCACGAAAACAGCGAACATCGCTATTTCAAGGGTAGCAGGAAAATACTCTCTGAGGTCCTCCGCGACCGGGCGCTTGCTCGAAAGTGAAACTCCCAAATCACCCTGCACAAGTTTTCCTAAATAAGTGATGTACTGGATGGGAACGGGTTGGTCCAAGCCAAATTCTTTTTCAAACGCGGCGACAATTTCCGGATCGCTATAGGCGCTTTGACCGAGGTTTGCCGCAACCGGGTCACCTGGCACCAACTGGGTAACAGAAAAAGCTATAAATGTAATCCCCAAGATGAGTAGTACAGCCGTAAGCAGACGGCGCACGATAAAAGGAAAGAAACCAGTGCCAGTGAACATTTTACGCAATGAAAATGTTCGAACTGGCACTGGCTCCATTTGTTCCTTTATCTACTTTTACAGGATGTTATTGAGTTATTTTTTCGTTATTTCTGGCAGGTTGATTTTCCAAATCGGGTGATCCCTTACACCTTCGACCGATTTGTTCGCAACCAAAATTGCAGCCGGCTGCACGAGAGGAATAAGCGGACTGCGCTTGTTCATCTCTTTTTGCCATTGTGTGAAGAGCTTGGCGCGTTTCTGCGGATTCACCGTCACTGCAGCCTTTTCTTGTAGGCCAGTAATGTAATCATCTGCTCCGAGGAGCCAGCCCATCCGCTTTCCAACCTTCGTACCTGGACTAAAGCTCTCCGTGTAGTTAGTTGAATCTGGCCAGTCTGGACCCCAAAGCCAAAGTCCAGTCTCTTCCTTATTGTCGCGGTAAAGTGGTAACGATACAGCGATCGGAGCACCATCCAACTCAATCTTGAACCCGACCTGACGAAGATCCTCTTCAACAAGTGCGGCAAGTGAACCAAAGTTGAGTCCGTTCACAGCGCCACCATCACCCCAGTAACCTATCGACACTGGAGTATCGCCGATTCCGCATGCATCAAACGCTTTTTTGGCTCTTGCCGAGTCTGTCTTGATGGCATCCTTCTGCTTGAGTGCACCCGAGAAGAAGCTGGGGATAATTCCAGGCGCTTGGATTGCTCCCAAACCAGCGTATCGAACAATCTTGTTGTAGTTGATCCCATATCGAGCGGCCTCAACGCACTTCGGATTGGACGTAAACTTAGTAGCTGCTGAAAAATTTGGATTCGCACTCAGATAGAAGAAAAAGACATTTGACGCTTTGCCTTCGATGACATTGACCTTTGATCCAACACCTTCTGCTTGGTCAGGCGAAAGATCTGCTGCGATTCCGGATGTGCCCTTAATGACATTCAAGCGCTGCACGTTCACAGGCACATTTCGGACAACAATTTTATCGTAGCCGTCTTTGTTTACCCCGCCCCAATATTTCTTATTCTTATCAAGAACTACCTCGGTGGTGAGATTGAAAGACTTCAATACGTACCGCCCGCTGCCGGCCGATTTTTTCTTCAAACAGTCAAGTGCCTTGTCTGCAACGTTTGCGTTTGCAGCGTCGGAACCGCCACAAGCCTTAACGACTTTACTATTCATAATGCCCAAGGCTGGGGACGTGACAATCGCGAGAAGTTGTGGAGTGGGCTTGTCTGTCGTCAATCTCACTTTGTTCGATCCGATTGCCCGCACCGTGATTCCGTCCATGAGAGACGAAGGATTGCCCTTGATGTTCTTCAGGCGGTTTAATGAGAAAACAACGTCTTTGGAAGTCACTTTTGTTCCGTCAGAGAACTTTGCTTTCGGATCGATGGTAAAGGTAAAGCTTGTCGCGTTTGAGTTGTACGTCCATCTGGAAGCAATAGCGGGGACGGGCTTCGAAGCGTCTCCACCTTCATAGGTGACGAGCGTTTCATATAGGGCGTGGTTAATCATGTTTCCTGTTTGTTCGAAAGACCTTGCGGGGTCGGTCGATGTCAACTGAAATACAGACTCAACCACGAGCGAATTGCCCGCCGCCGTCGCAGGTGTTCCCGCTAGACCACTCACAATTAGCGCACTTGATGCGGCAGCAACTGCTGCAGCTCTTAGCTTATGTTTCATTACCTACTCCTTTACTTTCTTGTAACTTATTTTAGGGACCCATTACGTGATATTCGATTCTTTCACTGCACTCATAGACTGTCAAGGAGGTTTTGGTTTTGGCTCACACCCAAAAATAAGATGTCGTTCGTCATGCGAACTTACCAACTAATGATTCTTGCCATCCGAATTTTGTTTTAATTGGCAACAAGAGTAGTAGGAAATTGATTGATTTTTCTTCCACCGTCTGGTTCAACAACAATAATGTCCTCGACTCTTACCCCAACTCTTCCAGGCCAAAAAACGGACGGTTCAATTGTGAAGGTCATTCCCACTTCCAGAGGCGTGTCATCTTCTTCAGATATGAAGGGAAACTCGTGCACATCTAAGCCAATTCCATGGCCGGTTCTATGCCGGAACCATTTCCCGTACCCACCATCCACGATAACTTTTCTTGTTGCATTGTGAACGTCAGATGCTAGGGCTCCAGGTCTCACTGCCGCCAACCCGGCAGCCTGTGCTTCCATCACTAGATCGTAAACAAATTCATATTCCTTGCTCGGGTCACCCACATAAATCGTGCGACCGAAATCAGAGCAGTAGCCATTAATCACCGAACCAAAGTCGAAGGAAACGCCCATGTCACGCATCAACGGATTACTCGTCAGACGATCCGATGCATCACGTTCATTGCCCGTTCCCATCGACCACACTGCCGTATCGAATGACTCTGTTTTGGAACCTGTTTCATTCATCTGGAAGTTAACTTCGGACTTTAGGTCCAATTCGGTTACACCTAAAATTACTTTGGACTGGACTCTCTCGAGGACGTTGTCGACCAAGTGACATGCCTGTGTCATCAGTTCTAATTCCTCTACAGACTTAATTCGCCGTAAAGGGTTCACTAAGTCTTCTGCATTGACAACAACCGCGTCCGGAAATGCCCTCATGATGTGAAGGGTAGTTTCACTCCAAGTGCGAGCACTGACCGCAATTTTCTTCACGTGCCCGAAACTTTCTGTCACCTTCCTGAATCGTGCATAGGCGTCATCCTGCTCCGATACCACCGTTGTGTCTTGATCAACACCAGCTGGAGAGTCAAACTCAACAATCATACGCGGAAGCACAAATTTTGGCTGATGTTTGGGGTGGATGAACGCACCTGCAACCCAGTGATGTGTGTAAGCGACATTTCCAAAAGTTGTGACTCTTCGCTCAGAGCCAGTCAAATAGTCTAGGTCTGCGGAGTGCTTCGGCAGAAAAACTAGGTCCACTCCTTGTTGCTCCATCAGCGCGTAAAGCTTATTTCGTCGTTCGCTGTAATCAAACATGTGATACTCCTTGGTTGAATCGACTGGTGAGTAGCATCAACTACTCGGCAAGAGGAAGTTCATCTTCATGATTATGTACGAGTTGCCAGCCTTGTGGGAACTGTCTCCAAATACCGGTATTGCGAATTTCCCGTGATGGTAACTTTTTGTCAAAAAATGTTACTCGCACGTAATGTCGAGCGATTGCGGTATCGCCGAACACGTCAATGACCGGATCGTAGGCGTCAATCTTTTCAACCTGTGGTTCCGACTCAACTTTGGGCCTACGCGCACGGACCTCATTTAAGCCGGCGAGTCCAAATGCCATGTCACGCTCAGAGGAATCCCACACAGTGCAGTCCTCATTGATGAACTGGTCAATTTTTGGTCGGTCCTTTTCAATAAATCCTTCGTACATTGCAAGGACGCTATTCCAGATGTAATCCTGAACTTCTTTCATAAATACCTCCTGTATTGAGCGTTGAATAAATTGAAATGGTTTCTAGCTCTTTCGAATATCAATGGCATCTAGTTCACTACGGTCATCAAGGTACTCAAATCTCAGGAGCGAAAGGGGAACATTGCCGTTGTACCAAAGGTAGTCATGAAAGTGTCTCATGGAGAATTTTCGACCATGTTTCTCAATACTGTCTGAAAAAAGTTTAATTATCTGAGTCTTACCGATCTGGTACGTGAGGGCTTGACCCGGCGATGATGCAAACGAGACCGCCTCTTCATAGGCGGTAGCCCTGTCCATCGGTACCTTGTTCTCGAGGTACGAAGTTGCCGTTTCGATATCAATAGACCCAGTAGCTAACTGCACATCAACGATCACTCGCATTGCTCGTAGTTTCATGAAGTTGTACATGACAATCTTCGAATGCGGTACATCTTCGAACAATCCGGCCGCCAACATCAATTCTTCGTTATAGAAAGCAATGCCTTCGTTGACACCCGAGTCGTAATAGAAACGACGAAGAGGACGCTCGTTTCTCCACGACAGGGCGAGCTGTTGATAATGAGCACCCTCGTGGACGATCCCTGCCCGAGTGTCTCGAGCATTTGCGGCATAAAAGTATGGGAGCTCATTATGCGGTTCAGGGACGTACGAGATTCCATTTTCTTCGACTCTGGACGGACCAGTTAGGTCATCTGTTACGCCCAGCCACTGAATTGGTTCAAGATAAGCTGGTAGTGCGCCATTTAGATAATGCTTGAGTGAATTGGGTTGACTCAGAATACTTTCTTCGTCATAAAATGAACGAACCTGCAATTCTGCGTTGCGTTCATTTTCAACCTGCTTTGTAACACTACTCGGAATACTCACATTCTCGACATCTCGATACTTATTGGCCGTTATGTGTTCGAGAGTGACGGCTCGCTCCCACTCGAGGTTGCCAATAGCTATGAGTTCCTCTGGCTGATAAGGGACAAGCGCCACATGATCGAAGAACCATTGATATTTATTCCTGCCCACCGGCTGAATTTGCTTCATGTCTTTTTGGTTGCTTTCTAGCCACTCCCTAAAATTCACAAAAGCTGCTATCGCCGTATCGCCGGCAATTTTAAGCGAATTAGCTGTTGAAGGTTCAGCGAAGGGCGCAAGTTCCTCAACCATCCTGTTTACTTCGGCATCGATATTTCTGAGCAATTCAATAGCGACAATTGCATACTCCCTAACGGAATTGCCCGATAAATTCGCTAGTCCATCTTGAAGAATTTGTGGGGAGTTTGCTAAGACTAACGCCACCTCAGAGATCCGCTTGTCAGTAACCTCCGGCGCCAGAAGCAGATCAAATACCACTCCGATCGTTTGATCAATATAGAAGCGAGGCTGCTCTTGCCAACTCTTCAAATGATCTAGCTCCCAGTAGACGCGTGAAATCGCAGAGCCGATCAGTCGATAATCGACATAAGTTTCTTTGTCAAAAGCAGTGTCGCCGAAATTTGTGAATTCAATCGACTCGTACCGAGCTTGAAATTCCTTAAGTGCAACTCGATACGTTGCGATGTCCGATTCAGACCAAGCGGGCAACCAATTCTCAACCCTTTCCAGACGCGGAATATCGTCATGGGAACGTGGCTGCTGCTTCATTCGCCAATTCCAGAATTCAATTCCGAGTTTGTCTACTGCTTCTTTCAGACTCATCTATTTCCAATCATGAATTAGCTGCATAGCGCAGATTAATGATTCTTAATGGTAAGGGAGAAAAAAAATTAATCAAGAGCAACTGCATAACCCAATCTACAAATTCGTCATGCGCACAATTGAGTCGATTTCACGGTTTTCGCTTGCCTTGTTTGTATTGATTGGGCCACTCGATGTCCGTGTTTAACTCTTTCGCTGCTCGGAACACCCAATGTGGGTCTCGCAAGAATTCACGACCGAGCATGACCGCATCGGCCTGTTGTAAATCTATGATTGTTTCAGCTTGAAGTGGCTCGGTAATGACTCCCACAGCGCAGGTAAGCACCTTGCTTCTCTTTTTCACTATCTCTGAAAACTGCACTTGATACCCGGGGCCTACCGGATATGAGACATCACTTTTTATTCCCCCTGAAGAACAATCGATTAGGTCGACACCCTTGTGAAAAAGTATCTCCGCCAGTTCTGCATTTTCCTCTCCGGTCCAACCGCCTTCAACCCAATCGTGCGATGAAGTCCGCAGGAACAGTGGGTGAGAATCAGGCCACACTTCACGCACCGCCTGTACAACTTCGACTACAAAGCGAATTCGATTGTCGAAGTTCCCACCATATTCGTCCTGGCGCTTATTCGAAATGGGCGACAAAAAGGAGTGAATCAGATAGCCGTGTGCCCCATGAATTTCAAGGACATCAAAGCCAGCTCTTAAAGCTCTTTTCGCAGATCCACGGTAGTCCTCGATCGTGGCTTTTATTTCTTCGCGAGATATCTCTCGCGGCGCAGGTAAGTCTCCGAATGCGATTGCCGAAGGCGCGACCGCCCTCCAACCGCCCTGTGCTTCAGACACATGCCCTTGTCCCTGCCATGGGGTAGTCGTTGACCCTTTTTGTCCAGCATGCCACAGTTGGATACCAATTTTTGAGCCTTGCTCGTGTACAAAATTGACGATTTTCTTCCACGCAAACTCTTGTTCCTCATTCCAGATTCCAGCATCTAAAGGGGTGGAACGTGCGTCCGGAGCGATTCCAGACGCCTCCGTCATGATCAAACCTACTTTTCCGGCTGCGAACTGACCAAGATGCATAAAATGCCAATCGTTCGGCACTCCATCGATCGCTGAATATTGGCACATTGGCGAGAGCCAAATCCTGTTTGGTATTTCAAGATCCCGGATTTTTAATGGAGAAAATAACGTAGACATTCTGAAAGCGTACTGTATAAAGTACGCAGATGAATTCATTAGAAACTTCTGGTAACCACGTAATTAGTGCGGTAGACGAACTTGTGAGAGTTCTGAGTCCCAGCTCAGAACTGGATTGGAATCTACCAACGCCGAGTCTTGACTGGACGCAAGCTCAAACCGCGATGCACACCATGCGTGCATGTCTCGAGTATTCATATCAAGTAGTCGGGAAAAATATGGAAACGTACCAGCCAATTTTGTTCGAGAAGAAGGAAGGTGCGACTCCGGCAGATTTTTTGTCGATGATTGCCACGGCCGGACGGGTCCTGCAAAGAGTTGTAAAAATGTCATCTTTAAATGATCGCGCCTGGCATTCATATGGTATCTCCGATCCAGTTGGTTTTGCCGCCATGGGCGTCGTGGAAGTTACTGTGCACACGTTCGACTTGGCAAAAGGATTCGGCGTAGATTTCGTTCCACCAAAGGAACTGGCCGACTTCGCGATTGAACGGCTGTTTCGGGATACCGTTAAATTTCCTTCAGTCCCAGAATCAGATTCTGGGAGCCTTCTGCTCTGGTGCGCGGGAAGAATTGAGTTGGGGAATTCGCCCCAACGCAAAGGGTGGAAGTGGGATGGGTGCGTTCGGTAAAATTGGTCGGCAATTGACTCCATGGTTCATGTGAATTGAAGACGGCTCACTAGGCATCGCCGATGCCACAACTTCAAAACCGCATTGAATTCGAGCATGCGCGCAATAGGAGGCTAAATGTCTGTCGTTGGGTTCATTGGATTGGGCAACGGGGGTTCCAAACTGGCGGGTACATTGGTGCGTAGTGGCGCACCCACGATGGTCCTGGATCAGGATCTGACCGCGATGGCGCCGCTGGTGGCTCCAGGTGCGATAGCTGCGCAGTCCCCCGCTGATTTGGCGCGTAATTGCGGGGTCGTGATCACCTGTCTGCCTTCACCGGCCATCGTGTCCGAAGTGATGGAGTCCACAGGTGGCGTACTGGCCGGTCTTGCACCAGACAGCATTTGGGTGGAGATGAGTACTAACGATGCCCAAGAGGTGGTGCGATTAGGTGCGCAGGTTGCCGAATTGGGTACCCACGCCGCCGACGCTCCAGTCTCGGGGGGCTGCCACCGCGCCGCGACGGGCAACATTTTGATCTTCGCGGGGTGCGAACGGGCGATTTTTGAATGAATGCTTCCCTTGTTCGGTGTCATGGGTCGCCGAGTCCTGCATACCGGGGAACTCGGGAGCGCTTCGCAGCTGAAAGTCATGACTAATTTCTTGGCTTCGGCCAACTTGATTGCGGTTACTGAAGCGCTTGCGGCCTGCGCGAAAGTTGGCCTTGACTTGGGGATCGCCTACGAGGCGATCGCGGCATCCTCAGGTAATTCATTCGTCCATGAGACCGAAGGCCAAGTGATCTTGAACGGCTCACGCGACATCAATTTCGCGATGGACTTGGTGAAAAAGGATGTCGGTCTGTTCATCGCGATGGCCAAGGAAGCCGGCATGGAGTTGGAGTTGGGCAATCTTGTGGCGGAGATCTTCGACGACGGCATCGAGCGCTACGGCCCACGTGAGTGGTCCCCCAACATCATCAAGCGCTCCGAGGATGACTACAACATCGAAGTCATCACTCCTGGTTTCCCTGCGGAGATGCTTGATGATGAACCCGAGGAATTCGTTGGTGAGATCCGGGTTCGCCACTAGCGCGTGTAAACGACTCTTACCCGGTCATCTTGCGATCAAAACAGAGTGAACATGCCCCACTTGGTTGCAGGGGAGCGATACCGGGATCCTCTTCGTCCTCACCTGAGAACCTACATCTTTGCTACCAACGCCAACTAATTGTCCGCAACTTCGCAATTGGGTCCCATACTTGGATATGCTTCCACTCGTTGGGAGGACACCGAGTAAAGGGGAGTTTCATGTCATCTGAAAACGTTCAAATTCCACCACGAAACAGTGGAATGTCTATTGCAGTATTGGTGCTTGGAATTGTTGGACTTGTTCTGGTGTGCGGCTATGGTATTGGCATAATCCCTTCGATTGTTGCCCTGGCGATGGCACCCGCAGCCAAGCGGGAAATTGCCGCAGCCGGAGGCCAACTGGGGGGCGCTGGCTTTGTCAAGGCAGGTGTCGTCTGCGCGTGGGTGGCAGTGGGCATAGCTACGGCGGCAATAGTTGTCATCGTCCTCGTCGCCATTATCGCGGCGGCTACTTCATAGATCTTCTTCACACGCCGTGGAAGTTCCGCAAGAGCGACCACACGGTAATAACTATCGGCAGGCTGGCTATGGCAGTGATTTCAACTCGCCGTCTCTGGGCAGGCATCGAATCCCAAATACGTGTGAGCATCAGGCCCAAAACCAAGAAGACAGGTCCTGCAGCGATCAGCAAATTCGCCTTAGCCGCGGTGACCCAGTCTCCCTGAACGAGCGAGACAGCGCTCTGACTACCTCCGCAGAAAGGGCACCGATAGCCCGTGATTGCAAGCACCGGACAAAGAGAATGTCCGAGAAGGATGTCCTCGTGGTATCGAGCCAAGTAGCCGAACACAAGCGCCAGGATGGCGCCGAGGGCGATAGACATCCGCAGCCGCGTGACAACTCGCGTACCTTTTTTTCGCTGAGGGTCCAGCACTCTCACGGGCGCCACACCCACATACTACGCGTCACGCCTCGTGAAATCTCGGTTAGCACGTCACACCCGCAGGCAGATTCTGCCAAGTGCACTCAAGTCGAGAGCGAATTCCTCCAGACGGTACCCGGATCCTGAAGTTCAATTTGCGCATCAAAGAGACTTGTTATGACAACCCCTTTCCTATCGATCACCTAAAGTTGAGCACACCAAAACCTTCCCTCGCAGCAATTCCCCGGTGTTTACCTGAACTGGTATTTTTCTGAGTCTCCCCCGTCAATGTCTCGGGGTAGTTAGCCACTTCTCCCGAGGGGTTTTTTGATCGGTGCCTCACCCGCGTAGGCGTGCGCGAGCTCGTCTTTTAGTACCCCGTAGGGGTGCTTTGAGTGGGGTTAGTTATTGAACACCGGATGGATACTTACGAAAGGAGCACCATGCCGAACGGCAGATACCGAATGCACCTGATGACACCCATCGGAAATTCGGGAATGTCAATAATGGTTTCCGGTCAACACGTGAGACTCCGACAAAGAGTCGAACCAAAGAGCGACTCAATGCAATCAGATCGCCCTCAATTCCAGGAATTTGGCTGTTGACCCAGGAACAAACCGCTCACTTGATCTCCCATCTTGTGAAATGGATGAGTGCAGACACGGACACTTCCCAAGCCGCTTCCCTGCTCGAAGGTGGATCCTGCCCAGACCTCGCGCTGACCGTTGAAGACTCAGCAATGGTGATCTTTCTATCAACCTAGCACATGAATGTTCGGCGAGAATTCGAACCAGAGCGCGATTCATCAGCAGCGCTGCATCCTCGGTATTACGAATACGGTGCGCTAAATGAAATACAGACCGCAGCTCTACTGTTTCATATTTTCGAATGGACGGGCTCCCCCCTAATCTGGACGAAAGCCGCATCCGCGAGAACCTTGCGCGTCAAGGATTCGACTTGAAAGCGCACTACGTCAGTCACGGATGCTTATACGACTACTAGTAGTAGTAATACATACGGGAACCACACACGGCACATTCAAGTCGTCCAGGAAATTTTAATTATGGAGCTTCGATGTGCGAGTTCGCTTGGCCAAGCGACAAACAGACACAACAGCACACAGGACCACTGCTTTCCGCTGATACCATCTATTGAATCAGGCGGGGCTGGATTCGCGCACCACTAATTTGGGACCAAGAATTTTCCTTGCTTGGATCCGTGAACTCTGTGGCACAGTGTTCATAAAAGAGAAAATTGAATCAGCCATGTCTGTCAATGGCTGACTAATAGTCGTGAGTGTGGGATTAGCAAGATAAGCCACGCCCACGTCATCGAACCCGATGACCCGAAAATCCATTGGCACCGAATGTCCATTCGTGATTAACGCAGACATAACACCAAGCGCTATCACGTCCGCAGTTGTCACAATCGTGCCGCTCCGAATGTCCTTAGACAAGATCTCTGCGGTCGCCTGCCTTCCCCAAGCAAAACTAAAATTGCCATCAAGGACGAGGCTCCTTGGACGGTGAAAAATTAGTTCCTGCAATCGCTCACGACCAGACGATGTTGAGCCTCCGCCCCCAATAATGATCACTGGATGACTATTTTCATCCACAAATTCATTTATATGATTAATAACTAGATTCATTCCCGCGGTGTTATCGCAACCTACAAAAGATAAGTCAATACCATCTACGAACCGGTCAAGCTGTAACGTTGATACGCTGGAACTCGCCAACTGGACGGACTCTCCGCTTTCAATCTCATCGCACGGAATCATGACAAGGCCGTCCACTTGCCGTCCGAGAAACGAGCGCACTGCGCGGAATTCTAATTCCAGATTGTTATCAGCACTGATCACGAGGACATCCGTGCCAGATTTGGAAAATCGGCGGCTTACTTCTTGGGTCAACGCGGAGAAGAACGGGTTCTCCAAGTCAGGGACAATTAAGCCAATGGTTGAAGTTTTCTTTTGGCGCAAGGCTCTTCCCACAAGGTTC